>NZ_FSRH01000011.1 GCF_900141635.1 Peptoclostridium litorale DSM 5388 | reverse complement strand
ACCTACATTTACATTCCAATATGGTTAGATTTCAATCCGTAGTGATCTATACTAGTAAATTCAATGGTTTGATACATATGATTTGTCGACCTCAGTTTTATTGATTGTTTTATATCTATTACCCTCTTTTTGTAAAATAATTTTTCTATGTAATGTTTGGTATTACTTATATTGTCGATGTCCTGGCTTATTCTCACCATAGCACATCGACAATTATAAAAAATTAGATGTCGCATCATCTTTTAATGCCCAAAATTCTTTATCTAGCCATCTCTTTTCTCTGCTACTAAATACAATGATTGAATCCAAATCATCTCTTGTGTGTACACTTAATTCTCTCTTTAATTGAAATATTTGAGATTTGGATAATTCGCCTTCGAAAACAGAATTTTGTATATGAATTAAATATTTTTTGCATATTTTATATACTTTAGGTAATACACGCTTGCCTTTTTCATCTAACTTTATGTCATATACTAATATAACATACATTGTATCACCACCAAATCCTAAATGCTTTATATTCTTTTTCTCCAATAAGGTGCTTAATTAATTTATAGCATTCTAGCCTTATTAAATACTCATAAGAAACCTTTCTATTTAATTCTCTATGCATAATCTTTGATTTTAATTTTTTATCAATTTCAACCATTATTGTTTGTGTCGCTTTTTTCTTTAAATGCATATAATTCAATTCTTCGGTAAAATCATTTTCAGTTATTTGATTTTTATTGAGCAGAGAAAAAATTATATGATCCCCTATAAGTGGTTTAAATATTTCAGCTAAATCCAAACAAAGTGAAAATCTTCTTTCTCCAGATTGATGTAAGTAGCTAACAGTTGGATTTAGTTGTGTCATATAAACTTGACTTAAAACTTTTGTATAAATCACTGAATTCACAAAGGATATTAACGTATTGATAACATTGTCTGGCGGTCTTTTAACCCTTTTTTCAAAGTCAAAATCCCCATTTATTATAGTTGTAAAACACTTATAGTAATCTTTCCTGATATTTCCTTCTATTCCCATTAACTCGTTAATAGACTCACAAAAATTAATTTTCCTTCTTAGATGATCAATCGTATTCATTGATAGTTCAAGATTTCTTTCTCGTTCATTATAATAACGTAAATTTCTATATATATTATCTGCTGCACCACCAACAAATTCTTTTGCAATTTCTAGTCTCTTGAATATATCTTCATTATGTGAGACCTGCTTTATTAATAATTCTCCCGACACTAATTTTTCTCGTGGGTAAAAGCTACCTACATAAAAATCATAATAATTAAAAAAATGCACAGTAATGCCATACTTGGCTAAAAAGCTAATCAGCTTTGTATTAAAGTCCATTTCAGTCATTATATACAAATCTGAAATAGTTTCTATAGGCAATACTTTTTTATCGCCTTCAAGATTTTTATAAATCAAAGTGTTATCTTTTCTTGATATTCGTCCTTCATTAAAAAAATAAAATGTTTGTTTCATTTTATATCTCCAATCAAGATTTATTTGTTTAAGTTGAAATTATTTTTTTATCTATATAAAGCATAAATCATAATATGCACATTTACCGCATATTTTCATTTTTTCAACTTGGCAGGGCACTGGACTGCTTTTTATAAAATTAATACGTGTAATCATATTTTCAATTCTTTCATAATCAGTTTTTTCAAGAAACACATCTATTTTTTTCTTTAATAACGGATAATCAATAACACCTTTATTAACTTCTACACCATTTCCTCTTAAATAGTAAATATAGTATTTCACTTGCCATATAAATGCGTTTTCAATGCTATTACTTTTTTTAATTTCATGAATTTCTCTTTTTGATTTAATAAAATCAATATTGATGGTATTATTTATTCTTATATTTTTATATTCATTTTTGTAAGAATCTGAATCTAACATCTTCCCAATTGAAACATCTTCATTTCCATGTTCCATGCTTATAGATTTTGAATAATACCATAATTTTTTTATACAAACATTATAATAATAAATATCCATCCCAGTTATATCTTTTTCCACATGATCACCTTATTCATAAATTGATTAAAGAAAATTATTTACGACTGTTTCTTCACATAGAAGCCTTTTAAAACCAATGTTTTCATCATACTCACATTGGATTATATAAATTTCAGTAAATTTATTTATTTTAAATGTTTTTTTAATCACTCCATATTGTTTTGATTTTTTAGAGAAAAGTATATTCATATCCATTGGCATGGTATAATTTCTCATATCATCTATCAGATCTTTTCTTTCTATCCACTTGATCGACTTCTCCTCATACTTCTCATAAATGCTTTCTATCTCTTCTTTATAGCGCTCATATACAGGATATGGAATCACATCACATGATTGTATATCTCTAAATTCCCGTACCGTTTCACTAAAATCCTTACTTCCGGGAAACAAATCTTCGACCTTTTCATAGTAATACTTAAAATCATGATAATACTGACTATCTTTTAGATTTTCATAAGAAAAAGTATGATCTATAACTGTATTTTTTTCTCTTTCAGTTAGAATTCCCGAGATATTTTCTATAGCCGATTTTGATAATGTATGTATATCTTCATAAATAAAACCTCGACTAGAGTTAGGTTTTCTGATTATTTGCGAATTAATCTTTGTAAAAACAAAACAATTAGGAAGACTGCTACTTTTTAATCCTTGTCTGTTGCATCGACCTAATCTTTGAAACAGGCCATTTAGCTCTGATAATTCAGTAAACAGATAATCAAAATCAATATCAAGGCTCGCTTCAACAATTTGTGTAGAAATCCAAATGCCATTATCCATATGGATTGTACCTTCTTTTTGAAGTGTTCTACCAAATTCAATTATTTCTTTTTCTTTCAATGCCCTATCCATTTTAGTGAATTTGCTATGCAAAAGATTAATATTCTCAGTTATTTCTAATTTCGATAATTCTTCATACATTTTTTGGGCTTTTCTCACAGTATTACAAACCACTAGTACCTTTGAAGATTTCGATACATTGATTAATTCACTAATTTTGTCGCTTATATACTTGGCACTTATTTCATCCTTAATGACCTGGATATTGTGTCTCTTAATATCATTAAAAAACACGCCTTCTTCAAATCTGATCTTTGTTTTTTCCTTGATTATTTTTTTTACAAATGGCGCTAATGTTGCTGTCATGATTGCTAATTTACCGCCTATACTACTGATTCTTTTCATTCCATATATGAGATATGCGAGCAGATCTGGGCTGTACATTTGAATTTCATCGATTACTATTTTGGAATATGAGAGTGTTGCGAGTTTCAACTCATAACCTGGATACTTAAAAACAAAATTAAATATTTGGTCCAATGTCGCAATGTTTAAAGGTATTGATAACTGCTTACTATGGGCATAATAATCTTCCAGTTCCATTTCCCGTGACATTTCCTGCGCTGCTGTTTTTTGTATGCTTATGGAATCAGAATGTAGCAGCGTCAGCCTCTCAAATAATAATGCTTCATTTTTATAAAGGATCTTTTTTCGAATTCTATCATAGATTGCATTAATTGCTGCTTTTAAAGGTAGAATGAAAAATCCTTTATAATCTCCAATCCAAAGCAGTCCAGCTTCCGTTTTACCCATGCCAGTCTGTGCCGTAATCATAATATGTGAATCTGCTTTGGATATACAAAATCTTTGCAATTCCTTCCAATCAGCATTTTCGCGTTCTTTTTTCCAGTCTGATAAAAGTGTATTTAACCCCTCATTCAAAAAATCATTTTTATACTCTATTTCGATGCCTGCACTTGCTGAATAATCACATTTGTGAAGTAATCCTTTAACTAGAATATTTAAATCATCTTCTCTGCTATGAAGCAATTTTAATACTGTTTTTTTTGTGACTCTATATATTTTTTCGATATCCATTTCTTGTAATTGTTTTAGTATCTGTTCTCTCACATCTTTTTTTTGTAGCTCATCATAATTTTTCACATAATTATGATGATTCAAAACGGCATTTGCAATAACTACATAATCCGATTCTTCATATTGATCCTTATTTATGAAAAATACAGACCCTAAATTATGTGCAAATTCATTTTCTTTATTGAATTTGCCCCCATTGATAACTCTATTTTGAAAATAGGGATTGATTTTTCCTAAATCATGATAATAACAAGCTTGTTCCAACAGGAATAAGGCTTTATCTGAAATGTAATTAAGTTCTTTCAACTTCTTTGCTCTATTTAGTAGATCAATATTATGTTGTTCTATTGAAATGTGAGGTTTTGCATTATAATTGTTTAAATCCAATCTAAAACCACCTTTATCATCAAAATCAAACAAAGTTAACGATGTATTTTTTATTTTCGAATTCATCAACAAATAAATTCTGCGCCGATTCATCAACCGAATATTGAGATGTATAAACCACTTTCTTTTTATCAAATATCCTTTGGTTATCTATAATTTCATAATTTTTATTTATATAGTAGGTAGTCCCCTGGGCTGTGATATCCTGTTTTTCTGAAACGCATACTGAACCATCGTCAATTAATGCCCAGTCAATATATGCAGAATAAGAACTCTCAATTTCTTCTGTGATGGATTCTTTCAATTCAATTATTTCAGCATTTGTTACCTCCACGAAATCTTCACTTCTTCCCAATGAACGTATATTATAGACTTTGTTGTAAATGATTTCCAATATATCCAAATCTTCGCATCTTATGTGGATGAGCAGTTCTATGTTTGTCAGCAATTCATAGTATTTAAGTGAGGTGGTAACCGATTTGAAATAAGAATAGGGTATCTCATATTCCATTTTGACCCTATTCTTATGATTGTTTTCGAGTTCCTTTTTCAAACGGTCAATTTCTTTGATTTGATCCTTTAATCTTGCAAATTCGGAAGAACCTTTTTCATAAGAAGTTAACTCCTTTTTGAGTGCCTTCTTTTTATCATCCAATTCTTTCTTTTGGGGATTGATTTCATTTTTTTTAATTTCATCAAATTGACGCTTTAATCTTCTCAAATACTGATATTCATCTAATAATTTTCTGCTGTGCACATCCACTGTAATCTCTTTTTCAAAGCTATTTCCCTGACTCTTCTTTGCTTCTGCTACCTTGTCAAATGCCTTAGATAAAAATTCTGGTTTTCTTAATCTCACTAAAATAGCCCTGTCATCTTGCAGGCTATTTAAGAAACAATGATCTGTATAGGGTCTCATATGCAGTGAATTATATTCACCCTGAATACTTATATCCATCGGTTTATAAGTTTTAAAGCCGCATGCATCATGGATAGCACCAATGACTGTTGAAAATGGTGGCAATGGATATGTCATTTTATTTTCGTTTACTTCAGGTTTCTTGTAAGAAGCTTGTGCTTGGCGTAGTTTTATTCTAAGCGCTTTCATATTAGACTCCATAATAGCTCTTGACATCTTCTCTGATTGTTTCAAAGAATTTAAACATACTCTCAGTATTTAGCGCTTCTTTAACTTCTTTTACGTTCTTAATTAAATCTGTCTCCAGTATAGCTGCTGAAAAACCTGATTCTACACGATCAATCAAATCTTGTGTTAAAACAAGCTTTCCATTTTCAATTTTTACGACATTTTCAAAGACATGCGTTTTCCTATTAGATAAACCACCGACTACAAAAATAGGTTCTGCATTATCTAGACTTCCCTTAACCACTAAAGAGAGTCCCTCTATTGCGTTAATTGTCGATATTACCCTTTCAACTTTTTCTGCATTCTCAGCTTCCATTTTAAAATTTTCATCTACTCCTACTCTTTCAAGATCAATTGTAAAACTATATATTTTCAAGCCTTTATCATATTCATATTGATAAGGCATCAGTCCACATTTTTTTGCTTCATCTTGAAGATTCAGGTTTTCTTGTTCTGCAAATTTAGATGCCTGGTATAAGTTGTTTTGGAATCTTGGCTCATTTATAAATTCATAGCAAGATATGGCATCAGTAAAATAAAAAGAACTGTTTCTTTTATAAGTTACTTTTCCCGTGTTCATATAGCCACCTTCAAGCGCGCGACAATTACTATTATTTACTTCTTCTGATACATGTTTTTGGGTTGCACCGTCAACAACAACTTGAAGATCCTTATACAATAAACCCTGGTCCATTATGGCATTCTTTAAACTTTCTCTCGTTCTGATTGAATACGCCTTGCCTCGTTTAAAAGTTTTTTGAACAGAGGATATATTCCCTAACCCTTGTCCAAAGTTAGCTGTCATATTTGCAACGACTGTTAGCGTTAATGCATTTTTCTCCATTTTATACCTCCTCGCTTTCTTTACCTTCTTTACGCGGCTCTATTCCTAAAGCATTAATAAATGTATAAGCTACATTTTTATTTTCTTCAAAATTTTCGAAAAGATCAAAACTAAAGCTAAATGGAATTTGAGAATAGGCTGACATTTGAATTAATACATCACAAAACTTGTCATAATCCTTAAGTGTTATAGCACTTATCAACCTTTGTCTATAACTATCAATCTTGTTTAGTTTACTTTCTTTTTTGAATTTTTCTTTTAATTTTAGTGCCGTTCCATAAGCACTTTTCATTTTCTGATCCATCTTATCCCCTCCATATATCAATGAATTTATATGAATAAGACCTCCAGCCCTACCCGTTTTTTCTTTAAGAAGCATCTCTATTATTTTATCGATGTGCGATAAATTCAGTATGCTGTTCGTAACTTCTTTTTGGATATCAATATAGTAATCTTTCCCAATCTTTTTAGTAAACATCATACACTTGTAATTGTTAATTGCTTTGAATATTTCGATTGCAGGTTTCCTAATATATAGTGTTTTATAGTAATCGACATCTATATCTTTTGTTATGACTTCAACATCATAATCAATAAAAGTAGCCGCATTCTGCTTATAATTAAATAGCAGCTCTCTAGTACTCTTACCAACCTCTTCCCTATGTTCTGTAAATACATCTTCTAGTTTTCTGGCTGTTTCATATAAAGTTCTGAGATTATAATTGTTATTGATGAAAATGGACTCACTAGACTTCGTAAACGCAAATGGTATAAAATCAAATTCTGGTTCATCCTCGAATATGAAGGTATTATAATCATTCATATATGATACTGATTTGGTTTTTCTACCTGGGTCTACATAATAGCCTTTTAATCTGCATGTTTTCTCTTTTTCCGCAAATAGAGAATTTTCATTAGCGAATTTTCTATACATATGAATTCCATTACGATACGTTTCTCTAATTATGGCCTCCCGGTTTTCATCAATTCTCATTAAAATCTCTTTTTTATCTTCATATGTAAGCTTTGCAAATGTTTTTTCCATCATTGCATTGCCTTTAAGCTTTTTATTTATCAACTTGCTTTGTTCTTCGCTTATCTCCTCATTTTCAAATATATCCTCGATCACTTTATGATGCATATACTCTCTATAATGATGCTCTACAAATTGCAGATAACGACTATCCGTTATATCCTTCGCATTATATTCAATATAGTCCTTGTCCTTGTTGGCTTTGAATTCAATATCAAAAAAATCAAAATATTTTTTAAGCCCTACTATCATAGCACTATAACGCCAGTCGCTTGCAATCAGCTTAGTATCATAATCACCTGTCATATTAGTTTTTTTCATGTCTTAATCAATCACCTCCAGTAGTCCGAATCCTGAAGATTTTCTGCTACCGATCCCATTTTTATAGATTTCATTCAATACGATTTCATCTGCATTTATAGCAATCTTACCAATTGTACTTTCTATGTAAATTCCATTATGTTTGATGACTGTTTTTCTACAATCAATAGGCACTATTTGCATGTCACCAGCAGATAGATCTATTTGATTTTTAAGTTGATTTTTTATTATTTCTTTGAGTCTTTTAATGAACTCTGCACTTTCAATCGAATGATAATAGTCTTTATTCCTTTCTCTAACATGCTCTCTAACGCATATCGGACTACATATTTTAAAGATCCTTGACGTTGAGTCTATAGTTTTCTCTTTTTTTATAACAGCATTTACAAATTGCATTTCATTTCCGCCACTCAGTTTAAATGGAATATACTTTCTGTTTAAAGCGCTATTGAATAATGCTAAGCCCATTTTTTTATCTGATGTTGATATTAATACTTTGAAGTCGTTTTGTACTAATTCAATAGTATCTTTATTAAATTTTGGCTTATTAAAAAACACTCCAAACGTGAAATTTTTTATGTCCTTATGGCCATAAAACAAATCAAAATATTTACCTCCTTCATGATCAGTTAGCGCTGATTTAAAGAAGCTCATAATAATTTTTCTATATTCCAAGTCAATATGGTTTTCTTTTAATTTGAATGTTAACTCATATCTCATAAATGTCCTCCCTTCCACTTCACTTGTTATTTACACTATAATAGTGCAAAATCATTTCAAAAAATTCGATTTTATTTAAACCTATTAAAATTTTTGAGATAGACAATACATAAAATATATCCAAAAGCTCTTTTTATTTTAAAAACTGGCGTTCTAATTAACAGTATACACCTTCGATAATACAAAATAAAGAATAACGGGAATTTATTTACAGTTTAGTTCTTTTATGACTAATATTTTATAAATCTTAAAATCATAGTTACATTCTCTGTTCATTTTCTAAATTTTATCCTTATCATTGTCTACACATAAAAGAATCCAGCTGGAATGGTTAGGCCGATTTTATGGAGTTTTGCAAGGTTTCTCATCGAAATGCAAAGCTGAATTCGCTGGAATTTTGGACTGTCTGAGCAAAGCGAGTTTTCAAAATTCCCGAATTCAGCGCGCATAAGATGTTAGAAATCTCAAAACGTAAGATTATCGGCTGTTTATTCCGCTGGATTCTATATTGACACTATTTAATTTTCTTTCGTCTTTATCTAACCTTCCCCTTAAACGCCTTAACAAGCTCCTTAGTGACCTCAACCGCATCCCCGACTATTGCATAATCTGCAATCTCGAATATTGGAGCCTCCTTGTCGCTGTTCACAGCAACAATTATGTCAGCAGAAGACATTCCCGCTGTGTGCTGTATTGCCCCCGATATTCCTATTGCAAAATAAACCTTCGGAGCCACTGTCTTTCCTGTCTGGCCAACCTGTGCGCTGTAGTCTATCCAGCCCGAGTCGACAAGAGGCCTTGAAGCCGCAACCACTCCGCCCACAGCATCTGCAAGCTCCTTAACATGCCTGATGTTGTCCGCCTTTCCTATTCCCCTTCCGGCAGCCACTATTATTCCAGCGTCCGCAATATTTGCTCCCTGAGCCTTTTTAATCGCCTCGATAATCTTTACCTTTGGCTCTCCCTTAATGTGAACATCCGGCTCTATGAGCTTTCCCTTCATTGCAAAATCAGGAGTTGGAATCTTAAGCACTTTCGGCCTCACCGTAGCCATTTGAGGCCTGTGGTTTGGACACACTATTGAAGCCATAATGTTTCCGCCAAATGCAGGCCTCGTCTGGACTAAAAGCCCGCTCTCATTGTCTATCTCAAGCTGTGTGCAGTCCGCTGTAAGCCCGGTGCAAAGCCTTGAAGCTATCCTTGGAGCAAGAGACCTTCCGTATGCAGTCGCGCCCATCAGAAGTATCTCTGGCTTTTCCTTTTCTATTATCTGAACCGCGGCGTCGCAGTACATCTCGTCGCTAAAGTCCGCAAACTCAGGCCTGTCAACCACGTAGGCCTCGTCCGCCCCGTATGCGAAAAGCTCTTCAGTGCACTCCTCCATGTCGTGTCCAAGCGCTATGACTGAAACCTTGCTGCCAAGCTCGCCTGCAAGCTCCTTTGCGGCGCCTATGAGCTCGAAAGTTACCCCTGCAAAATCCCTGCCCCTCTTTTCTGCAAATACCCATACTCCCCTGTATCCCGAAAGGTCCTTTTTGACCGCAGCCCTTTCTATCTCTATCGCATCCACAGGGCAGGCGCTCACGCACGCCCCGCAAAGAGTACACTTGTCAATGTCTGCAACTGCCTTTCCGCCTTCCATGTTCATTGCCCCGAAAGGACATGCCCCCTCGCAGGCTCCGCATCCAACGCATCTGTTAAAGTCTATTTTTATTCCCAAGAGAATTCGACCCCCTCTCTCTTCATCATCCCTGCATCTAATAGATCGTCCACAAGCCTTTTAATGTCGGCCTCGCAGCTTCCGTCGAGCACAACAGTCTCCTTGTCGCTTTGAGGGACGAATGTCCTTACAACCTGTGTAGGCGATCCGTCAAGCCCCGTCATAGTCCCGTCCGCATTTACGTCGTCGTGAGTCCATATCGGTATTTCCCTTTTCAGTGCCTCCCTGAGCCCGTATACCGAAGGGAGCCTTGGTATGTTTATCCCCTTTTCCACTGTCATAACAGCCGGAAGAGTGATGTCTATGACCTCGTGGCCTTCGTCTGTAGCCCTTTTGACCCTCATAACGCCTTCAGATATATCAATTACCTCGTCCACATAGGTTATGTGCGGAATGCCGAGCTTTTCGGCAAGGCTCGGTCCGACCTGCGCGGTGTCCCCGTCTGTTGCCTGCTTTCCGCATATTATGAGGTCGAAATCGCCTATTCTTCTTACGCCAAGAGAAAGCGTGTATGCTGTTGCAAGCGAGTCCGCGCCAGCGAATTTCCTGTCGCTAAGAAGCGCCGCATCGTCCGCCCCTATGGCCATTGCCTCTCTTAGCATCTCTGTAACCGAAGGTATTCCCATGCTAAGGGCAGTTACTCTTCCTTCTCCCGCCTTTTCCCTTATCCTTATCCCCTCTTCAAGCGCGTACATGTCGTATGGGTTTATTATCGACTCTACGCCTTCCCTTATTATAGTGTTTGTCTTCTCGTTCATCCTGACTTCGTTAGTAGCCGGAACCTGTTTTACACAAACTATTATGTTCACACAATCACCAGCCTTTCATTTTTTTAGTCTTAATTTTAGTCTTAATTAACGTTCTGATTTTTCTCTATGTGAATAGGTTTCCCCTGCACAATATGCCCTTTGGATCGAGAGCACTTTTTATGTTTTTCATGCTCTCTATTCCCTCTTTGCCGTACATCTTCTCCAGAAGCGCGATCTTTAGCTTTCCTATGCCGTGCTCGGCAGACACCGTTCCTCCTACTTCGCATACCCTTTCGGCCCAGCTTTCGTAGAGCTTCTTGCCCTTTGCGTAGTCATCCGGGTCTCTAGGTATTATGTTCACGTGGAGGTGGTTGTCCCCTATGTGGCCGAATATCGCAGACTCTAGCCCTTCCCTCTTTAGATCACTGTTGTACATGTCCATGACGTCGAAAAGGCGGCCCTTTGGAACGGCCATGTCGGTTCCAAGCTTTGTAAGCTGGGGATATTCCTTTCTACGCTCGTCTATCATCATGTTTACTATCTCGGGAACCGCATGCCTGAATGCGTGAAGCCCTTCCATTGATATGTTGTTCATTGCAAGCCATGTGTTCTTCTCGTTTGCCCCGCATTTTTCCATTGTGTTTCCGTATTCAAACGCCGCTTCCATGCACTCCTTCTCGCACTTTCCGTGGTACTCGGTGTATACCGCACACACTGCCTCCTTTGGAAAGTCCGGAATCTGAGAAAAGCTTCCTCCCTTTTCCTTTTGTATGCCTATAAGGTCCAGCGCCTGTTCGTTGAAATACTCTATCGAAGCCGGAACGTGTGCACTCTCCTTGAGCTCCTCTACGTATTCGAGGGCCCTTTTTTCATCGGTGAAAAATGCAGTAAGCGCGTATATCTTATCCGGATGGTCCAAAAGAACAAGCTCGGCCTGAGTGACTATCCCAAGTGAGCCCTCGCAGCCTATGAAAAGGTCAAGTACGTCCATTTTGTCCTTGAAATAGTATCCAGAAGCGTTTTTGACATTTGGCATGCCGTATCTCATTATGTCAGCCTTAACCGTCTTGCCCGATTCGGTCTTAAGCTTGAGCTCTCCTCCCGCTATTACGTCCTTTCCCCTTTCAAGCGACACCACTTCTCCGTTTGCAAGCACAGCACTTATCCTTTGAATGTGGTTTCTTGTGGAGCCGTATTTAAAAGATCTTGCCCCGGAAGCGTTGCATGCTATCAATCCCCCTATTGAAGCCGTTGCCTCAGTAGGGTCCGGTGTAAAAAACTTCTCGCCCGACTCCCTTAAAGTTTCAAGGGCATCTTTTGAAGTCTCGTCCCACAGCGATGTGTCGAAACTCTTTTTGGAAAGCGTCTCCCTTAGCTCCGAAAGTAGCATACCCGGCTGAACGCTGATGTAAAACCTCCCGTTTTCACTATCATATCTCATTCCAGTAATATTATTCATCCTTGTGAGGTTCATTATGTGTCCGCCGTCCGGAACGGCCCCCCCTGCTATTCCAGTCCTTGCACCCTGGACAGTCACGGGTATGCCCTGATTGTGCATTGCATACATTATTTCCTGAACCTGTTTTTCGTTCTTCGGGAAAGATATCGAATCGGCCCTGCCCGTTATCCTGGACTCGTCCCTTAAAAAATCTTCGTATTCAACTCCAAAATCCCTTATGAGCTCCATATCATGCACTCCTTCCTTGTATTTATTTGCATTTTATCAATTTAATGGCATTAATTCTTTGCAAAAACACCATTTCGTACTGTCCTAATATTCTTTTTACTGCTGTTGTCCATAGCAATGTATGTCTTCTAATCCAAAAACATTTGCTCTTCCTGCAGGCAGAGCAAATGTTTTGGAATATAAAAAACCGCCCTTGACTATGTCAAGGGCGGAGATTGTCGATTCCACGCGGTACCACCTTGTTTTGCACACAACTATAAATACTATAGCTTGTGCCTTAGTCTTTAACGCAGACATACGCCGCAGGTTTTTTAACCCCTGCAGGGCTCGGGATCGGATTCGAAGAGCTTCATGCCGATTTTCACCACCCACCGGCTCTCTGCAACTGAAAACTTCATCTACTGCTATCCTTCAACGCCTCTTTATTGTTTAAATGCTATTATAGTGCAAGTTTCACAATTTAGCAATCATTTAACATTTTTTTTATATAATATTAAGTTTGTCTGTATACAGGAATGCAATTTTCATTCCCGTATAATTCACTGCTGCTCTTCTTTTTTAAACAGTGCAAACGGGAATTCATCGGGAGGCATCGACACGTATTCTGAAGGCTTTTTAGCTTTCATATGCGTGAATCTCAGGCTGTGCGACCAAAGCGCTATCTGTGTCCATCCCCTTCTTTTGGTGAATGCCTTGTTGTACTTGGTGTCTCCCCATATTGGGAATCCCGCATGGGAAAGCTGAACCCTTATCTGGTGGTGCCTTCCGGTCTTAAGCTCAACCTTGAGAAGGCTGAGAAGCCCTTCCTTCTCGTCATCTACAGTCTGGAGCACCTCGTATTCAAGCACTGCCTCCTTGGCCCTGCCCCTTTTCTCCTTTACGACCCTCGACATGTTTGTCTCTGCGTTTTTCACAAGTATGTCCCTAAGCTCTCCCCTTTCATTTTCAGGAACTCCGCACACCACAGCCATGTAGTACTTTTTGAATGTCTTCTCCTGCATCTGCTTTGAAAGGTGGGCGTTGGCCTCTTTTGTCTTTGCAAACACCATCGCCCCTCCCACCGGGCGGTCTATCCTGTGCACAAGCCCTATATACGGGTTTTTGGCCTGGGGATGCTCACTTTTTATGTGCGTGCAAAGAAGTGTAAGCATGTCGGGGTCTCCGCTTGGATCTCCCTGCGAAGGAACCTTGGGCGGCTTCTCGGCCACTATTATGTGTTTGTCCTCGTGTATTATCTTTATGTCTTTTATGTCCATTTGATTTTCCTTTCGTGTTCGTATGTTCTATTTTGTGTTGAGTAGCGCATTAATTCACGCTGAATGCTTTTTTATTTCACATATATAGTATATAATAATCTAGGGCTCAATAGGAAGATTCTAACCCATTATTTACTACAATACTGAATTTGGGCATAAGGCGCAGTACTGCCGGCATGATATGAGGCCAAAGTACCTGACGCTTTAAAATAAATTTATACGGGAGATGCTATGAGAAATATTAAAATGTCTTTACAATTTGACGGAACAAGGTACTCTGGATGGCAGAGGCTGAAGGACAACGACAACACGATACAGGGAAAGCTTGAAGATCTTCTTTCAAAGATGACAGGCGAGAATATAAACGTTATAGGCTGCTCGAGGACTGACAAGGGCGTTCACGCCAAGTCGCTTATATGCAATTTCTTCACTAAGTCTGACATGGAGACTGGCAAGATGATGTCTTACATCAACCACTACCTGCCTGAGGACATAGCCCTCACTTATATAGACGAGGCCTCTGAAAGGTTCCATTCAAGACACAATGCAAAATCAAAGATATACAGATACACTATAGACAACGGAGCCCATCAGGACGTGTTCTCAAGAAAGTTCACAAGCTATGTCAATGGCAACATCGACACAGCTCTTATGCAAAGGGCTGCAGACTACCTTCTTGGAACTCACGACTTTGACGCGTTCACAACAATGAAGTCAAAAAAGAAGAGCTGCAAGAGGACTATGATGAACATATCGGTGTCCAAAAAAGGAAGCTTGATATACGTGACATACGAGGGTGACGGATTCCTTCACAACATGCTGAGGATAATCACAGGAACTCTTTTAAGGGTTGGAAAAAGGGAGATATCTCCTGAGGACGTGGCTAAAATACTTCAGGGAAAAGACAGGTCTGTAGCTGGCCCTATGGCTGAGTCAAGCGGCCTTTGCCTTATGCAGGTTGAATACAATTAATATGCAGTGACAATAACTTAAAATACACATAGTTAAGCACCCGAGATTTTTATCCGGGTGCTTTTTGTATGCCCTACTCCAGCACTATCCTTCCCTTTTTGTCCCTCATGTGGACGGGCCTTGCCCCGTTTGTGACAACAGTTATCTCGGCCAGTATCCCAAGTGCTATCTCATGGGGAGTACCCCCTCCCATGTCTATTCCTATTGGAGCATACACATTCGCAAGCTCCTCCTTTGAAACCCCTTTTTGAAGGAGGTTTTCATATACAGCCTGTGTCTTTGCCTTGCTGCCTATCATCCCTATATACGCGGCCCCCCTGCCTATGCCGGCCTCAAGTGCCTGCTCGTCGTATGAATGCCCCCTTGTGACTATCACTATATGGCAGGTCTCTCCTATATTGTACGCTTTCATGTTCTCGTAGATGTCTCCCGGTATCAGCTCGTCTGCACCTGGGAAAAGCTCGCGGCTGCAGTATTCCTCCCTATCGTCAAGTACAACTGTATGAAATCCCATAGCCTTTCCAAATTCATGCACCTTCTGCCCGACATGCCCCCCTCCGGCTATAATTAACTTCTTTGTTGGAATGAAAATCTTTATGAAAACCTGGGCTCTTCCGCCGCACTTCATGTGAAGGTCTCCTTCGTCATTCAGTTCAAGGCTGAGCGAGACGTTCTCGCCCGCTTTTATGCATTCCAGCGCCTTCCTGGTGACCTCGTTCTCAAGCGCCCCTCCGCCTACGGTTCCCGCGGTTTTTCCGCCTTCCATTACGGCCATCACGGAGCCTTCCTTTCTAGGAGACGACCCGCTAACGTGGGTTATTACTGCCATAGCCGCCTTTTTCCCGTTTCTTATCTCTGATGATATTATGTCTAAAACTTCGCTTTCTAGCATTTTGTCCTCCTTATACCTGCTATTCGCCCTTCAATGCTGTGTTCCCGGATTTTATTGGATAATGATATTATACCTGAAATACACATTTTGATGCCATAATCCATTATTTTATTTCAGCACATGCAATTTCGGCTTAAATTTTAAATATGCATAAATTCTCTATTTTTCAACATTTCACATTCACACTTATCTATATGTATTAATTTTTCTTATAACAATATTTTAGCTATAATTTTTTTCTATTTTACTTTGCATTTCTATTAAATTATACTTGGTATCAGAAAAGGTAATTGAAAACTTTTTTCAACATATCAATATTTTATATTTGTAGGAGGATTTTTATGAAAAAGATTATTGCTCTATTAATGTCTCTTGCGATGCTGTTTTCACTGACTGCATGCTCGGGCAAGGACGATTCAAATGATACCGCTTCTTCAGGCGAGGCTCCTGTTTTGAAAATCGCGGGAATACCAGACCAGGAAGTTTCTGAAATGGAACAGGGCTTTAACGACCTTGCTACATATCTATCCGAGAAGACTGGACTTGAAGTTGAATATGTCCCAGTTGCTGACTATTCCGCTGTCGTTACCGGATTTGAAAGAGGAGACATTCATCTTGCATGGTTTGGAGGCCTAACCGGCGTTCAGGCGAGAAACATGGTTCCTGATGCTCAGGCGATAGCTCAAGGACCCAGAGACGAAAAGTTCCACTCCGTTTTCATAGCTCAAAAAGGACTTGGGATAAAGTCGCTTGAAGACCTTAAGGGAAAAAGCTTCACTTTTGGAAGCGAAAGTTCCACTTCTGGACACCTTATGCCGCGTTATTTCCTTATGGAATCTGGAATAGACGCTGACTCTGACTTCGACGGAAAGCCTAACTACTCAGGTTCTCACGACAAGACTTACACGCTTGTAGAGTCTGGCGCATTCAACGCCGGAGCCCTTAACGAAGCTGTATGGGAAGGCGCAGTCGAGGAAAACAAGGTTGATCTTGACAAGGTCGAGGCATTCTACACTACTCCTGATTTTTACGACTACAACTGGTCTGTAAACAACCTTGATGACGCATTTGGAGAGGGAACAAACGAAAAGATAAAGCAGGCCCTTCTTTCAATAGGAGACGAGCAGCCTGACAACTATATACTGAAGCTTCTAAAGACTGACAAATTCATAGAGGCAAGCAATGACAACTATGACGCCATAGAAAAGGTTGCCAAAGAAATAGGAATAATAAAATAGAAGGTGTTTTAATATGTCAGTTAAAAACATTATTGAACTGGACAACATATCAAAAACTTTTGGAGAAATGGAAGCCCTGTCTTCCATTTCTCTTAATGTTAAAAAAGGCGAACTCATCGCGCTGATAGGTCCGAGCGGAGCGGGCAAAACCACACTTTTAAACATTCTTTCAAGCATAGTAAAGCCTGACTCCGGGAGCGTACTTGTAGACGGTGTTTCAATCGCTTCATACAAAAACAACAGAGAATTTGCAAGAAAAGTCGGTGTAATAAGGCAGCAGTTCGATCTGATACCGCAGCTTCCCGTGATTCACAATGTGCTTGTAGGCAACTTTTCGCACTGGGGCACTTTAAAGTCTCTCATTTCCCTTATACTGCCCCAGGACAAAAAAAGTGCGGAAAACGCGCTCAGCAGAACGGGTCTTATAGACAAGATATACGACAGGACCTCAAGGCTTTCAGGCGGCGAGCAGCAAAGGGTCGCCCTTGCGCGCCTTCTGGTTCAAAAGCCTGATATAATACTTGCAGACGAGCCGGTTTCTTCTCTTGACCCCGCCAGGGCCCAGGACATACTGTCAATACTTTCAATACTCGTAAAGGAAGACGGGCAGACTCTTGTGACAACGCTCCACTCGGTGGAATATGCAAAGCTTTACTTCGACAGGATAATAGGGATGCGCAGCGGAAAGCTGTTTTTTGACAAGCCTGCTGAATATGTAACCGAAAAAGACCTCGCCGACCTTTATACGCTGAAGGGGGATTCGAAACTGCATGAATCTGACACGAAAATCAGTTGATATGCATAAAAAGCATTTTTTGACGCTTTTTTTTATAATACTTTTCATCTGGAGCCTTTTTTCCGTAAGATGGAGCAGTGAGCTCTTACACTCAGGCGGAAAAGACATAATTCTTGACGTGCTGAGCTCTCTTTTCAGGCCTGACATGTCGTTTGAAACAATGAGCCTGGCGCTTTTTTCCTCTTGGATAACAATTTCATACGCCTTTGCAGGAATGAGCATAGCCATTGCAATAGCTTTTTTCACAGGCATTCTGGCTTCCGGCGTCCTCGCATCCAAGGACAGCTCTCTTGCAAAGATTTTATCCATGAGCTTTTTCAGAGGGCTTCTCGGATTCATGAGGGCTGTGCACGAACTTGTTTGGGCGTGGCTGTTTGTAGCCGCCATAGGTCTTTCTCCATACGCCGCCATATTCGCCCTTGCAATACCGTATGGAGGCACATTGGGGAGGATATTCGCTGATATTCTAAACGATGTCCCCAAAGAGCCCATATACGCACTCAAATCAAGCGGAGCTTCGAACATTCAGCTTCTTATGTACGGCTATCTTCCCATTTCAGCGGCCGACATGCTCAGCTATACAATATACAGGCTAGAATGCTCCGTAAGATCTTCCACAATAATGAGTTTTGTCGGCCTTGGAGGGCTTGGCTACCAGATACAGCTCGCCCTTGCGGATTTGAGATTTGAAAGAGTGTGGACTTTCATGTTCTTTTTGATAATAATTGTTACACTGATAGATTTTTGGAGCAATGCAATCAGGGAGAGGTTGTCGGTATGATAAACAGAAAAAATGTCAAAAAACACTTTAAGCCGGACTTTGTAAATACGTCGGTTATGATCTTTTTCATTATAGTTTTTACTTCATGGTTTTTCATATACAAAGTGGACGGTGCAGACCTTTCAAAACTCTTTTCTGAAAAGAACTCATTCCATGCAAAAAAATTTTTGAACGGCCTCTTTGGAATTGGCGAAGAAAGTGCAGCCTTCAAAGATCCTGAAAGCTGGAAAAGCGCACTGAGCCTTACTTACGAGACGCTTCAAATGAGCATAATGGCGACAGGCTTTGCAAGCCTTGGAATGTTTTTGACAGTCCTTTTCGCCGCTAAAAACCATGCAAACGGAACCCTTACCCTTAAAAGAGAAGCATCTGGATGGATTTTATTTTGGACTGCAAGAGACATTTATGTGCTTACAAGGGCTGTGCCTGAGCTCATATGGGCCATGATGATAATTTTTGTGTTCAAGCCTGGCATACTTCCGGGCGCCATAGCTCTTGCGCTTCACAATTTCGGAATACTCGGGAAGCTCTGCGCCGAGGTGATAGAGGACATTGACCACAGGCCCATAAGTAACCTTTCCTCAAGCGGGGCAAATGCGCTGCAAATGCTGTTTTACGGCATACTGCCCACTGTCACTCCCAAGTTCATAACCTTCATGCTGTATAGGTGGGAAGTCATAATCCGCACCACTATAGTCGTGGGGCTTGTCGGGGCGGGAGGGCTCGGACAGCAGTTCAAGCTCAGCATGAGCTGGTTCCATTATACTGACGTGACGCTTCTTCTTATATGCTACCTGATTCTCGTATTTGCCGCAGACATAATTTCAGAGGGTCTTCGAAAAATAGCGCAGTAAAAAACACCCTGCAGGGCAGGCTCTCATAGAGTCTACTCCACAGGGTATTTTGCATATAGCTCGGCCTCTTTTTACAGCTTGTTCATCGACATAAGATGCAGCATCGCTTCAAGTACTCCGCCGCCTATCGCCCTGGCCTTTTCAGATATTGTGAAGCAGTAGTCGTATATCCCCCTGGGGTCTATATCTCCTATCTTGAGGCCTTTTTCTACATCAGTCCCATCCATTATTAGCCCCCTTATGACTCCGCTTATCTGCGCCTTTATCTCGCCCCCCTCGATAACTGAAACCGCATCCCCCGCTTCGACAAAATCGCCTATTTCCAGTATGTTTTCAACTGTTCCGCCGCAGGGAGCCCTGAGGACCCTTTGATATGTATACCCGCACACATCAGACGGTATGCCCGTGTTTTTCCTCGCGCTTCCCTTGTATATGACTCTTCCCAGCTCGTGCCCCCTCAAGGTTTCCACTACTGCGTCGACGTCCACTCCTGCGAAGAATCCGGGCCCCACGCCTATTGTGATTGGAACCATCCCTATTGTAATTCCCATGTTGTGCTTTGCAAGCGTGGCATCTACGAGCACGTCCACATTGAGTTCATTTAGCATGGACATGTGCTCATCCACAACAACGGCCACCTCGTCAATGTCCCAAATCTTCTCCACATCCTCTTTCGACTTTGCAAGCACTGCCCTTACGCTTTCGATTTCCGTTTCGCCTTCAAACACCGCCTGTGCAAATGAAACCCTTCGCCTTACAACGGTCGGCTTTTCTATCTCAAATACTATCACCCGAAATCCACATCTGTGAAGTCTGTGTATTACCCCGCTCGCGATGTCCCCTGCTCCCCTTACCGCCACAGTCTTTTTAAACATTTATATCATTCTCCATTCTCTGCAGTTCAATATAATCGTTCATAGTGTCAACGTCCCTCCCGCAAAGGCTACAGCCGACTTCCAGCAAAACTACCCTTTCACTGTGCCTTTTTATTACAACCCTTCCTCCACTGTCCCCCTGGAGATTCAAAAGCTCTTCTTTCAGGTCCTTTGGAAATACAACAGGACTTTTTCTCCTGCCCCCGTAAGTGGGCACTATTATGGAGGTTGGATTTTCAATTGATTTTTGAACCAACATGTCTATTATACCACTTTTTAAGAAGGGCATGTCGGCCTGTATGAACATATGTCCGTCAAATTTGTACTCTTCAAGCGCTCTGATCCCCGCCCTTATGCTTTCGCTCTGGCCTTTGTGAGCACTTTCATTCCTCACGGCTTCAATCCCAATGCTTTCTGCGAGTTTTGACACTTCATGCCTTCTGCACACTATTACGGTCTTCGAAAGCTTAGACTGCAGTGCTGCAAACATCACCCTTTGCACTATTGGCACTCCGCCGATTTCCATAAGCAGCTTGTCCTCCCCCATGCGGCTTGAAAACCCCGAAGCCATTATTATTCCTGCAATTTCCATGCTTTTTTCCATATCGTGTCGACCCTGCCTTTTTTAAGGCTCCCCGCCAATATTCCTGAAATATGATTTTCAATATGGCCTTCAGCCTCTTTTCCCACCTGGATATTTTTGACCCTTTCAATTATATTCCGGGCGCAGTCCGCTTGCCATTCATATTCGACCTTGTTCAGCAGCACATATCTTTTTGACCCTTCGGCCCCTTTGAAAATGCCAAAAGGCGACATTATAAGCCTTGCAATGTCGCCGCATTCTATTATGTCGCCTTCTTTTTTTCCCGCCACGCGGCAGAATTCATCCACTCTATGTACTACACTTTCGTCTATGACTTTGCCAATGCAGTCCATCCCGATCACTCCGACAACAATGTCGCTGCATGGTGCAATTACCGGCTCATGCGCTGCAGGCGCCTTTACAGGCCTTCCCCTCGAGCCGTCCGATTCGACTATTATCAAGTCAAATATACCTTTTCCCTTTATGCTGCAAATAGTCTGTGCAGGCACGCCCCTTAGCTTTTTGTTTTCATCTATATAGCTTCCAAGCGCCGTTATCCCGCCGGTTTCACTGAACAATTCGTTCTCGCCTTCCCTGGTCACAACCACCCTGTGCACCCATTCCCCATTTGGAACGTATATGGCGGTTGTGGTTGTGACAAGTACATTTTTGCCGCATTTGCAAAATTCAAGAGACAGCTTTTTCATAAGGCTGGTCTTGCCTCCGCCTCCGACTATGCTTATAAGCTGTCCCGTATCCATTTCGAGCAGTCTTGAAATATTCATATTGTACCTGCCGCTACTTTCCAAAAGGGCATACAGGATATGTGCACTCGTCGCATCCGAGGCACAGCCCTCCATCTGCCATTTTCACAATGTCCATCTTGCTGATGCGCTCCCCGGCAAGCACCCTAGGCAGAACAAGCTCCAAAGCCGTGGCCCTATGGTACATCGCACAGGCCGGAACACCCATTATAGCTGTTTCGCCCTTGTATGCCAGCATGAACATCGCTCCCGGCAGCACAGGCGCCCCGTATGTTACAACCACGTCGCTCACATTCCTTATTGCCGCCGGAGTCATGTCGTCCGGGTCTACAGACATTCCGCCCGCGCATATTACAATGTCAGCTCCATCTTCTATGAGCTCTTCTATCTTAGCGGCAGTCATTTTAGCATCGTCTCTCGAGTACTTTATTCCCAGATTCTCTATTTTAAGCTCTTCAAGCTTTTTTTCCATTACCGGTCCGAATTTGTCGTTTATCCGGCCCTCGAAGACCTCGCTTCCCGTGACTACAATCCCGCCCTTTTTAGGCAGAAATTCATCTACATATATTATGGGGCCTTTATTGGCGCATATATCCTCTATCTGCTTTATCTTATACTCGTCTATTACAAGCGGAATCACCCGGGTTCCTGCTGCAAGCGAGCCCTTTTCCATTACGCTGTTTTTGTGGATTGTTGAAAACATTACGTCTTCTATGGCATTCACCTCATACAGCTCCTCGACATCTATCCTTAGTATACCATCCACATTTGACTTTACTGTTATCTTTCCTTCGGAAGGCTCGCTGCATACAAGCCCTTTTCCCACCGCACAGCTTGCTATCCTCTTTGCGGCTTCGTTCTCGTGGAGAATCCCCTCCCCCATTTCCAGGACGTATATGTGGTATTTCCCCATGTCCTTGAGCTTTTGAACGTCTCCCGGCTCTATGACATGGCCCTTTTTGAACGCGGCTCCCTTGAACTCTCCCGGCACAATCTTTGTGAGATCGTGCGCTATGGCCATTCCTATCGCATCCTCCACTTTAACTGTCTTAAACATACTCTATCGATAACCTCCAGCTCATTCAAAATAGCTCAAAATAATTGAAACGTCATGCTGAAAACAAAAAAGAATGCTTCAGATCACCAAAACATTCTTAATATTGAATACTATTCCATTATAGCATATCCATATGCATACGATATCAACTTTTAATGCCATTCCATTTTTGAAGTTCATGCCGGCTGTATTAATACGCTCTTATCAAGCTTATTCCCAAGATTTCAGCTCATATTTCATATTTTCCAGATCAGCTTGCGTTAATATGTGCGCCTTGCAGCCGCTATTGCGGCTTTCAGGTTTTCAGCAGGGGTACTGTTAAGGCAGGTGCAGCCAAAAGCCACAAGGAAATTGTCGTGCCCCTTCATCGATTCCACAATCTCTGCGACATTCTTTTCGACCTTTTCAGGGCTCATCTTTCCAAGCACTTCTATGGGGTCTATGTTGCCGGCTATCACAATATCACTTGGCACCGCCTTGGCAATCTTTTGAAGGTCCATAATCTGGTCGAAGCTTATGCACTCTGGCCCCATTTCTATCATGTTTCCTATGAGGTTGGTCGTGTCCCCGCATATGTGAAGCCCTTTCCAGCAGTGCAGGGCCTCGTATATCGAATATACGGCTGGCACCACATATTTTTCAAACCTCTTTGGCGAAAGTATTACGGATGACGGCTCGGCTATTGATATGAATCTTGTGCCGGCATTTTGCGCGGCCACCGCATAACTTCTCACCATTTCAGTAGTGTATTCCAGAATGTGTTCCACAAATGCACCGTCCTTTATTATCTTTCTGGACATGTCTGTGGCCCCAACCATGTTTACAGCTGTCGTGAACGGCCCCGGTATGGACAGGAAAAATGGCTTTTCAAAGCTGCCTGAAATATCTCTTATGCTCTGAAGGTGGGCTTTCATGTTGTCGTCTTTTTCAGGATGGATCATCTGTATCCCTTTTATCTCGTCATCGCTCATGTGCTCCAGAACACTTGGAAAGTCAAAGTCCGGAGTCAGCATTTTCATGCCGAGGCTTTTGCAGAATATCCCTCCGTAGTCAAGGGCGTATATGAAGTCAGACCCGAAGCCCTCGTCCATGACCTTTGCCAGATCCATCTGCTTTTGGGGCGACCTGCACACCTCTTCGTAAGTGTCCCCCGTGATGAAAAGACCGTTTGTTCCCATGAAAGGCAGCATGTATCCGCGGTTTTCGCTGTGTATATACTCTATTAGCCTCATTATGCCCCGGCTCTTCTTTCCATGAATCTCTTCGCAAGATTTACCGCCTCCGGCGCGTTCGCAGAATACCCGTGCGCGCCTATTTCATTTGCAAAGCTCTCCGAAATGGGCGCCCCCCCTATCATGACAAAAGGTTTCTTTTCAAGCCCCCTTTTGCCAAGCTCTTCAATGACATCCTTCATTCCGTGCATTGTTGTCGTCATAAGTGATGAAAGGCACACTATATCCGCGCCGATCTCTTGTGCCTTATCCGCAAAGTCCATTGCAGGAACATTCCTTCCAAGGTCGTGCATTTCGAATCCCGCAGCTTCGAGCATTATTGCCACTATGTTCTTTCCTATGTCGTGAGTGTCACCTTCCACAACTCCTATTACGATCTTGCCCATGTTGTCTGCGGCTTTTTTCTGGTGAGGTCTTAGCACTTCAAGCGCGCTGTACATCGTGTCCGCGCAGACTATCACCTCTGGCACGAAGTATTCCCCGCTTTCAAAGAGTTCGCTTACCTTTTCCATTCCCCTTGAAAGCCCGTTCATTATGGCCTCCTGAGGGTCTATTCCGCTTTCTATGGCTTCATTCGCCACCTCTATTATCTCGTCCTCCTCCATTTCAACCACGCACTCTGCAAGCCTTCTTAGTATTTCTTCTTTTTCGATCATTGTATCCTCCCGTATATGTATTTATTATAATCGTATTATGTAAATCAATATATTATAGCCTCACGGTATTGCCGCGTTTAGATTTAATGCCCTATTTCCAAGTCCCTGCAGCTCTTGCTAATATTACTGCTGTTGTCTGGCGCAAATAATGATTTCTCATTTTGTATGCATTGATATGTCAACAGCTTCAATAATTATATATGCTCCAGTCGATTACAATCAACGGTTATTAATATTTTAAATGGTTGTATGTGTATTTATAAATTTATTCTATATCGCTATCCATTATGTCTTTAAAAAGTGGACCATACCCAAAATGAACATGTCAGATAAAAAAACAAAACACATCCTCCCGATAAAGTTTGGATGTGCTTAATATTCCATATATAAGATAACCCATATCAAACTTAATTTACAGGTATAAGATAACTTAGCAAAATTCAAGCAATATGCTTACTCCATTATCTTCATAAGCACCTTGTCTGGCGTTATAGGAAGCTTTCTGAACCTCTTCCCTACCGCATTTGACACTGCATCCGCTATTGCAGGAGCAGGAGTGTTTATTACAACCTCTCCGACAGACTTGGCCCCGAAAGGTCCCGTAGGCTCGTAGCTTGGCTCGAATTCGACCTTAAGCGAATGGATGTCCTTTCTGCAAGGTATCTTGTACTGCATAAATGTATCTGTTATCATCCTTCCGCCTTGCGAGTACTGAACATCCTCGTAAAGCGCTATTCCTATCCCCTGCACTATTCCGCCCTCGACCTGTATCCTGGCGAGGTTTGGATTTATTACCGTTCCGCAGTCGACAACGGCAACATAGTCCAAAAGATCCACCTTTCCGGTTTCCATGTCCACTTCAACCTCCGCGAATCCAGCTATGAAAGGCGGCGGGCTTGTGTCCCCTCCGAAGGTTCCGTTTCCGACAAGCTGAAGGTTGCCCTCTCCAAGTGAAAGCGTGTTTGCAAACTTTGAAAGTGACATGCTCTTTCCGCATTTGGATGTTATTTCCTTTCCGTCGAACTCTACGTCTTCCGCCTTCACATTCCACATATCTGCAGCTTTTTCAATCATTTTGTTTCTAAGATCCCTTGCTGCAAATATAGTGGCATTTCCCGTAACATATGTCGTGCTCGATGCGTATGATCCGGTATCATACGGAGATACGTCGGTGTCTGCCGAATGTACAGTTATGTTCTCCATTTCCGTGTCGAGTATCTGGGCCGCCATCTGCGCAAGTATGGTGTCACAGCCTGTTCCCATGTCAGTAGATCCTATCATGAGAGTGTAGAAGCCTTCGCTGTTTAATTTTATCATTACAGAAGCCGTGTCTATTCCCGCTATTCCAGAGCCCTGCATTGTAACAGCCATTCCAACGCCTCTCATCTTGCCCTCTGGAACCTTTATGCACGGGTACTTTTCATTCCAGCCTATAAGCTTTTTGCCTTTTTCTATGCACCTGTCCAGAGAAGAGCTCATTAGTGTTGCAGGGTTTTTCTCGTCCCCGCCCTCGAGCAAGGCACTCTTTTCACCCTGCTTCATAAGGTTCTTCTCCCTTATGACAGAAGGGTCCATTTCAAGCTTTTGGGCCAGCTCGTTCACTGCGGACTCAAGTGCGAAAATGCCCTGCGTAACGCCGTATCCCCTTAGAGCCCCAGCTGGCATTTTGTTGGTGTATACAACCTTGCCGTGGTATCTCACGGCATTTGCCTTGTTGTAAAGAGGAAGACTCTTGTGTCCCGCCACCGTAAACACGGTCCAGCAGTGCTCCCCGTATGCGCCCGTGTCTGAAAGCGCCTCCATGTCTATGGCCTTTATCATTCCGTCCCTGTCAGCTCCGACCTTGACATTTATTCTCATGGCGTGCCTGCTGGTTGTGCAGCTGAATGACTCTCTTCTTGAGTATATTATCTTTGCCGGCTTTCCTGTCTTGAGCGTGACTATGGCAGGGAATATTTCGACCGATGCTGTCTGCTTTCCGCCAAAGCCCCCTCCTATCCTGGGCTTTACAACCCTTATCTTGCTTGCAGGTATCTCGAGGGCCCTCGCCAGAATCCTTCTGACGTGAAACGGAATCTGAGTCGAGCTCACGACGTTCAGCCTTCCCGCATGGTCAAAATGGGTCCATGTCCTGTACGTCTCCATCATCGCATGGGCCTGCGCCTGCATGTAATATGTACCCTCTACGACCACTTCACTCTTTTCAAGCTCCGCCTCCACGTCCCCATATCCCATTGAATCCGCGGCTGCCAGGTTCTTGTGGCTTCTAAGCCCTATGTCAAAGCTCACATGGGGATCGTCAACATGTACTTTCGAAGGGCTCTCCTGTGCTGTTTCAAAGTCTAATACAGGCTGGATCACTTCGTAGTCAACCTTTATAAGGCCCAGGGCCTTTTCGGCAGTCCTCTCGTCTACAGCTGCCACTATGGCAACCTCATCCCCCACGTATCTTACGTATTCGTCAAGTATTCTCCTGTCATATGGAGAGGGCTCCGGGTAAGACTGCCCGGCAAGGGTGAACTTGCTCTTTGGCACGTCCTCGTGTGTGAGCACGCACTCAACGCCCGGAAGCGCCTGAGCCTTTTCCACGTCTATTCCCTTTATCCTCGCGTATGCGTGAGGGCTTCTGAGTATCTTAACTACAAGCGCGCCTGTGCATATGTCATCGGTATATACAGGTTTTCCAAGCGCTATGTCCATTCCGTCTATTTTTGCAATTCCCTTGTTTACATAGCCCATACTAATCCACCCCCATGTATTTTTTAAGGGCTCTAAGCTGGCCCACATATCCCGTGCATCTGCACAGGTTTCCGTTAAGGTAGTGTTTTATGCTCTCTTCCGTAGGATTTTTCAGCTCCCTTTTCATCGCAAGCACAGTCATTATGAATCCTGGGCTGCAAAATCCGCACTGCTCTGCTCCCTCTCCCGTGAGAAAGCTTGCAAACTCGGCCGCTTCTTCCTGAAGCCCCTCTATTGTGGTTATTCTCTTTCCATTTGCCCTTGCCGCAAGGTAAGAGCATGAAAGCACAGGCTTTTCGTCCACCCATACTGTGCAAAGTCCGCAAGATCCTGTGTCGCATCCTTTTTTGACGCTCAAAAATCCGTATCTTCTGAGCATATCAGCCAAAAACTCGTCGGCATGCGCCTCAACTGCAATGTCATTGCCGTTTATGTTGATATTAAGCTTAAGTTTGTTATCCATTGTCAACGACCTCCATCAAAGCTCTTTTTACAAGCACCGGACATACCGCCATCCTGTACTCCTGTGACGCCCTCATATTGCCTGAAAATGACAGCTCCTGCGCTGCAGTTTTGGCAGAATCGTCTATGGCCGACAAGGCGTCGTTTGCGCCGTTTAGCTTTTCCATGGCTCCTTTTGCAAGGGAAGCCGCATAAGGCCTTGCTCCAACAGCTATCCTGTAGCCGTACTCGCCTTTTGAAACAGCCGCGTTTATTATCGCATAGTCTGCCATTGAATTTCTTATCATCTTGAATGATGCCGCGCTACAGTTTTTATTCACAATTATCTTTGTGAGTATGTCTCTTCTCGGCCCGTTTTCCATGAACTCCTCAAGAGACATAGCTCCGCCATTATGAAGCTCCACCTGGGCGTCAAGGGCCAAAAGCGCGGTTATGGGGTCTGAAAATCCGTATCTTGAAAATACCGTGGCCCCTATCGTCGCAATGTTTCTAAGCTGCACTCCGACAATGTTTTTCACTGAGTCCTCAAAGAAGCTCCCAAAGCTGCCCTTTAGCTCCTCGCTGGTCTCTATCTGCCTTAGCGTGGCCATGGCTCCTATTTCGAATCTGTCCTCAAATTCATTTATGTAGTCAAGCCCCAGGCCCGAAAGGTCTATGCCTTTGCCTATGCTCTTCGAGCCCATCCTCAAAAATGCACATCCCCCTATGATGGCGCTGTTTTTTCTCTCCATGAGAAGCTCATAAGCCTCTTCAATGCTTTTGGGACATACATATTCCTTTATGCTTACCAAGTGCATCCCCTCCATAAAAACTTTTTTTATTCCATATATTATATATTAATTCTTTATACCACGCATATTAATATTATATACAAATAATAGCCTATATGCATACAATTCCAGAAATATTATAGCATGAAATGCCGCCAAAGTTGTCGAAATTCGAACATTATCCACAAAATCCATCTTTCCTCCACGTGACTCCGCATGCTTCGCGAAATGTATCCGAATTATAGTTCGTGTGTATGTTCATTTTGTAAGCTGTCATAATATTTCCATGTATAGTTTTCACATGCTTTTTGAAATTCCCCTTTTCTTTTCGCAAAAAATGTCGTAATATATAACCATACTTTTTAGGTATAGTTATAGTCACTCTATTATTTGCACTACTTATTGCTTAATTGCTTAATTTCATAAGTATGCTTTTAAAATATATACTCATATACAACTACGCAAGGAGGATATACATATGTTTTCTTTCAAATCGGTAAGACAAAAAATACTGCTCGTCCTCATACTGGCATTCGTGCCTTTTCTTGCCAATATGGGAGTGCTTTTTAGCACACTTGAAGGCATGAACAACGACGGGACTGTAATCAACATAAGCGGAAGCCAGAGAATGAGGACAATGCTGCTCGGACTCTACAGTTCAAAATACGCGGATTCCATAGAAAACTCAGATAACTCGGGCGCTCAGAATGCAAAAAAAACACTCCAGGAAGAGCTTGAAAAATACAACCAGATACATAAAGCGCTCATGGAGGGCAACGGGGATTTTGGCATAAACAAAAAGCCAGACGATCAAATCCACCAGAAACTGTCGGAATTGAAGCCTTCAATAGACAAGTATTCGGCCAGCATAGAGGCAATGCTCCATGGCAGTGACATAGAGCAAAATGCAGCTTTTGTATCTTCAAGTGCAATGGACATAAAAAACGGCATAAACGAAATCGTCGGAATGTACCAAAAAAATTACGACAGCAAGGTGGCTACCCTTAAAATGGTTGAGTTTGCAATACTCGCAGTTGGGGCCGTAATCCTTTTTCTTAGCTTTGCAATAGCTTCCAAGAGCATTGTAACTCCCATAAAAACTGTAACCGAAAAGCTCAGGGACATTTCGGAAGGAAGCGGAGACCTTACCGAAAAAATAAAGGTGGGCTCAAATGACGAGATAGGGCTGCTTTCAGAGTATTTCAACCGCTTTGTAGACACAGTGCGGGACATAGTCTCTCAGATAGACCATTCAGGAGAAAGCGTCCTTATGGCTTCAAGCACTCTTGCCCATATAACAGAGCAGGCTGCGTACGCAAGCGAGAGCATGTCTTCAAACGTTTCTGAAATAGCTCTTGGAACTGCAAGCCAAGCTGACGACATACAGTCGATAGCAAACATGTCCTACGAGCTTGACAGGGAGATAGGCGAAATTACAAGCCTTTCGGCAAATATGAAAAATGATTCTCAAAACACCCAGGAGATAAACACAAAAAGCCTCGAAATTGTAAACCAGCTCAGCGACAGGAACAATAGAAATCTCGAGTCTGTAAACCATGTAAAAAATGCAATGGACCAGCTAAGCCAAAAATCAAACGAGATAAACTCTCTTGTCGATTTTATAAATTCGATTTCAGAGCAGACAAATCTTCTTGCTCTCAACGCCGCCATAGAAGCCGCAAGGGCAGGAGAACACGGAAGAGGCTTCTCAGTTGTAGCCGAAGAGGTCAGAAAGCTTGCCGAGGAGTCTGAAAGCTCATCCAAAAAAATAGCCAATATAGTCAGCCACATGCAAGTGGAGGTTGTCAAGGCATCAGACTTTATAAACGAAATGATAGTAATGGCCAAAGAACAGAATTCATCCGTCGAAGAGACTAAAGGCGCATTTTCCGACATAACAAAGTCAGTGAAAAGCATAACATTCCAAATAGAGAAGATAAGTGAAAACATCACTGAAATGGCATCGAACAAGAACGAAATAGTTTCTTCTATAGAAAATATATCTGCAGTATCCCAGCAGACCGCAGCCGCTTCACATGAAGTCGCATCGTTTGGCGAAGAACAGCAGGCCCATATAGAGGAGGTGAGCTCTTCTTCAGCGGAACTCAGTACAATGGCAAAAAACCTCAAAAACATAGTGGGCAAGTTCAAATATTAAAGAGATTGTATTTAAAATCAGGCGCCACAAAACGAAAAGAACAGCTCTCGGCTGTTCTTTTCGTTTTAATGTTATACTTTTTCGAAATCACATGAAAACCCGTTCCTTCCGCAGTTTTTGACCGTATAGAGAAGCTTGTCCGCACCCTTCACAATCTTTTCAACCGAAGTGTTTTCATCAGGAACAATCATCTTCATCCCTGCGCTTATTGTGACATAATCCGAAACGTCAGAAGTCTCATGAATTATATTAAGAGCTTCCACACCACTTATGACTTCTCTTATCATATCTTTTGCAGACTCCTTAGAATGTCCCTCCAGCACCATTACAAACTCTTCCCCTCCATACCTTGCAAAAAACCCGCCGACAGGCTCGACTATGGACTTCACTTTTTCTGCCACGGCCTTGAGGCATTCGTCGCCTTTCACATGCCCGTAAGTGTCGTTGTACCGTTTGAAATGGTCTATGTCGAATATGCATATGCTTATAGCCTCAGCCATTTCACGGCTTTTTTCAAAGGCCTTCAAGACGTAAGCGTCGAATCTCCTCCTGTTTGGAATTCCCGTAAGGCTGTCCAAACAGGAAATCTCCTCAAGTGTTTTATTCACCTCGACAAGCATGCTGTTTATGCTCGTAAGCTCCATGTTTTTAACATCTATCTCTCGAGTCCTCTCTGCTATTTTAATTTCCAGGCTTTCATTCAGCAATTTCATGTCCTGCACGAGTTCTTCCGATTTTCTCAGGGCCTTCACAAATTTTTGCGACAGTATATTTGACTGTACAAAAATCAAAAAGAATATTCCAAAAGACACACTGTACAGAGTGTCTATTATCGAAAATGAGTTGAGCACATCGTTTATCACACATGCCACAAGTAAAAGAACTACTGCAAGCATGCTCCTTGCACTGCTTTCACCTTCTTTGGCCGCCTTCAAAATCACCACGAAGCTGTATAGCATTACAAGAATCATGGCGCCTTCATAGGGGAGAAGAATCCTTCCATATATGTTTTCGTCCGTAATCAGCGTAATCGCAATGAATACGGCTGTAATCCTCAAAAACGCCTTATGTATTTTGGGGGAGTATATGTTATTGAAGGTTTCATTCAGCAGCACCACGAAAAACAGGGCCCCAAAGTAGACAGTAAATAGCGTGGCCTTCGCAAAAATACTCCAAGGCATCTCCGGATGCATTCTGACTATGAATCTTTCGCCCACCAACATTACCCGTACTGCCATTGAAAGGCAGAGGAGGCTGAAATAAATGTACTCCCGATCACTCGTCCTTCTCATGTAGAGTATGAAAAACTTTATAAACATTATTACAAAGCCGCCAAACATGAAAAAATCCTTTGCCATGAGCTTCATAGACATTTTCGAAATATTTTCAACTGTACCCAGGTAAAATCCCTTCACTTTGGGACTGATGTCGTCAAAATTCGAAAACTGAATGGCTATTCCCACATATTCGCCCTTTGGGCTGAAGTATGATGTTGTAGGGAGGTATATCCCCTTGGATGAACTTTCAACACTGCCTAATACCCCCTGGCTTGCAGCAAGCTCCCCGTCTATGAATATTCTCGCCGCTGTCGGCAGGTATTCCGCCTTGAATGCCAGTTTTTCTTCCTTGAGCCGGCTTGGAATCTTTACTCTGAAGTAGATAGTCCCGTATCCATAGCTGTTTCCTCCATTCATCTCTTTATAGTTCGAGGGGATGCTTGCCATGGTCCAGTTCGCATGCTTTTCAATGTTCTCTCCGGTTAGGAATTCACCGTCAAAATAACAGGCGTCTCCTGAAAGCTTTACAACCTTTTTTGAAATGTCATAATCCCCAAGTTCCAGACTGGCATCCAAGAGTTTTGCACTTTCAAAAGGCACGTAAAAACCATCATAAAAAAATATTATGAGGATCGCTGTAACAGCAAAGAGAACTGCCCTAAGAACAATACTATTGAATTTTTCAGTTTTTGAAAAAATGGCCATACGCAGCTCTCCTCATATAAATTTTTAACTGTATGCAGCTTACCCCTTGCTCTTGTCTGCAGCCCTCTTGCCGAAAAACGCCGCCGCGGCGGCTCCCGTCACGGCAGGATGTGTGCCAAAAATCCCTCCGAAAAGACCGTAGAGCCTTAGTCTTGTGAAATAGTCTCCAGCAAATGAATTGAAAAGAGCGTGTATCTCCTGGGGCTCCATGTTGTTTATCTCGTCCCTGGTTATTCCCTTGAAGTCTATGTCCCTGAGTATGTCCGGAAGAGTCTTTCCAAGCGCATCCATAACGCATGACGTTAAAAGCCTTGTTAAGTAATCCTTTGTCCCCATGTCTGCAAATGAAAGTTTTTCGCCCTTGAGCCTTGACACCACGTTCCTGTAAAACGGTTCCATGTATACTGAAAACCTCTCGTCAAGCACTGTCCCAAGGACAATACCTTCTATTGTACCTGCAAGATCCTGCCTGCTTATATATCTTTCAAGCCCTTCATCGCATATGTTTTGGTAAAGACCGTCTATCATTCTGCCTGAAAGCTCTTTCGCCATATCAATTATTGCTGATAAGTCCGACAGCTTTTGTGACGCTTCAAATATTCCACCTTTAAGTTCCTGCTCGTCACAGTCCAATATGTCCCTTATTCTCTGGCTCCATATCTCATTTTGAAGCACATCCCCTATTATCACCGATGCAGATTTTGCCGTGGCTCCTGCATTTTTGTACGCCAGCTCTGATGCAATTCCAGATACCGACTCTATGTCGCCGTTGAACCTGTAGATTGCGTCCTCAATCCTTGAAAGCCCTATCATCTTCAGGTATGACTCGAGAGGCACTTCTGCTATGACGTCCAATATTGAACCTGCCGCATCACAAAGACCCTTGCTTATGGCGCCTGTGTTTTGAGGCCTGGACATGAAATCATCCATAGCCGATGCTATTTCTATTTTGTCTAGCGACACGTTAAACTCAGAAAGCCTTGCCGCATAGATCCTGTTTTCTATTATGTCCTTTGCTAGGATTCTGAGCTCATATTTCTTTGCATCCAGGAATTTTGGAACCTTCTCTTCTATTATACTGTGGACTATGCCATCTATTATGTCGTCCCCGCCAAACATCATGTACATGCCCTTTTGCACCATTCCAAGCTCGCCCTTTACCGACTCCTTAGCCTGTTCCTTTATAGTGTCCCCGAAAGATGATAGTCCGTGCTTGAAAAAAGCTATGAGCTTTTCAAGCACGTCGTCGGCATTGTCGCTGACAAAACCCTTTAAAGCTCCTGAGAATATCTCGTCAAGCCTCCTGTTTGCCGAAAGCTCTCTTTCAAATATGCCCTCTATGGCGCGTATGGTTTTCCTCCTGGTCTTTTTAGATGCGATAATGCCGTCTATAAGACTCCTTAGCCTTTCTTTGACATCTTCAATCATTTTTTCCCCTGTAATGTCGGCTACAGGCCTTTTTATTATTCTGCTGTATTTTTCAGAATATGACTCAATCTGCGATTTAACCTTTTCTGCGTCGTTTAAAAAGACTGACGCCCTTTCCATAAGGCCTTCAATTTTAGATTCAATAGTACTTGCCGCCGCATTTTTAACACCATTTGAAAGCACATCGTCAAGCTTTGCGCTGCTCCTCGAAAGCCCTGTAAGTCCGTCGTACAAAAGCGGCTGCACATCGTCCAGCCTGTCCTTTGAAGCCGACTTGAGCCTGGAGACCAATTTTCCCATTTCCTTGGCTTTCATGTTAATTTCAAAAACTGCATCCGACAGGGCGGTCGATATCTCTTGCTTGTTTTTTATGGATATGTTTTGAACGAGTTCCCCCAGCATAGTCTGTATCTCGTCTTGATACCTCCCTATGGCGGCAGATACGGCCTCATAATCGTCTTTCGAGATCTTTCCCGCAAGCGCCCTTTCCATCACGTCCTTTTGTGATTCGAATGACTGGCCTATGCTCTTTCTGTCCATGAGCTCCTCTTCAACAAACCTTGACATGCTCTGGGCGAACTTCGGCTTGTTTTTGACTATATATCCTTGAGAGAACATTCTCGCCAATGGTATTTTAGAAAGTATCTCTATCTTTTTGTAAGGCCTGAATATCATCCATATCGCTATTACGTTTGTTATCCACCCTACAAGAGCGTACACAGGTATGTTCACATATATGTTTGTCCCTTCAAACGATGCAAGCGCAATCCCTGCAAAAAATCCAAGCACAGCGCCAAAGCCCGTTATAGGCTTTAGTTCCTTTCCCATGAACTCCTGCACCATTTCGCAAAGCTCATCGTCGTCAAGTCTGCCTATGTTTTTCGCCACAAGTGATTTTATGTTTCCCTGCACAAAATTTTCAAGGTTTCCCTTCACAATCCCCTGTACAAATCCCGACACTGATTCTTCAATGTTTGAGACAGAGTTCAGCCTGTCAGCCATGTCGCGCATGCTCTTTTTACCAAGCCAATTCATAGCACCTAAATACGCTCTTTGTATTGTGGCATCCGCCTTTTGAGACAGAATCCTTATTTCACGCTCTCCTGCAATGTCGGCCAGAGTCTTTCCCCGTGCCCATTCCAGCGCCGCATTTGCCGCCTTATTGGCAATCTCCTCTTTGCAGCTTGAAATATAGCTGCATATCCCATCGTTTATTGAAGTTGCTATTTTGGGGATATCTTCGTCTTTTATTCTGTCTGAAAGCTTGTCTGTCCATGTCACTTCTATGAATCCCCGTACATTTTGTGAAATCATGTCCCCAAGGCCTTTTGAAAATACGAATTTTTCAAGGAGCCTGTCTGCAAGCGGCTCTTTTATGCTTCCTTCGAACAGCCTTACAAAGTCTACGCTGACAATGCTTCCTATTCTAGTCTTTAATATCCTTTCAAAATGCCTCCTTGGCAGCATTCCTATATATCTGTCTGCATTTTTGACCATGAACGAGGCCATAAGGCCGCTTGTGAGAAGGCCCTTTTCCTCAAGCAGTGTGATTATGTCCCTTATTGACCTTTTTTTTATGAACCCTATTATCTCTTCGGATATCTCCCTGCTTATGGTGTCCATGTCGGCCTTTTCTTCAAGATACGACACTATTTTGGCGACTATATCATATTTCTTTGCTATGTCATTTAAAAGAGAATCCTTTACAATCCCCAGTATCATGCCCTTCATGCCCTCTGCAGAGTCAACAGCATCGTCTACCGCCTCTTGTATCACGTCTTCTATTTCGCCCTCGTTTTCCTCTATCCACCTTATTATCGCAGATACGGCATGTGGAAGGTTTTTTCTGAGATAGCCTTCAATTCCTGCCTTGAAGTCTTTAGTCATTATATCCAATACCGACTTGTCTACTCCCTTAGCGCCTTCAATGAGTTTTGACGAGAATTCTTCGGCGATATTTCTGCCCTGGCTTGAATTTATAAAATCCCTTATCTTTTCGACAAGTTCTTCAAACAGTAGGTCTTCGCCGTCTCCCCCTATTATGTCAATTATCCTCTTTTCGTATACCCTTCCCTGGATATTCCTTATAATTTCGTCTATCCCGGCAGAGTCCATCATATCGTATGCGCTCTTTTTAAGCTCAGCCCTGTATTTCTTTTCAAGCAAATCCGGCAGCTTGTATATGAGCTTGTCTGCCCCGCCGCTTATTATTTCCTTTATCCGCCCCCCTGCTATCTCCTTAGGGGAAAGACTCGATATATTCCCATATGCCTTTGAAAACTCTTCTTCAAATACGCCGTCCTTCGAGAGTATTTCCAGAAGGTTTTCCATAATCCCTGCAAAAAACATTTTCAGCTGTTTTTCACCTGCTATTGAGTCGGCGTCTACAATAGAAAGAACTCCCCTTAACATGGGCTCCAAATGCTCCTTTGAAATGGCATTTATAAATTCAAGCCCTCCATTTTGGGTCTGCTCGTACCCTGGGATTTTTTCAATGTTGCCATTTGGACACTTTTCATATATGGACTCCTTGAGGAAAACAGCTGAAAAGGAGTCTATGTTTCTTTTGAACTCCTCTTTTTCAATCTCCTTTATGAGTGTATTGTGATTTATTATGTCCCTTTCCACAAGACTGCTCACGTTTTCTATGAACTCGGCCCTTGTCTTTTTTATTACCCCGCCTATCTTAAGTGGCGTGTATTCCCTAAACAACATGTTTATGGCGTATGTGTTTGTGATGTATCCCGTAAACGCTCCCGAAAGAGCCTGCAGTATGTAATGTGCAGCTGTTATATCTCCTTGATTCATTTTTATCTCCCCGGTTTCATAAATTGTGCGGGCTGCAGCCATGTTGCGGCTTTTCTTTTTAAATCCATGAACTCCTGCCCTATCAAAATCCCATACCTTTTATTTTACCACATAGTGCCATATGAAATAATATGCTATTTATGTGAGTTTTTAAAAGTTTGAATAAGCATATTATTTTAAATTCTGGGTATAATCTCCTTTAACAAATCCATTTAACAGCACTGCGCTCATTTATGATTTTGCAAATATGTCTCTTTTGGAGGTGGTCACATGAAAAAAACTTTTAAAGGCTTTGTAATGGGATTTCTATCAGCTGTGATAATAGGCGCTTCTTTTTCATTCGCCCAGATAAGCTGGCAGAGCATATACGTGGCATTTAATGCGGCAAATGTCGAAGTGAACGGCAATAAGCTCGAATCCGACATAATAACATACCAGGGAACTACGTATGCGCCCGTCAAGGAATTGTCCGAGGCTCTTGGCAAGCAGGTCGAGTGGGACGAGCAGACAAGCACTGTCACAGTAAAAAACAGCCCTGTTTCAATTGACAACTTATTCAGCGACATGTCAGACTTCATTCAGACCATGCTCGGAGTGATCGTCGGAGGATTAATAACATATATTGTAATAGTCAAAAGGGCCATTAAAAAACTAAAGGCATAAGCAGGGGCAAGTGCCTATACCTGGAATGTATGGTTAATCCAAAAGCCCCCGCTTTACGAGCGGGGGCTTTATCTAATGCAAAATGCAAATATATATTGAAGGGGGAAATTTATGAACATGCTGCTTGAAATAAACGACGTTATAAACCGGATAGTCTGGGGACCTCCAATGCTGGTACTTCTTCTTGGCACAGGCATATATCTGAGCATAAGGACTAGATTCCTCTCCATATTCAAATTCGGATATATACTTAAAAATACTCTTTTTAAAATATTTAAAAAAGAGCAGGCGGGCGAGGGTGAGATAACTCCTTTCCAGGCGCTCACAACGGCGCTCGCATCGACAGTCGGTACTGGAAATATCGCAGGGGTTGCGACTGCTATAGCGCTTGGCGGACCGGGCGCTATATTTTGGATGTGGGTTTCAGCTCTGTTTGGAATGACCACGAAATTCGGAGAGATAGTTCTGAGCATAATGTACAGGGAAAAGACTCCCGACGACAGGTATCTGGGCGGGCCTATGTACTACATCGAAAAGGGTCTGGGCTTTAAATGGCTTGCAGTTGTATTTTCTCTGCTTGGAGCACTGGCAGCCTTCGGAATAGGAAACATGGTCCAGGCGAACTCAGTCGCAGCCGCTCTTGAAACGACATTTGGAGCAAACAAGCTCATAACCGGAATAATTCTGGCCATCACCGCAGGTGCAGTCATACTTGGCGGCATAAAGAGAATAGCTCTCGTTACTGAAAAGCTCGTTCCAATCATGGCGACTTTTTATATAATAGGTGCACTTGTCGTGATATTCATAAACATATCCGATTTCCCCGATACCATATCCCTTATTTTCAGCAACGCCTTCACGGGCACTGCGGCATTTGGTGGATTTGCAGGTTCGACAATCGCCACTGCCATGAGGTTCGGGGTTGCCAGGGGTATATTCTCAAACGAGGCAGGACTAGGATCTGCTCCTATAGCACATGCCACAGCAACTACTGACCACCCCGTTCGCCAGGCGCTTTGGGGAATTTTCGAAGTGTTCGCAGACACTATAGTAATCTGTTCTTTGACCGCCTTTGCGGTTATAAACTCGGGCGCATGGAAGCTAATAGACCCTATAACAAACAAGATGTATACTGGTGCCGCATTGACCTCCAAGGCATTCGACATGGGAATCCCTGTAATAGGGGGATATATAGTTTCTGTAGGAATACTCCTGTTTGCATTCTCCACAATACTAGGCTGGGCTTTCTACGGAGAACGGTGTGCTGAGTTTGCATTTGGTACAAATATAATAACATTTTACAGAGTCGCATGGATACTTTTCATAGTGGTTGGAGCCATAGGAGGCCTTGAAATCATATGGATAGTTGCAGACACCCTAAACGGCCTCATGGCAATTCCTAACCTTATAGGTCTTCTTGGACTCAGCGGAGTTGTAATAAAGCTCACCAAAGAATTTTTCGCTACAAAGGCTGATAATTAAATTACCCCTCGTATAATAAAAAGAATACCCTCTGCAGTGCTTATTTCCTGGAGAGGGTATTCTTTTGGCTGTTTTTAAGACGAATAATACATATACGCTAAAGGCGATTGTGCGAAAAGGTTCAGCAACAGTTATAGTCTATGATATGATAAAGTCACATATATCAGTTTAAGCACGAACTCTCGATAGAGCTTGCATTTAATATCAATTCATAACTTCAGGAGGGAATTATTAATGGGAAAGAATGAATCTAAACTTTTGAAAGCAATAATCAAGCTTGAAAAGGGGGAGCATGGCTGGAAACTTGTTCTCGAAGATGGGGATATTGAACTTCTGGACGATATGTACGGCGTCAGGTATGACGATCTGCCGGAAAACTCGAAGCACTTTAAGCCAGGCAAACCTCTAAACGAGGCTATGGACTACATATTGGATGTCGTAAAAGATAACGACTATACAGTAGCCTCAAAAGGAGAAGACTTTTTCGAGCTATCTGCTAAAAGGTGGGACAGCGAACTATCGTTTGACATAGACTTCAAACACGGACTGTGGTTTGAGGCTAAAGTCTACTGGAGTGACATCGGCGAAACAAAAGTCTATAAAGCTATGCAAGCGGCCTTTGAGGGCGCAGGACCGCCGGTAGAAGTCTACACTTTTCCCGAAGAAGATAGCACTTCTGGAGTAGTTAGAATTCAAGAAGGTAAAGCATATGCCCATTGCTGGATAGTATGGGATTCTCCAATGGACTTTATTCCAAACGGCTACACAGATGAGTTTTTCCATGATATTAAAAAAGATATCGAAAATTTTTTCATAGAAAAAGGCCATGGCTATCTCGATGGAGATATAAAAAAACCGTTAGGCGCATGCATAAACGAATGCATAGTTGAAGGCTCATTCGATATGCTAATGCTTAAAATAAAAGATATCGAGTCCCAGTTATACAAAAAAGAGCAAACAACCTCTACAGAATTTAAAAAGTGGTTGCAATCAACTACAGAAGCCTATAAGAAAAAGGCGGTCAAATAAGTAATAACAGACTACAAAATAAGAAACCGCTTTAAAAACTCTAAATAAAATGGTTTCTCTTTTTTTATAATATGTTTAAAATCTAGCATCCCGCATCTTTGGCCCCTTTAATTATGCGCTCCATATCCACATCATAGGGCTCCCTCATGTTTACCATTCTCCCTGTGGGATGAGCGAGTATTGATGTCCACCTCTATGCTTTTTAGCAGCACAATGCCATCCAGCTTCTCATTTAGAATGTCAATCTCTCCAATCTGGCGGGCAAGCCTTTCAATATTGAGCCCCCTGGCCACAGTCAATCGTTTAGAGTGATCGGAAACAGCCAGATACTCATACCCTTTTTCAAGTGCCAGCTGCCTCAAAGCCACATTGTGCTCCTTCGAGCCTGTAAAATAGCAAAGCGCAGCTCCATAGCTCACTTGGGGCACAGCCCTTATGTCCAAATCCCCTACAGTCTCCCTGCCCCTCCTGTAGCTTCCCGCTATCTCCTCTTCCTTTACCCCTTCACACGCCTTCAGATATTCCACAAGCGGCTGTGCAATGCTCTGCGCTAGCGAAAGCTTGAACCTCTTCTTTGCTACTTCCCTTTGCTTTATCCCTTCAATTATGGCCTGCCCCAGTTTGGAGTCAAATCCCCTGAGGCTTCTGATTCTCGCCTCCGCGGCCGCTTTTTCGAGTTCTTTAATGCTTTTTATGCCCAGCTCCTTATAAAGGGAAGCCGTTCTCATTGGGCCCAACCCCCTTATCTTTGTAATTTCAATAAGCTCTAGAGGCATTCTGCCCGTAAGCTCTTCAAACTTCGGAAAGCTTCCAGTTTCTACGATTTTAGATATCTTTTCAGCCAGTTCCTTGCCTATTCCCGGAATCTCAGTCAGATCCCTCCCCTCCCTGATCATGTCTTCAACGCTCTTGGGAAGGTTCAAAATGTTGTAGGCCGCATTCCTGTAGGCATTCACGTGAAACCTGTTCGCCCCTTCAATTTCGATAAGGTCGGCATACTCGTTAAAAATTTTGGCTATATAAATATTGTTTACCATGTCACACACCTCGCAAATTGAAGTCTCAATTGATGCTAAATCCTTTTGCCATTTATATTGCGCACTGTTTCTGGTTTTGTGCACCCGCAAACGGCCATTAAAATCAAATGAATGCACTACGGCTTGGGCCAATTAGACATCACGGGCTCCTTTTCCAGGTACCTGTCATATATTAGCAGAATTGTGTTTATCGCTGCCAAAGCAGCAAACCCTGCAATTCCTGTAATGCCTACCAGTAGATCATTGCCTCCTATAATGAGCATTATCGATATCCCATATACGCCATTAAGTGTTCCATGGGCTATCGAAACCGCAATGACTGATTTTGATTTAATCCTTATATAATTGAGTAGCGGGGTGAAAAGCATGCAAAATGCTATCATCATAATTACGCCCACTTTTGGATGCTGGGGGTAGTTATGGCCCTGCAGTATCAAAGGCGCATGCCAGACCCCCCATATGAACCCTATTGCCAGCGAGGCCTTCCAAAAGCCCATGCTCTTGAATTCCTCCAGCAAAAATCCCCTCCAGCCAAGTTCTTCCCCAAACGCCGCAACAGCATTTATTGTAACGCCAGCCAGCAGCCCCTGAACTAGCGCCATCCATATGGGGTGTACAGGCATTAGATCAATCTGCTCCTTCATCTGCATTGTCTGCTCAGGCGTAAGCACGTCTTTGAACCGTTCAAACATCCCTTCCATATTTGGAGAGTACTCCACGCCAGGAATCAATATTGAAATCCCCAGTGTCAAAAACGCAAATGCAGCCGGAGCGATCCACCCTATGAAAAACCATCTGTTTATTCTAAATGAAATTCCAAAAGCTTCTTTTATTTTTTCCTTGTAAATGAATTTTCGAACAAATATAGCCACAGTGCCCGGGACAAGCATGTATCCCACCCCGAATGCGATTCCACCAACTCCTGCCAGGTCCCATCCACCCGTGTAAAATAGCAAGGCCATTCCCCAGTCAATCAAAAACGTAATCGCCATGAAAATGGATACCTTTTTTGAATCAATCATATCCAGCCCTCCCCACTGTCATTATTAGTAGTCAAATGCTTGTGCATCCGCCACAGTTGAGCATTGACTTTTAAATATTGAATTCACTCTTTAATTGTAGTCGAGTGGTACAAAACTCATATGAAATATAGAAACTATATACCCATTATTGCAGTAATGCCTATATGGTTTTTGGCTCAAACTAAAAATAGACAGCCGGAGCGCTTTATCAACAGCTCCGATTGCCTATCTATTTTTAGTCTTCAAATGAAATTTTAAGCATGTATCCCCACGAAGATCCCTTGACAGATTCCTCTATGCCTCCTGTTCTCATCTCGTCTCCGGCTGTAAGCCCCCATACTGCATATTCCCTATCATCAGGGCCCTCTAAATCCTCGTTCAGCTTCACGTCCCCCCAGGCGTACGAGCTGTCGAACCTCTCTATGTATCCCTTGGAACTTGAATATCCCGAGTCATCGCCAACGGCTATAGTCCTTATCATGTAAGGCGAGGTCTCCATGTTGTCGAGATACATTCCCTGAAGGGATGTGCTCACATTTGCCTTGAAGCCCTTTTCAACAGGAATCCAAGTTCCACCTCCCGACTCCTCGAGCTTTCCTTCCTTCCATATTTCATAGCTGCATTTCATGCTCTTTTTGTCTCCGCTGTACTCAACCTCCACGCAGCCCCCGCTAATTTCAAGGTGAGGCTCAAGGGCCTTGAGGTCTCCTTCAAAAAGAGTGGAAGGCTTTATTAAAACTTCAGTTTTGCCTTTTACGCCGCCTTCTTTGCCGCATCCTGTAGCCGCAGCCAGGGCCAGTATTATAATAGCAACAACTAAAATTTTACTCTTTTTCAAAATTATATCCCCCTTTCTATTTTATGTGCTTTGTTTATTGTATCACACATGAGTCCGCTATGCTGTTGTCCTTTTCATGATTTAAATGTACAATTGTATATATACTAAAAATTTACGGATGGTGAAAAAATGAACTCAAAAGACAAAAAAAACAGTGGTAAAAACGGCAATAATGTTGACCCTCTATTTGCAAGAAAGCCCCCTGAAAAGCCCTCTTTCTTCAGCTCGTGGAAGTTCCAGTCGGGGGCGGCCATAGTCATTACAACGATATGCGCATACGCCTATTTCATACTTCATACTCCAATTCAGACTATACTCATGGGGCTTGCATCGCTTTTCGCAGGGCTTATACTACTTAACATATTCATAGGGATATTCATGGACTAATATTCAGTGCAGCAGCATTTAAGACGCTAAAAAGCCAACACATATGAAGAAATATATTCTCATATATGTTGGCTTTTCAATTGATTCCATAGCTTCAAAACAATATCCACTCTTATCAAGAGGCTTGTTATATATAACTTGGCAATTCTAAATTTCACCCGTCACATTGTTTTCGCCTTACGCCGCCCTTTTCATTTCACTAGTCACATTGTTTATCCAGTTTCCGGAGTTGTACCTTTTCATGCATACGAAAACCCTGACAAGTTCTTCTGCAAGCACAAGCGCGTATACGTGCTCCGCATTCATGTGGAGTACAAATGCAGTTATAAAGCATATCGGAACACCTATAAGCCACATTGTCACAAGTTCTATTGCAAGGGCCGTCTTGGCATCTCCGCCGCCTCTCATTATCCCGACTATCAAAAGCGTATTTATGAATTTAAGCGGCATTGCAAATGCACTCACATACATCATGTATCTCGTCATGTGCATCACTTTGCTTGAAACATTGTATATTGAAAGTATCGTGGGCGTGCTTGCATACAGCATTGCCCCCATGACAAGCGACATTGCAATAGACATTTTCACGAAGTTTGAGGCGTAGTATTTCGCCCTTTCATATTCCCCTCTTCCGACTTCTTTTCCGACCATTACGCTGGATGCGTTTGCAACTGCAAACAGCACAGTCATGAACACGTTCTGTACCGACATGCATATTTGAACTGCCGCTATGGATTCGGTTCCAAGCCTTCCGTATACCACAGAGTACATTGTCATTCCTATTCCCCAGCACAAATCATTCACTATTACCGGAACTGCCGTCTTAAGAGCCCTTTTCAGGAATTCGAGGTCGAATCCCGTCATCTCTTTAATGCTTGATTTTATTATGTGGTCTTTCAGGTATATAGACGAGACTATCACCGTCATTTCAACTGCCCTTGCAATGAGCGTCGCATATGCGGCCCCTACGACTCCCATTTGGGGGAATCCGAATTTACCGAATATGAAAGCATAGTTGAACACTATGTTGAACACAAGGGCAATGGCACTCGATACCATCGGAAGTACGGTCTTTTCGACTCCCCTGCTTGCAAACCCAAATGCCATGGAGACGGCCATGAATACATAGCTCAGGCAGACCGTCCTAAGATATAATACGCCTATTCCCTTTACAGACTGGTCGATTGTGAATATCTCTATTATGTTTCCAGTAAGCAGCATACCCCCAAGCACAAACAGTATGCTTGCCGCTACTCCGCTCACAAGCGCAATCCCAAGCACTTTTTTGATGTTTCGCACATCCTTGCTTCCCCAAAACTGGGAGATCAAAACCCCGCATCCTGAATTGACTCCCAGGAGTATCAGGTTGAATATGAAAAAGTACTGGTTCGCTATTCCCAGCGCCGCGACCGAACTTTCTCCAAGTTTTCCCACCATGAAGCTGTCCATAAGGTTTACAGAAATGCTTATGAAGTACTGTATCATTATGGGGATCGCTATTAAAAGCAGCCTCTTGTAGAATTTTTTCCTCTCCATAATTTCCTCCGTTTTATTGAATTTATTCCAAAATTTTTAAAGCCAAACAAAAAAATCACTTCAACCTAGGAAAGATTAAAGTGATTTGCCTTCACTGCTCGCTTTATATGATTTATACCTTTTCGATTTCTAATTCTAGCACAAGTCCATTTTCATTTCAATAGCTTTTTGGTATTTTGTAAAAACAAGCTGACCCTTCTGGACATTATATTCAGAAGGGTCAGCTTTAAATTATTAATATGGAAGTTCTTTTATTCTGTATTCCGTGTTACTCTTTGTATCCAGTCGAATCCGCAGGCAAGCCAGGCGCATCCTCCGGAACTCCCTTTTCCTTTCTTGGAGTATCGCTCTTGAGGTGCCACTCGTACCATCCGCCGTCATATACGCATATGCCTTCCCATCCCATTGCCTTTGCATACATGTACGTCTCACTTGCTCTCCAGCCTGTTCCGCAGTGGAATGATATCTTCTTATCAGGCACTATTCCCCAGTCAATCCATCTGTCTGCCATAATGTGGTAGTTGAACATTGTGTTGTCCACATTTCTGTAGTCTTCCATATGGTAAGGGTCTGATCCTGCATATCCAAATCTTGAATTTGCAATATCTCCAGCCTCTCCTATATATGTATATCCGCTCACTTCGCAAATGTATTCAGGCCAGCTTCTTATCGAAGCCACAACACTATTTGGGTCTTTTACTATTTTCATCTCTTGGTCAAAATCTATAAGCACGTCTGGCCTTGCCGGAACTTTAGTTCCAAAATCGGATGCAGGCTCAGGTTTCACCGTACCTTCTTCAAGAGTCATGTTGTCCATATTCCATCTTTCTATTCCACCGTTTAGTATCCTTACGTCTTCAACTCCTGCATACATCATAACGGCTGCACATCTTGAAACTGCAGTGGTGTTAGGTCCGTAAAGCACTACAAGAGTGTCCTTTGTTATTCCCATGCCCAGGAGAATTTCCTCTATCTTCTGGTCGCTTGGCCTGTTCCAGAACTTCTCTTTTTCTTCCTGCGGTATGAATTCATAGTCAGCCAAAACCCTTGAACCAGGAACGTGGTTAAGGCTGTCATCTATATGGATTGCGCCCTTTATATGTCCCTTTTCGTAATTGGCTTCGTCTTTTCCAAAGCTAAGCTCGACCACTTTATAAGGTCTTCCGTCGTATGTATCAGGATTTTTGCCGTCCACAAGATCTTGAACCCACTGAGGATATACAAGCAGCTCGTAGTTTGCCATGCTGTCCATGGGAAGGTTTTCATCTTCAGCCCATTCATTTGCTCCGCCTTCAAGCACGGATACATTTTCATATCCAAGACTTGTGAGCCTTGATACAACGTCGTCGCTTACATTTGAATCCCTGTCATAAAGGACTATCTTCTTGTCAGAAGTTATATTCCTTCTTTCAAGCTCAGTTCTAAGCTCATTGTCGTCACCAAGAATTGAGAACCAGTCCTTTGGAAAATCCATTGCACCTTTTATGTGTCCGCCTCTTTGGGCTACCACAGGCCATCCTATATACTCAGCTTCAGCCCTTAGGTCGACAAAGAGATTTTTCTCGTCTTCAATCATGCTCTTTGCATCTTCAACGCTCACCATAGTCTTTTCAAGTACTACACTGCTTTCTTCCTTTACCTCTTCAGAAGTGCTGCATGCAGCCATAGCAAATACCATGGCTGCAAATATCATAGCCATAACAAACTTTTTCATGTATTTCACCCTTTTCCGTCTTTTTATGCCTCATAAACTGTCAATTCCGTATGCCCTTATTATTCCAATACAAATATATGTAACGGCGCACATGTGCAAACATATTTTACATTTTAATCCACGGATACCAACTATTATATTCTTATATGCCTGACTATTCAAGTTTAACGCAATATTATAGGACATTTCTATGCACCATAATTTTTCTATAATTTTTTCTTATATTTATTTTTCCAGTAGCTATGCTTTTATGTATTGTGACTATTCGTAGTTATAAGGGTTGCTTATCCTCTAAAAGCTTGTTTATCATTTTCACAACCGGCAGTGCAACCATACATGAAAAGCCATAATTTGAAAACAGCTGTATGAATCTTCCGCCTAGCATGTCCACATATTTAGCTCCTCCGGATGAAATCACTCCTGCAACATAGGCCAGACCTTCTCCCTCCTCATTACTGAACTTATATGCCGCCAGTACACTTCCTGCAAATGGCACTATTAAGGCCAGTACAGCAGCACATAAAAGTGCAGTTATCATATCAAATTTTCTGATTCTGCCCAAGAACCCTACAACTATTCCCTCCAGCATTTTTACAATAAAAAATATGTTCATTTCTGGATTTCCCATTCCAGTATTCGCCAGAATCTGGTTTGAAGCTGACGCCCCTATTCCTCCCCATAGTGGGCCGCCCACAGCTCCCATTATGACCGTGCCCACTATGTTGGAAGATATGATCTGCGGCAAAGCCCAGTATATCTTTCCCAGTTCAGTCCCTATGTTAAGCAAAAGCCCTATTAAAAAAACCGCCCCTATAAAATAATTCTTTTTTTTCATGGTCCGTCTCCATCTCTTTAGTATTTATACATTTTTCAATTCAATTTGAATTCATGACGTATCTGCCCCCAACCGCCAGTCTCTATCCTGCAATATAAAACCGCCCTTTTCTACCCTGGGCGGCTTTGTTCTATGCTATTTTGTTTATGTTCCTATCTTATATAACTAACTGTACCCTCTCTTCTCGGAAGGGCTCTTCTAACATCCGACACCTTGTAACCAAGGGCCACTGCGTAATAAGGCTGATACCCTTGTGACAGACCTAGCTTCTTGGCATATTCATCGCCGCCTTCGCCCTGAAACAGGAATGCAGCCAGTCCGTTCCAGCAGCTTCCTATGCCCAGCGACTCTGCAGCTAAAAGCATATTTTGAGTGGCTGCCGCGCAGTCAATAGTCGGCATCATGGCCTTTTCCTCGCCTGACACCACTATTATGGTAGGTGCCCCGTAAAATATGTCAAGCTCCTCGTTTGAAGCCATTTTCTGCAGGGTTGCATTTTTAGAAACCTTTTTGACCGCCTCTTTGGAGTCAATGCTTATCTGCCTCATAAGCTCCTTGTCCTGTATGACTGTAAAATGCCACGGCTGATCGTTATGGGCGCTTGGGGCGTATAAGCCCGCCTCTATTATTGCGTTTATCTCATCTTCCTTCAGCTGGTCCGGCATGTATTTTCTAATTGACCTTCTGTTTTTTATAGTTTCTATTACGCTGTTCATGCTGTCACCTCCAAATTGTTTATATATTCATTATATCATGCACAACTATGTTTTCCAAATAAAGCAAATGTAACGGATGCAGCCCCTGCAATCGATACCGCTTCACCGCTGCCATTTTATGGCCTAATTCGCATGTGTACATTAGGCAAATATGCAATATCATGTGCATACTGGGCCAACAGTTCCTCTTTTGATGAGCATTCCGAATTTCAGACTATTTCGCCTATGTCATCGCCCTCATAGCCAAGCAGCCTTCCCTGAATTTTCGATATATACTCCATATAGTCCGAATAATAGGGCACTGTTTTCCTTGCCGCTTCAAGCTCCTTTTTGCAAAGCGTAGCATTTACAGTTCCCGCCACCTTCAATGCGACATCCATTACATTTCCGTTTGGAGATATTATCATGGAGTTTCCGCATGTTATATCGTCCATCAGCCCGTTGACTCCCACGACATATACGTTGTTGTCTATCGCCCTTGCGCTGAGCTGTGTCTGCCAGTGGGTAAGCGCCCATTCACCCCAAAACGCCATGACGACTATAATGTCCGCTCCCTTGTTTGCCAAAGCCCTCGAAAGTTCCGGGAATGACGCCTCGTAGCATAGCAGAAGCCCTATTTTAAATCCTCCCACCTCATAGACTTCAAAATTGTCCAAAACCGGTGCTTCCTGTATAAATCCCAGTTCGCTCTTCCAGTTTATGCTCTTTCTCTTTATTCCCACTATATCCCCTGACGAATCTATTACTGCAACGCTGTTGTAAAGCTGCCCCATGTCCCATTCCAAAAACGGCATTATGACAGCTGTGTCATTTTCTTTTGCACATTCCCTTATCTGCTGTATGAATTCTCCCTGGACAGGCTCTGCGGCCTTTGCAAGGTAGTCTTCCTCCATTATGTATCCGCTTGAATAAAGCTCTGGAAACACTATGAGATCTGAATTTTTTGCATTGTTTGATATATACATTCTTGCCTGTGAAGCATTCAAATCCCTGTCTGTAAGCGAATGGCACTGTATCCCAGCAACCCTAATCACGCCTTGTTTCAACTATTATTCCACCTTTCAATATCCTGCTTTTATAAGAGAGAGTCTTTATAACTCTTTGTAAAATCAAGTGTTCATAAGATTTATTTTACAATATTATGTCTGCATTTGCATCCGCTTTTTTTTCAAAGAAAAATTTACTATTCATGCCTTCGAATTTTAAAATTCAGCTATATCATCATATTTTCATGGGTATAATTATCAAAATGGTAAAAAATTCGAAAGGCAGGTGTGAATTATGTTTAAAACGACATTGAAAAGAGCGGCTTCAATTGTCGCAATTCTTCTAATAGCGCTTCTTTCAATATCCGGATGCGGCTCTGACAACAAGGATGCCGAAAGCAACGGGAAATCATCCAGTTCAACTAGCTCCCCGGCCACTTCAGATTCAAAGTCCAGCGGCTCAGAATCGACTTCAAAATCATCAGCAAGCTTTGAAAACTGGAAGCCATTTGAACTTCAACCCGGGGACTTTTTCAAGTATGAAACCAAGGTCACAAACGAAGACGGCAGCGTTGAAGAAGGCTGGTTCACTATCAATGTAATCCCGGAAGCAGACAACCTTGTCACCGTGGAAGCAGCCGGCGAAAGCGGCGACAATTCATTTTCTTTTTCACTTACCGACAGCAGCGAAGACGCTTTTTCAAAAATGATGGTCCAAATGATGATGAGCCCTGCGAGCAAGCATGTAATGTCCACTCTATATTCTCCTTTTTTAGGCAGGGGGGCTTTCCACATGGCGCTTTCCAGCGGACAGATAAAGGTTGGCAATAAATCCTCGTATTCAAGCGACGGCCATTCAATATCCACAGAGGTTGTCGAAAAGAAGGCTTATGCCGGCATAGAAGGGTTTGTAATACGCTCGGAAATCGACGGTGAGTTGGAATCAGAGGTATGCATCTCTCCCAATTTTCCTCTTTCACTAATGAGCAACATAAAAGTCGAAAACCAGGTATTCGAATCCGAGCTTGTAGAATATTTATCTAAATAGGCTCAAAATGGCCTTGGGATAATCCCAAGGCCATTTTTGTTTCACATGCAGCATACATTCTATTCCAACACCTTTGCCGTATTCTGATTTACAGCGCAGCATACGGGCTTTTCATCCACTTTTGTGGTGTATTTTTCCTCTTCTTTGCCAAGCTCCTTTGATATGCTATATGCGAAAAACGCCGTAAGTATGTTTGTCATGAAGTCAGCCACTGTCTGGGTGAATATCACCCCGTCAAGCCCAAACAGCTTCGGAAGTACTATTATCGCAGGCATGAAAAAGAGCCCCTGCCTCGAAAGAGAAAGCACAAAGGCCTCTTTCCCCTTTCCTAGCGCCTGGAAGAGCACCGCATATACCTGCTGGAATCCCAAAAGAGGCGTCATGAGGCACATAGCCCTTAGAGTCCTCGATCCTATGTCTATGACCTGAATGTCCTGGCTGAACACTCCCACTATCTGCTCTGCAAACGCCCAGAATACGATAGTGCACACAATGCTGTATATGGTCATAGCCTTTATAGATATTCCCAGTGTCTTTTTGAGCCTGTCAAACCTTTTGGCCCCGTAGTTGTATCCTATAAGGGGCTGCATCCCCTGATTGTAGCCGAATATTGTAAACAGCGCCATGCTGAAAACCCTAAGCGTGATTCCCATTGCGGCAACAGCCACATCTCCGTACACTGCAGCCGCAGTGTTAAGCATTCCCAGCGATACGCTCGAAAGAGACTGCCTTCCCAGAGTTGAAAGCCCTATCTTCATTATCTGAGAGTATATGTGCCTTGACGGCTTGAAGTTTTTAAGAGCTACCTTAACAACACTATTTCCCTGGAAATAATATCTAAGCAGTATAAGAGTCGATACCGCCTGGCTTATTACAGTCGCCACGGCAGCTCCGTTTATTCCCATGTCGAGCCCGAACATCATAACAGGGTCAAGTACAATGTTTATAATAGCCCCGCTGCTTAGGGCTATCATGCTGTACTTCGCACCGCCTTCAGCCCTTATCATGTTGTTCATAGTCATGTTCATTATTGTAAATACAGAGCCAAGCATTATTATGGTCGTATACGTCTTTGCGTACGGCATTATTGTAGGCGTAGCGCCGAATATCTTAAGAAGCTGCTCTATCGAAAAATATCCCGCTATGGTGAATGCTATTCCAGTCACTATGGCGGTGAAAAACGTCGTAGACGCCGCCTTGTCCGCCTGCTCCCTGCTTTTCTGTCCAAGAAGCCTCGATATGTACGAAGCCGCTCCCACCCCGTACATAAGCCCTATGGACGATATAAGCATGAAAAGAGGAAACGCCACCGATACCGCGGCTATGGCGCTTGTGTTTTGGAGCATCCCCACAAATATTGTGTCCACTACGTTGTACACCGCATTTACAAGCATTCCTATTATCCCCGGTATTGCGAGCTTCAAGAGAGCCTTCCCTATATTGTCTGTGTCCATTATGTTTTCGTTTTTCATTTTTACTTGCCACCTTTCACTCCTGCGCGTGCATATAACCGCGCCCTGCTAATATAAAAACTGCATTGCGCCTAGTCTCAAACCAGCATGCAGCATGCGCTGCTAACCAAGATATCTCTTTACCATCTCAAACACAAACTCTATGTTGTCGTCCCTTTCTCCCGGATAAGCCCTGTGCATGCACATAAGAGTCGATATGAGAGAATCGCTGAGCCTCCACCTTTTGGAAGTTTCAATGTCGATTCCGCTCTCTTTAAGGTAGCCTTCAAAAAGCGAGTCCAGCCTGCTGAAAATCGCACTCCTTATGTCCTTTCTAAAATCCATTGGCAGCACGTCCGCCCTTATGAGCTCTTTTCCGAGACCTTTTCTTGACGTCACATCGTCATATACCGCAGTTATGAAGCGTTCTATTTTTTCAATGCTCGATCCGCTTCCACGGCATATTTCATCCAGTTTTTCAAATGTCATCTCCCAGCTCTTTGAAAAGACCTTCTTGAAAAGCTCCTTTTTATTCGGGAAATAATTGTACAGGGTTCCAACAGCTATCCCCGCCCCTGCGGCTATTTTTTTCATGTCTGATTTCGCATATCCGTATTCGCCGAATGCCTCCATCGCAGAAATGAGTATCTTCTCCTCTATATCCTTTATTATCTTGGGCAAAACTTTCATCCTTTCTTTATGAATCTCAGTTCATTTTAAATGAACATGGATTCATAATAATATAAAAAAATTTTTTTGTCAAACAAAAACCGCCATTACAGGCGGTTTTTTCGAATCGCAATCACTCCACTTTATTCACTTTTCCATGGCTCGTCTTAATCGTTACAACGTCTTCCCTGTATATTGCCCCCTGAGGACAGCTCTTTATGCAGTCCCCGCACCTTATGCACTCAGGGCTGTTTGGCTCAACATAGGCTTTTATGCCCATCTTGCACGCGCTTTCGCATATTCCGCAACTCGTGCAGGCCTTCTCGTCCACATTAAGCCTGTAAAGGCTCACCTTGTTGAAAAGCGAATATATCGCCCCAAGAGGGCATACAAATCTGCAAAACGGCCTGAATACCACTATCGAAGAAATTATCGTGACAACCAAAAGCATTGTCTTCCACGCAGACAGCCAGCCTATTGTGCTTTTGAGGCTTTCGTTCATAAGCACGAGAGGCAGCCCGCCTTCGAGGGTTCCCGCAGGGCATATGTACTTGCAAAAATAAGGGGCGCTTATTCCAAGCTCGTCCCTCATTACAAGGGGCAGCAGCACTACAAATACAGCAAGCACTGCGTATTTCAGGTACTTCATATTCTTCCAAAGTCCCTTTACAGTCACCTTTTTGGACGGTATCTTGTTTAAAAGGTCCTGAAATAGGCCGAACGGACAGAGCCATCCGCATATGAACCTTCCGAACACTATACCCATTAGCATCAAAAATCCGCTCACATAGAATGAAAATGTGTATTTCATGCTCCCTATTACAGCCTGAAGCGAGCCTATCGGGCAAGACCCGAACGCGCCAGGGCAGGAATAGCAATTTAGCCCTGGAACGCAGACCTTTTTTATGTCTCCCTTGTATATCCTTCCTTCGTAAAATCCCTTGATGTATCCGTTTGAAGCCAGTGTAAAAAGAGCCTGTACAATTCTTCTCACCATATCATCCTATACCTATGCACTCAAGGCATATGTTGACAGCTTTTTTAAGGACTGTGCCAACCTCTCCCCTTGATATTCCAAAAAACATAATGCCAATCCCCACAGCAACAATTGCAATCCTGGCTTTAGATTCTCCCCTCATAGGATCTCCTTCCGCGTAAAATCATCGGAACAGACTCTCTCTATTCCTGCATTTCCTTCAAAATACCATCTATTATGCTCTCATATTCTTCCTTGCTTCTCGACCCTACGACAGGCTTTCCTACCATGTTGCCATCTTTGTCTATGAACACAGACGTCGGGTATCCCACAATTGTAGATATGAGGCCGTCTTTGAGCCTGCCGTCTGGAATTATATTCGTAAATTCCACTCCCTTTACGTCTATTATCTTCATTGCCATCTCTTCATTCTCCGCATCAGGAGTGTCGCCTATTATCCCCACTACATTGACACCCCTGCCCTTCATCTCCTCGTAAAGCCCCTGGAGCTCCGGCATCTCCTCTATGCACGGGGAGCAATACGTCGCCCATATGTTGACCATTGTAAGCTTGTGGCCCTCGAATATGGATGCGTCCACGTCTTTTCCTTTTGTGTCCTTCGCCGAAAAGTCGGGAATGCTTCCCACTTCAGCCAGCTTGTCCTCCGGCGAATGCGGCTTGAATATCCCTACGCTATCTTTGACCTTTTTACGGTCTCCATAAAGCTTGCTGTAAAGCCTTTTCGACTCCTCTGAAAGTCCTTTGGTGTCTGGTTCATTGTATGAAAAATAGTAAACCAGCCCGCTGTTTTCACCTATAATTTCATTGTTTTTTAACTGGGTGTACTTGCCCACATCCTCCATGCCGTCAATTCTGTCCTTGTGAAGTATTACTATGTCTGCAATCTTTTTCTGGGTGGAAAACACATCCTTCCAAAAACCTTCAGCCTCTTCCTGGGTTTCAAAGCTGTCGCCTTTTTCTTCTATTTCCTTCATCTTTTCGCTCGATATGAAATCGTATGTTATCCTCCCGTATATCGGGTCAGACGGCTCGTCGACAGGCCCTAAAAGCATGGGGTTTAAGTTCTCGCTATTTTGCCATGACTGAGGAAACTCGAACTGTATTCCAAGCTCGTCTACTTTTATCAAGTCCTCGGCATTTTCCTGGCTGCTTTCCATATTGGTTTCACCGGCAGCCTTTTCGTCTTTTTTCGAGCATCCCGTTGCAGACACTGCAAGGGCAAGCACAAGCAGCAGTGCGTATATCCTATTCATATTCATTCCTCCATATGCAGATACTTTTCAAGTAGCAATTAAATACATTTTCGCCATTCCCAAGCCAATTATATCACAGCTTTACACCAGTTGGCCTTAACCCAGCCTTAAACAATCTGAAATCCATAACAAAGTGAAATGAAATTTTGCAAAAGCGATCTCCTGTTGGAATGAATCCACAATCGTACGTTACGTGTATTTATATATGCTTCACAACGTCCCTTATGCCCGAAAGCTTTACCGCTCCTTCAAAATCAACGCCTATTCCAAAGCTTTTAAGGCCAAAATGGCTTGCAAGCTCCATGTCGCCCTTGGAATCTCCTATTAAAAATGACTTTTCCAGTTCTGTTTCCGGATAATCCTCAAGTGCCTTTTGAATCATTCCAGGCTTTGGCTTTATGCAGTTGCAGTTTTCATGCCTGCCGTGAGGACAGTAGTATATGTCCCTTATCTCTATCCCCTTCTCCTTGAACATATCCATGAGCTTTTTGGTGTATTCATTATAGTCTTCAAGAGAGTATCCGTATTCAGGCTCCCCTATTATATACTGGTTTGTTATTATTATTATCTCATATCCATTTTCGAGTATTTTACTCATGGTCTCAAGCGCACCGTCTATTATTTCAGGCTCCTTTATATCCTTCCATTTTTCATCTGGGTATCCCTTTACTATAGTGCCGTCCCTGTCCATAAAAGCAATTTTCAAATTTACCGCCTCCCTATAAACATCTTCAAAAATCTGTCAACATATGACATGCGCCAGTTACTATTTAATATACACTAGATAGGGGGCCTTTTGCAAAGCCCACAGCAAATATATCGATAGTACTAATCTATATTATATTTTTCTTTGAAGTTCATAAGAGATATGTTGTATTTGTACACCTTGCTGAAATAATCAAGCTGCTTGGATTCAAGCGCCATATATTCATTCTCCACATCCAATATGGTTGCGTATCCAGATTCATATTCTTTTACTTTTGCACTGTACTTCTTCTGCTGATGCTCAACCTCTTCTGCCTCCATACCGATTTCTCTCGCCGAAAGCTTGAGTACTGCCAGTTCCTCAGCAAGCTCCTTTTCAAGGGTCTTCATGGCGTTTTCAAGGTTGAACGCGTTTTTTTCATACTGCGCCTTTTTTATCTTTGTATCAAGATTTATGTCCGTATAGTATGAGAGCGACTTCTGGTAGTCGATTCTTGAAATTTCCGTAGTCTTTTCAAGGCTTAAAAGAAAATAGTCGCTGCTGCCAATATATTCAATGATTTCATCCACTGAAACGCTCTCCAAGTCAAACCCTTCAATCTCAAAGGCTCCATTCAAAATTTCCACTTCGCCTTTAAAGTCCTCTCCAACGAGAATGTTTAGCCCATACCCCGTACTCTCCATATCTATGGCTGCCTTTTCAAGTTCAATTTCCTTTTGCCTAAATGACATTTCCACCTGTTCATATTCGAATTTGGATATATAGCCTGCATCCAGCTTCACAATCGCCTGCTCCAGAAGCTCTTTTGCAGTATCCAACGATTTTTGCATTAGCTTGACCTTTTCCGTGCTGTACAAATAGTCATAATACGCCTTTTTTATCTCTATCGTTTTTTCATCCAACATATTTTTATGCGATATGTCCGCCAAAAGCTCACCATAGTGTATCTGTGCTTCAAGTGTTTGAACTTCAAACTGGGAATAGGACGACTCGTCCTTCAGATCCCCAAGCTCCCTTTTGAGTTTTTCTATCTCTGCATCACTCTTTTCCAGTTCAAGCCCCGAAAGTATCACATCCGGGTTTTGCTGTATGCTCTGCTCCACGACGCTCTCTATGTAGCCGGCTTCTTCCTGTGCAAACGAAGTAATTCCACAGCACGCAAATACAGCCGCCACGCCCAAAACCGCAGCCGCCCTGCTTAAAATCCTCTTCAAATCGATCACTCCCTTGTTTTTATTGTACCAATTGACATGTTGTCTCCTTACTACATGCTACATATCTTTTGTAATGGTTTTATACTGGATTTGTGATGGTTTTATGATTTATGCCACTCTTTTATTCAACACCGCATGTTATTGTGGTATATTCTCAATAGAGGACATTTGACCCTTAATTTTGTACTTGTGCAAGCGTATGTTAATATATATCCGATAGTGCTTTGCGAGCTGCCTGCACACGAGAATTTTCACATACCATTGCGTAGATTAATATTTGAATGGATGAAAGGAGCCTGTTTTACATGGATAAAATAAATGTTTTGATAGTTGAAGACGAAGCCCTTTTAAGGTCCGCCGTCAAAAAATATGTGGAGCGCGAAGGATTTTCAGCGCTTGAGGCCGAAGACGGCGAAATGGCGATAGAAATATTCGAGTCTGCAGACGTGGACTTTGTGCTGCTCGACATAATGATTCCCAAAATAGACGGCTGGTCCGTAATGAGAAGGATAAGGCAATCGTCAAATGTTCCCGTTATAATGATGACCGCAAGGGGCGAGGAGTACGACAAGCTCTTTGGCTTTGAACTGGGAGTTGACGACTATGTTGTGAAGCCCTTCAGCCCAAAAGAGCTCATGGCCAGGATGAAGGCCGTATTAAAGAGATCCAGCGCTTCAAGAGACACCAAAAGCAGCAGCCTGAAAATCGGCAGCCTTGAAATCGACATAGATTCAAACGAGGTTCTCCTCGACGGAGTCGAGCTCAGACTTACTCCTAAGGAATACGACCTATTGGCTTTTTTATGCCAGCACGGGGACATGGTCTTTTCACGCGAGCAGCTTCTGAACAAGGTCTGGGGCTACGACTTCTTCGGGGACCTTAGAACGGTTGACACGCACATAAAGCAGCTCCGTGAAAAACTCGGCGACAATAAGACTTTTATAAAAACCGTATGGGGAAAAGGCTACAAGTTCAAGGCGGGTGAATAGTTTGAAAAACATACTTTCAAAGCTCTGGCTTTCCATAACCGCAATGGTAATGCTGATTCTCATAGTAATATGGTGGTTCAACATATCCCTTTTGGATAAATTTTATCTACAGGACAGGATAAACAGGCTATATGAGAAGGGAGAAGCCATTGCCCAGATGCTCGAGGATAGTGACCTTGAAAGCTTGAAATCACTTAAAATGAAAGCCCTTCCCGTAAAGCCAATGCTCCGTCCTGTAGACGATGCCGCCCGCATTAGGTCTGCCGCAGGAAACGTTCCCGGCATTCCACCCGACATTAAAAATGGCATAGTAAATACCGACACATTCTACTATGTCGACCTACACAACAGAGCCGTGCTCTACAAGAGCCTTTCACTTCTTCTGAAGAGACCTGTCGAAAGCATAGACGAAATACACAAAATCAACACGAGCCTGAACAGGGGAGAAAAGTTCAGCCAGAAGCTTTCATCCGAAAGCGAAAAAAGGTTCCATACAATAGTGGTTGGTGTGCCTGTACAGAAAAATGGAAAAACGGTTGGATATCTAATATTTTTTTCACTGGCCAAAATCATAAACGAGACCACGGCCATACTCAAAAAGCAGTTTGCCCTGATAGCCCTGATATCAATAGCCGTATCTTCGCTTTTTGCATTCATGCTGGCAAAATATTTCGCAAAACCTCTGCTGCTTATAAAATCCGTTTCCGACTCCATATCCAAAGGCCGATACGGAATGCAGGTGAGCGTTAAAAACAACGACGAAATAGGGCTTCTTGCAAAGAGCATCAACAGGATGTCCAGAGAGCTCGCCAAGATAGAAGGCCTTCGAAGGGACTTCATTGCAAATGTGACTCACGAATTCAAGACCCCTTTGAGCGTTATAAAGACATACTCCGAAATGATACGCGACATAGACATAGACGACAAGGAGAGTATTTCATACGACGCAGGCGTAATACTCGACGAGACCGAAAGACTCAACTCAATGGTTTCAGACATGATATACCTTTCAAACATCCAGTCTGACAATTCCAGCCTGAGCCTGGAGAAAATAAATGTATGCGACATATTCAGGGACATAATGGACAGGAGCATAAATGCGGCGTCAGCAGCCGGAATCAGCCTGCTAAAGGAATGTGCCGATCCTGTATTCATAGAGGCCGACAGGGAGAAGATAACAAGATGCCTTATGAACTTCACGGTAAACAGCATAAACCACACTCCAAGCGGCAAAAGCATATACCTCAGGGCCGCCAAAAATAGCGACGGCTCAGTAAGAATAAGCGTGCAGGACGAGGGCTGCGGAATATCCGAGTCCGACATTGCCCATATATGGGAGCGCTTTTACAAGGTTGACAAGGCCCGAAAATCCGGCCCCAAGGGGACAGGGCTCGGGATGTCAATAGCAAAGGACATACTTGACATGCATGGCTTCAAATGCGGGATATCCAGTAAAGAAGGCGAGGGCACCACCGTGTACTTCAATACGAAATCCGTCCAATAGCTATCCTGTACTGCTGTGTTGTAGATGTTTTGAAAAACGCACTCCGCATGCAAGTCGGCTATAAAAATTTAAAATGCATATTATCTGCAGCGAGGCTGATTTCAGATTTGAAATCAGCCTCGCTTTTTCATCTTTTTTTCACATATGCATCATATTTTCATCATATTTTGAGTTTATATTGTAGATAACATATAAAATACCAAGGAGGCAGTAAAATGAAAAAAATATCATTAATGATGGCAATGCTAGTAATTTCTCTTGTGACGGCAGGATGTATGCAGTCAAAAGTGGAAGAGGAAAAAATCGAAGACGATGTCACAGTTCAAACAGTCGAACAAACCTCTCCAGATCCACTTGAAGAAGAATCCCAGGCAAGCGAGGAACCATCCGAATCATCTGATTCAAATGTTTCAAGCACCAATACAGATAAGGCTCCAGCAGCAACTGCAGCGCCTGTTAAAAAGTCAAGCTCTGTTCAAACAGACAACAAATCAACCACTAACCAATCACCTGATTCTAATGCCAGTGCAAACAGGGCTTCTGAAGAAAAAGTCGCAGACTCTTCAAAGCTAGAAAACAAAGAAGCCGTTTCAGGGGATGACATGGCTCAAAAACGTGGTGATATAAGGGCTGATCTCGACAAGCAGGTAGAAGATGGGACACTGACGCCTGAGGAGAGAGACCAAATGCTTGAAGATATGAAATCTCGCAAAAAGAATCGCAATTAAAAAATCAATATGCAGCAGGGGGAATCCATTTCAAGGATTCTCCTTCCATTCACCAGGACGAGAAAGGAGAACATATGCTTAAAAAAATAATTTCTCACAAATACGCCAAAAAAATATTCTTGATTTCAGCTGCTGCGCTTGCAGTTGCCGTTATAATTTTATTTAGGCCTGGTTCAGACACCGAGGAAGCCTCGCAGAAGACATTTACAAAAACATTCGCCGCTGAAATTGGAAGCATAAAGGATTCATTCACTTCAAACGGCTATGTAGAACTTTCCACATATGACATATCATTCGATAGAGCCGGGATCATAAGCACCGTGAATGTCAGCGAAGGGGATTTCATAGATTCAGGCACTCTCATAGCATCTCTAAGCAGCGAAGACTACGAAAGCGCCGTTGCAACCCAAAATAACTCTCTCGACCAGGCAAAGCTCTCTTATCAAAAAAACAGCCAAAGCAGGCAGCAAAATATCCAGTCACTCGAAAACTCTCTTCTAAGCGCAAAAAACAATCTTGAAAACGCGCAGTCTGAATACGACATGGTCTGCAGTATAGAAGACGCCTATTCAGACATTGTGATAGACCAAAAAAGACAGGCTTTGGAATCTTGCCAGCTTCAGTACGACATAGCCCTTGACAAATACAATGCCGAAAAAAACAGCTCTGTAGACGAGCAGATTGATATCCTGTCAATTGAAAAGGCCGAGGAAAACCTGAAAAACGCCCAGGACGACCTTCAAAAATCAATGATATATTCACCTGTCTCAGGGACTATAGTTGACATAAGCAAAAAAGAAGGCGAGAGAATAACTGAAGACGACACATTCATAAGGATAACAAGCGACAACAGCCTCTCAATAAAAACCGACGTTTCTGAAATCGACATATCAAAGGTCAGTCTGGGTATGCCTGTGCAGATAAGCTTCAACTCCCTTGGCAGAAAAACCTATGACGGAACGGTTGAATTCATAGACCAAATAGCCACAGCCAGCAACAACGGCACGGTGACATACGAGGTCAGCATATCCATATCACAAACCGAAGAAATGGTTAAAGACGGGATGAGCTGCACTGTGGAATTCATAACGAGCCAGCTTGACAACGTACTCATGGTGCCCCGCAAGGCTCTTTCAAGAACGAGTTCAGGCAACCAGTACGCGGTAACTGTAGTAGGCGCCGAAGGCGAAGAAAATGAAAAAATCGTAGAGGTTGGACTTATGACTAGCATGTACGCTCAAATCACCGGCGGACTTTCAGAGGGTGAAAATGTCAAGGTTTCAGTAAATCTTGACAGCTCAGGCGGAAAAAGCGCAATGAGAACGGCCCCAGGCGGCGGAAATGGCGGACACTAGAAGGGAGGATTGCCATGAGGCTTTGTGAAATACTAAGAAGCGTAATAATAAACATAATGCAAAACAAGGCGAGGGTATTCCTCACAACACTTGGCATAATAGTCGGATGTGCCACCATAATAATGGTAATAGGCATAGGGAACCAGTCTAAAATAGATGTAGCCGAAAAGTTTTCTTCGCTAAATGCACAGAGCATAACTGTGATGTCCCAGAGAAATTCGGATGAAAAACCATCCGAAGACGACTTGGAGCTTTTAATCAAATACTCGTCTTTAGCCGAAGACATAACCATAAACAACTCTTCAAATGCAACACTGTCATACAAAACCGACTCTGTAGAAGCATCAGTGAAGGGTGTATATGAAAACTATTTTGCCATAAACAGTCTCGAAATAGAGTCGGGCTCCCTTTTGTCAGGCGATGACATAGAAAAAATGTCAAAGTCTGCTGTCATAGGAAGCGACGTAGCCGCGGAACTTTTCACCGTCGAAGGCCCTTCAGACAGTGAGATTCTCATAAACGGTCAAAAATACACGGTATCCGGGGTTCTAAAGAGAACTGGAAACAGCTCAAGCGACCTTTGTGCATATATACCTTATGATGTCATGAAGTATTATGTAGGAGGGCCAAACTCGTCAACCCAGATAACCGCACTAGCCCCTTCGATAGAAGATGTAATGGAGCTTCAGACAGAAATCGAAGGACTTTTGACACTTAAGTACGAAACCAACCCCTTCTGGATAAGGGACGTGGGCAGCGTACTTGAGGCCGCCACAGAATCCGCCAGCACAATAGCCCTGCTGCTTGCCTCAATAGGAGTCATAGTTCTAATAGTCGGAGGAATAGGAATAATGAACGTGCTTTTCGTATCTGTGAAGGAGAGGACCAGGGAAATCGGAATATTGAAGGCTCTCGGCGCAACCAGAAGGGACATCCTCCTTAGCTTCCTTTTTGAATCACTGATAATAAGCTTTATAGGCGGCATACTTGGAGTATTGTCTTCAGTCACTCTCATTCCCGTACTCAAAGTGTTTGAAATAAAGCTTCTGCTTACTCCGGGCGCCTTCATAATAGCCCTTGGGTTTTCGCTTATTGCAGGCACTTTGTTTGGATACTACCCCGCCCTTCAGGCTTCAAATCTCAAGACAATAGACGCATTAAGATATGAATAGGAGTGATAAAGTGAAAGAGCCTATAATAACGCTTCAGAACATAAAAAAGTCATACTCCATGGGGAGCCAGGAGCTTCAAGTCCTAAAAGGGATAGACCTTGAAATATACGAAGGCGACTTTTTGGCAATACTAGGGCCTTCCGGAAGCGGAAAGTCTACGATCATGAACATAATAGGCCTCATAGACAGTCCCACTTCAGGCAAATATATATTCAACGGCGCCGAGGTATCATTTGAAAACGACTTTAGCCTTTCAAAAATTAGAAACCAGACGATAGGCTTCATATTCCAAAAGTTCAACCTGCTTTCTAAATTCAACGCTCTTGAAAACGTCGAAATGCCCCTTTTGATAAGAGGATACACGCGAAAAAGCGCCAAGCCCCATGCGGTAAAGGCCCTTGAATCAGTGGACCTTCTGGACAGAATGCACCACAAGCCTGTAGAGCTTTCAGGCGGCCAGCAGCAAAGGGTTGCCGTGGCAAGGGCCCTTGCCGCAAATCCAAGCATACTGCTCGCAGACGAGCCCACCGGAAACCTCGACTCCAAATCTGAAAGCGACATAATGGAGCTTTTTAAAAAGCTCAACCAAGAGGGAAAAACCATAATACTCATAACTCACTCCCAAGAGGTTGCAAGCATTTGCACACGGGTTATTACAATAAAGGATGGGGAAATTGTAATCACTAAATAGACTTCAAACAAATCCATATGGCAGGCGAAAATAAAAGTGAGGAATTCCATATTTACAAGGGGCCTCATTTTTATTTTCACCCGTCTATTTAAACTTAATATTTCCTTAAATTTATAAATATTACTACAATACTCCTTCATATTGTAGTAATATTTACTCATGTAATAATATTATATTAACAGGAGGTAATACTGTGTTTAAAAAACTTACAAGCATGATTCTTGCAATTGTCATGGTACTTTCTCTATCGACAGTTGCTTTTGGTCAAGAAGATGTGGAGACGTCTCCAGCTAAAATCAAATTTAACAAGGAATACCTATCATTCACTTCGGAACCTTTGTCAATCGATGGAGAGGTATACGCTCCATACAAGGAACTGTTCAAGACTTTCGGAATAGATGGAAGCTATTCTTACTCTACAAAGAAAATAACTGGTGAAAAAGACGGAGTGAAAATAGAGCTTTCATCAAATGACACCATTATGACAGTTGAAAAAGACGGAGCAAAAGAAGATGTAGACCTTTACGTTGACTCAATAGTCAAAGTAGACAATGAAATGTACGTGCCTGTATGCGACATTCTTTCTACATTCGACATAACTTGCGGATATTCATTTAGTTCAGATGTTGACACAATTGTTGTTTTAGACTTTTCTGAAATAGACAAGAAGTTTGAAAACGACTCATCTCTTTCTAACTACAGAAAACTTCTTGAGATGTCCAACTCTTTCGAAAAGGGAAGCATGGACGTAGTATACGATGTGAAGGGATCTTACACGGACGCTGAAGCCAAGAAATATGATTTTGCAGGAAAATTGAAGGCTGACATACTTGTGAACCTTCCTCGCATGGCTGCAGACATGTCTTTCGAGGACATAGCTTTCTCCCCTGCGACTGATGAGTCCGCAATGGCTCTTGCCATGATAAACGGAATGAAGTATTCAATGGTCATGGACGAAGAAAACATGTACGTTAAGATGTCTATGCTTGGAGACCAGTGGATGCAGCAGCCGCTTGACTCTGCAGGAACTATGGACATGGGAATGCTTATGCAAAACAGCGCTGTGAAAAAGCCTTCTCAGCTGCTTAAGATGATATTTGCATCAAGCTATGACCTTGACGTGAACACTTATGAAAATGTTGAAAAAGGATATGAAATATTCAAGGAATTCTTCAAAAATGAAAGAGTAAAAATATCTAAAAAGGGAAGCAAGACTACAGCATCTTTCTCAATAGACAAAGAAGATGTATCTGATTTCATAAGCACTCTAGTTGCTGAATTTGCTCCTGAAGACGAGACTGACAAGTCTATGGCTGAATTCGAAGAATTCATGAAAACATCCGAGTTCAATATCTCTTTCAACTACGTTTACAGCAATGACAAGCTTGACAGCTACGACATGGCTGTAAAGCTAAAAATGGACATGCCAGAAGAGCAAGGCGCTGTTGACGTTGATCTAAAAGTTACTGCAGACGTTGAAGCCAAGGATGTAACTATAGAAATACCTGAAGTTACTCCTTTTGAATTCCCTGCTTATGAAGATGAGTATGAGTATGAGTATGAAGAAGCGGCTGATGCTGATGCCGTAGTTGAAACTGAATCTGCCAACCAATAAAATAGCTTTTATAAATCAAATAAAAAAACTCGTCCGTCATGGATGAGTTTTTTTATTTGCAATCATACTTCCTATTGAAAATAGAGCATATGCTCGCTGAGTTGCTATATGGTTTTACATTTTAAAAAGGTTCAAAAGCACCCCTGCTGCAACGGCAGATCCTATAACACCTGCCACATTAGGCCCCATCGCGTGCATGAGAAGAAAGTTTGAAGGGTTGGCCTTTGAGCCTTCCTTTTGCACAACCCTTGCAGCCATAGGTACCGCTGAAACACCAGCTGCTCCTATAAGCGGGTTTATCTTTCCGCCTGTCATCCTGTACATAACCTTTCCAAACAGGACTCCCGAAGCCGTTCCCACTGAAAACGCGGCAAGTCCAAGTGCTATTATCCCAAGCGTTTGCACTGTAAGAAAAGTGTCTGCATTGGCCTTGGCCCCTACTGTAAGCCCAAGTATTATAGTTATTATATACATCATTGGCCCTTGTGCGGTTTCAACAAGCTTTGGAACCATTTCTGACTCCTTTATGAGATTCCCAAACATCAGCATCCCTACAAGAGGTGCCGAAGACGGAAGCAGAAGTATTGTAAATATGGCAACAACTATTGGAAATACTACCTTTTCAGTCTTTGATACAGGCCTTAGCTGCTCCATCTTAACGCTTCTTTCCTCTTCTGTAGTCAAAAATTTCATTATAGGAGGCTGTATTATAGGCACAAGCGCCATGTATGAATATGCAGCAAGTGCTATCGGTCCTAGAAGGTCTTTTGCAAGCTGGCTTGTAAGATATATCGCCGTAGGCCCATCCGCTCCTCCTATTATCCCTATAGATGCCGACTGTGGCCCTGTGAACTTAAGCAGTATTGCTCCGACGAATGCGAAGAATATACCAAACTGGGCAGCTGCCCCAAGAAGTATGCTCTTGGGGTTTGCTATAAGGGGTCCAAAGTCAGTGCTGGCTCCCACGCACAGGAATATTAGTGGTGGATATATCCCAAGCTTTGTTCCCATGTACAGGTAGTGTAGCAGCCCATCATCCCCCATAATTCCTGTGTTTGGAAGGTTTACAAGAAGCATTCCAAATGATATTGGAATTAAAAGATATGGCTCATACCCCTTCTTAACTGCAAGGTATAAAAATACACATGCTAGTGCTATCATAATAAGTTCTTTATATGTCATGGACACAAATCCCGTTGCGTTCCAAAACTGTGTAAGCATCTGTCCCATTTCAGGCTCCTTTCATATTCTTTCATTTATCAATGTCTTTTAAATTAAGCTATGTCAAGCAGCGCCTCTCCTGAAGAAACAGAGGCCCCCTTTGCAGCCTTTATGGCCACTATCTTTCCATCCTTTGGAGCCACTATCTCATTTTCCATCTTCATTGCCTCAAGAACCATTATTACCTGTCCCGACTTAACCGCATCCCCTTCTCTAACTTTTATATCAACTATTGTTCCAGGCATAGGTGCGCTTATTGCCTCTGCTGAGCCACTTGTCGCAGAAGGCTTTGGTGCAGGTGATGAGTTCGCTGTGTTTGTCTGTACATTTGAAGATGACGCCTGAACTTCTCCCATTTCCTCCACTTCAACCTCATATGCCATTCCATTGATATTTATTCTATATTTTTTCATTTTTAATTCCTCCCAGTCATTAAAATTTTTATGGTTGCTTAGCCTAGTCTTCTTATGCTCTTTATCCTTACATTCCTTTTGCCTGAGTTGTCGCTGAAAAGTATCGATGCAACAGCTACTGCGGCCAAATCCTCATCGCTTTGAGGATTTAAAATATCCACGTATCCAGCTTTGCCCGATTCTTCGCATTTTGACTGTGCAGCTGGCTGTTCGGATATCTTCTCACTTTTCTTGTTGAGCCCTCTCTTATAAAATATAACACCGAAAAGCTCCAATATTTGACATATTACGAACAGCGCCACAAACACCACTGTCATACTGAGTCCTGTCACCTTCAAAGCCTGGGTTAGAGTTACAGATTCGCCAAGCATTCTTTCACCTCTCTATCGAGACAATTATATTGTCATAATAATTTATATGTCTGCATGTCAAGCAGCTCTGATTTTGTTCAAATTGAAAGTCTATTTTTACCCTATTGTCACATTTATGTCTATTATTCCATCTTCAGCTGTTCCTTCGTTTTTCCTGTCCTCGAAAAACTTTTTCGCCACCTGTGGGAAAAGCGCATATGAAAGTACGTCCTCTTCGCTCTCATACAGCCCTTCAATCTCTCTTTTGATGTCATCCATGCTCTCGTCTATAAGGTCTGCCGGTCTTACAGTTATAACCTCTTCGTCCCCTATTATCTTCTTTCTTACGCTTTCTTCTATTTCAACAGGAGCCTTTCCGTAAAGCCCCTTCACGTACGCCTTTATCTCCTTTGGCACAAGCTTGTATCTCTCGCCTGTTAGCACATTGAACACAGCCTGAGTTCCCACCATCTGGCTCAGCGGAGTCACAAGCGGCGGGAAGCCAAGGTCTGCCCTCACCCTTGGAACCTCTGCAAGCACGTCTTCATACTTGTCCTGTGCATTTTGCATCTGAAGCTGTGAAAGAAGGTTGGAAAGCATTCCCCCTGGAACCTGGTAGCTGAGAGTCTTTGGCTCTGTATAGAGCACCTTTATGTTGAGCGTTCCGTTTTCAACGTATTTGTCCCTTATGGGCTTGAAATATGCCGCCACCTCATTTAATGCTTCTATGTCCAGTTCCGGATTCCTCTGAGTTTCTGAAAACGCCATCGCGAGAGGCTCTGTAGGAGGCTGTGATGTCCCTCCCGAAAGAGGCGATATCGCCGTATCTATTATGTCAACACCGGCCTCAACCGCTCTCATGTATGCCATAGACGCTATGCCGCTTGTGCAGTGGTTGTGAAGCTCTATTGGAAGGCTCGTGCTTTCCTTTAGCCTCTTTACAAGCTCATATGCGTTATTGGGAGTTAGTATTCCAGCCATGTCCTTTATGCATATGGAGTCGGCACCCATATGCTCCATCTCCCTGACCTTGTCCACATAGTAATCAAGCGTGTGGACTATGCTTGTAGTGTATGATATCGCACACTGGCAGTGCCCGCCCTCTCTTTTTATAACCTTCATTGAAGTTTGAAGATTCCTCACGTCGTTCAAGGCGTCGAAAAGCCTTATTATGTCTATTCCGTTTTCAATTGACTTTGATATGAACCGGTCCACTATCTCGTCCGAATAATGCCTGTATCCAAGAAGGTTCTGACCCCTAAGGAGCATCTGGAGCTTTGTGTTTTTGACCCTCTTTCTTATCTCCCTCAGCCTTTCCCAGGGGTCCTCGTTCAAGAATCTAAGGCACGAGTCGAATGTAGCTCCTCCCCAGACCTCCATTGAGTGGTATCCTACTTTGTCCATTGTTTCAAGAATCGGCAGTATCTCATCTATCCTAAGCCTCGTTGCCATTAGGGACTGATGGCCGTCCCTGAGCCCGGTTTCAGTTATACTTAGCTTGTTCACAGTATCACCTCTTTCAGTTTCAGCATAATTATGCATCCATTGCCTTTTCAATTCTTTCAAGCCCTTCCATTATGTTGTCAAGCGATGTTGCGTATGAAAGCCTTACATAGCCTTCGCTTCCAAATCCTATTCCAGGCACTACGGCTACCTTTGCGCTGTCAAGAAGGTAGTTTGCAAAATCCATTGAATTTTCTATTTTGACTCCGCCTATTTCCCTTCCTAGTATTTCTTTTATGTTCATCATCACATAAAATGCTCCTGCAGGCTTTGTGCAAGAAACTCCATCTATGCTGTTTATTCTGTCCGCCATGAAATTCCTTCTCTCGTCAAATGCCTTCTTCATATCTTTAAGTATGCTCTGGTCTCCATTTAGAGCCTCAATGCTCGCATACTGGGCTATTGTGTTTGGATTTGAAGTGGCATGGCTCTGTATGTTTTCCATCACTCTTGTTATCTCCCTGTTTGCAGCCGTATAACCTATCCTCCATCCGGTCATGGCATAGCATTTGGAAACGCCATTTACGACTATTGTAAGCTCCTTTATCCTTTCTCCAAGCGATGCAATGCTTATGTGTTTTCCTTCATATATGAGCTTTTCATATATTTCGTCTGATATCACATATATATTGTTTTCCACTGCTATTTTGGCTATCTCCTCAAGCTCGTCATTTGTATAGACCGCACCTGTCGGATTGCTAGGGCTGTTAAGTATCAGGGCCTTTGTGTTCTCATTTATGGCAGCCTTCAGATCATCTACCGAATACTTGAATCCGTTTTCTTCACAGGCCTCTACAAATACAGGGTTTGCATCCGCCATTTTCACAAGCTCCGGGTAGCTCACCCAGTATGGCAGCGGCACTATGACCTCATCTCCCGGATTGCATATCGCCTGAAGCGCATTTGAAAGCGAATGCTTTGCTCCGCAGGATACAACTATGCTTTCTGGCTCATATGAAAGGCCGTTGTCCTTTTTGAGCTTTTCACATATAGACTCCTTGAGCTCCAAAAGCCCTGATGCTGCCGTGTATCCAATGCTACCTTCTTCAATTACCTTTATCGCAGCCCTTCTTATGTTTTCAGGGGTTTTAAAGTCTGGCTCTCCCGCTCCAAAGCTTATAACGTCTTCTCCGTCGCCCTTCATCTTCTTTGCCTTCGCAGTTATTGCAAGTGTTACCGATGGAGCTATGCTCATATTTTTAGTAGATAGATTCTTTTTCATAATAACCCTCCTTCAAATTTATAGCTTGTCAGTCGGCAAGCTTTTTCTTTATGGCATTATTTTATCAATATGCTCCTTTTTAGTACATAGATAAAATAATGCTTTTATCTCTTTTTCCCTTTTATTGTTTTCAAAAAATCAATTTTTTCTTTTTATATTATGGGTTATCGACCGAAAACCTTTTGTTTTATTAGGAAGGATTTTGTCGGATTTTGAATGCTTTTTTTCATTCCCATATGTAAAATATAACCATTTCAAACTTCCATTTCTAGCTCGTACGATGATCCGGCTAAACATCTGATCTTCCATAAAATAAAAAAAGGCCCCTCGGACCTTTTCACGATATGTGTATATATGGATTTCAGCTTACAATATCATTATGTTGTTTTTATGTCATCTCAAATACCCTTAAACTATACATACCTGTCTTTCAACAATATTTTCTTTTTAAAAGCCTATCTGGACAGCCACCAGCATGAATAAAACCTGCAAAACACACATGACTCCAAACAATGGGCTTATAAACTTGTACCATTTTCCTATCGGTATACCCATAAGCCCACATACTATTGCACATGACGTAGGCCAGAACATATTTGAAAAACCATCCCCAAAATGGTAGGCAAGTACGGCAGTTTGCTTGCTAAGACCTATTATTTCGGCAACAGGAGCCATTATTGGCATTGTAATAGTAGCCTGGCTAGATGAACCTGTAATAAAAAAATTTATTACATTTTGCGCCCCCAGCATGCCAAGTGCTGAAATATACTTGCTCTTCCCATTCAAAAAAACAGACAGATAATAAACAACAGTATCTGAGATCATTGCATCCTGCATAGTCAGCAAAATCCCTCTGGTAAGCCCTATGACTATCACCGAGCTCACCATGCTTTTAGTTGATTCTATGAATGTCTTGCATATTTCCGTTGGAGTATATCCTCCGGCAAATCCTGCAAAAATCATCATCATTAAAAACATTGCGGCTATTTCATTTATATACCATCCCAGCTGGGTTGTCCCATAAATCAACACACCAATAGTAATAAAAAACAAAATACCGCAAAGCTTTTGCCTGAGCGTAAAATTAAGGTGTAAAAGTTCATTTTCATCTTTTATCACTGGACCTTCAGCTTTCACCCCAAACATTACTGATTTTTCTGGGCTGTTTTTCACTTTTTTCGCATATTTCATTACATAAGCTATTGATATGCTCTGAAATACCGCAAAAATTATTATCCTAAATCCTAGCCCTGAGAACAATTCAACACCTGCAATGCTTTGCGCAATACCTATGGAGAATGGATTTATAGTTGCTGCTGCAAACCCGGTTGCAACTCCTATAAAAACTATCGCTCCACCCACTATAACATCATATCCAAGAGCGACAGACATTCCAATAAATACAGGAACCAGTCCGTACACCTCCTCGTAAATTCCCATTGTAGATCCAAGTATTCCAAATGCAAACATTGACAGCGGTATAAGATACTGGATTTTATCCCCCATGCTCCGTATAAGCAGCCCCAAAGCCGCATCCATAGTTCCATTTTTTATAAGCATGTGTACAAATCCATATGCGAATATTATAAGAAATATTATGTCAGACGCATCAACATATCCACGCTGAACCGCCAGAAACAAATCAAAAAAACCTGGAGGATTTCCTTGTACAGGAGAGAATGTACCCGGAACTACAACCATTTTCCCACTTGCAGCATCCTTGATTCTCTCATACTCTCCAGATGGCAAAGCATGAGAAAATGCCGCTACAGCTATCAGTATCAGCGATATTATCACATATGTGTGTGGCATTTTCAGTTCAAACCACTTTCTAGCAGTCGCTTTCTCCATAGGCATATCCTCCTCATAAAAGCTTTTGCATAGCTTTATGCCAAAACATCCTGTCCTTCGATCCATACCTTCACTGCCTTTGATTTGTAATCAAACGGATGCGTGTCCCAAACTACAATATCTGCATCAAATCCCGCCTTTATTTCTCCCTTTATATCCTGTATCCCAAGCACTTCCGCAGCATTTTTAGTTATGGCCTTAAGCCCTTCTATTTCAGGCAAGCCCTCTTTTACAGATTGTGCAGCATATACAGGCAAAAAGTATATCGGCGTGACATCATGGTCTGCCGTGATGCAAATTTTAACACCTGCTTTGTGAAGAACTGCTGCTGTTTTAAACGTCCTGTTTAAAGACTCACTCTTGGACCTCGGATAAAGTGACGGCCCCAAAATTACAGGATAGTCAAATTTTGATATGTAATCTACAATCAAATGTCCATCTGTGCAGTGCACGAGCACAAGCCTTACATCATATTCCCTGGCAATCCTTATTGCCGTGCATATATCATCAGCACGGTGGGCATGAACCTGGAAAGGTACCTTTTTATCCAAAACCAGCAGCATGTTTTCCATGCCAATGTCGGTTTTAAAATACTCATTTGCCTTCATCGCTTCGTGCTTATTATGCCTGTAATCAATTGCATCCTCAAGACATTTTCTCAGAATATAGGCCGTACCCATTCTGGATTTGTGACCAAGTCCAGCAGTTTTAGGATTTTCTCCAAAACTACACTTCACAGAAGCCTTTCGCGTTATCACCATTTCATCTGCGACATTCCCCCAAAGCTTCATTGTCGAAAAGACGCCGCCTACAACGCTGTCGCTTCCCGGTCCTGTGCATGCTGTTGTTATACCTGCTTTTACAGCCGATGTGATTGCAATATCGTATGGATTAAATGCATCTATCGCTTCAAGATATGGCATAAGCGCATCCGAATAGTCGTTACAATCATCCCCTATAGATCCAGCCCCCTCTTCGCTCACGCCTATGTGCGAATGTGCATCTATCAATCCGGGTGTTATATACATTCCACTTGCGTCGTAATATGTTTCAGCCTCAATATTTTCAGATACTTCTAAAATCTTCTTTCCTTCAATCTTTATGTCCTTTTTTACAAATCCACCTTCCTCAAAAATCAAAACAAATCCATTTTTTATAACCATGCAAATCACCTCTGCTCAATTTTTTGTATTTCCCGGGCTTTTGCCCACACGCAAGAATATAGGCTAAAGTTCAACCTTAACCTATATTCTCAACATATTGTTTTTTAGAAACCAATCGCCACTGCCACTGCCATAAATACAATCTGCAGTATTACATATATTCCAAACAGCGGGGCTATGAACTTGTACCATTTGTTGAGCGGAACACCCATAAGTCCGCATTCAAGCGCACATGCGGTCGGCCAGAACATATTCGAATATCCGTTGCCAAATTGATATGCCAGAACTGCCGTTTGCTTGCTCAATCCTATAAGTTCTGCCGCAGGAGCCATTATAGGCATTGTTATTGTAGCCTGGCTTGAGGAACCTGTTATAAAGAAGTGTATTATATTCTGAAGCGCTAGCATTCCAAATGCACATACATACTTGCTTTGTCCTTCAAGGAATGATACAAGATAGTACACAATCGTGTCCGATATCATCGCATCTTGCATTATCAAAAGTATTCCTCTTGTGAATCCTACCACCAGCATAGACGAAACCATGCTTCTTGTAGACTCTATGAATGTCTTGCAGATTTCTGTAGGCGTGTATCCGCCTGTAAATCCGGCAAATATCATCATCATGAGAAACATTGCAGCAATTTCATTAATATACCATCCAAGCTGTGTAGTGCCATAAAGCAATGTCCCTATCGTGATAAAAAATATTCCAAGGCAAAGCTTCTGCCTTATTGTCATAGATGTGTTTTCAAGCTCTTCTGTGCTCTTTCTATTTGCAATCTCCGTTTCAACGCCGTACATCACTGATTTTTGGGGATTGTTTTTAACCCTGTGTGCATATCTCATCACATAAATTATGGCCGTAAGCTGGAAAAATATAAATATAATCACTCTGAAGGCTACTCCAGAGAACATCGGCACACCTGCTATGCCTTGTGCTATACCTACTGAAAACGGGTTTAATGTTGCAGAAGCAAAGCCCGTCGCAACACCGACGTAAACTATGGCCCCGCCGACGACAACATCATACCCCAGCGCTATTGCGATACCTATAAACACCGGGATGAGCCCGTAGACTTCCTCGTAAATACCCATTGTAGAACCTAAAAAACCTACCGCAGTCATACAAATTGGTATGAGCCAGTGAATTTTGTTTCCCATAAGCTTTATAAGAGATCCCAAAGCTGCATCCATTGTTCCGTTTTTTATCAATGTATATACAAATCCGTATGCGAATATTATAAGGAACATTATGTCAGACGCATCTATGTATCCCCTTTGCAGTGCTAGGAATATTCCGAAAAATCCCGGGCTTTTTCCTGAAATGAATTCAAAGCTCCCTGGAACAACAATCATTTTACCCGTTACCACATCCTCGACTCTTTGATATTGCCCCGATGGAATGATATATGTGAGTGCTGTCATCACAATCAAAATCATGGACAGTATTACATACGTATGTGGCATCTTAAATTCAAACCACTTCTTCTTTTTCTGTTCAATATTCTCTTTAATTTTCCTTTTTTCCATAAGACCCTCCTGTTTTTAAATCTCAAGTGCAATCAAGCTGCAAAGATCTTTGCTTTTCAACAGTTTATTGAATTGCTCTTTATAATTATAAATGTTAAAGCAACTTGAATGTCAACGCTTTTCATGCTATAATTGTCGTAAAAAATCGAAAGTTGGAGGATTCTCATGTCAAATATATTTAATATTCGTGAAATTGCAAAAATTCTAGGGGTTTCTGCTCCTACACTAAGATACTGGGAAAATGAAGAGATTTACACCGTGCATAAAAACGAATGCAACAACTATCGTGAATATAACATGACAGACCTTATTAAACTTGCAGACATTACATTTTACCGCAGTCTTGGCATACCAGTTAAAAAACTAAAAAAGTTTGAAACACTGAAACTTGAAAACACAGAGAAAATACTCAAAAGTTTAAATAGCGATATAAATCAAAAAATTCTTGAATATCAGCAAATGCTAAACAAGGTCAAACTCAAGCAGCTTCATATAGAAGAAATACAAAATCTCAACGGTATAGACTATGTGTATGAAGATATAGCCATAGAAAAGGTAGTAAGATTTGAATATACAGAAAAGGATAAAGTCTCGCGCTATATAGACGACACATCCTGCTATGTCAAGTTCCAAAACAGTTCTGACTTGTCTGCCGAAATAAGGGGCATTGTAGTTGAAAGTGATTATATTGATGACAATGTATTATGGGAAAATACCCATAGCCAAAAATTTGCAGTTTTTCTCGTAAAGGAAATCGCAAGCCAAGATTACGTCAATAACATGAAAGAAAAAATAGACCTTATAAACAAAAAACATAGAACCGGCATAATTCTAGCCCAATTTCTACTGACCGCAAATTACAAAAATAAGCAGGTGGATTTTTTAAAGGCCTATGTGGAGCTACTGGACTGACAATCAGCTTGAATCCCTTGGAAATATTTACCCCGCTGCCGTTTTGTGTCCCTATAAGTGTGCACATTTTCTTTTTCAAAAAAAAAATCAGGGCACACAGGAATCCTAATCCTATATGCCCCAATAAATTTTTGAGTTGAGTGTGTGGTCAACATCGTGGTTTAGTTAAAGTGACAGCGCTTGTCTGTCACAACTGTTTCAGTATATCACCACGCCCCGTATGAGTACATATATTTTATAATTTAAAAAGCATATTTTGGTTTTTAAAATTATTTTTTTTTGCTATTTATTTAATTTAATTGTTAAATATCCTATTTAAACTTTATAAAATTAATTCATCATGTGCGCACAGTTGTATCTTATATGTATACGGGTGGTTGTGCAAATTTGCATCAAACTTATCTTATCTGTAATCCTTCTCTATCCTATATATTGCTCTTCTTGTATTCTATTGCACGGTATACTCCCTTAAATATAAAATATAGAAGAACTACGATTTGTACGCATTTTGCAGCAATTCTGTTCATGCTTTCTTCAAATATATTTGCTAAAAAATATAAACTGCCACATATAATTGCAATTAATATACTGTCATATGCTTTTTTCATTATTTTTTGCATGGTGCTCTCCTCCTCGCTACCCTTATAAAATTAAACCAGCCTTTATTTGCCTGCTATATTTTTTTATTATATTCGTACAAACTATAGAATATATAAGGCTCCAAATAATGTTCATAAATTACAATCCAATTATATTTTACCATATATGTCGATTCATTTTCGTGCCTCATGAAATCACACTGCACATACTCTGGCATAAAAATATAGCAAGCACACACTAAAAAACCCCTCGAAGATTTTAATTTCTTCGAGGGGTTCCAATCTGTTTCGCCACGTTTAGTATCGTTTATATTTCATTTTGATAGTATTATTTTCAATCGCCTTTTACGATGCACATTCGGCAGAAGATTCCGAATCAAGTACATTTTCAGTTGCAGCCACTACCACTGTCGCAGAAGCGTCTCCTATTACGTTTACACTTGTTCTTGCCATGTCAAGAACCCTGTCTATTCCAGCTATAAGCGCCACGCCTTCAAGCGGAAGCCCTACCGACTGAAGCACTAGCGAAAGCATTATAAGCCCTGCTCCAGGAACCCCGGCTGTTCCTATTGAACCAAGAGTCGCAGTAAGAACTATGGTACTCATCTGCCCCATCGTAAGGTCTATTCCGTACACCTGTGCCACGAACAAAGCGCATACTCCCTGGTAAAGAGCCGTTCCGTCCATGTTTATGGTTGCTCCAAGCGGAAGCACAAAGCTCGCTATCTTGTCTGGAACCCCAAGATTGTCCTTAACCGACTTTATTGTAACCGGAAGAGTTCCCGAGCTGCTCGTAGTACTGAATGCCGTAAGAGCCGCTGGCATTACTCCCTTGAAGAACTTCATAGGGCTGATTTTGGCCGTAAGCGTAACCGCCGTCGAGTATACTAGCAAGGCATGTACAAGACATCCTACATATACCGCTATTACCACCTTTATAAGTGGTATAAGAACCGCAGGTCCGTTAGTTGCAACTACGGGTGTTATAAGTCCGAAAACTCCATAAGGCGCAAGTTCCATTATGAAAGCTGTAATCTTGTACATTATTTCAGCAAGGCTGTCAAAGAAGTCCACAAAAGGCTTTCCTTTTTCTTCCGGGATAGATGTAACACCTATTCCAAGGAACAGCGCAAACGCTATTATCTGAAGCATATTCCCTTCCACAAGCCCCTGCAGAGGGTTTTTAGGTATTATGTTAAGAAGCGTGTCTATAAGCGATGGTGCCTCACTCGCCGCTGCCGCCGCCTCTACAGGTATGCTGAGTCCCGCCCCAGGGTTAAGCACCTTTCCACAAACAAGACCTATTGTAACTGCAAATGCTGTAGTAACCATATAATAGCCCATTGTCTTTCCGCCTATCCTTCCAAGCGTCTTTACATCTCCGATACTCGCCGCTCCAACTATAAGCGAAGAGAATACCAGCGGAACTATTATCATCTTTATCATGTTGATGAACAGCTTTCCTATCGGGTGTATAAATGTTGTGGCTATATCAGGACTTCCTCCAAGTGCAAGTCCAGCCGCAACGCCGGCTACAAGTCCCAAAAGTATCTTCGTGGTGAGACTCATTTTTTTCTTTTCTTTCATTTTCATTCCTCCCCTTAATTGATTCACACACTCGAGATGGACGTTTTTTGAAAATTCAAAATATTAAACCATGCGCCCTTCCCCCACTCTTTTCGGATTAAATTTCTCCATTAATTTCAAGTGCTAAGTTAATGTTAACGCATTCCCTACATATTACTACTCAATAGTTCCAAAACATACTTCGAAGGTTTTGAATCGTCGCAATATTCCGCTTTCGGCTCCTGTGTTTGTGATTGTTTGAATGTATATACCAAAAATTATTCATATTTCTTTTTTTGTACACGCACACCTGCTTTGAAAGAGCAGCTTTGTAAAATCCAAATCCTCAACAGTTCAGTTGAATACAAAAAATCCGCCCAGGAGGACGGATTTTTCTTTCACTATATATACACATCTGTTATATGTCTGTTTTGCAATATTCACTGCACCATAGTCTATTTGATCTTAACCTTGTACTGGACAACTTTTGGATTCGGGAAATTGTCTACTATGTCTACTTCGATGTCGTTTTCAACAAAGTATTTTTTCGTCTTGTCTATGACCCTCGTTATGTCCTCTGTCCCTATGTCGAAATAAAGCCCTATGTGAGGGTACGGTATTACAGTGAAGCTGTTTTCCCTGAGCTTGTCAGCCGTCACAATCGTGTGCATTATGTGCTCTTTCACATACGCTATATACTGGTCCTCCCTGTTCTTGTCAAAATAGTCACTGAGCCTTTCATTTTTGTTCTTTTGGATCTGCTCCTGTATCCCAATGGACTTTTCTATTTCAGTTCTCATTCCCACAAAAATCCCTCCCCTTCATGCCTCTTCTTTTATTCAACTATAGTTTTTTGTTTGTGTTTGATTTTCTATTTTCAAGCCAAGTCTCTATAAGAGAATATATTACAGGTATTACTATCATGGTAAGGAAAGTCGAAACTATGAGCCCGAACATGAGTGATATTGACATAGGCGCAAACAGGCTGCTTCCCGAGATGGCAAGCGGCGCAAGCCCTATCACGGTAGTCGTTGCGCTTAGTATTATGGCGTTAAACCTCTTTTCAACCGCGTCCACGCACGATTCGTCTATCGAGTGGCCCTGCTTTCTAGCCTCGTTTATATACTCTATAAGGAGTATCCCATTTTTAACTACAAGTCCTATAAGGGCTATTATACCCAGGAACGCCGTGAGCGAAAGAGGCTTGTTGAATATGAACAGTCCCACAATAGAACCTATAAGCGAAAGCGGCACCGTTGCAAGTATCACCACCGGCTGCACAAAAGAGTTGAACTGGACTACCAGTATCACATATATGGCGAATATGGCAAACATGGCCAATACACCTACTACTCCGAAGTTTTCAGCTATGCTCTCCCTCTCACCGTCGAATTCAACATTTGTACCCGATGTATCGACATTCGGCAGTATCTCTTTTTCTATACTGTCTTCTATTTCAGCAGCGTTGAATCCCGGAAGCTCCTCGGCTTCAATAGTCACCGACTGCTTTTTGTTGTATGTGTATATCGTGTCTTCCTTCTTGCTGTACTCGACTTTTGCAAACTGCTTCAGGGGAATCTTGCTCCCTGTGATCGAGGACGCTATCTCAAGGTTTTCAAGCTGATCCACGCTGTCTATATTGCTTTGCACCTTTATGCCGTACTCGTTTCCGTCCTTCCTGAACACAGACGATACCTTTCCGTAAAGCGCCACGTTTATCTGGCTTTGTATGTCGTATTTGTTTATTCCAAGGCTGCTTGCCTTTTCTTCGTCCACATTTACGCTGAGCTCGTATGTGCTGTCTTTCATGTTGTGGCGCACATTTTTTGTCCCCTGCATTTTTGTGATTTCGTCTTTGAGCATGTTCGAAACTTCCCTGAGCCTGTCCGGGTTGTCACCAGACACCCTAAGGACTATCTTGGCTCCCGGCTCGGCATTCGCCAGAAGGTTTACAGAGCATTTCCCCGCGGATATGTTCTCATCCAGAAGGTTTTGTATGTGATCTGTAAATTCGACATTGCTTTTGAACCTTCTGCCGCCTTTCTTTCCGAGGTCGAACTTGCAGACCAGCTGTCCAAAATCGCTCGAAGGCGTTGCAAGCGGAGCTGAAATATAGTATTTCGGAACCCCGTTTCCAACTGCTACGGTATAGCTGGTTATCTCAGGCTCGTTTGAAAGGAGCTTTACAACTTCGTCAGTAAGTTTTTCAGTCGCCTCTATGCTTCCCGCATTCTCGCTAGTCATGTCTATGTAGAAGAGGTCCTTGTCTACATATGGGAAGAATTCGGATGGAAGGCTCGGCATTAATATTTGAACCACCAGTATGAGTATTATGAAAGTCGAAATAACCGTGGTCTTTTTGAAGCTTAGCGCCTTTTCAAGCGCATTCTTGAAAAACAGCCTTATCCTGTTTTCCTTCTCGGCCTTCTCCCTTTTGTTCTTTTTAAACACAACAGCCGCCATTGCAGGAGTTATGAACATCGACACTATGTAGGCCGCAATAATTGATATTATGAGAACTTTCGGAATGGCACCCAAAAATTCCCCCGCAGCTCCGGGCATCCCCATTAGTGGCGAAAATGCCGCTATCGTGGTAAGAGTGGCCGTGAATATCGGTATTGAAGACATTACAGTCGCATTATAAGCCGCATCCAGCTTTGCCTCCCCATCGTCCATTCGAACCTGTATGGTGTCGCTTATGACTATTGCGTTGTCGACAAGTATTCCCAACGCTACTATAAGAGCCGTAAGCGACATCTGGTGTATGTATATCTTTTGAAGGTACATTACCCCGAAAGTCATAAGTATTGAAAGCGGTATGGCAGCAGACACCACCACTGCGTTTCTCATTCCCATTCCCAAAAACACTACGACTATTACAAGCATTATCCCTTCAAGCAGGTTTATCATGAAGTCGTTTACCGATTTGCTGACGTCGTCCGGCTGGTATATGACCTCTTCGACAACAATATCCTCGGGAAGCTGCGCCTTCACCCTGTCAAGGGCGGCCCTCACGTCCTTTCCTATTATTACTACGTTGTTCCCCTTTTCAAAATATCCCGTGAGAAGGACAGAGTTAAGGCCGTTTTGCTTGTATTTTTCAGAATCGTCCTCAAGGTCCATTTTGACATTTGCAACGTCCGAAAGCCTGGTCACGACTCCCGATTCCCCCGAGACCCCTATTATTATCTCTTTTATGTCGTCCACGCTGGTGTATATTCCCGGAGTTTTGACTGTGATCTCCCCGGATTCATATTTAATGCTTCCCGAGGGTATCTCTATGTTTTGGGCCTGTATGATGTCTGAGACATTGCTTGTGGAAAGCCCTATCTGGTTGAGCTTTGCAAAGTCTATATCGACCTTTACCTGCTTTTCAACCTCCCCTTCTATCTCAAACTTGCTTATGCCCCGTATCCCGGCAAGCTCATTCTTGAAAAGCTCCCCGAATGAAGCAAGCTGCTCGTAAGAGTAGTTCTCGCCCGAAAGACTTATTATCATCCCTGCCGTTTCAACAAGATCCGTGTTTATCTCCGCCACAAAAGCCCCGCCTGGAAGCTCTGCTTGCGCATCAGAAACAGCGTTTCTCACATCCTGCATGGCCTTGTCGTAATCCGTCCCCACTGTAAACATGGGAACTGTTATCGAAAGCCCCTGGTTGGATATGCCTTCTATATTGTCTATTCCATCAAGCTCCGAAAGCTCTTCTTCTATTTTGGATGTCACAAGGTCGTTTACGTCCTTTGGCGATGCCCCCGGATACGGCGTTATTATCATAGCTGCCGGAAATGACACGTCCGGGCTTTCCTGCCTCGGAAGCACGTAATACGAATACATTCCCACAAACGCTATTATCGCCGCTAAAAACAGGGTTACCCTTCTTTCCTTTATGAGCTGCTTTATTAGCTTGTTCAAGTTTTATTCCCCCTGTTCCACAATGTTTACTTTAGAACCGTCGTTGAGGTTCTTCATTCCGCTTACCGCCAAGAGCTCTCCCGAGTCGACTCCGCTGACCATAACCCTGTCTTCGTGGTTTTCCATCATCTGCACTGTCCTTTTGAAAGCCCTGTCATTGTCCACTATGTATACGTAATTTTCGCCGTCTGAGAATATCGAATGCATAGGAACCCATACACCCTGCTTTTCTCCTACGTCAATTGAAACCTTCGCTATCATTCCGAGCCTGTACTTCCCATCGCTTACTCTTATTTGGGCCTTGTATGTCCTTGTCGCCATATCCGGAACCTCGTCTATCGACTCCACTATCCCGCTGGCCTTCTTTCCGTCCACGTCCACCATTGCAGCAAGTCCCACTTTGACGTCATTGAGGTCTCCCTGGGCCAGTCCTATGTTTACAATCTGGTTCATGCTCCTTAGAGTAACTATGCTCGCGGAAGCGCCAACCCTCTCCCCTTCTTCAAATGCTATATCCGCCACTATGCCGTCCTGCTTTGCATATATAGATGACTCCTCGAGCAAAGTCTGCTTGTATGAATAGTCCGCCCTTGCGCTTTCATACTGCGAGTTGGCCTGGTTGTAAGATGCCCTCGCAATGTCCCTTTGAAGCCTTACCTGGTCGAGCTGGTCTTTCGATATGCCTCCCGACTTTTGAAGGCTGTCCATCTTTTCAAGCTGCTGCTCGCTGTATTCGAGCTGGTCCTTGGCCTTTTTTATGTTTTCCTGGACCGAATTCATATTAGCAGCAGCTGCCGAAAGCTGGAAATTTATATCCTGAGTATCAAGCTGAGCAAGAAGCTCTCCCTTACTCACCCTGTCGCCTTCCTCAACATACATCCTTGCTATCTTCCCCCCGGATTTGAAGCTGTAGTCCACTATGTCCTTTGAATCCACAGTTCCCACGTAGCTCAGAGCCACTGGATTTTTTGTGTTCTTGACCGCTTCAACCTGCACAGCCCTCGTCTTTTCCTGAATATCTGGCTCCTGAGCCTTTGCGCACGCCGACATGGCTATCATAACAACGCACATCATAAGTAGTGTAAGTCTTTTTTTCATAATGCTTCCTCCTCAATATTATAAATGAATGTTTTTTCATTAATGGTCAAAAAAATAATGAATGAATATTTTTTCATTAATGGTCAAAAAAATAATGAATGAATATTTTTTCATTAATTATCAAATTTTTTTACGTGAGCGCCCTGAAGCACATATGGGCTATCCTCCTTGCAAGCTTCTCTGTCAAAAGCTCCTTGTAATTTTCCTGCATTATCTTGTCAGCCAAAAAGCTAAGTGGAATTGTGAATATAACTATCATAATGTCTTCAACAGTAGTGTTTTCATTCAGGTTTTCAGTGTCCAGCTTTTTTTCCATCATCTTTTCTATCATGGCGCACTGCTCCTGTTTTTTCTTTTCATTCATAGTCGAAAAATCATATTCGAAAATAAGAGTTATTATGAACTTGAGCTTTAAAATATCCGTCTTCGCAAGTTCAAAAAGACCTTTTACAAAACTGTATATGAGGTCATAAAAGCTCTCGCTTTTAGCTATTGTATCCTCAAAGTCCCTCTTCGTCTCCTCGAGATAGGATTCTATAAGCTCTTCAATGAGTTCCTCCTTGCCGCTGTAATGCCTGTAAAGATATCCCACAGACACGCCGGCCTTTTTGGCAATACTCGCTATCGAGGTCCCCTTGTATCCGTACTGGATCATCATTTCTATAGCCGCCTCTTTGACCTTTTCAATTTTATTTGGATCAACCTGTCTAGCCATGCGACACTTCCTTTTTACAAGCTTAAGTGAAATCTTTTTCATTTATTCTGACAGTTACTATATTATCTTTTTTTGATATCAAAGTCAATTAAGTTTTTATTAAGTTTCAAGTAATTGAAATTTAATAATTTTAAGGTAAACAAAAACCAGCGGAATCCGCCGGTCATTTAGCCCTCCATCACTGCCATGAGCACTCCCTCTATGAACTTTTTCACATTGACCTTCCCGCTATGTGCTGACTTTTCCCTTATAAAGTCCATCTCCCTTCTGACTTCGCCAAAGTCAAACAGGGTCGCGGAATATTTCACGAATATGTCATTATAGTAGTCCTCTATTCCCAAATGGGCCATGTTGGAAAGCGCGCTTTTTACAGCCCTTCTTATCCTCTGCTCTATCGCCCCCTTGTTTACATCAGTGTTTCCTTCGCCTTCATATTTTGACTTCAAATGCGAATATGCGTCTGAAAGCTTGTATTTGTACTGCATTGCTTCCTGGGAATATCCCATGTCCATAAGCCATACGACTATGTTGACTATGTCAGTGCATCCCGCCTCCCCAAGTATTCCAATTTGGGCAAGCACCTTTTTTACACTGTCCCTTTCATCCGAAGCCTTTGGGGCGGGTTTCGGGGATTCTCCCTTCAGCATTTCAATACCCTTGAATGCGTTTTCAAATGACTTTATGACCTTTGACATGTTGAGTTTTTCCTGGACGCTCTTTATAACCGAAATAACTTCGATTACGTTTATTGGCTTGTTTATATAAAACTCTACTCCGTCCCTGTATGCCTTCGATATCATCTCCTTCGAATCAACCTGCGATATCATTATGAATATGCTATCGCAGCCCTCCTCTTTCAGACGAGACACCATGCTGGCCCCGTCCATTCCCGGCATCAGAAGGTCCACAAGCACAATGTCCGGGTTAAGTACTTTGATTTTTTCAATAGCTTCAATGCCGTCACTCGAATACCCAATTAAATTCCCAAGCTCTTTGTCCTTTATTATGCTCTTTAATATCTTTTGTATGACCTTGTCGTCGTCCACAATGTAAAAGCTAGTACTCAAGCTGAAATCCCTCCTTTGTATCGGCCACCCTTCTTGGCAGCCTCACTTCAAACAACGTGCTTTCACTGCCTTCTCTCCTTACGAAGCTAACCTGTCCCCCGAGATGTTTTTTCACGATTTCCCGAACGTGCGAAAGCCCTATGCCGGTTGACATCTTTCCCGTTGCCGGATCATATTTCGTGGAAAATCCAGGCTCAAACAAAACATCCATATTGTCTTCGTCTATGCCGCATCCGTCGTCTTCCACCCTGAATATGAAGTTTTTCGAATCAGAGCACTCGCTCACCCGGATTGTCCCCTTCGAGTCTATGGCATCTATGGCATTCGATATGAGATTGTTTATGACAGATATTATGGGATAGAACTCGTTAGTTCCAAAGTCCTCAAAATACTCGAACTCCACATCTATATCCTTGCCCTTTAATGCCACAAGCTTTTGGGTGTTGTTCTTCATTATGTCGAATATCTCGGAAATCCTCATCTGAGAGCTCTTGTTTTCTTCCGAGAGCACCTTTTCCATGCCGTCCACAACCCTGTAGTAGTCCTTTTTTATCTCGTGTATGTTCTTTGCGACAGTGAGGGCCCTGTCCTTGTGGCTGGTGTCTTCAAGCTCCCTGTAAAGCCCGTAGCTTCTTTGCATTGTGTCCTCTATGTCTACCATTGACTTTCTCAGGAAAAAAAGCTCGGACTTCAGGCTCGATATGAAAAGCAGCATCTCCCTGTACCTCTCCTCCTTCTGCTTCCTGTCGTACCTGTTTTTATAGTATATGGACGCCGTATAGAAGGAGTACGTAATCACCGATCTCATGAATCCCATGACTATTATCTTGTATATTGCCATGTCGAAGTCAAATGAAGACACAAGGCTCCTGTATGAAATTTCAAATACATTCGATACGCTGTCGCAAAACCAAAGCGAGATCATGAAAAGCAGAGGATTGTCCGCCTTTTCCCGCACCTGCAGCAGCTCGAACAGCAGTCCGAAAAGCAAATAGAATATGGCCACCGGCATATAGTTCATGAAAATTTCCGGAAACGGCGCCTCCCGGTATGAAATGTACTGTACAAAAGCCCTGAAAAGCGGTATGGCAACGGCAACTATGACGCTCACCACAGTCACGGGAACCTGCCTGAAGTAGAGCAGGAGCATGGAAAGCGTGACCACGGCCATTGAAAGCCTGAACCAGCTTGTCCCGGGCGATAGGTATATCTGCCCCATGAAAACTGTAAGCATTGAAACTATTATTATCTTTTCAATCTTTTCCCTGTTCCAGTTCAATCGTACATCTCCCCTCATAATCTAATTATAATTCACTCAAATATGCACTGTCCACAACATATCGCCTTTGCGCCCTATAAACCGCTTATGGCCTCTTCCCCCTTGACTGTGAGAACTGTGCCTCTTTTTCCCCTGCTCTTTATGACAAGTCCCATGTCCTCAAGCCTTTGCAGCCTGTGCCTGACCTGGCAGCTCGTAAGGCTTATGCGCCTACCTTCAAGGTTTTTGCTTATCTTGTCCCTTCCTGCAATTTCACCTCTTCGCCTTAAAATCAGTATTTCCTTTAGAATTTCAACCTCCTCCACACCAAGGCCCTGCATGCCGATACCCCCGTTTTGAAATTGAAGCTTTATATTCTGCGGTTTTTCATTGCAAATGAGGTTTTCGGGCATGTCGTCAAATGTTATCACGCCGCCGCTTCTTACGGCCATCATGTATGACATGCTGTTTTTAAGCTCCCTCACGTTTCCATGCCAGTCATATCCAACAAGGCTTTCAATCACTGACTCGCTCATTGTGATTTTTTCGGAAGTCTCTATGTTTATGAAGTGCTCAACAAGCTCCCTTATGTCATCTTTCCTGTTTCTAAGGGGGGGTATCTGGACATAGCCTATTTTAAGTCTGTAATAGAGGTCCTCCCTGAAAATTTTCATTTTCATCATTTCATCAAGGTTTTTATTGGTGGCTGCAATCACCCTTACATCGACAGGTTTTATCTGCCTAGCCCCTATTCTCATGACTTCCTTTTCCTGAAGCACCCTTAGAAGCCTAGCCTGCATCTTGAGCGAGACGTCCCCTATCTCGTCAAGAAATATGGTTCCTCCGTCAGCCTGCTCGAAAAGACCGGCCTTGCCTCCCTTCGCAGCCCCCGTAAACGAACCCTCCTCGTACCCGAAGAGCTCGCTTTCTATAAGTTCGTCCGGAAGGGCGCTGAAATTCACCGCAAGAAAAGGCCCCTTTCTCCTTCCTGAAGCGTTGTGCACGGCGCTTGCAAACAGCTCCTTTCCCGTACCGCTTTCGCCCTCTACGAGTATTGTAAGGTCGCTCTTTGCAAGTCTTTTGCATATCTCCTTAGTCTTTTTTATCTGTACAGAGCTTCCCACTATGTCGTCAAATGTGTATTTTGCATAATATCCCTTGTTCACAAGCTCCCTCTTTATCCTTTCATTTTCCTCGATTGCCTGCCTCGCCCCTCTGAATATGGCTATGAAAGAATTGTTTTTTTCTATAAGGACTTTTTTGACCATCACCTCGAATCCATCCACGTCGAGAATCTGTGTCTTTTCTATTTCATCGCTCATCAAAAATTCTATCAGATCCTTGCCGCGCACCACGCATTTGAGCTGCCTTCCTATGATGCCGCCTCCCGATATTTTGAGCATCTTTTTCAGGTTCTCATTGAGTACGCTTATGCAACCGTTTTGGTCGTAAACAAGTATGCCGTCGTTGAACCCGTCTATTACAACATTGAGGCCTTCATAAAGCTTTGCTATCTCCTGAGTTGACTTTGCAAGCCTCTTTGCTACGTTTATGAGCTTTATGAGGTACTTGTCTGAAAACTTTTCGGCCCTCTCATCCAGGGCTTCGAGCTTGCTCAGTATCTCAGCGATGGTCGGAAAGTCTATTATCCTGGTGCCTATGTCGTATACATTTTTCATTCCAGGCGGGACCTTGTCCATCTCGCCCACGGTTATGCAAACGTCTATTCCGCTTGGCAAAGAGCTTATTCCCGGATAGTGCTCGATGTAGTTTATGTGGTCTATGCCAAGCCTTTTGAGAGTCTGAATGCTCTCCAAAGTGGTCCTTTTCGAGTCGTTTACAAATATTACATCGGTGCCCTTTGGGATCAGCACTATCTTGTCCACAAAGTCATAGTTTATGGTTCTTCTCGCAACGACCACCTCGCGAGCATTGCCTATTATTTCACTTTCCTCAAGCTGCTCGTGCATCATATTGCTTGAAAGCACCAGCAGGTCGGCCTGCTCAAATCCTGAAAGTCCCCTTTCCATCGAGTAGCTTTCTATATCCGCAACTGCAGATATGTATTCATAAAGCTGCTTCTCGAGATATATCCTCGTGGATTCCGTTCCCGCTATGAGCGCCACCCTTTTTTTCAACTTTACGCCTCCTTTACAGGCATGTGATGTATGAATGCCTGACTGATTCCCGCCCTGCACATGCTTTTCGTTACTCTAAATCTATATTAGTTATAATGGCTATATATAGCCATTATAACACCATTTACACCTCCAAAACCATTAAAGCCAAAGAATTTTCTAATCTGCTCTGGCCGGCAGGCTCAATTTTGAAATTCTATTCGATATGTACATATTATTGAATTCTTCTATTTGCAGGCAATCAGACGTATATCTCGAATAAACGATATCTTCCATATGCTTTTGATGTGTTTTTGGCATTGTTATTGCTATAGTTTCATTGTCAAAGAATCAATTTTAAATGATATGCAAGGAGGAGACATATATGAGCAAAAAACTTGGAATACTTGGAGGCATGGGCCCTCTTGCAACTGTTGACCTTTTCAAAAAGGTTGTAATGATGACCAATGCGACATGCGACCAGGAGCACATACACCAGATAATAGACAACAACTCACAAATACCTGACAGGACTTTACACATACTCGGGCAAGGCGAAGACCCAACCCCTCATCTTGTAGAGTCTGCAAAGCGTCTTGAAAGCATGGGAGCGGAATTCATAATAATGCCCTGCAACACAGCACACTACTTCTACGACAGGATAGTCGGGAACATACGCATACCTTTTTTAAACATGGTTGAATCGACAGCCCAGTTCATACTTGATGAGCTTGGAGATGGCTCAAAGGTGGGTCTTTTGGCCACGGACGGGACATGCCAGTCGGGAGTTTACGACAAGTGTTTCGCGTCAAGCGGAGTGAATCTTTTAAAGCCCGACAAGTCTTCTCAAAGGCTTGTTATGGACTTCATATACGGCATAAAAGAAGGCAAAGATATAAGCGCCCGCATGATCTACAATGCAATGGAAGGGCTAAAAGAGCAGGGCGTGGAGGTTTTCATACTCGGATGCACGGAACTTTCATACGCAATGGACGAATACGGCCTTGAGGGAAATTTTGTTGACCCTCTCAGCATCGTGGCCAAAAAAGCCGTTGAATTCGCCTTTGAAAACAAGTCGTCATAATTCCTCTGATTTATCAAAATATACTAAAAAGGGGCCGCGAGCATTTTCCAATACTTGCTACCCCTTGAATACCTTCTATTATATGCTATTCGAAAAATCCCTTTTTCACGCATTTTCCGCTTTCAACAAGCTTTTCCCCCTTCGCCATTACCATTTCAACGTTGAAATCTTCATCCACTATTACAATATCCGCATCATACCCGTTTGCTATTTTGCCCTTTTTATGCCCTGCTCCAATCGCCCTTGCCGGATTCGATGTCACGAATTTAAGCGCGGTCTCAACAGGTATCGAGTGATTCTTCACCATGTCGCAAAGTTCTGTCCTCATGCTGTCAATGCCTGCAACGCCTATGCTTTTCAGCCTTCCCTTATCATCATATTCTGGGATGCTCCCGTTCGAGTCGCTGCTCATTGTAATGTTTTCAGGGCTAACTCCGCTCTCAAGTGCCAGCCTTGCGGCCTCGCTAGCCCTTATAGTATCGCCGCCTCCGTCCATTGATGAGGTGATGTCTATAACCCCTCCCATTTTGGCGAATTCAAGCGCCGACTCAAAAAGCCTTGAACTTCTATTTACATGCGTGGGAGAAAACTGTGCTATCGGAACATCCCCGTCCCTTATTATCCCGCTTACCATGTCAAGCCCTGCCTTGCCGTCTCCCATGTGCATGTGCACGAATCCCCGCTTTCCCGAAAGCATCCCCGCAACCCTGGCGTCTGCTGCAAGCCTTGTCAGCTCCTCCTTTGTGACATGGGGCGACCTGTGGTCTGAAACCGCGATTTTCACGCCAACAACCTTGTCTATGAACATCATGTCCTTTTTAACGCAGCCCGTGATTGTAATGCTCGGGCAGCCATATGATCCCGTGAGTATGTATGTGCTTATGCCCTCGTGTTCAAGGGCGCAGGCCTTTGCATAGAGCTGCTCTACATTCCTTGCGCTTCCGTCCGTACCCAAAAGGCCCACCACCGTCGTGATCCCCGATGCTGAAATGTCAGAAAACCTTATCTCCGGAGTCCTGCTTGCAAATCCTGCCTCCCCGCCCCCGCCTGTTATGTGCACATGCCTGTCTATTAGTCCCGGAATCATGAGTTTTCCACTTGCGTCTATGACCTCAATGTTCGCCCCTTCAAAAGAGGCCTCTATATTTTTTCCCACTGCGGCGATCTTTCCGCCCGCCACAAGCACGTCGGCAGCTCCAACATTTTCAGGCGAATATATATTTGCATTCTTTATTATTTTAATCACGCTAGCCCCCCTTTGCATTATGAAATCAGCTTATCGAGAAAATTATTGACCCTTTTGTTTTCAGATAATGCTCCTGCCACAATCCCTATAAGTATAACCCCTATATTGAATATAATATAATTTTTAATTGCCCATGGTGTTTTGCCTTGAAATTTTCCAATCAAGTCAATGGTGTATATAAAACCATTGCCCATTAGCAGACTTGTCGTATAAACAATTATGAATTTTAGTCTTTTCATGAGTTCCCCTTGCATAAATATATTTCTATATAAAAAGCCCCATGAATTCATTCATGGGGCCGCGGCTTTACTCCTAAGCTACTGTTACGTTAGATGCTTGAGGTCCTTTTGGTCCGTCAACTATTTCAAAGTTAACTTCTTGTCCCTCTTGAAGAGTTTTGAATCCGTCAACTTCTATTGCTGAGTAGTGAACGAATACATCGCTTCCTGCTTCTGATGTTACGAATCCGTATCCTTTTTCTGCGTTAAACCATTTAACTGTTCCTTTTGTCATTTCTAAAGTCCTCCAAAAAATTAATATTTCCTTCAATTCTCCTAAAACGACACACATATTGGTTCTTCAATATGTACAATATACACAAAACTACATAAAAATTAATTTTTATTCGAATCGAAGTCTAACTATAATATACTACTTATACCATTAATATGCAACAAAAATATCCACCCTATATCCAAAACATACCAAGAGCCAAAGCCTTTGCCTCTACTGAATTACATTAGCCCGCTGAGGTTTTCGTTTGTTATTTCCTTGAACCTCCATGAGCCGTCAAGCGCCTTTTCCATTGTCATCCTGTATACGCTCCTGCCCTTGGCTCCATTGACCTTCAAATACACCTTGCAGCAGTCCGCATATTCTATGTCTGCCGCAAATTCCGCCCTTGCACATCGCCAAAACTGTATCTGCCCAAGGCTTACGTCAAGCCCCTTAAAGTCAATTCCTCCAAGGCTTCCTTCAGAAGCCATGTTCATATACTTCAAGGCCGCCTGCATAGCCCTTTCTCTTTCGCTCTTTTGGGGAAATGTGCTAAATCCTGTTATATACCATGCCTGTCCTTTTTTGACAAGTTCAACGGAGTGGTCGTCCCCAAAGCTTTGACCATATGAATTCTGCCCAAATGCTCTGAGTCTTACACTTGCCAGTGGTTCTTGCCCGCTGCTGTCGAATTCAACATAGTCGACCCTTATTGACATTACATAGTCGCATCCCTTTACAAAATCCGCCTTTTCCCTCTCTTTCATTATGGTCTTTACGTCGAAATTTGCCCACTGGGTTGGATTTTCAGTGTCTACATAGTACCTGTCTATGCTTTCCATGTCTTTAATTCCGGTCATTTCATACTTGTATAATATGTCAAGCCCGCCTATCAGGGTTTCATATATGGCTTTCTTTTCAGCCTCCGATTTGCCCTGACCCGGCTCCCTTTCCTTGCCCAAGACAGACTCTAAGTTAAAATCCACTATTTCTCCAAGCGGCCCGCCTATAAAACCGTATCTGCCGTCGGGAGTTGTCGCAAATGAACTTCCCGATACTTCAATTTCAGTTTTATTCTCCACTAAATCTCCATTTGATGGATCTTCTACAACCAGCGTGAACTTGTTCTCAGTTCCATGTCCATGCTGAACTATATATGCTATCTTGCCTCCGTATACAAATTTCACATCATATATATACTTTTCCGAAAGCCTCTTCACATCGCCGTTTGCATCCGCAGTGTAAATCAGTCCGAATTCATTATCCCCGACATGTATGGAAGCCTTTTTATGACTCCCTCTGAACCTGCCGTCTGCAATCTCAACTGTCTTAGCGCCGTCTTTTGAGGATATAAGCGTCTTGCTGCTTCTTTCTGCATCAATCACATCGCTTTCTATAAGGCTTCCACTACTTGTGCAGTAAAAATATTCACCGTCTATTATATCCTTTGGATAGACTTTATCTTGCGCCTCATAACTCATTATGAGCTTTGAGCCTTCTATATCATATATATTTCCATTTGTGTTTCTCTTGAACTCCGTATATATTCTGTTTCCTTCAAATCCCCATCCGAAATAGTTTACAAAATCCTCAGCCGTCTCCTTTTTAAAAAGCAGCTCCCCGCTTTCAATGTCCAAAACAGTGAGCTTTCTGCCCCCTGAAAATGCGATATATCTTTCATCCGGGCTGAATTTGGCAAGGCTCACCATTGGTCTGCCTTTTTCAACCACTGCGGTTTTTTTGCTCTTTTTGTCCTCAAAAAATATGTCCACATTGTACTTTACATCGCCTTTAATATTGGTTCCTACGTTAATGCCTTTTTCATCAGATGGCTTTATGTAAAAAATTCTGTTTTTGTCACTTGACTGTGCAATTACGAATCTTTGCCTGCTTGGTGTGAATTTAGAGCTGCTGAAATGGCTTCCAAATCCCACTTGTGCCAGAATCTCATTGCTTGCACTCTCATCGGGCTGACCATCTTGGTTTTGCCCCACTATTCCCTGGCTCGCATCAATATTTCTAATCAATATAAGCACTAATGCTCCCAGCACTGCGGCTAACATGTAATTTTTGATAGTAAACTTTTTCATCTGTTTCACCCCTGTCCGTCAAAAAATGTTGCCTTGTCATCCATATATAGAGATTACCCAAATATGGACAGCTTTATTTCATTAAAACATAATATAAGACTTTATTCGCATACCCTTTGTTCCCGTTGACAAAAATTTCATGCTAAATTTCATACTATCATATATATTAACTTTTCTATCTTATATATACCTTATATCAATATTAAATTTATATTAAATTTTTAATTTCAGCATTGTTTATTATTTTACTGCAAATAAAAAAATCGGCTTCAAGAAATTATCTCTCTGCCGATTTTTTGCAATATCCATTCAAATACTATTCGTCCTCAAGCACTACAGCCGTTCCGTATATCAGAATTTCAGCGGCTCCCTGCATTATCGCCGAAGTTGAAAATCTTATGTTTATTACGGCATTCGCTCCGAGCGACTCCGCCTCTTTCACCATGTTCATTGTGGCTATCTGCCTTGCCTCCTCGAGCATCTGCGAGTACTCCTTCATCTCCCCGCCCACAATGTGCCTGAATGCCGAAGTTATGTCCTTGCCTATGTGTTTTGCCCTTATTGTGCTTCCCTTTGCTATTCCAATTGTCTTAACTATCTTTTTCCCTGGAACATAATCAGTATTTACAAGTATCATAATATTCCTCCGTTTTTTCAGCTTTAAAATCTATGTTATATTTTGAGCTTTCTCAAAATCTTAATATTTTTTAAATCCGCTCTTTTCCTCTTCCTTTTTGGTGCTTATCCTATCGATAATTATCGCAGCCAGCAATCCGAGTGTGGACATTATTCCCACATACCATATTATATTGCTTATATTAAAATAAATGATTGCCTCAACAAATCCCATGCTCATTACAGCCGATCCGACAAAGAGCATTCCCACGCATATGGCTATCGTCCAGCTGAATATCTTTATCATCAAACAAAACACCTCCCTCATTCATGAAAGTCCACACTACATGAGCGTATAAAATTAATACATAGAGTACTAACTGTTTATATAGAGTATATACCCTCAGAGATTTATTTTGTCAAATATGGATGATTTTTAAGGTAAATTTAAATATTATACGTTTTTCGAAAAATGCTTTTTCTCAAATATGCAAGTATCAAAAAACCCCTTGGAAACGATATTCCAAGGGGTTTTTTAAACAATTTTGGTTGCGGGGGCAGGACTCGAACCTGCGACCTTCGGGTTATGAGCCCGACGAGCTGCCAGCTGCTCCACCCCGCGTCATTATAAATTTATCTGCAACGCATCTTCTACTTAACTCATTATAACACATATGCCGACAAATTACAATTCCCCAGATAAATGTATGTCCTCTTAATATCATTTTAATGTAGACAATTATTAAAATGGCAAAGTTAAACTGGGCCTGTATTAACTCCATGCAATTTTATCCCAATTTAACTCTGAATGGAGTTAATACAATGCTTAACCTCATATTCTCCCCCCCTTTGTATTGATTAGTTTTGCGCTAGTGATAGAATGTATTATTTTTGTGTTAGCAACAATTATTACAATTACAGCTACATCCTGACTTCTCTTCTGTTTTTATCTCTTCAATGCCTAATATTTTATATGCTGCATGGCGGATGGCTTTTGCAGGAATATCCTCATATTCATTACCGTCATATGTTACTGTTCGGCAGTATGTCTTAGTTCCTAACAAAGTCGAGCAGGAATCACAATGATTCTCGGATACTTCTATATTCAGAATTTCTTCAATAGGAACTCCATTAAATAGAATACTGTTTGATTGTGAAGTTTGAGAATCATCAAGCTTAGTCTCAATCAGTATAACTTCAATGCCTTTTGGATTTAAAGCTCTGTTCAATCTCTTTATTTCTTGAACCAGATTCTCACCTGTGTCATAACAACGGTCGCAAGTTTCCCCAGCGACATCAAGGTGTTTCCATTCAATTTTAAGGATTTTCACTCATAATGCCCCCTCTTTAATTTATTGTATATTACTATTACGCTACCATACTACCACATATAACAATAAACGGTAAGTAATTCGACAAACACATAATATGGTATTGCTGTGAAATATAAGAATATTGCGGTTTTCCATAGTATTAATAAGTAAACTGCCGGTGAAATTATAATTCCCCATTTATAAAAAACACCAGCTGCAAGCGGTATGGCAAACAGATTATATCCAGTAGCCCATACCAGGTTTTGTATCATTTTTTTGTATGTGGCCCTTCCAAACAGTATAAGTGAAGTGACATCTTTTGGATTGCTCTCCACTAGAATTATATCTGCCGTTTCCGCCGCAATGTCTGTTCCCGATCCTATGGCAATCCCTACATCAGCTTGGGCAAGGGCAGGCGCATCGTTTACGCCGTCTCCAGTCATGGCCACATATTCATTTTTGGATTGGAGCTCTTTCACCTTTTCAAGTTTTTCATGAGGAAGAACTTCGGCGAAATATCCATCTAGCTTCAGCTCATCATTTACCTTTTTGGCTATCTGATTATTGTCCCCCGTAAGCATCCAGCATTTGATCCCTAGTTCCCTTAGCTTTTGAATCGCTTCATATGAATCCTCCCTTATCTTGTCTGCAAGACTTATTGTGCCTATGATATTTTCGTCTTTTAATATAAATACAACCGTAAGCTGTTCATCCTTTGCATGGTCAGGAATGTCCATGCCCATTTCTTTCAGATATCCGGGGCTTACGACTTTAACATTTTGCCCATCGACAATGCCCTGTACTCCTTTTCCCTTGATTGCCTCAAAATCCGAAACATCTGGAACAGAAATACCCAGCTCCTGAGCCTTTTCTAAAATCCCCCTGGCAATAGGGTGCTCAGAGCTTTTTTCCAGAGCCGACGCAAATTTTATTATTTCCTTTTCATCATGGTTTCCATCAGTGCTCTTGACAGAGCTGACGCCGAACTTTCCCTCTGTAAGTGTGCCTGTCTTGTCGAATACGACCACGCTTATCTTCCTGGCATTTTCAAAAGCAGACCTATTTTTAATAAGCAGCCCGTTTTTTGCGGAAAGTGAAGTCGACATGGCTACTACAAGCGGAATGGCAAGTCCAAGAGCATGAGGACATGTAATTACCATAACAGTAGCCATTCTCTCTATAGCGAATGTAATACTCTGACCAACGAAAAGCCATGCTGCGAAAGTTAAAAAGCCTACCGAAAGAGCTATTACTGTAAGCCAAAAGGCCGCCCTGTCAGCTAGCAATTGTGTTTTTGATTTTGATTTTTGAGCCTCCCTTACCAGGTTTAATCAGCACAACATCTCCTTCAGAAAGCTCGCTAACACTGATATCTACAACAACAGTCCCCTTTATCAGATGTGCTTCATCAGGCATCAATTCTGATAGCTTTTTAAGTGCATTTGAAGCGCTTACTACAGATTTCATTTCAATCCAGTGGCCCAGCAGCATAACATCAATCAAAGTCGCCAGTTCCCAAAAGAATAACTTTCCTTCAAGCCCGAAAACCACCGCACTGCTGTATACATAGGCTACAGTTATGGCCATTGCAATCAAAGTCATCATTCCCGGGGATTTATCCTTTAGCTCATTAAACAGCCCCGAAAGGAATGGCCAGCCTCCATAGAAAAATAAAAAAGATGCGAGTAGAAAAAGAATATAGTTGCTACCGTAAAATTCAACTTTAAAGCCAAACCACTCTTGTATTATTGGTGACAGTATTAATATTGGAACTGTCACGACTATTGATATATAGAATCTTTTTTTGAAGTCCTCAATCATCATTTCATGGTGAGCTATGTGGTCATGTTCTTCGTGATGTGAATGCTTATTGCTGCCATGCTCGTGCATGCTATGGTTATGCTGCATTTCTACACCTCCTCAACACTGCCGATTATCATTTTTTCAGAGCCTCTTTCATTCTCTTGTATTCTTCTTCGCTTATTTCCCCTCTGGCAAATCTTTCGTCGAGTATATCCTCAGGGGTTTTGGCGGCCACATCATCACTTTTTTTGCTGGCCCCTAATTGATATACTGCATATATGATGAGTCCTATAAGCAATAGCGGTATTAGCATCATAAAAAATCCCCATCCTCCCATAAATCTATAATAGTCATGGTGCATCATATGAAGCCCTCCCTTTTTTTAATCCTCATGGTGTGAAATTACTTCAATGAGTTTTCCATGCCAGTCATGGAACCACACATCCCCAGTATAGTAATTTACACTTAGCATCCCTACTGTCTGTTCTTCTTTTTTTATGTGTAATGTATAGTATCCATAAAATTCATGGCCTTCTTCTGTAGCTACCATATCTTCATCGACATATTTTTTTACATACTCAGTTGCTAATTCAACCGCAAGCTCAAGGCTTATCTGTTTTGTAGCGTCCTCATTTCTATAGTATCCCGAGTATTCATTGAAAAATGAACGGCTTCGCATGTGTCTCCCCATAATATGCCCTCTTCCATGCATACCATACTTTTCATTCCACATCATGTTGGGACCATGTTCAGGATATATAACGCCACTATACTGATTGACAAGAAGCTCAAAAGCACCTTTCCCAGTGGCTGCTTCTTCAATAGAAACATAGTAGTCGCTGTCTTCATATACGAATATGTCTGCGATTTCAAGTTCCTCTTCGAAATCTGCTATATACCGATCTACTTCCCTTTTGATTTCTTCAATGCTCATAAGGATGCCCGAGTCGCTTTGATAACTTGAATACCAGGCAGGCCACATCCCTTTTCTAAGCGGACCTCTGAGAAAATTTGAATATGAGTAAAAAGAAAAAGCCATCAATAAAAATGTTGATATAACTATGACACTGACCCAAAGTCTTTTCTTGTCTTTCAAAACATTCACCCTCTTTCTCTATTTTTAATGGATATATACCCTGAAGCAAAACGATTTAAATTGCCATGCTAATTAAATGTTATTATATGCATCCTGTTAGGGTATAACACTTATGATTAATCCAAATTCAATTTACACTGAAGATGCAATGGGGGTATGTCATATGGAGATGAATTATGAAGTCAGGACAGAAAAGTCATTTTACGAGGCAATCAAATCGATAAAGGAACATTTGGAAAAATGTAAATTCGGGGTTTTATGGGAGGTTAATTTTAAAGACAAGCTTGCGGAGAAAGGGTTTGAGTTCGGACGAGATGTTCAAATATTGGAAGTGTGCAACCCTGCAAACGCAGTTGAGGTTCTTGGAAAGAATATAGAAGTCGCTTATTTTTTGCCGTGTAAAGTCGTTGTATATGAGAAAGATGACAGCGTGTACATAGGCATGGTACGCCCGGAAAAACTTATTGAACTGCTTGGAGACAAAAGTCTACAAGACATAGCTATGAGTATAGAATCCGATTTGAAAAAAGCTATACAAGATGCTTCTAAATAAGTTAGTCCAGTGTCCAAAATTAATTTTATTTAATATTATCATTGGGAATTAGTTCAGGAACAATATTAACAAATCGTTTTGTAGTATCAATACCTGATTGGTTGGCAATTATATTTATGATTTTGTCAGCAGCATCTCTTATCGTTTTTATTATTAAAAATCGCCACAAAAGAAAATGAGCATAATCTGTAGTCATAATAATATACAATCTTCTTATTTTTTAGTTTTAAACAGAGCCATAAAATTAAACAATTCGCCTTTTTTCATTCAAATAATAAGCCTGTTTTAACACCCAGAATCATGCCGCTACATTCAACAAATCCCTGACAGTCGCTAGAAACATAGTCTTTCCAATGCATCCATAATAACCATTTGACTTTTATATGTTAAGCCGGTAACAAATTGGGTATAAATTATGAAGTACTGCTGAATAGTGGCTTTTTGAAATCTAAAATTTTGTACAATCCCAGGCCTCGCTTGTGGTGATACAGGGTACATGTATTATATTCGGCAATGCAAATAAAATAAATTAAAAAGGGTGATAATATGGGTAAGATCAATGTCGGTTTAATATTCGGAAGTAAATCTGGGGAACATGACGTGTCGCTCAAGTCTGCGGCATCTGTATACAGGGCTATGGACAAGGAGAAGTATAACATATATCTGATAGGAATTACAAAAGAGGGAAGATGGGCATACTGCAACTGTTCTCCTGAAAGCATGGAAAGCGGAGACTGGCTTGACTATGAAATCAAGGGAGCTAAAATCAACATAATACCTTCAAGCGGAAGACGGACGGGAATAGAGCTAAGCGACGGAAGCCTTCTGGAAATCGATGTGTGCCTGCCGGTGCTTCACGGACCTTACGGAGAAGACGGATCTATTCAGGGACTTCTTGAAATGGCAGAAATACCATATGTGGGCTGCAAAGTCCTAGCATCGAGCCTGGCAATGGACAAGGCCATGTTCAAAAAGATCATGGTGTTTGAAGGAATCCCTCAGGTGGACTACGAGTGCACTACAAAAAATGAATTCGAAAGAAACAAAGACGCCATTGTTGAAAGAATAGAATCCAATCTGACATATCCTCTGTTCATAAAGCCTGCCAATCTCGGTTCAAGCGTTGGAATATCCAAAGCAGACACAAGAGATGAGCTCATCGAAGGAATGGAAATCGCATTCTCATTCGACAAGAAAATAGTAATAGAAAAGGGACTTGACGTTCGTGAAATAGAAGTCGCAGTTCTTGAAGACGGAGACATAAAAGTTTCAGCCCCGGGCGAGGCAATATCGTGCGCAGACTTTTACAGCTATGATGCAAAATACCTAGCAAAGGAATCGGAGACAATAATCCCTGCGAATGTAAACCCTGATCAAATAAGCATTATCAGCGACCTTGCCAAAAAGGCATTCAAGGCCATTGACGGCAACGGAATATCCAGAATAGACTTTTTCATAGAAAATGAAACCGGAAACATATATCTGAATGAAATAAACACAATGCCAGGCTTCACAAAGTCGAGCATGTATCCAAAGCTTTGGGAGGCTACGGGAATCGCATACACGGACCTTATAGACAAGCTTATAAGCGTTGCAATGGAAAACCACGCAAAATCAAGTGCATATGCATGCTGCTAGTTAGGCATATGTGTTCACCGCTTTAAAAACAGGGATTTAATTCAAATGAATATCAATAAAAAAGGACGGGCTGCTATGCCCGTCCTTTTTTATTGATATTGAACCTTGTAGTGCAAATATTGCAAGCAACCGGGCAGGCGATTGACACTGTTTCAAACTCGCACACGCAAATAGTTAATCCATTAAGTATTGTTCTCCATATAAAGCCATGTTATAATTTCTATTGCTGTTGAAAAATCAAGGAGGTAATATATCTTGTATTTAGAAGGAATAGCAAAAGGACTCTTTTTCATAGCAATAGGTATTTTTGCAATACTAGGAGCAGTCAAAAAGCCTCGCTTTTTCTGGGGAGCCAGAAAAGCAAAGTCAATGAGAAGAATATTCGGAGACAGGATAACTTCCATATTCTACATAGCTATAGGAATATTTCTTTCTGGATTCGGCATAACTATGTTTTTTGCGGGTTAGTCATGCCGGATTTCCGCTGGAAAGCCTACTTTTTACAATCCGCCAACGCATATTTGATGCGTTGGCTTTTGTTTTATATTAATAAAAATCAGTTAAAGCGGAATTTTTGGGTCGTAACCAAACTTATTTCACTTTATTTAGTCAAACGGTTGGATGTCGACTGCTACCATGTGCCGATTTCAGATATTGATTTTAATGCTTACCAAAGCACAAATATTACATTATATTTTACTGTACGCACACAGATGTAGAGATTAAGAGCAAAGATATCGAAGACATAGCCGAAAACAAAGAGGATACGACACTTCTAATTTACATTGGTCTTTTATATACAATTTTATCCAGCTTTGCCCATGCAGGTTCAACTATTCAACTTCTATCTTTCAGAAGTCCAGGCCTTCACCATGTATGCAACATCTTTTGGCCTTTCAAGCGGCAGAAAATGCCCCATATTGCTTATGATCATAATGGATATGTCAGGTATTTTTTCAAACATGACCATTTGATCCGCCAAAGGGGATATGGTGTCAACGCTTCCCGCTATAAGCTGCACCGGCATTTCCAAACTTTCCAGTGAATCTAAAACGTCAAATGTCTGAAGAGTCTTAAGGTCGCACATGCAAGTGTCAATAGGCGCCAGCATGCCAGAAATTGAATCCATAAGCCTTGCTCTATTCTTCTCGCCTATCTCCGCACTTATAACACTAGTGAGCGTTTCAAGAAAAACCTCTTTTGGTATATCCGGGAATGTCCAATTGGATGAAGAGCTTAGCATTGTCAGCATTGTCACTCCTTGGTATTTATCTAGCGCCAGCTGCAGGCCTATTGACCCTCCCATGGACCATCCTATGATATGTATGTCATCTTTTGAAATTTCACCCGAAGCCTTATGCTCATTTAGGTATTCTTTTACCTTCTGCGCATAGCCGGCTGCGCTGTATTCCCCTTCACCCATTCCCTCAATGTGCCCCGGCAGGTCTAGAATGAAAATCTGCTTTTCATACAGTTTGGAAAGTTCACATGCAAAATCCTGTAGTATTTTGCTGTTTAGAAAAGCCGAGTGAATTATAACTATAGTCCCGTTGTCCTTGAAATTGTCATTGATTGTCCTTTTATCCATGTTCAAATTTCCCATAATTCAAATATCCTCCTTTTGATTCACAGGCATTCAAAAAGCCTTATATGTGCTGTGGACTTGTAAATATCACAGACTTTAAACCTCAAAACTGTCCCATGTAAAAATCGCCTATTTCTATTAATATTTAATTCTTAAATACCCTCTTTCTATAACTGGAATCATAATAATTGCAGCTACTGTACAGTGTTTTTTGCAAATAAAGCTTACAAAACAGTTATCGCATGGCCCAAATTGAAAGCCGTGCCTTTTGCCTCTTTTTGTATAAAAATAAGGACTCTCCATATCTTGGCATTATCAAGCCCTGAAATTGAATATTTTCCATTACACAAAATATGCAACCTCAAAAGACAAAGGGACTGCAGCATCTGCAGTCCCTTTGTCTTTTGAGGTTGGCTGTTAAACCTTTTAAATTCGGGGTTTTGTATAAATCTTTTCAATATATTAATCATGAAAAGGAGTGGCGTATTCACTTCTGTGATTATTACCATTTTGTAATGGTTACACTTTAATAATATTACTTTTATAGCTTTTTGTCAATAGTTTTCAGTAAATTTCTAATAGAATCTATATATTTTTGGTGCACATTCTTCAGGCAGCTTTTTTTATCCATTAGGGTGAATACAATCCAAATTATAGTGAATAAATAGAGTATCAGAATATTTTCACAGCCAATGCATATGTAATGGGTTTACGGGCTACTTCTACTCAAAGGAGGGTTTAATTTGAGGTCGAAAGATTTTAAGGGACTGTTTAAAAAGAGCGACATATATCTTAGGGAATCGAGGCTGGAAGTCGGGGACATATACACTTTTGAGTTTGGTTTTTACAACCATGTGTATTGGATTCCCGGACAGCACGCCATATTCACTTTCCCCGACAAGAAAATTCACGGCAAGAGCTTTCGCGCATTCAGCATAGCTTCAGTAAAAAGCGAGGGCAAGATAATGATTTCCACTCGAGTAGGCGATAGCCCCAGCAGCTTCAAGCAGGCACTAATAGAATTAAAGCCCGGGGAGCCCATGAACATGAGCGGACCTTTCGGATGGTTTTACATAAGGGATTATGAAAGGCCTACAGCAATGATAGCTGGAGGAATAGGCATAACACCTGTGAGGGCTCTTATAAAAAATATTCAGCTTGAATGCAGGGCTTTTCCATCCGCCAAATTGATTTTTTCCGACAGCAGAGGCAGTTTTGCATACAAAAAAGAAATTGAGGATGCCCAAAATGACATCCCCAATTTCAATTCAGCTTTTGTAACCGACAGGATCAGTTTCAATTTTGAAATTGAATCTTTTGTTCAAAACCACGGAAACAGCGCCATGTACTTCCTATCTGGAAGCCCAGCCATGATAATGGCAGTGAGAAAGCAGCTCAAGTCACTTGGCATATCGCGATCAAATATTGTAAATGATCCGTTCTTTGGATATTAAGTCATTTTTACAGGGGCTGTATGAGGGCTTTTCACAGCCCCTGACTCATGTTAATAGCGAGTTTGAGCATTGCGAAATACTCCCTTACATAGTATTTTGGCGCCAGGTAGGCCCTTGTCACCGACGGCAGTCCATATGGAAGAATTTTAAACTCTTTCGCTATAGCCTTAGCCCTTAAAAGGTGGAACCTGTTTGATATTATTACTGCGCTGTGTACGCTCTTTCCATCCATGTCTTCCATTATTTTTTTTGCAAACTTTATGTTTTCAACAGTGCTTGTTGATTTTTCCTCTTTCACTATGCGACTTTCGTCTATTCCCCTGTCAACAAGGTATTTTTTCATTGCACTGGCCTCTGTTATGTCCTCTCCTTTTCCCTGTCCCCCAGTAACTATTATTACCGCCGTTTCATTTTCATTGGCATACTCCAGGCATTTCCTCAGCCTGTCCAAGAGTGTGAGCGAGGGAGTCTTTCCCCTGAGGCCGGCACCCAGCACTATTATATAGTCCGGATTTTCAGGCTCATCTTCCTTACCGCCGAGGTATATCGCCCCTTCCATTATAAAAAAGGATATCAGCCACGCTAAAAACGTATATGCCAGCACCGTCTTGATTTTTCTCCAAACAATCGATTTATTCATATTTTCACCCCAAAACCATATTCTATGCTTATATCCAGCGCCTGTTTCCATTTGTCACCGGATATTGGCATATCTTCTCAGTCCCGCCTGATTAATATATTATAACGATATCAGCTGCAATTGTTGGCTTTTGAGAGTTTTTAATATAATTTTAAGAAATGAAAAAGAGCCATTCTCAGCAGGAATATTAACATCCTTGCCGAGACAGCTCTATCAAATTATCTTTCCTACCAGATTGACTGGGCATCCAATTTCATCACTTATGGTTCCGTAGCTTATTACAATCACCGCTGTGCAAGGCCCTGCCGATTTTTCAATTTCTATATGCAGGTTTTTTACATACTCTATCTCCAGGCCTTCAGCCTTGGACAGACCCGCAAGCTCACCTTTTATTCCAGACGATCCAACAGGTATTATCTCCCTTACATTTTCTAGCTTTAAAAGCCTTAGCACAAGACTTGCATTTGCTATAGACTTTTCATTTGCCAATACTTCTTCACCCACGCTGGGAACACCTATTGCATATACATAATCTCCGCTTTTCACCCTGTGCATAAGCACATCTTCCTCACAAATGGCTCCAATCGCGGTTACTCCCAGTGCGGTCATTGAAGTCTCCATGTTTTTTTCAGTGCTTACTGTAACTGGAATCTCAGCCCCTATTTCGCCCAGTTCGTCTCTTATTCCCTTTATAATTTCATCTCCTGTGGGATCAGGCTCATTGCATATGCTTACAGTAATCCCCGCAATATCCGCCCCTGTCGAAAGAACTTCCATAATACACACCCTCGCAGTGTATTTCCCCGTGATGTGGCATGGAACCTTTACAATGTCGTTTTCCTTGAGTCCTATGGCCCCGCATGAATCGCAGGCCACAACTACGAGCTTGCCGCAGCCAATCCCTAAAAAATCGACATCCCTGTGCTTATTTTCCATAGCCGCCAAACCCTCTTTTTCCTGCAAGCGATGTTTTTTCAAGCGACTTGAACACTGCCGCTGCAAAAATTATGTTGATTGCGCTTGCAAGCAGCAAAAACGGAGCTATTCCTGCAAAGAATCCCCCTCCGAACTGTGGAAGCAGAGTAAGCGCAATAGGTGCTCCAGCCCCGTTTAATATGATTCCAACAGCCGACGCCACAAATATATTAGTCCACTTGTATGTAATGCTGTATGCGTATACCGATATGAACATCATAACTCCTATTATCAAATGTACCGGTAGCGACAGGGGAAATCCCGTATTTGCCGAAGTCAGCATATGTCCTATGAACGCTATAACTCCTCCCGGCAATCCTCCCAAAACCAGTCCTCCAAGATACGCCGGCATTGAATCCAGCGCTATGCTCTGGATAGGGCTTGGTATTTTAATGTACGCCCCCACAAAGCTCAGGGCTATGAACATCCCCATAATCACGAGTCTTTTAGTCTTGCTGTTCATTTTTACCACCTTTCTTGTCCTAAATTGTCACTCAATAAGTATATTCTTTTATGCGGCTCATTTCAATTCAAAAATAAATAAGCCAACAATAACATTTATACAGTAAAGCACAGTTGGAGCTCCTTTACAACGGTCGTATTCCCCAAATCGCTTGTAAAATCAGAGATATGCAGGTGCATGGACAACCGGATAGTCTCATCTTATTTCAGCAGTATTGCCGAAGCCGAAAATTGGTTGAAATCTGAAGAGTATCAATAAAAATCGCAACTACAGTATTTCCTTTTATTCGGCGATAACTTTAACAACTTCACGGGCTAAATAAAATTGAAAACTAATTTTTGACAAGTATAATATTTTAATGCTATATTTGTCTTTGTATACGGTATATTTGTATCGCTACAGAGCACGCTTTGTTTCCCCTAATTGCACTTGTACCTATAATGGGGGATCCCTTATTTTTTCACAGCAAAATATTAAACTGCAAAGAGAGGAGGCATGGCATTTAGTGCAAAGTAAATTTCAAATACCTAATGCAGCAATGCAATTTGGCAGTTTTTAACATCAGAATATTTACAACTAAATACCTGGGAGGAATTATGACAAGAAAAATTAAAAACAACAGAGGTATGCACAGCATAAAAAACAAAATCATCGCAATGATACTAATTTCAATGGTGCTTCAGCTAGGCGTATTTGGATATTTTTCAAACAAGATATCATTTAATCTTTTGGAAAACAAGCTCTCCACGACAGCCCAGCAGGCTATATCCGAAACCGAAAAATATGTTGACCAGTTTTTAAGTAAAATGGAAGTACAGCTTGTTTCAATAACCGATAACGAAAATATAAAAAACTTTGATGCGTTTTCGGGAAATGAAGTTTTAAAGAGCGTCAAAAGCAGCAACAGCGAAATCTTGTCTACATATTTTGGGGACAAGGATGGCGCAATACACATTCATCCCGCCCAGGACTTTTCGCAGGATTATGACCCCAGGCAAAGGCCTTGGTATAAAGATGCCGTATCAAGCAAGGGACAAGTCATATGGACAGATCCCTATACTGATGAGTTTACTGGCAAGCTGATAATTTCGCTGGCAAAGGCCGTAGTTGACGGCGGCGGCAACATTGCCGGAGTTGCTGCCATAGACGTCGACCTTTCAACGCTTTCATCTCAAATATCAAAAACTACCATAGGCCGACGTGGGGCCATAACAGTCCTTGATTCCAATGGACTCACTTTGGCGCATAAGGAGTCTTCTCTGATTGGGACAGCTCTGGCTGAAAAGCTGGGAGTCTGGGAAGAATTAAAGTCAAATGAAAGTGGATTTACAGAGTACATATACAATGGCCAAGATAAGTTTCTCACATTTGTAACGGCTGAAAAAACGGGCTGGAAGCTGTTCGCCTTTATGGAAAAAGAAGAGCTGCTCGAGGATACGAATGTCATAAAAAAATCTGTAATCATAAGTATTTTAATAGGTTCCATAGTAGCAGTAATACTAGCTCTTTTCATAGCCAGAATGATATCCACTCCACTCGGCACAGGGGTTAGACATTTGGAGACCTTAGCCACTGGAGACTTCACAAGTCAAGTGCCCAAGTCATATATGGAGAGAAATGACGAGTTCGGACAGCTTGCAAAGGCAATTGACCGTCTGCAGACGGATTTGAATAAATTGCTAAAAGACATAAGTGTTTCGGCTCACACTGTAAACGAATCGGCAGTCACTCTTTCACAAATATCAGTTCAGTCGGCAGAAGCCGCTGGGGAAGTCTCAAAGACAATTGACGAGGTTTCAAAAGGCGCTGAGTCCCAGGCAACTGACACTCAAAATGGTACATGCAAAATGAATGATATAGCATCCATAATCGAAAAGGTTACTCGCGACTCAGAAAACATGAAATCCGTTTCCAGAAGGACTAATGCACTTGCAGAAAATGGCTTTGACATAGTTAAAAAACTCAATGAAAAAAGTATCCAGAGCAATGAGATGTCGCAGGAAGTAGCATCCATAGTAGCCGAAGTAGCTGAAAGCGCAGAGGGCATAGGAACAATACTCGAAGCAATAATGGCGATATCCAGCCAGACAAACCTGCTTGCCCTCAATGCAAACATCGAGGCGGCCAGGGCGGGAGAACACGGAAAGGGATTTGCCGTGGTAGCTGATGAGGTAAGAAAACTTGCTGAAGAATCGGCAATGTCGGCCGGAACGATAAAAGAGATAATAGGGGCAATCCAAAACAAGACAAGGTCAGCCGTATCCGCCATAGAAAAGGCAAATGAGGTTGTGCAGGAGCAAAATAAAGCGGTCGAGGAGACAAATTCCATATTCAAGGATATATCAAACTCCATAGATCTTTTAGGGGGCAATATTACCGCCATACAAGATGACAACAATGAAATGCTAAATGCAAAAGATGAAATGGTTCTTATTGTAGAAAACATAGCCTTGGCAGCACAGCAGTCTTCCGCAGCCACTCAGGAGGTCTCTGCAGCTACAGAAGAGCAGCTGGCATCCATGGAAGAGCTTTCATCCCACTCTCAGAATTTAGAGAGTCTGTCTGTAGACCTTCAAAATACAGTTGATAAGTTCAAAATAAAATAAGCACATGAATGCATGAAAAGCAAAAGCATCAATTATCCCCCGCATAATTGATGCTTCCCTTTTTCTCAATTTTTTTGTAAAAATCTCTGTCTGCAAATTCAATTCCTTTGAATTTTGCTCACTTTGTCCAAAAGCGCTCATCAAGCTTTTTTGTCTATGAATATCCCAGCTTTCTCCATCATGTGCGCCGCCATGTCCAGTATCTTTTCAGACGGCAGCTCCTTTAAAACCTCTTTTGTATTCGAGTCTACTATCTTGACCATTATCTGCTTTGTCTTCTTATGTACTGAAAATTCAAGATTTGTGCTAATGCCCATAATATCTGGATTTTCCTTTTCTACAGCTTCTATAAGCTTTTTTTCACCTGGATATGCCGCCTGATTTTTATTTCTTTTTGCTTGATTAAACACATCCGTTTTTTCAGGTGAAATGTTTCTGGAATAATAAATTTCATTTTTTTTCGAAGTCATGCTACTGCTTACTGCCGCCCCACCTAGTCTCATGCTACTTATCTCCTCCACAGGTACTAATTTAAGGCTTCATCATATGTATTTGGACTTTTCGATTTGTAATTCTTCAAGTACGTTCTTTAAACTCTGAAGTTCCTCCAGAGTTTCTTTGTACAGCTTTTCGATTCTACCTCGAGCCCTCAATATGGAATATCGCCTTTCATCTTCCGGTATAAGTTTCAATATGCCCTCAAATTCCGTTGCAGCTCTTTCCATGGCTGCTTTTACAGACTTTGTGCTCATATTATTATCTTCTATTCTATCATCTGCATTGCTCATACTCTCAACCCCTTAACTTCTCAAGCTCTGCTGTCGAACTATTTTATATTATAACATCACAAGGTACTTTGGCACTATTTTTTGTCTTATAAAAACATTAAAATTTTCAACCCCATGGTCGAAAATTTCCCCATATCTAAGCCCTTGCTCGCAATAGTGTGCATATGTAGTATTATGAAAGGGCATATGTGCAATATAAAAGAGAGCCGGAGGCTCTCTTTTATATTGCACACTGCTTGTTTTACATTGCTTTATATTTCAGGGCTAACCTTCTATTATTCCATTTTCAACAAGCCAGTCTTTAGCAACCGTCTCTGCGGCCTTTTGGTCTATGTCGACCTGGGCGTTCATCTTTGCCATCTCTTCATCGTTTATCTTTCCTGCAAGAGAGTTTAGTGCCTCTTCAAGCTCTGGATGCTTTTCAAGAGCGTCGTTTCTCACAAGCACTGACGCATCGTATGGAGGGAAGAAGTTCTTGTCATCTTCAAGAACCACAAAGTCAAATGCAGGTATCCTTCCGTCCGTCGCAAATGATATGCTAACGTCAACCTGGCCTTCTTTAAGGGCCGTATAGCAAAGCCCCGGGTCCATTCCCTTGGCATCTTTGAACTCTATTCCATATACAGGCTTTATTGCTTCGTAACCATCGTTTCTTTCAAGAAATTCCTGAGTTGACGCGAATGTGAAGTCCTTTGCATGCTTTCCAAGGTCTGAAAGAGTCTTTATTCCCATCTCCTCAGCCATTTCTCTTCTCATTGTTATTGCAAATGTGTTGTTGAATCCAAGAGGCTTTAGCCATTTAACTCCGAACTGCTCGTCATATTCGCTCTTTACCGCTTCATATACCTCCTGAGGATCATTCATGGATTCTTTACCAAGAACGCTTATCAGCCCTGTTCCCGTGTATTCAACCATTACGTCTATGTCCCCAGTTTGGATTGAAGTTGCCACAACACTTGATCCACCAAGGTAAGGCTTTCTTTCAACCTCTATGTCCGTCTTGGCCTCTATAACTTCTGATACAAGGTGTACGAGTATGTCTTGCTCCGTGAAGTCCTTACCTCCGACTATTATTTTTTCTGAAGAGTCCTCTCCTCCGCAGGCTGCAAGCGACGTCGCTACAAGCATTGTACATGCTGCTAACGCAGCCTTTTTGAATATGCTCTTAATTTTCATATAAACATTCTCCTTTTCTATCTTTTTATTTTTATATTGTTTACCTCTAACTTGTTTACCTTAGTCCCTTTGGAGTGACCTGCCTTTCAAACATTTTAAGCATTATGTCAAACAGTATCGCGAGAAGCGCCGCGGGAACCGCACCGGCAAGTATCAGCCCGGGGTTTACAGATGATATACCCCTGAATATAAGGTCCCCAAGCCCTCCTGCTCCCACAAGCGATGCAAGCGTCGTAACCCCTATGATAAGTACTGTCGCTGTCCTTATTCCGGCCATTATTATAGTTAGCGAAAGTGGTATTTCGACCATGAAAAGTATCTGGGCAGATGTCATTCCCATCCCCCTTCCGGCCTCCCTCGCTCCAGGGTCTACTCCCATTATCCCAGTGTATGTGTTTCTGAGTATCGGAAGAAGCCCGTATATTGTAAGCGCTATTATCGCAGGCTTTGCCCCTATTCCAAACAGAGGTATCATAAAGCCCAGCAGCGCAAGGCTTGGAATGGTTTGGAACACCGATGTTATGCCTATTACAAGGTCTGCAAATTTTCTGTGCCTTGTAAGGAATATCCCAAGCGGAACGGCTATTAAAACGGCGAATAGCAGCGCCACCATTGTAAGCCACATGTGGCCCACAAGACTGTCTATCACCATCTCCTTCCTTTGGATTAGAGTGTTCACAAAAGCACTTAGTATGTTTTCGTTCATATAAATCTCCTTTCAATTCAATATGTTAAACTCTTGCTGTATTTTAAGTTTGTACTAGTCCGCAAACTCTTCCACGAGAAGCTCCACAAGGTCGGCGTTAGTGATTACCCCCCTCACCCTGTCCGCATCGTCAACGACTGTAAGATATCCCATTTCAGCCTCGTTTACAAGCACGAGAGCATCTTCAAGGCTGTTGTCCATTTTCATCGTCTTGTGATGAGTCTTCATTATGTCTTTTACTGTGAGCTCTTCGTTCTTGTAGTGCTTATATATGTCCCAGGCGCTTGCTATCCCAAGGAATATATTGTCCTTGTCCACCACTATCAGGCTGTCCACCCTGTTTTTGTGGAGTATTTTGACGGACTCTGCCAGCCCCTTTGCAGGCTTTACCGTCACAGCCTTTGAAAGTATCTCTTCTACCGGCGGAAAGTCCATTGATTTGGCATTTTCAAGCCTGTCCTCGCCTATGAAGTTTTTTACGAATTCATTTGCAGGGTGCCTCAGTATCCTCTCAGGTGTGTCTATTTGGACTATCTCCCCGCTTTTCATTATGCATATCCTATCGGCTATCTTTAGCGCCTCGTCCATGTCGTGTGTTACGAACACTATTGTCTTTTTTATCTCTTCCTGAAGCCTTACAAGTTCCTCCTGGAGCTGCTCTCTGCTTATAGGGTCCAGCGCGCTGAAAGGCTCGTCCATAAGTATTATTGACGGGTCTGACGCAAGCGCCCTTATTACTCCAACCCTTTGCTGCTGACCTCCCGAAAGCTCCTTGGGATACCTGTCCTTGTAAATCTCAGGCTCAAGCCCCACCATTTCCAAAAGTTCGTCTACCTTTTTCATGTATCCTACCGGGTCTTCCTTTTTGAGCTTTGGCACAAGCGCCACGTTTTGCGCTATTGTCATGTGCGGGAAAAGCCCTATCTGCTGTATTACATATCCTATATCCCTTCTGAGAGTTACCGGATCCTGCTTTTTTATCGCCTCTCCCTTTATATATATGTTCCCGCTCGTATAGTCTATGAGCCTGTTTATCATCTTCATTGTCGTGGTCTTCCCACAGCCTGAAGGGCCTATAAGCACAAGTAGCTCCCCCTCCTTGATTTCAAGGTTTATGTCTTTCAGGGCCTGGAATCCGTCCTCATAGACCTTCGAAACATTTTCAAACTTAATCATATGTTACTATCCCCTCACTTTTTATATTTCTTTATAGACAACCAAAATAGCCGCTATCACTTTTTCCATTCGCATGTTTGATTTATCGAATTAAAAGCAAGCTCCTTTTATCTTTGATTTCACAAGGGCTTGTGGACATAAGTCTATTCAAGCCCGAAACAAGCAACCTTTATATTTTTTTCGGGTTGTCTGTTTCAACCTGAATTAGTATATCACATTTCAATTTAGTTGTAAAATTTTTTAAATTCAGCTTCTTGTTGAAATTAACTATTATTGCTCATTTCTCTTTTATAAAAAGTCTTTTCAGCATCACATATTATCTTTAATAAGAAAACCCGCTTTTTAATTTTGAAAATTAAAAAGCGGGTTTCCCATTTTAACATATTATTCCGTATATTCTTATCTGTTCACAAAATCCTTTACCCTTACAAGATTATCCTCTATGCATATGAAGTATATCATGTCTTCTTTTTCAAATTGAAAATATGGACCCGGTGATATAAAAAACTCTCCATCTCTTTTTACCGCAGTTATAGTAGCTCCTGTATTGTGCCAAAACTGAAGTTCATTTATTGTCATTCCTATAAGCCTGCTATCTGCCGGAACAGACAACTCATAATTGCATCCAAGGTCTATCCTCTTAAGCTGCATAGTGTATTCAAGCAATGTATCTATACTCTCTTCGATTTTCTTGTCTATTTCTTCCTTTTGAACCCTGAGGCTTTTGAGCCTCGCCCTTACTTTTTTTATGTTGTTCTTTTCAGAAAATTTTCCTATGAAGTCATGAGCCCTTTCAGCAGATATGACAAATATGCCGCTTTTTTGGCTTACATTCACAACTCCCATATCCTGAAGAAGCGATGCAGCCCTTCTTATTGTCTCCGGTGATACGTTGTATTCGCTCGCTAAAGTGGATCTTCCTCTTAGCTTGTCCCCTACCTTGAATTCACCTTCATATATCCTGTGAGCAATGTCTATTGCTATTTTGATATATCTCGGGGTGTTGTTTTTTGGTGTCGTCAATTTATATATACCTCTCTTTGATTAATATGTCATGAGAATTTTTAAAAACAAAAACACAGTCCCCAAACTTAAAGTCATAGCTTCCTCGTCTTTTGACATTAAAAATTTCCATATTGTCCATTGACAAATTCTATTATAGCAAAATACTGAGAAAAATAAACTTTATTTTTTTATCAGTATCAATTCATTCAAACTAGCCAGCTACTCAAGTCAAAAAATCATTTCCCATTCGGTTAAAATACACGCCTGGAACAATGCCAAATTTTACAACTGGCAACTTTTGTGTTATAATTAAGTTGTTAGTGTCGGTATCCAAAATACAAAAGGAGGTAATTATGGATTACATCCAAAATACCCAAGATAAACAAGATAAAATTGTTAAAATAAAGAATTCGAAAGTTCAGCATGGAGTGTCAAATGACAGGATATATCTTATGCACCTTGAAAAATCTGATGTTCCATATATTATAGACGAGCTCGATAATCTGTCTCAGGTTCAAAACTATTCTAAAATATTTGCAAAGGTGCAAAGGTCTGAGTGCCCTAGCTTTTTGGAAAAAGGCTATGTATCTGAAGCTATTATACCAGGTTTTTTCAGGGGACTCGAAGAATGTGTCTTCATGTCTAAGTATTTTGATCCAAAAAGGGGCCTTGAAATTGACAGAAAGCTCAACTCCAGAGTTTTAAGCACTGCCATTTCAAAGAGAAACTCCAAAGCCGCCTCATTTATGGCAAGTAGCTGCACAGATTTTTCTTTTAGATTAGCCCTTCCAGAAGACGCTTTTCAAATGGCCGATTTATACTCTGCCGTATTCGACTCATATCCTTTTCCCGTATTCGACCCCGAATACATCAAATCCACAATGGCCGAAAACATAGTCTATTTTTGTCTTTGGAAAGGCGATGAGCTTGCAGCCGTTTCATCCTGCGAAATGGATGTTGACAATCTCAATGTCGAAATGACTGATTTTGCAGTCTTGCCAAAGTGCAGGGGAAAAAGCCTTTCGCTTTCACTGCTTTATCAAATGGAAAACCAAATGAAGAAAAATGGCATTAAAACCGCATATACTATAGCCAGGGCAAATTCATTTGGAATGAACATAACTTTTTCAAAGTGCGGATATGCTTTTGCCGGAAGGCTGGTAAAAAACACCCAGATAGGCGGGAATATAGAAGATATGAATGTTTGGTACAAGCAGCTTTAACGCTCCCGCTGAAATAGGAATATTATCCGCAGAAAATGCGGCTTGAAACTCTCACAGTGTAAATACGACCCACAGGAGGTTTTTATGATTAGCGATTCAATAGACAACAATTCTAAATCATGTTCAAATGACCATTCAAACAAAAATTCCGGCACGGCCAGATATAATAGTTTTTTTAAAGATGTTTCTCCAAAGGATTGGAACAGCTGGATATGGCAGATGAAAAACAGAATAGAGACTGTAGAAGACCTTAAGGCCCACATAAGTCTCACCGAGGAGGAAGAAAACGGAATAAGAAAGTGCCTTGGCTCCCTCAGGATGGCAATAACGCCATATTACATGTCACTTATGGATCCCGAAAAACCGGGCGATCCCATAAGAAAGCAGGCAATTCCAACCTCGCTTGAGCTCATATCTTCTGATTCCGACCTTGAAGACCCTTTGCACGAAGACAAGGACTCGCCAGTCCCAGGCCTTACGCACAGGTATCCGGACAGGGCGCTTCTGCTTGTAACAGACAAGTGCTCAATGTACTGCAGGCACTGTACCAGAAGAAGGTTTGCAGGACAAAACGACTGCTCTCTTCCCATGGATCAGATAGAAAAAGCCATAGAGTATATATCAAACACTCCTAAAATAAGAGACGTACTCCTTTCGGGAGGAGACGCCCTTTTGATATCAGACGACAAGCTTGAGCACATAATAAGAAAATTAAGGAGAATTCCCCACGTTGAAATAATAAGGATAGGCAGCAGGGTGCCTGTTGTAATGCCTCAAAGGATAACCCAAAGTCTCGTTGATATGCTAAAAAAATACCATCCAATATGGCTAAATACTCATTTCAACCACCCGAGCGAAATAACCCCACAGTCAAAAAAGGCATGTGAAATGCTTGCAAATGCAGGTATACCTCTTGGAAATCAGACAGTGCTCCTAAAAGGGGTAAATGACTGCATACATGTTATGAAAAAACTCATGCACGAGCTCGTGAAAATAAGGGTAAGGCCTTACTATATATACCAGTGCGACCTTTCAATGGGCATAGAGCATTTCAGAACCAGCGTTTCAAAGGGAATAGAGATAATAGAGGCTCTTAGGGGACATACTTCGGGCTTTGCAGTTCCTACATTCGTAGTTGACGCGCCTGGCGGAGGCGGAAAGATTCCGGTAATGCCGAATTATGTCGTGTCAAGAGCTGAGAACAAGGTTATACTGAGAAACTTCGAAGGAGTCATAACCACATATACAGAACCTGAAAACTACTCATCCGACTGCGGATGTGACGTTTGTTCCGGCGAAAATCCAGTAAGTTCCATAGGCCTTTCAAGGCTCGTAAACGGAGAAAAGATAGCTCTTGAACCTTCAGGACTCAAAAGGAACATAAGAAATAAAAACTAATAGTATGATATGAATTGACGTTTTAACATGTCAACGCTTAGAAAGCTGCTGGAACAGCTTGTAATATGGCTGTTCCAGCAGAAAAACAAAAGTTGCAATGCGGTATACACCGCATTGCAACTTTTGTTTTTTGAATGTCTCTATATTTTTGTTCGCTTGAAAATCTCTAGCCTACTTTGACAATCCAACCCTTTGGAGCCTCTATATCCCCTATTTGTATTCCGCAAAGAGTGTCGTACAGCTTGTGTGTAACAGGCCCTACTTCAGTCTCGCTGAAAAACACGTGCATTTTGCCCTTGTATTCTATGCCTCCTATGGGGGTAATGACGGCGGCGGTTCCACATGCGCCGGCCTCCGCAAACTCGTCGAGCTTGTCTACCAGCACATCCCTCTCCTCGACTTCCATTCCAAGGTACTCCTTGGCTATGTGCATAAGCGAATATTTGGTTATGCTAGGAAGTATGGACTCCGACTGTGGAGTTATGAACTTGTTGTCCTTAGTGATTCCGAAAAAGTTTGCAGCACCCACCTCTTCAATCTTTGTGTGAGTAAGAGGGTCAAGGTATATGCAGTCGGCAAATCCAGCCTTTACAGCCTTCTCATGAGGGAGAAGGCTTGCAGCGTAGTTTCCTCCAACCTTTACTCCGCCCGTTCCATATGGTGCCGCCCTGTCATATTCAGCCACATTGAAGTTTACAGGTGCAAGTCCTCCCTTGAAATAAGGGCCTACGGGAACGCAGAATATGCAGAATATATATTCTGGAGCAGGCTTTACTCCCACATTGTGGCCTACTCCTATCACAAAAGGCCTAAGGTAAAGAGTCGCCCCTGTTCCATATGGCGGAACATATTGCTCATTTGCCTTTACAACCCTCTTGCAGGCCTCTATAAATTTGTCCTCGGGCACCTCGGGCATTAGGAGCCTCCTACAGCTTACGGCCATTCTCTTTGAATTCTCGTCAGGCCTGAAAAGCTGTATGTCTCCATCTTTTGTCCTGTATGCCTTTAATCCCTCAAAACACTGCTGTCCATAGTGCAGGGCAGTTGAAGCCTCGCTTATGGAAAGCATGTTGTCCTCTGAAAGCTCCCCTTCATCCCATTTGCCGTCCTTCCAGCGAGAGATGTACCTGAAATCAGTCTTGATATAGTCAAACCTTAAATTTTCCCAATCAATATTCACTTTTTCTTTTGCGCTCACAATATCCTCCCCTTTCAAATACGTACTCCTACACGATTATTTATACCTAATTTACACGCCATAATATCAGGTCATTTGTATAATTCCAGTTATTTTTGGAATTTTCGAAAGATTCCAGTTGTATTTCGCGTTTTTTGGAATAAATTGTAATATTTCGAAAAATATCAAAAAGATATTAAATAAATATTTTAAAATACGTTTTAATTGACATGCTGCGGGTATATATATAATAACAATTAAGTACTATCTTTCAAGATAACAGTCAATGGATTTAAAAGGCTGAAGCTTTTATCATTATCCCCTAAATGATACAGCAACATTTCTTAAAAACTGCTGATACAGTCTACATTTAGAGATTGTTTACAACAATCTCAATAGTTGTCAATTTGTAGAATGTCAGTAAGCTTAGGAATTTATATCAAAAGGGATAATATAAAAGAAAAGCCCAAGAACCAGTTAAATCCTAGCGGCTTGACTATTAGAAGAAAGAAAAGTATTTAGTTGAAAGATAAATTTCAGTAAAATGAAGTTTATCAAGAAAGGAGGCAGATTCCCCGATGATGAGGAGTTTGTCTAGCAACATCAAAGAGGACTTAAGCTTTTAAGGTAAATGTAACATTCAGCACACCTTAATAAAAGTGAAAGTCCTTTTTGATGTTCTTTTTTATTTTTCTATAGAAAGCCTTCTGAGCGAAGCTTTTGTAGGATTCCCGGTCTCAATGTCCCAGCCTGCAAGCTCATAGTAAAAATCCTTTGCCCTTTCAATTTCATGCTCGTCAAGTTTTGCACCCTCGCTTGGCCCGCCCGAAAGCCCCTTGTATATCTTGCCCGGAAGCTTGTCGTCAGCTCTTGAAAATCCCTCTTTAGAGTTGAAGTGCCTCATTGTGTTTATCCTTCTTTCACCTATCAGCATGAGCTCGTACACGGAAGTATCCCAGCCTATGCCCAGCCTGCAAAGCTCTGCTATTTCAGACGGTCCCAGTATCTGATGCGAACACCCTGCTATGAACTGGCACAGGCAAAGCGCATCGACCGCAGACACAAAGCACTGGGTGTTGAATGCGAATCTCACTTTTTCGTATTCAAGAGATGTGAAATCACAATATCCCTTGTGAACACCTATCTTGGCAAGGTTTGTCCTTATGCTGCTGTCTTCATCCGCGCAAAGCGAGTGGTCGTGGCTGCTGGACTGGTGATCCGCCCCAAATGGATTAACGGCATATATGAGTCCGAGTGCGGCCTTCCACTGGGGCATGTGCGCGGGCATCTCCTGACCCTTCACAGTTGTAAGAAACTGCTTGCTCCCTTTTCCAATCTCCTCTGACATACTTTTACTTCCCTTTGCAAGCAGGTCTCCAAAACCTTCCCTATTTGCAATCATGTCTATGAGCTGCAAGAGCACGTTCGAATCTCCAAATTCCAATTCCATTCCACCCGTCTCATCTCTTCCTATTATCCCCTTTTCATAGCATTCCATTGCAAATGCTATTGTAGCTCCGCAGGATATTGTATCCATGCCGTACATGTTACAAAGCTGGTTCGCGCGGGCTATATCCTCCATGTCCGTGACGCCGCAGTAAGCCCCAAGTGCCGCTACTGATTCGTATTCAGGCCCTCCGTATATCGGATCCACCTTTCCAGGCACCTCCACAACCCTCTTGCACCTTACAGGACAGGCAAAGCAGGTGTCCCTTCTTATAAGGAGCTTTTTTGTAAGCTCCCTGCCGGTTATGTTTTCAGCCTCTTCGCCCATATATCCGCTCGTCCAGTTCCTGGTCGGAAGATATCCCTGCCTGTTTATCCATGAAAGCCCCCTGTCGGTCCCGTCCTGCCTTAGTGCCATGTACATCTTGCTGTTTTCCATGTCGCTTGAGATCTTTTTGGCAAATTTATGAAAGCCATTCTCGTCATGAGGCTTTAAAGCCCTCTTTTTTCGAATCGCAATGGCCTTTAAATTCTTGGACCCCATTACGGCTCCCATTCCACTTCTGCCGTTTGCCCTATTTGACATGTTGAGCACGCAGGCAAATCTCACGAGGTTTTCTCCCGCAGGACCTATCTGGGCTATTTCAATTTCTTCTCCAAGTTCAGCCTTTATTGCCTTTTGGGCCTCCCCCGTCACCATGCCCCAAATTTTTGACGCATCCCTTATCTCGGCCTTGTCCCCGTCTATATGGATGTAGACAGGAAAGCTCGCCCTTCCCCTTATGACTACGGCATCCCAGCCGTTGGCCTTTATCTGCATTGGGAAAAATCCCCCCGCCTGGCTGTCACCTATTGCACCCGTAAGCGGGCTCTTCGCGGTTATGCTCATCCTGTTTGCCCCGGCTACAGGAAGCCCAACAAGCGGAGACACGCAAAATGCCATTATGTTATCCGGCGAAAGAGGATCTGTGCCAGGCTGCAGATCCCTGTTTAAAATATAAGCCCCAAGAGCGGACCCCCCCGGATAGAGCCTGTATACATCGTTTTTTATAGTCTTCTTTTCTATTTTCATATTTCCAAGGTCTATATCGAGTATAGACGCTGGGTATGGGAAAACACCGCTCGCTCTTTCCTTATTAGCTTTCACCGCTTCTCCGCTCACACTTTTTTGTCGGTCCATGTCTATATTCCTCCCTGTATTGTTTTTGATAGTTATACCCTAAAACCGATATACTTTATATAAAAGAAAAAATAAAAAAGCCTGGGATTTCCCCGGCTCTAGACTGTTGACAAATCAACAGAGATATTACTATGGCGAGGATCTTCAAGAGTTTTACGTTTTTATTTTTCTGTAATAGATAAAGTTTATAGCTTTACTTTCTATTATTGTTTTTATCTATTAGACAATATGTTTCTTTTTTAGTATTATTTTAAAGGGGCGCAGAATTGAAACAGATTTAACAGTGTTGTTGTTTTGATTGCGTACATTTGCATTTGGAATTGATGGCTTTCAAATCCAATCGGATTAGTAGGATTGTTAAGTCCGGGCTTTTAATTTCAAAAGATTCGGAAAATTGACAGTATTTGTCGATTTATCAATTTGGGAGGTTTATAATGAAGAAATTTAAAAAGATATTCGCACTCATGCTTGTAGTAATAATGTCTGTTACTGCACTTGCAGGCTGTGGCGGATCAAAAGAGCAGGCTGACTCATCGTCTGAAAAGAAGCAAATAACACTTTGGCTTCCACCTATAGGGGAAAATGACGCTCCTGTATGGGAACCTATACTTAAGGAATTCGAGGAAAAGAACAACTGCGAAGTAACACTTGAAATAATACCTTGGGAGAACTATCCTGAGAAGTACGCTTCTGCAATAGCTGCAGGAGAAGGTCCAGACGTTGGATACATGTACGCTGAAATGTTCCCTCAGTTTATAGAAATGGGAGCTGTTGAAGACCTCACTTCTTACCTTACTCAGGAAGACATGGACAACTACATATACATAGAAGATGGCAAGATGATGGGCGGACTTTACGGACTTGGAATAGAGGCTGCCAACCCAGCTGTTCTTTACTACAACAAGGACATACTCGAGAGCATAGGAGAAGAGCCTCCTAAGACTTGGGAAGACTTCAGAAGAATAGCTAAAAAAGCAACTCAGGACACTGACGGAGACGGACAGATAGACCAGTGGGGATTCGCTCAGGGATGGGGAGCCAAATTCTTTGGAGACCTTAACTGGAACTGGTACGGATTCCTGTGGCAATCTGGCGGAGAGCTTTACAGCGACGACCTTAAGACTGTAAGATTCAACGACGAGGCTGGAGTAGAGGCTGCTCAGTTCCTTTACGATCTTAAGTTCACTGACAAGGTTCTTCCAGACGACGCAATGGCTAAGACTAACAAGGAAATGCTTCAGACTACATTCGGTCCTGGAAAAGCGGCATTTACAATATGGCTTTCTTCTGCAGCCGCTGAAATACTTGATACTTCATTCCCTGACCTTAACTACGGATTCATAACTTCGCTTGAAAACAAGGACATGGGAACATTCGCTTCAGTTGACCAGCTTACTCTTATGTCAGCAGCTGAAGATAAGGAACTTTCATTCTCACTTATGCAGCACATGCTGAGCGCGGAATCTATGACAGCGTTCCACCAGTACCACCCAAGGGCTCCTATATCAAAAGATGAGCCTTACCAAGGAGATCCAAGACTTAAGGAAATGATAGAAAACGACAAGGGAATATACAGACCTCTTGTAGTTGCACCTCACGGAGTCGAGGTTTACGAATACCTTTGGAAGCAGCTTCAGACTATGATGGCTGGAGAGGCAACTCCAAAAGAGGCTCTTGACGAGGCTGCGAGATATTCAAACGACCTTCTGGCTCAAGACCAGTAATATAAGATCACATAAAATTTTTAATCAGTCAAAGCATCAAAAATAGGGTACCCTATTTTTGATGCTTTGTTTTGGTATTCTCAAAAGACATATTTCGAAAGGAGAATTTAATTGGAAATTGCAAAATCCAAAAATAAATGCGCCAAAGAGCCCGCCTGCAAAAAGAGCGCATGGCTTAAGAAATTTGGCGCATACGGATACATACTCCCCATAGGATTGCTTCTCACATCTTTTTATGTGATCCCCATAATAATGTCTATTGTATTAAGCTTTACAAAATACAATATAATGACCTCCCCAAAATACATCGGGTTTTCAAACTATACATCCCTTTTAAAGGACAGGATGTTCCTGGCTTCCCTTAAAAACACCCTGCTTTTCACCGCAGTGGTTGTCCCAGTCCAGACGTTTCTCTCCCTTATGATGGCAGTTTGGCTTACGGGAAGGAAAAAAAGCAAAATTGCGGAGATTTTAAAAGGCGTGATGTTCATACCCGTCATATCTTCAATGGTGCTTATAGGGATAGTCTGGAGGATTCTTCTAAACGGGGATTTTTCTCCGCTGAACTACCTGTTCACACTTGCCGGGATGACTCCTCCAAGCTGGCTCGGAAGCACAAATCTTGCGCTTCCCACTATGATGATGATAGCTGTTTGGAAGAACGTGGGCTACTTCATGGTGATATACATAGCAGGGATAATGGACATACCAAGAAGCTACTATGAAGCAGCAAACGTGGATGGCGCAAGCAAATGGCACGAATTTTGGCATATAACCCTTCCGCTTTTAAAGCCTTCGACCATATTGGTTGTGTTTTTGGGCTGCATATGGTCATTCCAGATATTCGACCTCGTATACACACTTACTGGAGGGGGGCCGGGAATGGCGACTATGACGCTTGTGCTTCACATATACAACGTTTCATTCAAGCAGTTCAACACTGGATATGCCATGGCGGTAGCAAACGTGCTGTTTTTCATAATAGCGCTTATATCAATACTGCAGAGGAAGTTCCTTAGAAAAGACCAGTCCTCATTCTAAATCAAACGGATACAAAAGCAAAGGAGATTTCATATGAAAAGCATGAAAAGAATACTCGGCGACACGCTCCTATTAATAATAGGGTGCTGCATGGTAGTCCCATTCATATACATGATAATAACCTCTTTGAAGGTTACATACACTGCCTACAATTTCAGCCTGTCTCTTTCAGACATAACCCTAGCGAACTACATACAGATATTCAGGGAAAAAAACTTCATGCACTATTTTTTCAACAGCCTCGTGATTTCAATGGGCGGTGTGATGCTTAGCGTTACGTTTTCAAGCCTTGCAGGGTTTGCGTTCGCAAAGAAGGAGTTTCCAGGAAATGAAAAGCTATTTTTCTACATGGTAATGACTCTTATAATCCCCTCTCAGGTTACAATGATACCTCTTTACATAATAATGAGGACTCTCGGCTGGATAAACTCTTACCAGGGACTGATACTCCCCATACCAACGGCATTTGGAATATTCCTTATGAGGCAGGCCATACTGAACATTCCAAACGACCTTTTGGACTCAGCAAGAATAGACGGATGCAGCGACCTTAGGATATTCGTGCAGATAATTCTGCCCCTTATAAGGCCAGCTATAATAACACTTTCCATATTCACATTCATAGGGGCTTGGAATGAATTTTTGTGGCCTCTCATAATGACCACAAACGACTCCGTGAGAACTCTCACAGTGGGACTTTCAACGCTTGGGGCCCAGTATACTGTAAACTACGGGATAATAATGGCCGGAGCCACGCTTACGTTCCTGCCTTCGTTCATATTCTATCTGCTTCTCCAAAAGCAGTTCGTTGAAGGGGTAACCCTGTCTGGAATGAAAGGATGATAAACCATATGGATACAAATAAAAACATTAATATCGGCCCCGCATCAACAGATCAGTTCAAAAATGCCGTGGACCTTATAAACAAGGTTTTCAGGACTTCAAGAGGGCACAAGCCTACAATGCAAAGCGAGTTTCCCCTTCTCATAAGCAGGGAGAACCTGAATAATATGATAGTGGTAAAGTACAAAGGAGAAGTGGTGTCATGCGTCAATTTTATTCCCGAGACTATACATGTCCAAAACTCCCTTATAACCGCCGCATCAATAGGTGCCGTGTGCACCAGTGAAGATTTCAGGGGGGCAGGGCTTTCTTCAAGCCTTCTGGACCACGCAGAGGAAAAGATGATAAGGGATGGGATTGACGTAGTGCTTATATCCGGCACAAGGAGCCTCTACAAAAGAAGGGGCTGCCTGGAGCTTGAAAACTTCACAGAGTACGAGATAAAGCCTTTTGACATGGAGCCGGAGTTTGAAATATCGCCTCTTGAGCACTGCCACATTGAAGACATTATAAGCTCTTACCACCAGATTTCAACAAGGTATTCAAGGACAAGGGATGAATTCGAAACTCTGCTGGATTCAGCCACAATCCCCTGGGGAAATTTCACATATGAAAAGTATGCCCTCATACATGGCGGCCGCTTCATTGGATACATAGTGCTTCGAGTTATAGATTCAGAGCAAAAATACGGCCAGGTCATAGAGTGCTTCGGAAATCCCGATGTCATATACAGCGCGCTTTCAAAGCTGGCAAATGAGCTGTCTCTTTCGTTCATAAAACACTATGTCCACAAGAGAGACTTCATAAACAACATGGATTCATACTGCAATGGGAAAAGCTGCTCGCTCCACGGGACTTTAAAAGTGCTCAATCCCGAAGGGCTTATACGAAGCCTTTATCCGTATTTTTCACAATATGTTAATATATCCGTTATTGAAAAAATGGATTTCGACTTCACACCTGGCAGTTACTCAATAAGGCTTGACGGCGAATGCCTTGAAATAGGATCTCTTGAAAACCTGACAAGGCTGATCTTTGAAGGCACAGAATCAACCCCTATTGAAAAGTGGACCTCACCTAATATCATAAGGATTTTGGATACGGTGTTCCCGCTGCCTTTCATATGGACTGCGAACCTCAACTACCAGTAAATCAACCGACAAGGAGTGATATGATTTGAATACGGAATATTCACTGCTCGACTGCGCATACAAGCACATTCTCTATAAGAGGATTCCCCACGAAGTAAGTTCTTCAAAGTCAATCGACATAAAAGTTTTAAAGGGCGAAAAATTCGCATTCCAGATGATGCTGGGCTTTGATACAGACTGCACCGTGTCAATAGGAAAGCACCCATACATAGGCTGGCAGGGCCTTAATGGCAGGGCCAGAGTAGAGGTCACATCGGACTATGGTGCAGATATAAGCGCATTTTTCATAGGCTATGTAAAGGACGATTGCGGAAGCCTCACTGCGGATCCCATACTCCCAGACCCGTGCCAAGATTTCGAGGCGGGAGTCCCAAGAATGGTGTGGATAGAGGGAATGGTTCCCCATGACTTTTCAGGTGACAAGCTCCAAATTGGAATAAAGGTGTACTGCCAAAGTGGCTACGAAGACGAATCCCTTGAAATAGATAATGACATAGAAGTAAGTGTGGCGGACATACGCCTACAGCCTCTTCAAAATTCAAGCTTTCACCTCGACCTTTGGCAGCATCCAAGCAACTGGGCCAGGCTTTACAATGCTCCTTTGTGGTCAGAAACTCACTGGGACATAATCGAAAACAACTTAAAAGAGCTCTCCTCAATTGGAGAAAAGGTCGTAACCGTAATAGCTTCGGACTACCCTTGGGCTGGACAGACCTGCTACAAGTTCCCCAAGAACGCCTCCAACCTGTTTGAATACAACATGGTGGGCGTAAAGAGGAGCATTGATGGCCGTATTGAGTGCGACTTTTCCGTTGTCGACAGGTATATAGGGCTTTGCGCCAAATGCGGCATAGACAGCGAGATAAACATATTCGGACTCATGGGCAACTGGGACGCCTTTTCATTCGGAAACCCCGTGCCTGAGTACAACGACCCGATAAGGGTTTCAGTGTACGACGAAGCCAAGGGCTCTTTCTCTTTCATAAGAAACATTGACGAACTTTCACAATATATTAGACTATTGTTTGAATACTTCATCCAAAGAGGCCTTTGGGATAAGACCTTTGTAATGAGCGACGAGCCCAACAACTCCGACATATTCTCAAAAGGCGTCGAATTCTTAAACTCATGTTCAGGCAGGAAAAAAGTGCTTTTAAAAAGCGCTCTTCACGACGAGAAGTTTTTGCAGGAGAGCCTCTCGCACATAGACTCCGTGTCATTCAACGCCGAACTTACTATAAAAAGCTTTGACAAACTCCAAGATGTAAAACATAATATAAACGGAAAAGGCGGAAAGCTCACATGGTTTGTATGCTGCTTTCCGGACAGGCCAAACAATTTTATAGGCTCCCCCCTTGTGGAAAACATGCTCATGGGGTGGCTGACATACTATTTCGAAATGGATGGCTTTTTGAGATGGGACTACGCAATATGGCCAAGCGACCCGTGGAACGAGCCCAGCTACAAATTCCCAAGGTGGAGGGCTGGAGACATGTTCTTTGTCTACCCGGGAAAAGATAAAAAACCCGTAAGGTCAATAAGGTGGGAAAACCTCAAATTCGGAATTCAGGACTTTGAACTTTTCAAAGAAGCTGAAAAACATGGGGTTTCAAAGGACGAGATACATTCCATATTGAGCTTTGCGCTTGGTAAAAAATCAGACATGAGAATAGAGACTCTCGAAAACTACAAATACAAGGTTGGAATGGACTACAGCCTTGACTATTCAAAGTACAAGAAGGCAAAGGCCGCTTTGATCGACAAAATAAGCAGGGGTGATAAATTTGGCAAGACTAAGTCTTAAAGACATAGACAAGAAATACGACAATGGATTCGAAGCTGTAAAAAAACTGAGTCTCGAAATACACGACAAGGAGTTTCTGGTTCTGGTAGGCCCTTCAGGATGCGGAAAGTCGACTACTCTTAGGATGATAGCTGGACTTGAGGACATATCAGCAGGGGAGCTTTCAATAGGAGACACTGTGGTGAACGACGTCGAGCCCAAGGACAGGGACATAGCCATGGTTTTCCAAAACTACGCCCTCTACCCTCACATGAGCGTATTCGACAACATGGCATTCGGGCTGAAACTTAGAAAGACTCCTAAATCCGAGATAACGGAAAGGGTGGAAGCCGCCGCCAGAATACTTGAAATAGAAGAACTTCTACAGAGAAAGCCCAAGCAGCTTTCTGGAGGCCAAAGGCAAAGGGTCGCTCTTGGAAGAGCCATAGTAAGAGATCCAAAGGTCTTCCTTATGGACGAGCCCCTTTCAAACCTCGACGCCAAGCTGAGAGTTCAAATGAGAGCCGAGATAAGCAAGCTCCATAAAAAGCTGAACACCACTTTCATATATGTAACACACGACCAGACAGAAGCTATGACTATGGGAGATAGGATAGTTGTAATGAACAGCGGGCTTGTCCAGCAGGTGGCATCCCCTCAGGAGATATACGACAACCCTTCAAATGTTTTCGTTGCAAAGTTCATAGGCTCTCCTCAAATGAACTTCATAAGCGGAAGGGTTTCGGGCACTGCAAAAGGGAGTCTCCAAATAGAATTCGATGGCGGGTCTTTCAGCCCATGCAAAAAAAATCAGGATATTTTAAAGTCAAACGGCTGCTGCAGCAAGGAAGTGCTGATAGGAATAAGACCCGAGGACATGAGAATATGCAGTGACGGCGAAAACCCCATAATGGATGCGACAGTGGAAGTAACGGAGCATCTGGGTTCTGAGACATATGTATACGCAAATTCAAAGGCTGGAAGCATAGTGTTCAGGACAAAACCCGATGTGAAAGTCTTGATAGGCGATGAGCACGGTATCCATTTCGACATAGAAAAAATACACATTTTTGACCCCGAAACCGAAAATAAGATACTGTAATAATTGAGATATATCGAACGCCCCGTCACAGAAATTGACGGGGCGTTTTTAATTGTCAGAACAAATATCCAATCGTATTTTAAAATTTATCTTTTATAAATATATTTACAAAACCACGTATCCGTACTATAATTTAACTGTAATAAGCGTACTAATTATAATAGTACAGTTGGTGTGCAGGGAGGTGCATAGATGTTTGAACTCGACCTTAGAAGCAGGCTTCCAATATATGAGCAGCTTGTTGAAAAATTCAAGAACCTCATAATAAACGAAGTCCTAAAGCCATATGAAAAACTTCCCTCGGTTAGAAGCCTTTCAAAGGACCTTACAATAAATCCCAATACAATACAAAAAGCGTACAGAGAACTTGAAAGACAGGGCTATATCTGTTCAATACCGGGAAAAGGCAGCTTTGTAAACGAATTTTCAAACGAGGTGAACACTGAAAAAATGAATTCTTTAAAAAAAGATCTTGAGAAAATCATTTCAGAGCTCATTTTCATGGGCATTGGAAAAAAAGACATACTCAGCATGGTAGATGAAATAGAAGAGAATCTGAAAGGGGGCAAAGACAGTGATCAGCGTTAATGACATTACAAAATCCTATCCCGACATATGCGCGCTACAGAATGTAAGCCTCAATGTAAACCGCGGCAGCATATACGGGCTGATAGGGTCAAATGGTGCAGGCAAGACCACTCTTTTAAAAATACTCTCAGGAATATACAAGCAAAGCAGCGGAATCGTACGAATAGACGGAGAAGAGATATTCGAAAACAAGGATTTGAAGGAAAGGGTCATATTCATACCCGACAGCCTTTATTTTTTCCCGCAGCATACAGTAAAAAGCATAGCCCGCTTTTACAAGCAGGTATATTCAAATTTCAGCATGGAAAGATATGAAAAAATACAGGAGGCCTTTGGAATCGACCCCTCCAGAAAAATAAATTCCCTTTCAAAAGGAATGCAAAGGCAGGTAGCCTTCTGGCTTTCTCTTTCACTTTCTCCGGATGTGATGATACTCGACGAACCTCTTGACGGACTCGATCCCGTAATGAGGCAGAAGGTCAAAAACCTCATAATGCAGGACGTGGCACAAAGGGAAATGACAATCATCATATCCTCCCACAACTTGAGAGAACTCGAGGACATATGCGACCACGTGGGGATACTCCACAAGGGTGAGATCATAATGGAAAGGGACCTTGACGATTTGAAATCCGACATACATAAGATTCAGGCCGCATTCCAAAAAAGTCCCGGCGATTCCCTCGGAGACGAAATCGACATATTATTCCACGAAAAACGAGGCAGCATAGACGTTATAATAGCTAGAGGTGAAAAAAGCAATGTCACCCAAAAACTCAATGAGTATAATCCTGTCATAATGGACATGCTTCCTTTGACTCTTGAAGAAATATTCATATATGAAATGGGGGACATAGGCTATGAAATCAAAAACATCATTTTTTAACTCCGGGATTTTATTTAACGATCTCAAAAGATTTTCATGGATATGGGTGTCATACCTTGCAGCCCTCATATTCATGCTTCCCTTGGAAATACTCATGAAAATAGACAGGTTTTACAGGGACATGACTCCAGGCAGCTCATTCGACCCAGTAAAAGACCACAATCCTATAATAGACCTTTTCAGGTTTGAATCCGGTGACAAGCTGCTTATGTATGCAGTTCCAGTGATAACCGCAATATTCCTGTTCAGATACATGCAGTCCAAGGACAGCGGGGACATGTACCACTCTCTGCCCGTAAAAAGATCCACCCTTTTTAATTCAAAAATTATTTTGGGAATTCTTTTTCTTACGGTTCCGCTGCTTATAACTGGCACAATGTGCATAGCCATGAGACAGACATTGGGGATTTATGAGTTCTACAGCATAAACGCAGTGCTGAACTGGATGAACATAAACATACTCATGAACATCATAATATTCATGGGAGCAGTGTTTTTCGGCATGATAACAGGAAGCTCTATAACTCAAGGTGTGCTTACTTATATATTCCTGTTCATACCCGTGGGGCTTAGCGCACTTTTGTCATTCAATATGATGATATTTGTAAGCGGGTTCAATGCCGACTACTATATTTCAGACAGTATAATAAAATTTTCGCCGCTTACTAAAATCGCTGATTTGTCGTCCTCAAGCTCGCACTTTTTGATCAGCATGAACGAAATAATTATATATATTGTTCTTTGTGCATTATTCTATTTGGGAGCTCTTTTGATATACAGGATAAGGAATATAGAGTCGTACACCCAGATAATATCATTCAGGCTGCTTGAGCCCATATTCATATACGGAGTCACATTCTGCACAATGCTTCTTGGAGGGATTTATTTCTACGAGAGGACATCAAGTCTTCCTTGGACAATATTTGGATACACGGCTATAGCGCTTTTGGGATATCTAATATCGCTCATGCTCATTAAAAAATCATTTTATATTTTCAATGCTCAAAACATGAGGGGCTTTGCCGCATTTGTAGGAGCCATGGCAGTTATCACAGGGCTTATCCACATGGACGTCACTGGATTTGAATCCAGGATTCCCGATACTTCAAATATCAAGAGGGTTTATTTTGCAAGGGGAACCTACTATTACCTCGATTCAGAAGGTACCCCTGAAGAATCAAGATATTTCTTCACTGAAAGTGCCAATATAGAAAGGATATCAGCCCTCCATAGAGAGTTGATTTCAGACGGTGAAATTTCAAACCCGTTTTCCCCAAAGGGCGAGGATTACGAAAGCATGAACTTCATATACGAGCTTGAAAACGGCTCTAAGCTTATAAGATGCTATGACATACCCAAAGAAAAATATTATGCATACTTCAAGTCAATATACGAATCATTTGAGTACAAGAAGATGAACTATGACGTATTCACCATGGATATTTCAAAAATCAAGGAAATAGAAATATCTCCAAATGACGTCGGTTTGAAGGGGCTTTCATTGATTTCTCCAGAAGAGATATCTACTTTCGTAGCCCTTGCCAAAAAAGACATAACAGAATCTACATACGAGCAGCTGGAAAACAAACTCGGCTGCAGCTCTTATGTAGACATAGCCAAATCGGGTTCAGGTGATAGAAAGGTTTACTACCGCGGCTTTTCAATCACTCCTGAATTCAAAAACGTCAGGAGCTGGCTTGACAAGAAGGGTTATACTGAAAAAGCGATATTAACCCCAAGCAATATAAAATATATTGTAGTCGAAGAGAGAAAAGGCGATTCCTACTCAATAGACGAGAATAAATCCATAAAGAGGCTTGAAATTAACGAGCCAGACAAAATACAGACCTGCATAAACACATATGCTTCCCTTCACAGCAGCGGCAATGACAAGTATATAATTGGCGTATACACAAAAGATGGCAGTTCTTTTTATAAGTCTTTTGACGACAAAAGCACTCCTGAATTTGTCAACTCGTATTTTGAAAAGTAGAAATAACCTGCCATGCACCTATATTTTGATGCATGGCAGGTTATTTATTCAAAGTAGTTTCCTTTAGCTCAATAACATAGTTCGAAATCCAAAAAAAACCTTAGTCAAATATGAAAATAAGACCTCATCAGTCTTTTGAGGTCTTATTTTCATATTTGACTATGAGCCCTCCGGGAAGCTCTGGCAAAATAATTTCGCCGGCTGGATTCATGAGAATTTTCTTTGTTTCAGCATTCTCCAGTACTATACCACCCTGTGTGCTTAGCAACCTGCATTCAGTTTTTTTCTTTTCATCCTTGTCATATACATACACACTTCTATCCAGGTACTTTTCCAAAAACTTCTCCCTGCTGACCAAGTCATAATCGTAGTTGAACTCTTCCACATCAAGTCCTTCGACAAGAGGAGAATCCGTTTCTATCTTCTGGGCAACATCTTGAAATTGAACTGTGTTTTCCTTTTTATCAATATGGATTTTTCTTTTTTCCTTTACAGTTCCACATCCTCGTTGTATATTGTTATGGCAATTTCTTTAGTCTCTTTAGAGCTTGATACATATGTCATTAGCACCAATCCTCTCAAAATATTTTCAGATATTATTCTAGTCAATATTTATAGTCTGGAAACCTTGACTTTTAAGCTTTTATTGATTTTATCCAACAATGACTTTTTATCTTCATTTTCTCCCAATTCAATTGATTTATTTATATATTTCCATGCTTCCTCAAATTCATTTAGTTTTACCAAAGCATAGGCTGCATAGTAATTAGCCATTTCATGCGTCGGTTGAACATCTAAAACCTTTTTAAAATATCCCATGGAATATTTATATTTTTTGTTGTCAAACCTGTACTTTCCGATTTCAAAATTTGCAGCTGCACAAGCGGGTTCCATTTTCAAAGCTTCCTTGAAATATATTTCAGCTATATCTAGCCTGCCTTTTTTCACAAAACATAATCCTATACCTACCCATGCTTTTAAACTCTTGCCCATTCTTTTACTTATTTCATGGCTGTGTTTAAAAATAATGTTGATATAGTGGAAATTTTAAAGGGAGTCTCGAAATGATATGATACCTCCAAAGTAGACAGTCTAATTAATTAAAATTAGACAAACTACTTGGAGGTATTTTTATGGGGAGAAAACCGAAATTCAGCAAAGAAGAGAAAATAAAAGTATGCGAAGCTTATAAAGCTGGAGAAGGAAGTTACAAAAGTCTTGCAAAGAGTATTGGTGCAAGCAGCATTACTATTAAAAAATGGTACTTGTTGTATATGTATCATGGCGCTAGAGCGTTTGAATACTCCAACAGTAATGCGTCATATACTAAAGAATTTAAATTGGAGATTGTCGAAGCGTTCATAACCGGGAAACATTCCAGACTAGAACTAAGTGGGAAATATAATGTTT
>NZ_FSRH01000001.1 GCF_900141635.1 Peptoclostridium litorale DSM 5388 | reverse complement strand
TATTCCTATAACAGAATCAATTTGTCTTGGCCTACCTCTTTTGTCATCGCTATTTTTTTCAATTTTTTCATTAAAATCATTTTTTTCAAGGTATTTAACTACAGTCCTATAGTTATGGCCTGTTAACTTACATATTTCACTTACATTTTTTCATTTAAAAGTGTACAGTTTTTTGATATGCTTAATTCGAGTCATTGTTAACATTCCTTTCTACCCCCTTTTAGATTCGACACCTAAAGGGTAGTATATTTTGTGGATGTTGACAATGACTTTTTCCATTTTTGAATTGTATTTTATTTTTGCAATTGTTTGTATTTTAATTTTACACTATACATGCTGTGGAGCTAGTAAAGAAATAGTTGTTGATTACTTGAATAGATCAAGATATATTTGAATAATAAAAAGTTCTGCCAAATCCAATCTGGCAGAACTTTTTTATTTATTATTACTGTTCAAGTGGGATTTTTCTGTATAATCAATTACGAAGTGCAAAAAATTAATTTTACTTTGCTCTCTTTCGGTTATTTATCATGGATTCATTTCTATGAATACTGCACCATATGAATTCTCCATAAAAGGGAAGAATTCACTATCTTCTGCAAGCATATGTTCCTTTATCACATCGATAGCCAGAAACTGGAAAATTTCTCCGGTAGATGTCGTGTTCGCTTTGAATTTCCGTGATAATTCTTTTCCTTTCAATAGCAGTTCTTCATGCACATTGATGTGGTGTTTGATATCCGGATAATTAATTTCATCAAGGAACTTTTCCTCGTCTTGGAAATGCTGTTTCGTATGATTCAAAAGACTCGAGATGATTGTGGCAATTTTGGGTGTCGGTTGCTCTGTAAGAATTGCTTCAAGGAGTTCATTTGCAATGAAGAACAAGTTCTGATGCTGTTCATCAATGAGTTTATGACCACAATTGAATGATTCTTGCCATATCAGTTTGGCAAAAATGTTTGTAGTTCTTTTAGAATCGCCTAACACTGCAAATTCCACTCGATTTCTACCCGAAGATTTGGACTTATATAACAGATTATCAGCTTGCTCAACGATTTTATACACTTGTTCACTGCTAACCGCATTTGATTCGAAAATAGTATTATAAACGGTCACAACACCAAGGCTCACTGTAACAACATCAGCAACAAGAGACTCTTTATGAGGAATGGCTAGATTGAAAATGCTTTGGCGGATTTTCTCAGCAATCTGAACTGCTCCTTTATTATTTGTCTCTGGTAGAATACAGGCAAATTCTTCACCTCCATAACGTGCAGCTAGATCAGCAGGGCGAAGAATACAGCCAGCAATCACACCAGCAACCTTTTGTAAACATTTGTCGCCATTGACATGGCCATAATTATCATTAAACAACTTAAAATAGTCTAGGTCTAGAAGAATCACTGACAGTGGTTCTTCGGAACGGGAGTGTCGATTATACTCATGTAAAAGTACCTCGTCAAAACGCCTCCGATTAGCAACGCCTGTCAGTCCATCGGTAACACTCAGGATTTCAAATTTTTTCTTTTCTTCTTCCATCTTTTTTCGTTGGTCGATATTTCGGATTACTGCAAGGACATGCCCTTTACCACCGATTGTTGTATTACTTAAACTCACCTCAATCCAGAAGCATTCACCGTTTTTTCGTTGTGCAAACCATTCAAACAACTGTGGCCCTTCTTCAACGGTCTTTTTTACTTTCTTTAATGCTTCTTCTTGGGTGAACTGTTGCCTTCTGGAACTTATATCTCCAATATTGAGCTGCAAAAATTCTTGATTTTCATAACCGAACATTTTCAGTGTTGTCTGGTTAACATCAACAATTTTTCCTGTATTTGCATCATGAATAAAGATTGCTTCACTTGTTGAATTGAAAATCTCTCGATAATTTCTTTCGCTTGCAACTAATTTCATTTCAGCATATTGTTCCTCTGTGATGTCTTTTCCCTCAGAGAGAATATATTCAAGATCTACATTATCATCATGAACAGGTGTGAGAGAAAAAAAAATATATATAATGTCTCCCTTCTTATCCATATGGGTTGTTTCAAAATTAATTGATTTTCCTTTTTTGACTTCTTGAACAGCATCTTTAATCTCAAGTTGCAGTTTCTTAGAATGAGACCAGTGTGGTAATTGCCAGAGGTATTTTCCTGTTAACTCACTTGGTTCACCATCTACCATATCATATGCATTTTTATTCGCGATGATTAATCGGCCATCACGATCAAGTAGCTCAGTTAATTGAAACCGGTGATTTATAATGGCATCAAGCTTCTTTTCTGTTTGAAGCTTATCATTTTCTATCTTTTTTCGTGTGGTAATATCATTCAAAATAACCAATATAGTATGGTGGTTATTCTCTAAAATGACGGAAAGCGAAACTTCAGCAGTAAAAGTTTTTCTGTCAGCTCTCATATAAAGCCATTCAAAATTATGAGAACCTATGTCTATTGCGGTTGCTAATATTTCGTTAGCTTTTTCGTAAGATAAGCGACCATCTGGTTGATACTTCGGGGATAATTCAGATGGGTGTTTATTTATGATGTTTTGTTTGTTTTTGAAATGAAACAGTTTAATTGCTGATGCGTTGCAGTCAACAATTTTATCCTCCACCATAACGAGGATAGGACTAGCAGACTTTTCAAAAAGTTCATGTAAACAGTGTTTTTCCAATTTAATCATCCTCCATAATAATTGTTGGAAATGAATTAGTCATAAAATCAAAACTTTGCTCCTTTTCGGATTAGTCAACCAGTATTTATGAAAAGTGGCCGAGAAGAAATCTTACTCACAAAATAATTACCCTATGGTTCAGTAGTATAAACAGTCGGAGTCGAGTCTAGGCAAGCGTATGTGTAGCATCAGACAGCATAGAATTTTCGATGGCTTGATTAAGTCCTGTACTATATCAAGAACGCCATCTGGAAAATACTTTGTGTCTGTACTGGTCGAAACTGAAACTGAAAAACTCCAGCAAACAGATGTCAAAGTAGGCATAGATGTAGGACTCAAGGAATTTGCGGTGCTATCAGATGGCACAGCATATAAGAATCCGAAGCATCTGAGAAAATCAGAAAAGCGACTTGCCAAGCTCCAGCGAGAACTTTCGCGCAAGCAAAAGGGTAGCAGCAATCGTAACAAAGCCAGACTCAAGGTTGCTAAACTGCATGAGAAGATAGCAAATCAAAGAAACGACTTTCTTCACAAGACAAGTACGAAGATTATTAGCGAAAACCAAGCAATAGTAATCGAGGATTTGAAAGTGAAAAATCTAATGCAAAATCATAAGCTTGCCAAAGCCATCTTTGAAGTATCCTGGAGCATGTTCAGGGCAATGCTAGATTCTGCCCGCTTACGCAAATTAGTAGCCGATACTTATCAAATTGATCCTAAATCTGTTACTGGGTATATGTTGGGCGAATACGGCAGTACTGCTTTCCTTGTTTTGAGTCATGTCAATGTTTCTGGCATTCCATTTATAGAATTAAACAAATATTTCGAAGCAACAGCAGACATTAAGGATTCTGAAGTAGTAAAAACTTCGATTGTTGGTGCCGCCTATAAAGTGTTGAATGGTAAAGGTTGGAACAATGCGGGTGTTTCTCAAGCTGCAATTACAATGGCAAAAGCAGTTCTATTGGATGAAAAGAGTGTCTACCCTGTTTGTGCTACTTTGCGCTGTCAATAACACGATTATCTGCCTTGGTACGGCATATACGGCATAAAAAGGATGTAAGCTTTGTGGGCTATGTCAGGTAGGGCGAGATCATTTTGCCTGCAAAGGAGATAAGGGACAAATATGTTTATCGAACCATTTGAAAAACCGGAAGACTTTTTTAGATTTGTGATATAATGTAAATTGATTTACTATACTCAATGACTTTAGTTAATAGGGGGACTTGAAATGAAAAAAATTAGAATGATTTTATTGATGTGTACGATAATTTTTTCTATAGGAGGCATAGCTTATGCTGATGATGACGCAGCTAAAATAGTTGAAATCACTAGCAATGATTCAATAAACAATGAGAATTCATTATATCTGATTAAGCGCGCTGTTAAATGTGGCTACATAAACAATAAAGGTGAAATTGTCATACAGCCGCAATTCGAAGAAGCATACGATTTTTCAGAGGGATCAGCTATAATATTTGATAAAACTTCCCGTAGGTATGCATATATTGACAACACAGGCAAGCAAATAACGGAATTCAAATTTGCAGACGCGATGGATTTTAGTGACGGGATGGCATTGGTTTCTGTCATGGAGGGCGATCAAAAAAAGTGGGGGTATATTAATAGAAGTGGTGAAATGGTAATAAAGTTAGATAAGCCTTTTGGTGGGTATTTGCATTCGTTTTCAGAAGGGCTGGCTGCAGTACCGGTGTCTGTTGGAGAAGGCAATAAGATGGAAACTAAATATGGATTTATAGATAAACAGGGTAATATGGTCATAGAAGCAAAATATGCTTTTGCCGCCAAATTTACTGAAGGGCTGGCACCTGTTAGAATGGATACATATGGAAAATACAGGTATATAAATAAACAGGGAGAGACTGTTATAGAGGATAAGTTTAACATAGCATATGACTTTTCGGAAGGAATAGCAAAGGTAGCGGTAATGGAGTCAGGCCTATTCAAATATGGGTATATAAATAAACAAGGTGAAACAATAATTGAACCTAAGTACAGCAAGGCAGGAAATTTTAGTGAAGGTGTTGCAATAGTTTCAATGGATGCTTGGGGTGATGATTTATCAATAATTGATAGTACGGGAAAAACTATTGCAAATACAAAATACAAAATATTTGATGATGGACAACATTTTTCAGAAGGACTTTTAGGGGTGTCGTGGCAAGAAAGTTTCGAAACTCCGCCATATATGAAGTATCATGTAGGCTATATAGATAAAAATGGACAATTTAAAATAAAATATACTGATACTAGTACAGTTGGCTTTGGAGATGCAAGGGATTTCAAAGATGGAGTAGCCCTTTTCAATAGTTACTATATAGACAAGCAGGGCAATAAAATAGCAGATTACATTAAATACTAGAGATACAGAGAGCGAAAGATAAAGTGTGTATTTTCCTTGGAACTGGTAGAGCCGATTATCAGTCAAGTAGGTACACACTTTTTTTATGCTAATGATGGCGGAAGCTATTTAATTCCCAATTTAGTTAATACTATGCTTGGGATATCATTTCTATTTTCTAAGTTTAGTTCAATCACCTCGATCTCTTTTGATCTTTTGAATTCATCTATCCAGGGAAAGTTGCGGTAGCATATGCTTCCGATTACTATGGATGGTCTTTTTATGATGATTTTTAGAAGAGTTTTGAACTTTTCCGAATGCATTTCCATAGGTCCAACTTCGTCTATAACAATTACTTTGTCATCATCAATACCACTTTCTATACTGGACAAGCACAACTCTTCAAAAGTTTCTATATCCAAGCCATACTTACCATGCCTCAGCCCGCTTTTTGAATCTGTCGAGGCCAGTATTCCTTCTCTTCCATCTAGCGTTTTAATTTTAAATCCGGCTCTTTTTTGGTTTTTTCTTATTTCTTCCGTATAGAAGCCCTTGCATTTCTCAATGCCAATTTGAGATACTATTTCCTTTATTGCAGTTGTCTTGCCGCTTCCTGGTTTTGCAGTTATGAATATTTTATTTTTCATATATTGTACCCCCTATAATATGCGCAGGTGCAGCCCATGTTTCGCTCAATATGATTTGCAATTGAATTATGTAATATATACAATAACCAATATATTGTGCACCTAAACACAGTTTGGATATGGAAGCTGGAAACAAACAGGCAATTAAAACGGATTAAATAGGTGTGATGGCTGTTTTAAGTGCGTGGGCAAGAATAAAATCTTAAGTGAATTAATATATTATAGTATAATATAAAATATAAGAGAATTAGATTATCGGTTATCATTATTTGGTGATGGACACGGAGTTAATGGTTAAAGTCTTTTGGATTGGATATGGATTAAGGAGAATTTGATGATAAAGAAAATACTTGTAATGCTCATAATTACAGTCATTGTACACGTAGGTGCCCATGCTGATGAAACGGTGAAATTTACCAAGTCGACAAATTTCACGTTTAAATCGCTGACATTGGGAGATGGTTTGTCAAACGGTTCAGTCTATACAATCGGGCAGGACAGTAGAGGCGCAATGTGGCTCGGCACTGACGATAGATTGAACATGTATGACGGGATAGACTTTACAAATTTCGAGAATGATCCAGAAAACATAAATTCAATCGCTTCAAATTCAGCCAGTAATATTTTTATCGACAGTGGGGATAATATCTGGATAGGAACATGGGGCGCTGGTTTGGATAAGTACGACTATGCTCAGAAGCAATTTACCCACTATGCAAATGACCAAAATGACCTGAACTCACTGGGCGACAACAGGGTTCAAACTGTTTTCCAGGATTCGTCTGGAACGGTATGGGCAGGAACCTATGCGGGTGGATTAAACAAGCTGAATGAGGCTGAAGGGACATTTGTCCGCTATATGAACGATCCGCAAGATCCAACCAGCATAAGCAACAACCGTATATGGGGAATATGTGAAGCAGATGATGGAAATCTGGTGATTGCAACAAGTGACGGATTAAACTATTTTGACGTTAAAAACGGCATATTTGAGAGCTATAAAAATAATCCGGAGATGCAGGGCACTATCGCCTCGTCAAGGACGAGAGCTGTGCATAAAGGGGCCGACGGTGAAATTTGGGTCGGAACTGAGAGTGGAGTCAGCCTATTTGACTCTGAGAGCAAGACGTTTCAAAATTTTAAGCCTGAGCTGAGCAGGTCAGGCATGACGAGCAGCGTTGTAAACGTACTTCTCTTAGATGACAAGGGAACGCTGTGGGTTGGCGGAAGCGATGGGTTGCTTGAATTTGATGTGAAAGAAAAGAAATTCGTCAATTATTACCGCCACTCCGAACAGGATGCAGGCAGTCTGGTCAATAATAACGTCAGGGCGCTCTATCAGGACCGATCCGGACTTATTTGGGTGGGCACTCGAGGCGGAGGTGTAAGCATATTCAATCCGGATATTTCGTTTTCACATATAGAAAACAATACGGACAATATAGAAATCGAAACACTTATGATTGATAAATCAGGGAGCCTGTTGATCGGTAAAAGTGACGGATTATTTAAATACACTCCATCAGACGGGCAAACGCAATTGATATTCGACTTGAAACCCAACACTGTATGTGAAGACAGCCAAGGCAATATTTGGGCAGGTTTTACTGATGGGTTGATATATAAATTTGAACACAGTACTTTTACGAGTAAAGAAATAAAAGTGCCATTCGATGACGAGCATGTCTCTGTCATGGGATTATTTGCAGACGGAGATGATCTTTGGGTTGCGACTTACGGAAGCGGCCTGTATCTTATTGATACAAAATCAGAAGATGTTAAAGAGGTTTATGTGAATGATGAAAATAATCAGTCAAGCATAAGTGGAAACGAAATTTGGTCGATTTTTAAAGATTCCAATGGCAGGCTGTGGTTTGGCACACAAAGTGGAGTGAGCTTACTCAATAGGGATGCAAATACGTTCTCTTCATACATTACAAATTTTGTCTATTCCATTCATGAGGACATAGACGGTACAATGTGGCTGGGTTCGAGAGATGGCCTTCATAGCATTGGAATCGATCCGACTTCAGATCTTACGGATGAAACTGTTGAAATCAAAAGATATGATCAAAGTGATGGGCTCCCAAACAATATGGTCTATTGCATACAGGAGGATTACAAAGGAAACCTCTGGGTAAGCACCGAGTATGGAATATCCAAATTTGATAAAACGAATTCAAGTTTTAAGAACTACAGCAAGAAAAACGGACTTAGGTATGAAAAGTTTAAACCTCATGCTTCAGCCAAATCTGCAGATGGTGAAATATTTTTTGGAGGCACTAACGGAATCACCAGCTTTTTTCCTGAAGATATCAAGGAAAGCAAGACCGTGCCAAATGTAATCATCACTAAAATTGAGATTAACGGAAATCCTCTTGAATTCGACCAGTCGATTGATCGGGTAGAGGCAATAAATTTGAATTACAAGGACGTTTTATTTTCGTTCGAATTTGCAGCGCTCGATTTTACGGACATCAGAAGCAATCAGTATGCATACATGCTCGAGGGGTTTGACAGTGACTGGATATATGTGAAAAATAGAAATTACGTCAGTTACACAAGTATTAAACCCGGAGAATACACATTTAGGGTGAAAGCATCCAATAGTGACGGACACTGGAATGAAGAGGGAAAAGAGATCAAGATAATTATTACGCCGCCGTGGTGGAATACTGTGAAAATCAAAGCGACTGGTTCGATTTTTGTGATTATACTGCTTATGGGCAGTTACTATATCAGAGTCACGAGCCTTAAAAGGCGCAATGCAATGCTTGAAAAGAGGGTGGATGAAAGAACAAGGGAACTGGCAGTCCTTAATGAAGAATTGATTAAACGGGCTTCAGTAGACGGCCTGACGCAGTTAACCAATAGAAGATACGGTGATATTCATCTGGAGACGGAATGGAAAAGGGCTCAAAGGGGCCAATTTGAGCTGTCGATTATTTTTATAGATATCGACTACTTCAAGCCTTACAATGACTTTTATGGACACCCTAAAGGTGACGAGTGCTTGAAATTGTTTAGCGCTTTGTTGAGCAAAACGTTAAAGAGACCTTCAGATCGGGCATGCCGCTATGGCGGTGAAGAGTTTTTGCTGATTTTGCCCGATACACCTTTAGAAGGCGCCGTTAAGGTCGCGGAGACCATACAAAAAGAATTAGGGGATCTTGAAATCCCACATGAAATGTCAAAAATAAGTGAATTTGTAACGTGCAGTATGGGCATAGCTTCAATCATTCCTCAGAATGAATTTGGCATGGCGGATTTGGTTAAAAGTGCAGACATTGCACTTTATAAAGCGAAGGAACAAGGGCGGAATCGGATTGTAGTAGGTGATGCAGTATAATCAAACTCACCTTTGGTGATTGGCAGCTTGATATAATATTGTAAATCTGTGCTGGAAACGCAATGCAATCAAAAAAAGCCCTGCAAAATAGCAAACTAAAATGGGCAGTTGCAGAATGACTTAGGTCTAAAATACATTCTGCAACTGCCCAATGATTTGTGAAAATTATCATGTTAACGCAAACGAGGGTTCTCTTCAAGCACACTCATCTTTGGCTCATAATATTTGTGATTGCCTTTTCCTGAATACTTCATATTATACATGGCAATATCCGCTTTTTTCAAAAGGGTGACGTAATCGTTGCCGTCATCTGGTGCCTTGCTGATTCCAATGCTCACACCGATGTTAAATTCATGGTCTTCAATATGGTATGGTCTGCAGACATCATTTTTAACTTGGCTGAGAATGCCTTCCAGCTCATTTTGTGAATGCACGTCTTTGAAGAGTACGGCAAACTCGTCTCCGCCCATGCGGGCCGCGAAGCTTTTATTGTTGAGAGTTCCAGCCAATCTGTGGGCCACCCCAACAAGAAGCTTATCGCCGACGTCATGACCAGCAGTATCGTTTATGTTTTTAAAGCCGTCCAAATCAAGGAATGCCAGATAAAGCGGCTCGTTGCAATCTTTAAGATACGACTCCACCGTCTCTTTGAAATAATGTCGGTTTGGAAGTCCTGTCAGGTGGTCGTGATAAGCCATAAATCGGGCATTGTCCTCGGAACGCCGAAGTTCCGTAATATCATTCCAGAGTATGATCACTTCACTCGGGTTGGATGGCTTATCAAGCGATCTATCATCCACGTGGTCGCATATCCATTCAATCTTGTTTTCGAAGATACGATCACCAAATTTATATTCAAAGCGACTGCTTTGCCCTTTTTGGATATCCCTCAAATGATTGCTGATCAGAGATATATAATCAGATGGCATAAAGTTATCGAGCTGTTTGCCCTGACTGGATTGAGCATCTACGCCGATCAGCTGCAAAGCTTTGCCCTCGCAGTGCCGCACTATGAACCGATTCTCAACGATACTTAGCCTCAACACCACACTTGGCAGTATCTGCACCGTCTGCCTGTAGATTTCAGCCACTTCAAGCCTTTCTTTTTTCAATTGGAGCAGCCTGTTGAATTTTTTATTGTTGTACAGCATTATCAGATAGCCCAGAAGCCAGACTGACATAAGCCCGCATATAGCCGTCAGGACAACACGAATGCGAACTGCATTCTGCTTGTTTTTGTTCAGCGCAAAAACAAGCACTTCATTATCATTCAGCTTTGTGTACCTTTTACACTTTTTTTGATTGTCCATAGTGAATTCCAGTCTCAGTGAATCTTGAACCTCAAGTTCAACTGCTTTGTTGAGATAGTACGTGTCTTCTGCTGAAAAAGAGTTGTATGAGCCATACTCGATTGTAAAGTCCTGTAATTTAGACCGGTTTTCATGTTGAAACCTGTTGTTCCATGCGTCCACATTGATTATTGCGATTTCATCAATGAAATCGGCACCATCTGCAAGCTTCGCGAATACTTTATTTGTGTCATGGTCATTAACCATATTGAATGCCTTTTTATCGTTTATGAAGAGGTTTAGCAAGTATGGCTGTCCAGGCACTTTCAAATATGAGAATATGAATATCCCTTCTTGCTCATACGCCTTCGACCTTGGCCCGATCCAGAAGGACTCCCTTGAAGTCCCTTTATCCAAAGTTACACGGCCGTCGTCAAAAAGTTGCCTGAACGCAGTGTACCAAAATCCCCACTTTTTTGTCGAAAGCCCAACTTCCGCCTTGGAGGTAGACTTTTCGATAATGACATCGTCACCTGTATCTTTGAAGAGTGCAATTCCGGAAATTTGATATTCAGACAAGAGACGATTCAGTTCTTCCGTTGTAATCTCAGAAAAATCCCGTCCGTTGAAAAAAGTGAGGATATCCCTGGAAAAGGCTTCTAGAATCTCGGTCTGATAGGATTCGACAAGAACGTTTACATCCACGGTTCTATTAACTTCATATGTAATGCCTTGCGTCAACTGCTCAATTTGTGACTCCTGTTGATTTGAAATTGTGTTTTCAAGCGCGCTGATTGTTATAAACATTATAAAAACCATCACAATCCCGACAAGAAGTCTAATTGATTGTTCCAATATTGTTCTATTAGACAATGTAACTCACCTCGATTAAAATTGCTTGGCACTAAACTCGATGTTCACCCAATTTGAAATGACAATATTTCTGACTCTAAGTGATTCTACATCATCCAGCTCGAATGTCATATAAAGTATGATGCCAGACTCCCCTTCGAAACGCGGCTTTACAATGAGCATAAGATATACGATATTCTCATCGTCTGGCTGAAACGATTCAACTCTATACTGTGAAAAGTCCTCTTCGAGGAACTTCTCTCTAAAATCCTCTAGTTTTTTCAGCTGCTCAGCTGTAAAGATATCTTCAACCTTCTCTCCGCCAAGCATGTCCTGTACAGCTTCAGATATTCTAACAGAGTTATTTTCAAGTCCGCTGTTAACATGTAGAAAATAACCAGTGATCATTAGCACTGCAAGTATTCCGGCAAATATCTTCATTTTCATTGTAGAACCTCCACGGGCACTGCGTCCTGATTGAATATATAACAATAATATCATCTTTCATACACCTTATACAAATTAGTTTTCCATTTAGTTTTCCATTATTTTTTTCTGGCTATAACATGGGTTGATGAGGAGCGAACAGTCGAGATTTCTATTTCCGCAAAACTAGGGCTGTATCAATGGTGTTCACGGGCCCTGTCTATGGATATGTCATGTCCGCCTTGATAAGCAACAGCACTTGACATTCGCCTTGGGCGAAGGTTTAAGCTGTTTTTGTGAAGCGTATAGAGCATGTAATTCGATGGAGATATATATGGAGAATATCAAAATAAAATTAAGAAAATTGGAACTGAAAGATTTGGAGAGCTATTACGACTTGAATCATCCTTCCAGAGAGTTTCACAAATACAATGGTCCGTACTTTGGAAAAGAAACCGAAAAAGAGCTGGGAATTCGGATTGAGAAGTGGAGAGAATGGCAGAAAAAGCATTGGGCATAAAAGAAGTGTCAAGCTGTATAACATCAGTGAAAACAAGCTGAGATTGCCCTGCCTTGAAAGTGCATTTGTCACATGTGATATAATGCATACAAAGCGAGGTGTTTATTTTGAATGCGGATAACTTTAGGTTTTTGGACTATGAAAAATTGAAGAGAATAGTGGAAAATGCCTACGACGAGATATTTGTGTATGATAATGACTATAAAGTTGTCTATGTAAATAAGGCCTGCGAGAGGCATTATGGAATGAAGGCAAAGGAGCTCATAGGAAACAACTTTTTCGATCTTCTATCAGACGACAAATGGTATCCTTCAGTACTGCCCATTGTATACAAGGAAAAGAAGCAGTTCACCATAGAACAGACCTCATACCTCGGGAAAAAGCTTATAACGACAGCAGTGCCCCTGTTTGACGAAAACGGTGATATTGAGTATGTCGTGATGACCGTATACGATGCATCCTGCGACCTGGTCAATCAGCGCATGCTCATGGAAGAGGAACAGAAAAAGAGGGGCGGCGAAGAGGGAGACCAGAGTAAAAAATCAGATAATGAAAAAGCAGATAGCATAAGCGATATATTTTTCAGCAGCGCCAAAATGGAGAAGGTCATAAAGTTTTCGCAGACCATAGCAAAATTCGACTCTACAGTGCTGATCCACGGGGAATCGGGAACTGGAAAAACTATGCTGGCGAGGTATATCCATGAAAGCAGCGGCCGGAAAAAAGGTTCATTCCTGTCTATAAACTGCTCTGCGATACCGGAGCAGCTGCTGGAATCAGAACTCTTTGGATACGTGGCAGGAGCCTTTACAGGAGCTAAAAAAGGCGGGAAGACAGGACTTATAGAACTTGCATCGTTCTGGAGGCTCAATGTAATAGATATTGAGATACCGGCGCTGAGAGAGCGAGTTGAAGACGACACTAACGAGTCGGAAGTGACTCGCTTTTTTTATGCAAAAATGCAGCAGGTCAAAGCAAATGGCCCACAAACCTTGAAAATAGCGGAAAGTCAAAGTTGGCACGATACTTGCTCTATAGTAAATGTGTAACAGGCCATTACTAGAATATGTGAGGTGTAAAGAGTGAAAAGAGCAATTATCAAGGGCAAAGAAGACAATGTAGCCGTTCTTCTTGAAGATGCAAAGAAAGGTGAGCTGGTAAGTATATATTCACCGGAGCAGAAGTTGGTTCTTGAAACTAAGGCCAAAACGGATGTCCCATACGGCAACAAAATCGCCATAACTATGATTAATAAAAGAGATCAAATTTTAAAAGGGGACTACAAAATAGGCAGCGCGGTTAAGGACATTTCTGTTGGAGAACTGGTGCATGTTCACAATGTAAAGAGCAATACAATCAATTTCCCAAGTTCTATAATTGATGAAATACTAAAAAAAATGAACATTGACGGTATTTAGCACAAAAATTAATTTGACTAGGAGGGAAAAAAGTGTATTTTAAGGGATATAAGAGGTCGAATGGAACTGTAGGCATAAGAAACAAGATGCTCATCATATCAGTCGATGAATGCCTGGAAGGGATTTCAAGGAAAATAGCCGATGAATTTGAAGATGTGATAATAGTGACAAATTACAACACATGTATGCTTGGGGGGAATGAAGAGACTCTGAGCAATTTAATAAACATAGGCTGCAATCCGAATGTGGCAGGGGTGCTTGTAATGGCAATGCACTTTGCAGCGGTTGGCGCACAGCTTATACTCTGGACAAGCGGAGGGGCCGGCTTCAACAACCAGCTGATACCTGTCATAAGGGTCAGCGGAAACGAAAACCTGATCAACGAGGACATAGACATAGATGCAAGCAAAATCATGAGAAATGAGGACACTGTTGAAGATGTGGGCTCAAGGATATTTGACAAGATAATAAAAGTGGCTGGTGGAGAAAAGACAAGCATAGAAGACGTGGGGTATTCGTACTGCACGTTGTATCAGAAGGACACGAGGCTTGAATACTGCATCAAGAAGTGCGAGTTGTAGGGGAGGGAGTAAATTGAACAAAAACATCAAAAACAGCGTGCCCATATTGAACCTGGACAATCTGCCAAAGTACCCGATACCTTCTCTTGAGGAGACATTGGAGAGGTATATCGAGTGGGCTGAAACCCTGGTGGATGAAAAAGAGCACGATGCTGCAAAAAAATCAGTGGAGGATTTTCTAAACTCCAAAAGCTCGAAATTGCTTGAGAAAAAACTGAGGGAGCTGGGGGAAAGGGAAAATGACAGCTGGATATTCGACTACTGGGTGAAATGCCATCTTGACGTGAGAGCGCCGCTGTCGCCGCATACGAACGTACCCATAATATATGAAAATGAGAGATTAAGAGGCTATGAAACCCTAGAAAAAATTGCAATAATAATCCATGCGATAAGCAAGGTATATCTGGACTACAGAAAGGAAGGGGCCAGATCGTATACTCTGAATGGAAAACTATACTCGTCGGACCAGCTGCTGGGGCTGCTGGCGTCCATAAACCACATAAAAGAGGTATCGGACGAGTACTATATAAGTGAAGAGGTATCGGATTTTGTGGTTTTCACGTACAAGAACAGGTTTTTCAATATAAGGACAATCAAGGACGATTCGGTGATTGGCGCCAATGATATATACAGGTCGCTTGAGAAAATCACAAGAAGCACAGGCAGCGCCGCTATCCCGGGTGCAAACTATGTGACCATAGGAACAGACAGGGACAGGGCGGGCGTGGTGCTGGCGGAAATATTGAAGGACGAGGGCAACAGGTCCTCATACGAAGAGATTAAAAACTCGATTTTCATATTCAATTTGGACGGCGTAAATTCAAATTCGATAGTGGAGAATCTGGACAATGCAAGCTACGACCCGGAGCTGGTAAACAGGTGGCATGGAAAGGGCCTTCAGTTCTCATGCTCGTCAAACGGCGTGCTTTCATTCATTGCCGACCACAGCTATGTGGATGGTGGAACTGAGCTTTTGATGGTCGAGAGGGTAAAAAGCGTTATTGACGGGCTGGACATCAAGTTCGAAGATTCCAGTGATAGAGAAACCGAACAAAAAGAAATAGATGAAATCATATTTAATCTGGGCGAGAATGTCAAAGGCGAGCTCAACGGGTTTAAAAGCGGTTTTGACGAGTGCATGAAGTCGTTTGAGACAAGAGTTGTTGAATTTGAAGGCCTGAGCAGAGACATACTGCGTGAAAACGGAGTTCTCTCTGCAGACGGCTTTATGCACATGGCCTTCCAGGCAGCCCAGTATATGACCTTTGGGGAAGTATACAATACTTATATTTCAGTGGATGCAAGAAAGTTTTTCAGAGGCAGGACTGAGTGCAACAGGCCGGTTTCAAAAGAAAGCATAGAGTTTGCAAAGTCGCTTTTCAACAAGGACCTGGCGGACGAAGAGTTTAGAAAGCTTTTAAATGACGGGCTTAATGAGCATCATAGAAGAACAAAGCTTTGCCAAAGCGGAAATGGGGTCAACAGGTATCTATTTGTGCTAGAATCAATATATAAGGACTTTAAAGCAGAGCTGGGCATAAGCGAGGAAATAGAGCTTTTTGGGACAAAGGCCTATCAGGTTATGGGAAACAACAGACTTTCAACAACTTCATTCACCCATGAAAACATGAAGTACCTGTACTTTCCGCCTGTGGTGGAAAATGGATTAGGAATATACTATCTGGTAGACCAGAAGTCGTTTATTATAATTACAGCATTTAATGAGCATAGCGATGACCTTTCAAGGTTCAATGAAAACTTAAAAGAATGTGTTGAAGAGATGCTTAGGAGAATAGCAAAGGAGGATAAAAATGCAAAAGCTTAATAAAAAAGGAGAGAATTCCATCATAGACAAGGGCGTGTTTTGGGGTTCTATGATAGCGCTGCTGTCACTTGCACTGCCGATCATATTCTTTCCGGAGTTCAGTCAGAAAGTGGTAGGCACGCTAAACGACCTCATTATCACAAATCTCGGGTCTGCATATTTATGGTACGGTCTGTTTTGCACAGGGTTTTGCATTTGGGTGGCATATGGCCGATATGGAAAGATAAAACTGGGCGATGAGAAAGAAAAACCCGAGTTTTCAACGTTTTCGTGGGCATCAATGCTGTTTTGCTGCGGTGTCGGCGTGGGCGTGGTCTACTGGGGGATTATAGAGTGGGTATACTACTACACGGCGCCACCGCTGGGAGTGGAAGCTGGAACGTGGCAGGCGGCAGAAATAGCGGCATCATATGGAATTTTCCACTGGGGACCAATAGCATGGTCGATATACTCGGTTACGGCATGCGCCATAGGATATCTGCTTTTTGTCAGGAAAAGTGATGTACTCAAAGCAAGCGAGTCCTGCAGAGGCGTGCTGGGCGACAAGGTGGACGGAGTAATTGGAAGGCTTCTAGATGTATTCTTCATATTTGGCATAGTAGGTGCGGTTGCAACGAGTTTAGGGCTTGGATCTCCACTTATTTCAGCATCTATCGGCTATGTGTTTGGCATTGAAGTCACGCCTGCCATTGACGTGATGGTTTTAATATCCATAACACTGCTGTTTGGAGTCAGCGCATACTCGGGTCTTAAGAAAGGAATTAAGATTTTGAGTGACGTCAATGCAATTGTGGCAATAGGACTGGTGGTATTCGTATTCATAGTTGGAAATACGAGATTTATGCTTGACATGACCACAACGTCAATTGGTTTTGTTGCAAACAACATATTCAGGCTTGCCACGTGGCTAGACCCTGCAGGTGAGTCTATGTTCCCTCAAAGCTGGACGGTATTCTAGGAGGACATAAAATCGGGCAGACTAAATCAAAAGATGATTTTAAAAGAGTTTCCAGAACTTGAAGAAGAAATGGAGGGCGAAATAGAAAGCAGCGCAGTATAGGTGGAGTTTGCAAATAAAAATAGGTAGTGTAGTAGGCCGGCCGGTAAGTTATTTATCAGCCGGCCTTTTTATGTTTATTGACAGGCATTGAGAGGTAAAAATAGAGCATACAAGTTATAATGGAGGATTAGGTTGTTTAGGAGGTGTATGCCATGAACTTTTTTACCAAGGCGATCCCGCAAATATCAAAAGGTGCAGTAAAGGCTTTCAAGACATTCCCTGCTGCGATAGCCAGCGCGCTGGGATTTGCGATCGTGACTATGGTCAGAATACAGCTTGACTGGCCTGAGCAGGAAACATACAATTTCATGTTCAACTGCCTGCATTGGGCTTTCGCGCTGGGCGCTGTTTTCAGCCTGGCTGCGATTACGGCGGTACAAAGCCGCTATGGCGAGACCAGGGCATTCACGACTGCAAACCTTCTCGGCGCCGCGGTCGTGGTTGCGACATTCATCATGCTCTATTTTTTTGGCGGGACCGATCCGGGACTGGACGCATCTCGATTTGCCAGGGTTTCAGGTCTGGCTGCATCCCGTGTTAGCGTTGCAATTCAGGTCAGTTTCATTGCATTTATAATACTGGCCGGCTATCCAAAAGACCAGTCGGACTTCGCCCGATCCCTTTTCATGACTCAAAAGGCTTTCTTCATAGCCTTAATTTATGGCACAGTGCTCATGGGGGGGACCTCAGGAGTCGCAGGCGCTGTTCAAGCGCTGATTTACCGCGACATGAGCTGGAAGGTCTATGCGTATATCGGGACGCTGGTCGGCTTTTTGACATTTACAATTTTTGTTGGCTATTTTCCGGATTTTTGCAAGGGGCGGATTGACCCAAAACGTGAAGTAGCTCAAAAACAGCCACAGTTTGTCGATATTCTATTCGAATACATTATGATTCCAATAGCGCTGGCATTGACTGCAGTTCTGCTGGTCTGGGCGGGCAAAACCGTTGCGAGTGGAATGGAGGCGTCATTCATTAGGCTTTCAAGCATTGCAACAAGTTATGCGATTTGTGGAATATGGCTTCACATCATGGTCACCCACAAGGAGTCGGGACTGACTAAATTCTATCGCAGGATTTATCCGTTTGCCGCGCTGGTGATACTCGCGTTTGAGGCATGGGCCCTGCTGGTCCAGCTGGGCAAGTCAGGTCTCAAAACGACCGAATACTCCTTCATACTGATATGGATCATTGCCGTGGTGGCGGCTATTTTGCTTATAATGCTAAAGGCTAGGGCACATACGGCGATTGCCATACTGGCCTGCGCATTGGCCGTTTTCTCGGTCATGCCGGCAGTCGGCTACCATGCACTGCCGGTAAAATCACAAGTTGACAGACTGGAAAAGCTGCTGGTCAGCCAGGGCATGCTTGAAGGCGATAAGCTGGTTCCCGCAGCCAGCGAACCGGAAAGGGAAGTGCGCGAATCGATTACCGATGCGGTCATTTACCTGGCAGGAGCTGAGGACACGAAGCTGCCGGCTTGGTTTGACAGGCGATTGAGAGAAAGATCGGTATTCAAAGAAAAACTTGGCTTCGAGCAGACCTGGCCTGAGCCCGAATACGACCCTGGACGCGGAGAGTACATGAGGACTCACCTGACGCTGCAGCCAGGGGCGGTCGACATAAGCGATTATAGCTGGGCTGTCAATTTGCAGGAGGAAAAAGGGGCGGACTTTGTCACGATAGAAGGGGACAAGGGCCTATACAGGATCGATTGGATGACTAACTTTCAGACTGGAATACCGACATTGAAGATCGAGCTGGATGATAGCGTGATACTCGAGGAGGATATGAATGCTTATATCGACCAGATTGCCGCAGCGTTCCCGCCAGGCCAGCCAGAAACCATAGAGGCGGCGCTAGATGACATGAGCCTGCAGCTAGAAACCCCAGAAGTAGCTGTTTTGCTCGTGTTCAGCACTATTCAAATTAGCGTTGATCCCCGCCGGGATACTATCAACTATTGGCTCGACTTGAGAGCGCTGTATTTGAAAGAGAAGCCATGATGCCGCAAATGCCGGCACTCGAAAGCTCTATTCGACCCGGATACGAATATTTTCATCAAGAACTGTGGGAAAATTCCATAGTTCTTTTTTCATATATAACGACAAAAAACCATAAAGCGCCATGCTTTATGGTTTTCTTAATTTTATCTGAATTTTGCATGGCTTCTCTTTTTTTATGTTCAGAACAATAGTACACTAGAATTAATTTGAAAAAAGGTGTGATTACAGTGGAAGATTCAATATCACAGCATCAGTTGGTGCGATTTATAAAGGCTTATGTCAAATCCATGTGGCCTTACTACGCTTTTGTTACTGGGATTCCCGGCTGGGTGGGCGTAGCTTTTTATGAACATATAGCAACGGATTTTGGGACTGTTGAAATAATGCCGTCAGTCGAACGAAAATTTGCCACGCTGCTTCTGCTTTTTTTGAGCTGGGGCATTAACCAGATTATAAATGACTTTTTAGGGCGCGCAGAGGATAGAATCAATGCGCCCCATCGTCCCATGGTCTCGGGAGAGCTCCATGTTGGGGGCGCCATGGCACTGTCGGCTGTACTCATTCTGGCGACGGGATTTATAACGTGGTTTTACCTTGAACCTGTTGCCCTTATTCCCCTGATCATCGGCGTATTCCTTAATATACTCTATGAATATGCCAAGGGTCATGGCATATGGGGCAATATCATATTCGGGCTTATGATAAGCATGTGTCCGGTATTTGGCTATCTGGCTTCAGGGCCGGTTCATTCCCCGTATTTCACATCCAGTCGCCTGGCCATTTGGGGGCTAATATGGCTTATAAACAGCCTTATGACCTATTACACTTATTTTAAGGACTACAAGGGGGATAAGCGCGCCGGAAAACGTACGGTAATCGTAAAATATGGCTTGAGAAAAGCCAGGACAATAGGTGTGGCGGGTGCTCTTTTGCCCCTCATTTACTTTGTGTCGGTATACAAGGCAGGCTTCATAGTAGCCGAGGCCAACAGGATATTCATCATACTGGGTATGCTTTCAGTGTTCTTGGAGATTTGGACGGCCGTATTGTACTATGTAAGTCCCGTTGGGAAAAGGACTTACTATTCGCTGGCCACCAATTTCAGGGCATGCATTTGCGCTCAGGCGAGCCTCATAGCCCTTTTCAATACAGAGCTGGCGCTGATACTGTTTATTGTATCTTATGTTTTCGTGGGCTTTTTGTTTGACTTGTACCCCGATGCCAAGGCTTAGGAGGTTTTTATGAAGGTGTTTGAACCAGTTGTTCTGGGCAGGGAAAAACTGCAAAACCGCATAATAAGGTCGGCGACATATGAGGGCATGGCCGATGAAAAGGGCGTGCCCATGCAAAGCTATGTTGATTACTATGAATCTCTGGCTAAGCAGCAGATAGGGGGCATAATAACCATTGCAAAGAGGCCTTTCAAACCCATTTATGAAGACATGCGAAAGGATTTTTACCCGCCGGGGACATGCTGGCTGTGTGAAGCCAACTCCAAAAGGATAGCAGAGATTTATGAAGAGCATGAACTTAAAACATTGCCCCTGCTGCAGAGCTTTCGAAGGAAGTCGCTGACGAGTGGGACAGGGGAGAGGAGACGGAACTATACAGGAAAATAAGGGGAATTTAAAATATATGCGGCAGAATTCCTGCCGCATATATTTTGGGGATGAAAAATGCTTTTGGGAGAGTTGCAGCATCATTTTTTATTTCGGGACATTGTAAACTGAATTATACCGCTGGGTTGACAATTGGAATTTAAAGCTATAATATTGAGTTATCAATAAATTTATAGAGGCTGCAGAATTAATCTGACATAAAATATGGTCCGCCGCAAAGGGTGCTTTTGGATCAACAGCAGCCGTTAGGAGGACGAAATGATCTGGTTTCCGTACACGCAGATGAAGACCATGGCAGAGCCCATTGAAATTACAGGTGCACAGGGCATCTATCTATATACAAAGGACAAAAAACTCATAGACACAACTACGTCATGGTGGAGCGTAATTCACGGCTACAACAATGCTGAAATAAATGATGCGCTTAAAAAACAGGTGGACGAGTTTTCCCACGTCATGCTGGGAGGTCTTGTGCATGAACCTGTAAAGGCGCTTTCCAAAAAGCTAACAGAGATTTTGCCGGGAGATTTGAACCATTGCTTCTATTCGGACTCGGGTAGCGTTGGCGTTGAAGTTGCCCTTAAAATGGCCGTCCAGTATTTCTTCAACCAGGAAAAGCCCCATAAGAATGGATTTGTCGCACTAAAACATTCCTATCACGGGGATACATTCAAGACAATGGCCGTGGGGGACGATGAAGACTACCATCTGGCATTCCCTGAAAAAGAGGGTATATACCACATCTCGCCCGATGCAGATGAGCTGGAGCTACTGCTAAAGGATAGGCATGAAGAGATTGCGGCATTCATAGTGGAGCCTCTGCTTCAGGGCGCCGGAGGCATGCGCATGTACGACGTTTCATTTTTGGAAGATGCTAGAAGGATATGCGACGACTATGACGTACTGCTCATATTCGACGAAGTGGCTACTGGTTTTGGCCGTACGGGAAACATGTTTGTAAGCGACTTGGTTTGCCCTGACATTGTCGTACTTGGGAAGGCGCTTACGGTAGGCTACATAGGCCATGCGGTGACTGTGGCTAGCAACAGGGTGTTTGACGGATTTTATTCAGACAATCCTGAGCATGCATTCATGCACGGCCCGACTTTTATGGGCAATCCCCTGGCCTGCACAGTGGCGCTAAAGTCAATTGAAATATTCGAGCGCGAAGACTACATGTCAAAGATAAAGTGGATAGAGTCGAGGCTAAGGGACATATTCAAGGATTTTTATTCAGACAGGGTAAAAGAGGTGCGAATACTCGGTGCATGCCTTTGCATCGAGGTATATGATTCTGCAGACCTTAGGGGGTTCAAGGAGTTTGCACTGGAACACGGAATACACAGCAGGCCTTTCATAAAATACATGTATGGAATGTTCCCGTATATCATAGGGGAAGAGGAACTTTTGAGGGTTTGCAGTGTCTACAAGAAGTGGTTTGATCAGAAATAATAGATTTACAGTCGGTGCATATTACGGATTTGGAATTACAATCCGGAGAGGCACCGTTTTTTGTATGGGTATATAAATACAATATAAGCAATCAGTGTCAAGAAAAATCACTTCAAAGCCAGTATACTTATATTCAGGAGGTGCGGGCATGGAAAATTTGGAGGCGGTAAAGGCCGTGCAGAGGATGCAGGACTATATAGAAAGCCATCTGGAAAGCAAGATAACTCTAAGCGACCTTGCAAGAGCGGCGGGCTATTCGCAGTGGCACTGTGCGAGGATATTCAAGGCGCTTATGGGCAAAACTCCTTTTGAATATATAAGGGCGCTTCGCCTTTCAAAAGCTGCAATACTTTTAAGGGACGAAAAGCCCAAGATAATAGATGTGGCTTTTGACTTTGTGTTCGATTCGCACGAGGGATTCACAAGGGCATTTTCAAAGCAGTTCGGTATACCGCCGAAAAAATACAGCTGCAACCCGGAGCCCATAGAACTTTTTATGCCTCAGAGGATTCTGGAATATTACAATATGCTGAAAAGGGGAGATATTAAAATGAGCGAAAATACAAATGCTAAAAATACGAGAACGGTATTTGTCCAGGTTGTTCAAAGGCCCAAAAGAAAGATACTGCTAAAGAGGGCGGTAAGTGCAAAGGACTACTTCGAATACTGCAACGAGGTGGGCTGTGACATGTGGGGAATACTTTGCAGCGTAAAGGAGGCCATACACGAGCCTGCTGGGATGTGGCTTCCGAAGGGGCTTATAACGCCTGGGACATCTGAATATGCTCAGGGAGTAGAAGTGCCTGCGGACTATTCGGGAAAGGTACCTGAAGGATTCGACATAATAGAGCTTGAGCCGTGCAAGATGATGGTATTCCAGGGAGAGCCTTTCGAAGATGAGGATTTCATGGACGCCATAGAAGAGCTGAGGGATGTAATCGCAAAATACGATCCGAAGATATACGGATTCGAGTGGGCCGACGACGAGGCTCCAAGATACCAGCTTGAGCCTCAGGGATACAGAGGATATATAGAAGCCAGGCCGGTAAGGGAAATAAACAGATAATTTCATATTTAGACAATAAAATCTAAAGGGCGAATTCCTCGGAAGTTCGCCCTTTGTCTATTTTTATGCAAAACGTAGCCTTAAAAAATGAATTTGAGGGGTGGCGTCCTATTGGTGTATAATTATTCGTATAGAGTGAATATCCCGTGTAAAACTTCATGGAGGTGCACAAGATGGATTACGGCGAAGAATTGTATTATAAAGATGGTGAAATTAAAAAGATTATACTGGATTCATGGAGAAGGTGCGAAGAGTATGGCGTGGACAGGGAACATGGCAGAGGGAAAAGGGCGAGTGAATTTGACATAAAAAATATAAGGGACAGAAATATTCAACTTATAAATGTTGCAATTCCAATAATGAAAAAAATGTATCAGGTGGTCAAGGGTTCAGGATTCAGCGTCATGCTAACGGATGGGAACGGGTACCTGCTTGAGGCCATAGGAGACGAGGAAATAATGAAAAAGGCGCAAGAGCTCAATTTTGTAAAGGGGGCTTTATGGACGGAAGAGGCCGTGGGAACAAATGCCATAGGAACGGCTCTTCAAATTGACCAGCCGCTGCAGACGATAGGAAATGAGCATTACTGTAAAAATCAGCATTCATGGACATGCTCAGCAGCGCCAATACATGATGATGAAGGAAATATAATAGGTTGCATAGACATGTCGGGAGAATGTAAAAAGGCTCATACACATACTTTGGGAATGGTAATAACAGTGGCATACTCTATTGAAAGCCAGATAGAGCTTATAAAGTCAAATAATCTAATAAATGCAACATTCAGCTCGATAAGAGATGGAATGATAATATTTGATGATAACATGAATATAAAAAAGGCGAATGAAAAGGCAGCAGAAATACTTGGGTACTCAAATAGAGATATTATTGGCAAAAGTATGGATGTCATAGCAAATGAAACCGATTTTTTATCAGGCGCAGTGAATGGTGACAAATGCTATGAGAATTTGGATTGTGATTTTCACACAAGCGGGGGCGGCGTGATAAAGTGCAGTGTGAAGTCTGTACCGGTTTTGTTGGCTGACAAAACCATAGGAACAGTTGTGACGTTTAAAAAATCAAGCCATGTCCACAAAATGGCAAACAAGGTGGCAGGTTACAAGGCGGTATACAAATTTTGTGACATAGTGACTCAGGATGAAAAAATGAATAAGATAATAGAGCATGCAAAGAAGGTATCGCTTACAGACTGCAGCGTATTGATAACAGGCCAAAGCGGAACGGGAAAAGAGCTTTTTGCGCAGTCAATACATAATCACAGTAAAAGGGCTGAAGAGCCCTTCATAGCAATCAACTGCGCATCCATTCCGAGGGATCTAATGGAAAGTGAGCTTTTCGGATATGAAAAGGGGGCATTTACCGGAGCAGCCAAGACAGGTCGTCCGGGCAAATTTGAAATTGCAGACGGGGGCACTATATTTTTGGACGAAATCGGAGAAATGCCTCTTGAAATGCAATCGAAGCTTTTGAGATTTCTCGACAACAAAAAGATAAGCAGGATAGGTGGAAGCTATGAAAAAATACTCGACGTCAGAATAATAGCGGCTACAAACAGGGATCTTGTACAGGAGATATCGAAAAAGAATTTCAGGCAGGATCTTTACTACAGGTTGAATGTCATGAACATAAATATTATGAGTCTGGCTGAAAGAATCGAAGATGTGGAACTGCTTGCGAAATATTTTGTGGAAAGGCTCAATATTAGCCAAAACAACAAAAAAATTATTTCCAGCGATTATATTGAAAAGCTCAAAAGCAGAAGTTGGAAAGGCAACGTGCGTGAGCTCCAAAATGCTGTCGCAAGAGTGTATTACCTTTGCGAGGAGGAAATTATAAATGACGGGTATGACTATGAAAAGGCATTACGGCAAAAGGTAGATGAGATAAAAATGGAGCATTCAGGAATTGTCCACATAGAGAGCGTGGAAATGCAAAACATAAAGAATGCTCTGGCAAGATGTGGAGGCAATGTACAAAAGGCTTCAAGTATACTCAAAATGAGCAGGGCGACAATATACAGAAAGATAAAAAAATATGCTATTCAAACTTAATTTAAAGCCGTCTCAAAAATGAGATTTTTTGATTGAATCTCACTTTTGAGACGGCTTTTTTATCATTTTTGAGAAGAATGAATATTTGTTAAATAAGATTCGAAGAAATAGGAGTGCTCATATCGCCTCTCAAAGAATATGCGAATTCGCACAGCAAAATATATTTCACGAAAAAGGTCCAATTGACAGTGGTTACGGAGCATACAAAGGGATTGATTGAAGACATGTTTGAGAAATGAAAAAATACATATTTGATTTTTTTATTTTGGCATGGGAATTGCTTTTATTGATATCGAGATTATTGATAATTAATAATTAAACGACATAAAGGAGGATATGATATGAAAGCGGCATTATGGTATGGGAGAGAGGACGTAAGGGTTGAAGAGGTTGATGAGCCAAAGGTTGTTGAAGGGAGCGTGAAAATCAGGGTCAAATGGTGCGGAATATGCGGTTCAGACCTGCATGAGTACCTTGGAGGGCCAATATTCATACCACAGGATAGTCCACACCCAATAAGCGGAGACAAGGCACCAGTTATACTTGGACATGAATTTTCAGGAGAAGTTGTGGAAGTAGGAAAAGGGGTTTCGGACATTGAGGTTGGAGACAGGGTTGCAGTGGAGCCGATAGTCGCATGTGGAGAATGCGATGCCTGTAAGGAAGGGAAGTATAATCTTTGCAGCAGCCTTGGATTCCACGGACTTTGTGGAGGCGGGGGAGGATTTGCTGAATACACAGTATTTCCAGCCAAATTTGTTCACAGGATTCCAGATTCGCTTTCTTTCGAAAAGGCGGCGCTCATAGAACCAATAGCTGTTGCAATCCATTCTTTGAGGATAGGCAAATTCATGACAGGACAGACTGCCCTTGTTCTTGGAGCAGGACCTATAGGCCTTGCGACCATAGAGGCGCTTAAAGCTGCAGGCGCGAGCCTTGTGGTTGTAATGCAAAGAAAGTCCATAAGGCAGGATTACGCGGTAAGGGCCGGAGCGGATGTCGTGATTGACCCTAATGAGGTGGACGTGGCTAAAGAAGTCAAAAGGCTTACGGGTGGTAACGGCGTGGATGTATCATTCGAGACTACAGGTGCTAAGATAGGATTTGATGCAGGAATAGAAAGCATAAAATACAATGGGACAATGGTTGTTACAAGCATATGGGAAAATGAAATAAATATAAATCCGAATGTACTAGTTTTCACGGAAAAAAATGTCATCGGAACTATTGCATACAGAAATGAGTTTCCTGCAACAATTTCACAAATGAGCGATGAAAGGATAAAAGCGCAGGGATACATAACGAAAAAGATAGTTCTTGATGATATTGTTGAAGAAGGATTTGGAACGCTGACGGGGCCTCAAAAGAAACAGCATGTTAAAATTATAGTAACGCCTCAAAAGGAACTTTTATAATCAGGTGAAATATAAGCAAAGTATGAAGCCCCTGGACTTATTCAATTAAGTTCAGGGGCTTCGTGCAGAAATAATAATGCATGTATAGATTCAAGCATCTATTTTGTGTGAAGCAAGTACTCCTTTTTAGGCCACAAAAAAGAATATTTTTATAAAAATTTCCAATTACATTGGAGTTTCGGGTGCGATGGTGTTATAATTAAGCTTATATCAATTTCGTTTTGGGGTTGGATATATAACAAATTTGAATGTAAAATTATTCGAAAGGAGGAGGAATATGGATTCTAAAAGATGTCTATATGCAAGCATACAAAAAAATGAGGGGATGTTAAGTTATTTTAGCATCAAAAGTAAAAAAAGATACAAAAAATTATCAGAATTATCAGAATCTACAATCAATTCTTTTTGTAATGCAGAAAAATGCAGTGATGACAAAGCCTCCCCTGTTAAAAAGGGCAGGGCTTTCATCGAAAGCGCAGCCTTTAGCGAAAGAGCAGATGATGCGCAGTCAAGGCGCAGTGATTTTATAAATGCTGAAGACAGTGTAAAGGGTTTTTCAATATACAATGATGAACTGAGGCTGAGAAAGCTTAAAAAGATATGCACAAGGACCAAGGAGTCATGGGAGATAGACAGCTTCTACCACAATGCTCCAGTTGCAATGGACAAAGATGGAAAGTCATTTTTTCCAGCTGTAATGCTCATAGCGGATGTGGACTTGGGAATGACCATAGGGGATTCCGCCGTTCATATAATGAACCATGAGGAGGAGTTTTTAAGCTTCATTATGGAATTCATGGGCAAAATGCGTACCATTCCGAAAAGGGTGATTATGAAAGACCAAAAATTGGCCCTATATATGTCGCCGCTTTTAGAGCGTTTGGGAGTAAAGGTGGAGACAAGGGCAAGGCTCAATCTCATTCCGCAGGCGAAACGTGATTATCTTGAGGATTCCAACCAGAGCGGAACTTGGATATTTTAAATACAGGGCCGGCCGGATGATGTAAACAACTTGTTTATATCATCCGGCCGTTTTTTGTTTTTGAAAATATTATGGGGTGCATTTGCATTTATATTTTTGGACAGTATATCAGCTCCTGTCAAGCTGCACAATGAGAACTGAAGCCATCACCAGAGCTATTCCCGCCAGCTTGGCCGGAGAAAGGTCTTCCGAAAAGAACATTAGCGATATGAATACTGACACTACAAGCTCCAGCGTACATATTATTCCAACCCTTGAAGACTCTATGGGCTTTGAAAGCCCCGCCGTATATACCGCATATGCTATGGCGGTCGGGAAAAGGCCCAGGCATGCAAGCAGCACAATGAGCTTTGGGCTCATCCCGGAGGATATCACATCGACTGGATTTGATACGGGTATCAAAAAAAGTGATGTAAAGGCAAACACATACATGTTTGTTGTAAGTGGATTATAGCTGCAAAGGAAAGCCTTTGTCATTATTGTTATCATGGCGTATGAAAATCCTGCGCCAAGTCCCATGAGCACGCCGGACATGTTCAGGCTTAGGGAAGCCAAAGACCCTCCGGTCGCGGTCAAAAAAGCGCCAGAAAGGCAAACGGCTAAGGCTGCGAGCTTTAAAGAGGTCAGCTTTTCCCTGAAAAATATGCTAGACATCAGTATCACGAATGCGGGAGCCGTGTAAAGCAGAACTGCCGCTGTGGCTATGCTCGTCTTTTGGATGGAGCCCATATAAAATATATTGAAGACGGTATGGCAGAAAAGCCCTGTTATCCCGCACATAACAAGTCCCTTTGCATCTATTTTGTACAGGCCTTTGTTTTTTGAAAGTATATATAGGAACAGGAACAAAAATCCGAAGAACATCCTCCAAAATGCAGTTTGAGAAGGAGCCAGCCCCATTGAAAAAATGAGCGTGGTAAAAAGCCCTAGTGTGCCCCAAAACACACTTGCAGAGGCGACCATTAAATATCCTTTTTTTTGATTCGATGCTAACATAAAAACCTCCATGGATCAAAAATAACAGGCATTGACTGTTGTAAAAACCGACAATGCCATAGAATCATTATACAACAACTGTCCGATATGTAATAGGTTGAAAATATGCATTTATGCGGAATTTGAAATTTAATTTTGGTTATGGGGCATTCGGGATTAATCGGTATCATGGGGCGCAAATATGCACATGGGAAATAGCGGTGCTGAACGTTTGGGTTTTGAGTTTAATATGATTGATTAATGGATATACTATTACATAGATGGATAAATTTGCAAAAGGAGGAGAATACTGTGAAAAAGAAAGTGTTATCTTTGGTGGTTGTGTTGATGCTCCTGATGAGCGGTTTTACGTCTTTTGCCATAACAAAGGGTGAAGCCAGGGGGTGGTATTATGGAAATGTGAGTTCATGGGCCAAGGAAGAGCTCATAGATGCAGTGACGAATGGAATTGTCATGGACTCGGCTCTTTTGAATGACTGCAAAAAGAATATAACAAGGCAGGAATTTGCGACTCTGGCTGTCAATTTATACAGGGCAGTCAAGAAGGAGGACCCCGCTCCAGCACCTGCATCAACCTTTAGCGACACTACGGATGTATCTGTAAGGATAGCGTACAATCTAGGGATTATAAATGGCGTTGGAAATGGGAAATTTGCACCGGACAGTTCGGTTACAAGGGAGCAGATGGGAGTTATGATGCTAAATGCAGTGAGTGCGCTTGGAGTGGATTACAACAGGGGAGATGGAACACTTGCAATGACAGATAAGGGGAGCGTTGCCTCCTGGGCTGTAAGGGGAGTTGACTTTGTGTATGAAAACGACTTCATGAAAGGCGACGGCATTAAATTCAACCCTAAAAGCACGACATCTGTGGAGCAGGCAGTTGCAATTGCAAACAGGGTGTATAAAAAGTACGCAAAGCCTGTGGTAGTGATAACAGAAAACAACAACTATGCAAAAGGTTATACGGCTAACATAGAAAGCGACGGTGTGTATGTGACATTCAATAATACAGGAAACAAGGAAGCCGTATTGAAATATGGGGAGGAATTCAACCCGGAGAACGATTCTAGGATGAAAGTTTTTAAAGCAAGCAGTACTTATGTTGCAAACGACTACAGGAAAATTTACTTCATGGACGAAGACGGCAGGATAATATCGTATGACTTCAAGACGAAGGAATACCACAATTACGAAAAGGACTTCGGATTTGCCAACGGATATACTATTGTGGAAAAAGGCAAATACAAGGGATATTACGTTGTAAGGGAAAAAAGCACTAATGGAGACATGATAGCATACGATACAAAATTTAAAGAGGTGGGGCCTGTATATACTATGGATCAGTACAGCGTTGAAGGGTATATAACGGAGGCTTATAAGTTCAATTTCGAAGTGGACGGAGAAAAGTATTACAGAATGGCAAAATACGGTGGCGACTGGGATCAAGAAAAGACTCTCAGAATGAGGCCGGATTCGAGCAGCGATGGTCCAATGGCATTGGTGGCGAACATATTTGACAAACCTATATTATACAATTATTCGGGGATATATGAGGTGACAATGAAGTTCAACAACGAAAATCGCAGCAATGCGGGAATAGTCTTCAATGTTACAAGGGCCAGCGTTGGAAACGACCAGTACACAGGCTACTATGTAGGTATAGATCCTGAAAAAAACACTGTATTGGCAGGATGGACAAATTACAAGTGGAACATACTTAAAGAGGTACAGCTGGATTTTGACGTAAAGAAAGGTAAGAGCTATGACTTGAGAGTGGTAAATGCCGGAGACATGATGAACATATATGTTGATGGGAAAAACTACATGGCCGTCGACAATAGCATGCTGAAAGTGAACGGATACGTAGGAGTGAGAGGATGGAAGGCTGATGTGGACTATGAATCATTCAGTGCAAAAGAGGTGCCTTACTAAGAAGACGGAAAAGTGGGGCCGTTTTAAGGCAATGAAGAAAATAGCAGGACTGCTTCTGGTGTTGGTTCTAATCTTTACAGGCTGCTCGCCGCGGGAGGAAAGTCAACAGTCAGAGAGAAAGACTAAAGTAAAGTCTGAAATGGAAAATGAGCAGGTTCAAAGTGACGGCTCTAAGGCTGTGGAGGATTCTTCAAAAACGAACGAAACACTTCTGCTGAAAGGCAAATTGATAGTTACGGGCACGGAGCTCGGGCATGGAATTCTTTTGGATGAGGAAAGCATTATTGGATGAAACACAGTGTCAGAGGTGTACTTCAATGATTCGGATAGCGTGCTGGATTAAAGTTGAAAATGTCATCATGGCAGATGGCGAAAAAAATCCTACAGACAAGAGCGCAGAGGAATATCCGGACGGATATTATATGGATGTTTTTAATGTCGATGAATTCTGAGTCTCGTAAAACTGACATAATGGACATGGACATATATAAAACCTGCGGGGAGTTCAAAGAAGCTGTAGACAAACTTGTTGAGAGAGGCTATTTCATAGAAATGGGTGAAGAAGATTATTATATCAACAAGACCAAGCAAAACTACACGGATGGCGAGGTGGATCAATAAAATTGAAAAACCGGGAATAGACCCTCTGTAAAAATATCGCAAGATCGCTCTTTAGTATTAAAAACACCAAAACCCGCCTTGATGGCGGGTTTTGCACGTTGTAATGAATAAAACAGGCACTACGCGGCGGCACGTTGCCAAGCATTGTTATGTTACTACTGGTGTCCTTCCTCAGGAACTATGCATATGAATCTGAGTGTTCCCTTTCCTGTGTTTTTGAACTGGTGAAGCTCGTTTGAAGGGACATATGCGTAAGATCCCTCCTCAATCTCGTTTTCCTTGCCGTCGAGGAAAAGCGTGCCCGACCCTTCGAGTATATAGTTGATATGTGGCCAGTCGTGTGTGTGCTTTGGAGTATATCCTCCCGCCTCAAGTTCGAAAATACGCATTACATGCCCTTCCCAGCCTTCATTAGGCGATATGAGAACTTTCATAAGGGCATTTTTGGCCTCGGGGTGCTCTACCTTTTGCGAATTTATTTTCTTTTCATCAGAAACTATCATTTTATACGCCTCCTAATACGGATAATATTTTATTGGTATGGATTAATGCCTCTCTATATCACTATTTATTCTATGTCTACTATTATAATATATTTTGGCCACTTCTATTCGGAAAATTCGAAAGATTTTAAAATATCAATGCTGTTGAAAGAATCCCTGACATGTGAAATAGTTAACCTACAGGTGAGCGCACATGTATGCAAATGCCAAACAAAAAAATAAATTGTAATAAAAATGTAGAATTCACATAGAAATGGTAATTGCCATAATTGGAAATGTACTAAAAATTTAAAAAGATTTTTAAAAACGACAAAAATTCGTTGTTTAAATAACAAAAATACATTATAATAAAAGCCGTATCAAAAAAATTTTATGGATTATTTTTTTGATATTAATTGAAAAGTGGACACTCAAAGAAAGGATTGAAGTACAAATGAGCAAAGAGAATTCTAAAAAGCTTAACTTAGTTTCGTTGATATTGATGATTTTCACATCGGTGTTTGGATTTGCAAACATGCCAAGATCATTTTATTTGATGGGCTATGCTGCGATTCCGTGGTATGTTTTATCTGCAATCACATTTTTTATACCTTTTGCATTCATGATGGCTGAATATGGTGCGGCATTCAAAGATGAAAAGGGCGGCATTTATTCGTGGATGTCAAAATCCGTAAATCCCAAATATGCATTTGTAGGGACATTCATGTGGTATGCATCTTATATTATATGGATGGTTAATGTAGGATCTGCAATATGGGTTGTATTTTCAACTGCGATATTTGGAACAGATACAACTTCGACATGGTCGCTGTTTGGCTTGAAATCCACCCAGACGCTGGGCCTTTTGGGAATTGCATGGATATTGATGGTGACATACGTGTCGTCTAAGGGATTGGATAAGATAAAAAAGATAACTTCTGTAGGCGGCATTGCAGTGACACTGCTTAATATAGTGCTGCTTGTAGGTGCAATAGCAATACTGATAGGAAACGGCGGGGAGCTGGCACAGCCTATTACGGGGGTGGAGTCATTCATAAAGTCGCCTAACATGTCTTACCAAAGCCCTATAGCAGTGCTTGCATTCCTTGTATTTGCTCTATTTGCATATGGAGGTACGGAGGTTGCAGGCGGATTGGTGGACCAGACTGAAAACGCGGAAGTGACATTCCCTAAAGGCATAACTATAGCGGCAGTTGTAATTTCTGCTGGGTATGCAATTGGTATATTCCTTTGCGGAGTGTTTGTGAACTGGTCTGATGTGCTCTCGTCAGAAAACGTGCACATGGGTAATGTGGCGTATATAATGATGAACAACATGGGATACGAACTGGGACAGGCATTTGGACTCGGCGAGGCTGTTTCTGTATCGATAGGGAATTGGGTTGCAAGGTATGTCGGCATATCAATGCTTCTTGCGCTGACAGGGGCATTTTTTACCCTGACATATGCCCCGTTGAAGCAGATAATAGAGGGCACTCCAAAAGAGCTTTGGCCTGGGAAGCTTGGAGAGGTAAATGACGGAATACCTAAAAACGCAATGTGGGTTCAGTGCATGGTGGTTGTCGCCATGATTTTCATGGTTTCATTCGGCGGGGATGCGGCCTCGAAATTTTTCACTAAGCTTGTGCTTATGACTAACGTTGCAATGACTCTTCCATACATGTTCATAGCAGGAGCATTTGCAAAGTTTAAGAAGAATTCAAGCATCAACAAGCCTTTTGAGATTTTCAAGTCGCACAGGAGCGGATTGGTTGCAAGTATAGTGGTTACATTTACAGTTGGATTTGCAAATTTCTTTACGATAATAGATCCAGCGGTAAAGGGAGATATGGAATCTACAATATGGAGCATTGCCGGACCTGCATTTTTCACATGGGTTTCTCTGATTATGTTCAACAGATATGAAAAGAGAGTAGCAAGCCCAAAAGAGAAAAAAGCTGCATAATTCAGCAAATGTAAAAGCCCCAAGGCTAATCTTGGGGCTTTTATGGTTTATGTGGTATTTTCAATAATATCAAAAAGACGTGGATACTACTTTAAATCCATTAACTTGCCATTGTAAATTTCTTTAGGAGCAAAGACTATGCCGTTTAGCTTTTCGATTTTCATTAGAAATGGTATTTCATTTTCGGTAACTATGGAAATTGCAGTACCTTTTTTATTCGCCCTTCCAGTACGTCCGACTCTGTGGATGTACTCGTTTAAGTTTTCAGGAACATCAAGATTTATTACATGTGTAATATCATTGAGATCAAGACCCCTGGCTACTAAATCTGAAGCTACAAGGACATTTGATTTTCCGCTTTTAAAGGAATCGAGAGCCTTTTTCCTATCAGTCTTTGTTGCATTGCCGAATATTCCAACTGTGCTTAGCTGGTGGTAATTGAGCCTGGACACCACTTCTTGGATCAGTTCGTTTTTATTGATAAAAACAATGGTTTTTTTAGGCTTAGCGGCATGAATTAAACTCCTGAGAGAGTTTATCTTGTCTCTTTGGGAAGATATCACACACATATGTTCAATATCACTATTGACCTTTTCGTCGGCAAGATTTATTAATTTAGGGTTTTTCATAAGCTCTGACGCCCTGTCTACGGCAATCTTGTCGATAGAAGCAGAGAAAACCAGTATTTGTCTGTCTCTCAGCGTGGTCTTAATAACATCTTTAACAGTTTGTATGTTGTTGTCGGACAGCAGTTTATCGGCTTCATCTATAACTATGGTTTTTACCTGGTGGGCTTTGATTTTCTTAGATTTGATTAATTCAAGCATTCTGCCCGGCGTGCCGACGATTATATGAGGTTTTGATTTTAAGTTTTCTATTTGTTTTTTAATGTTTACATCGCCTATTATAGTTGTCGATCTGACAGGGTGATTTGAATTTTTAGCAAGATTTTTGACCACGTTGTTTATTTGCACCACAAGTTCATGCGTGGGTGCCAATACTATGGTGTGCAAATCCTTGGAGTTTGCATCAATTTTTTCGAAAGACGGAAGTATATAAGACAGGGTCTTGCCGCTGCCTGTAACCGCCTGTGCGATAATATCCATATTCTCAATAGCAAGAGTTATAGTTTCATTTTGAATTTTTGTAGGATTGGTAATGCCTTCTCTTTGAAGACCTTCAACCAATTTGTCACTTATATTTAAATCTTTGAAATTTTTCATATCATAGTTCTCCTTAATATTTAAGCCATCCAATCATTCTATATCGAAGATATGCATTTGTCAATGGATATGCCTAATATGTACAAATTCTATCTGAAAGTGCGCTAGAGGATTTTTTAATATATGAAATATAAAGCAAACTGGGGCTTTTTTTCCGGTTTACTTTTTGTCTTTGAGATTTTATTTGAATTGCCATTATTTTTTGCTGCTGTTTAGAATGCTGTACTGAACCTACATATATAGAATTTCATATTTTCATATGTTTTTATTTCTTGAGAAAATTTGGAGGATACTCTTAAAAGGAATTGTTTTGGATACAATTGTTCTTTTGTTGAGAGTTTCTATTAAAAGAGCATTTTGAATATCCGATAGATTTATCTTGTTATCTACTACATCTACAACTATATAAGGGCGACTTTCTTCGTTTTGCTCAATAGTTTTGTTCATGTGAGTTTTCCCCTTTCGAATCAATTATTTTTTAACAGCACAGGCTTGTTTTATAAAAAATAAAAAGCCACCGCAAAGCTTGTCTAAAAACGGAAGCCTCGGTGGTATTTTGATAATAAGTCTAATTCACACGTTTAATAAATGTACTAACAGATAAGTTGAAACATTTATTAAACACACGTAAAAAAAACGAAGTATAAGCAACCTGGCAGTCATAGAAAACATCCCTTAGACCCATGGCTTTGCGTCCTTGCCTTTAGGTAAGTTTGCCCATTTTTAAATTGTATTTTTGAACTATATATTTAATATAATGGAGGACTTTATTACTATACTGTCATATTATAACATGAAAACATTTATTTTGTAAAATTTCGTCTGAATTTAACATTTAAAAACACTATTTATGATAGTTGTTTGTGAGTAGTATCTTATTGATATATTGAATATATGTCATTTTTTTATTGCAGAAAATCAAGTGGACAAAAGCATAGGGGATGCCATGGAAATATTCAGAGTGCCGCTTGAGCAGGAGGACATGGATTTATTCCTTCAGGGGACCATAGAAGGGAATCCAGATATGGTTAAATAGTAAAAAAACTGTATATTCCCGATGGAAATGCGTTTATAATGGAAGTATAATGGTCCCGATAAGATTCATATGCGAAGAGCTGGGGGCAGATGTAAAGTGGATTGACAGCACGAGCGAAGTGGAATGTATGCCTGAAGAATATAAAATAGAGATGTGGGGGTGGTGCAATGGACATTTGGTTTTACATAGCGATATCTTTAGCAATGGCACTTGTTGCAGCCCTTATTAAAATAAAAAGGAATAACGGTAAAATAGCAACGCTAATAAAACTCAATGAAACGAGCAAGAAGATAACATCGAGTATAAAGCTCAAGGATCTTATGGGCGAGATAATGGAAATTGCAAAGACTGAGACTAATGCAGAGACCGGTTCAATTTACATTGTCGACGAGGAAAAACAGGAGCTCTGGTTTGAAGTTGCGTTTGGAGAAAAAGGCGTAAAACTCAAGGAAACAAGGCTTGAAATGGGTGAGGGAATAGCCGGTTGGGTGGCAAAGGAAGGAAAGTCCATAAATAGCAGGGATGCGGACAATGACACAAGTTTCAAAAAGGAGATAAGCGAAAAAATAAAATTAAAACAAAAGTCAATGCTTACAATACCCATTAAATTCAAGGAAAAGACACTTGGAGTTCTTCAGGTGATCAATAAAAAGGGAAAAGCCTCATTTGACGACAAGGACGAGGCTTTTTTGGAAGCCATATCGACCTCGGCGGCTATTGCAATAGAAAACGCAAAACTGTATAAAGAGATGAAAAACACATATTTTGAAACCATACACGCCCTGGCGAGTTCGATAGACGCGAAAGATCCTTATACAAGGGGTCATTCCCACAGGGTTACGGAGTACTCCGTAGAAATAGGAAAAGAGATGAACCTTAGAGATGACGAGCTGGAGAGACTTGAGTATATGGCAGTACTTCACGATATAGGAAAGATAGGGATAAGGGATTCCATACTGAATAAGACAGCTCCGCTAAATGACGAGGAGTACGAGGTCATAAAGGATCATCCTCTTATAGGAGCAAAAATACTTGAGTCATCCAAATCATTAAAGATGCTCATAAACGGGGTGAAGTACCACCATGAAAAATATGACGGAACCGGATATGGAGAGGGGCTCAAGGGAAGAGAAATTCCGCTTGGGGCAAGGATAATAGCGGTAGCTGATGCTTATGACGCCATGACTACTGACAGGCCGTACAGGAAGGGTCTGAGTCATGAAATCAGCATGGAGGAAATAAACAAATTCTCAGGAAGGCAGTTTGATCCTGAAATTGTAAGGCACTTTAATGCTATGATGGAAAGAAAGCTGGTAGATAGCCATGTAGGTTAATTTATTCTAAATAGAAAGATCTACAGCTGAATATATTATATATTTTAAGACCGGGCGTAACTGCGGGTCTTTTTTTATAAGGATTATATATGGGTCAGTGGTGGATATTCCACATGGGGGTTTCGATACAAACCCATGTGAGCTTTGGGAGAGTTGCACAGATAACAGGTCTTGTGCTTGTAGTCATTGCTCTTTTTGGGGCATTGTTCCGGGAATCGGAACTTTTCTCAATATGTATTTAATAGGATTCTTTGTAGATGCAATTGATGGAACAGGACTGATAAGAACTTGGAATGGGAAATTGAGCGCAATAATTCAATGAGAAAAATAGGGCTAACTATCGAAAAAGGTAAAAAAATTGCATAAACCGCACGGAATTGATAAACTAATATTGAAAATATAATTTGAGAAAAACCATAGAAATATTTGGACTGATATATGAAGCGCGCATTTTCAGGGGGGGTTTAGTTGATATTACAAAACGAAATTGAATCTGACAAAGACTATGCTATAAGATCAAAAAATAGATGCATGGAATGGGGGATGTTTCCCGATGAAATAAAAAAACCAAAATACATAATGTCAGGGTCAGGTCTTGCGGATAAAAGGAAGGCCTATGGCGAAATTATAGAGGTATACAAGTTTTTTGGCGAAAAGGTAATACAATCACTTGAAGGCATACCGATACTCATAATGATATCGGATGAAAAGGGACACCTGCTTGATGTAATGGGGGATGAGGCCATAAGGTCGAAAATTGTTGGTGATGGAATAAGCCCGGGCTGCAGGATTATTGAAGAGGAAATAGGGACTAATATCATAAGCATGACGCTAAGCGAGGGCAGGCCGGTGCAGCTGATAGGGGATGACCACTTCCACAGCCATCTTGAGTGCTGCTCGTGCTATGGGGTGCCTTTTTGCTGTACTGGCAAGGGAAATTTATCGGGGGCGGTATATATAACTGCCGATGTGAAGTTCCACAACCCATTTTTTATTGTAATGCTTGCAAACCTTGTGGATTCTATAGAAAGAGAACTCATACTCAAAAAACAAAACAAAAAGCTAAATATTATGAACCAGATAATGATTAAAAACACTCAAAATGCAATTGTAGTGACTGATGAAAAGGGAATTGTTTTGGAGTTCAATGAATCCGCACAGACCATATTTGGATATAAAAAAGATAGAATAATAGGCAGAAGCATTTTTAAATCGCCACGAACGGGCCATCTATTCAAGAATGTGCTGCTAAACAAAATGACATATGAAAACATAGAGCTCAAATTCAAAAACTGTGAAGAAAAAATGTATGTCTGCATAGCTGAAATACTGCCTATATATGACGAAGACTCAAAGCTTACAGGGGCATTTGGCCAGTTTAGAAACATCACCCAAAGATATCTGGCTGAGGAAAAGTACAACTATCTGGCATACCATGACGAGCTTACAGGGCTTGCCAACAGAAGGTGCTTCAGTGAAACCCTGACCAGATACATTGAGGGCAAAGATTCAGGAAGAGAAGACATGGCAATAGTTTTTTTGGATCTGGACAGGCTCAAGATGATAAACGATACATTCGGCCATATAAAGGGAGACTTTCTAATACGTGAATCAGCAAACATAATAAGAGAATGCCTTGGTGAGGGCGACCACGCATTTAGAATAGGCGGAGATGAATTCGTACTGCTTTGCTTTGGAATAGAAAACAAGAATCAGGCACAGGAACTGGGTAAAAAAATCATAAAGGCATTCAACAGAACAATTGTAATAGATGACAATGAACTGCACATGACGGCCAGCCTTGGAATCGTTCTTTACGGGGAAAAACAGGTTAGCTTTGAAGACTGCCTTATTTATGCGGACAATGCGCTGTACAAGGCTAAGGCAAATGGTAGGAACGGGTATTTCATTTATGAGTCGACTTTGGAAAAGCTATACAAGGATAAATTGACACTAAAGCTGGATATTGAAAGGGCACTTGAAAGCGAAGAGTTTGTGCTTCACTATCAGCCACAGATTGACATTAAGGATGGAAGAATAGTTGGAGTGGAAACACTAATAAGGTGGCAGCATAAAAAGCGTGGATTGATTTTTCCAAATGACTTCATACCACTGGCAGAGGAGACCGGACTCATATCCCAAATAGGGGAGTGGGTCATAAAAAATGCCTGCCTTCAGCTGAAAAAATGGCGAGATATTAATATCCCCATAATGAAGGTGAGCGTCAACTTATCGGCGCACCAGTTCCTAAAAAATGACCTCGCCCAGATTGTGGAGGGGGTTTTGGCTGAAACGGGACTTGCGCCTGTTCATCTTGAGCTCGAAATAACCGAAAGCATGACGATGGAGGTCAACTACGCTATAAAGACAATAAAGGAGCTCAGCGACTTGGGAGTCAAGATAAGCATTGACGACTTTGGGACGGGATACAGTTCGCTAAACTATCTGAAAAAATTTGAAATAGACTATTTGAAAATAGACAAGTCGTTTGTGAATGACATTGAAACTGACAAGAGCGATGCAAATATGATACATACAATAATCCTGATGGCTCAAAACCTTGGCCTTGAAGTGGTTGCGGAAGGGGTCGAAAACAGGGAGCAGCTGAAATTCCTGGGAAATCACGGTTGTGATTTTGTGCAGGGTTACTATTTCAGCAAGCCTCTGACTGCAGAAGAATTTGAAAGTGAATTTTACAACCTCCAAAAGGATTTTATTGAAAAAGTTGAATGATGGAGAGGCATATAGATAATCAAAAAGGGACAGGTAATCTGTCCCTTTGATATTGGGGGGTTATACTATTCAAGCGATGTCTTCAGCTCTTCGAGGTATTCCTGCCTTTCGAGCTTTTCAAGAAGAAGTATTTCAAGCTCTTCCTTTCTCTCCATAGCGTTTTGAAGCTTTGTAAATTCGGTGGAATACTTTGAAATTTCAATGTCTACCTGTTCTATATTGGATTCGATGTCCTCTATTTCAGAGCCTATGTTATCGTATTCTTGCTGTTCCTTGTATGAAAGCTTGTTTTTTTGCTTTTTTGGTTTTTGGGACTGCTTTTCATCTGTATTTTGCTTTTGATCTCCTGAAACTGAATTTAATAAAGCATCGTTTGCCTTTTCTGAAAAGTCAGAGTAGTTTCCGTGGTGAACCGATACGGCTCCGCAGCCGTCAAATGAAATTATCTTCCTGCATACGCGATCAAGGAAGTACCTGTCGTGAGATACCGTTATCACAGGGCCTGCAAATTCGTCTATATAGTCTTCAAGTACAGTGAGAGTCTCGATATCGAGGTCGTTTGTAGGCTCGTCGAGTATAAGCACATTTGGAGAATCCATGAGAACCTTAAGAAGGTAGAGCCGTCTTCTTTCCCCTCCTGAAAGTCTTGATATGAAAGTCCACTGCATGTCCCCTGTAAACAGGAACCTTTCCATCATCTGTGATGCGCTTATCTTTGTGCCGTCCGCAGTGGTTATATATTCTGCGTGGCTTCTTATATATTCTATCGCTCTCATGCTTGTGTCCATGTCTTCCGACTCCTGTGAAAAATACCCCATGTTGACAGTTGAGCCCACGTCTATAAGTCCGGAGTCGGGTTGGATTTTGCCGGATATCATATTGAGCAGTGTGGATTTTCCCGTTCCGTTGTCCCCTACTATCCCTATCCTGTCGTTCTTTAAAATAGTGTATGTGAAATCCTTTATAAGGGGTGCCTGGGTGAAGGATTTACTTATGCTTTCTATCTCCACGATCTTGCTTCCAAGTCTTGAGTGGGCAACCGATATCTCAACTTTTTCATCATTTATGTCCATCTTGGAATCTTCAAGTGTTTCAAACCTTTGAATTCTCGCCTTTTGTTTTGTAGTTCTCGCCTTTGCGCCGGTTCTTATCCACTCGAGTTCTTTTTTGTAGAGCCTTTCCCTTTTTCTTTCCATTGAAGATTCAAGGTTTTTTCTTTCAGCCTTCTTTTGGATGAACTGTGAATAGCCTCCTGAATACGTGTATATATTCCCGCTGTCAAGTTCAACTGTCTTGTTTACAACCCTGTCAAGGAAGTATCTGTCGTGAGTTATCATAATTAGTGCGCCTTTTCTGTTTTTGAGGTATTCCTCAAGCCATGCTATGGTGTCGCTGTCCATGTGGTTTGTAGGCTCGTCCAGTATTAGGAGGTCGCAAGGGTGTATAAGAACAGTGGAAAGAGCCACCCTTTTTTTCTGACCGCCTGAAAGAGTGCTTATCTTCTGGTCGAAATCAGTTATGCCAAGTTTTGTAAGTATGGTCTTCACCTGGCTTTCAAGTTCCCATACATCGAGCGAGTCCATGTCGGCAGTGAGCTTTAATAGCCTTTTTTGAAGGCTTTCGTCCTCGGGATGTTTGCCCATGTCGGAAAGTATCTTTTCATAGTCCCGTATAAGCTTTATTTCAGGTGAATCGCCCCTGCTGAATATGTGCTCAAGCACTGTAGAGCATTCTTCGAAATCAGGGTTTTGGAAAAGGTATTCAACCCGTACAGATGAAGGTATGTTCACGTTTCCCGAGTCGGCAGGGTCTTTTCCTGAAAGGGACTTTAAGAGGCTGGATTTTCCGGTACCATTTACTCCTATGAGCCCTATTTTATCTTCAGATGCAATTGTAAGAGATATGTCTTTGAATAGAATCTTTTCACCGTAGCTTTTAGATAGGTTTTCAGCTGTTAAAACAATCATTTTATTACCGTCCTTTACATTAACTATGTTAAACCAGCACTTTTCGTGGCGTAAAATGTGTATTTTGCACCTGGAATGCGGACTTTTTCAACAATATTCGTAGGATTATATTGTACCACAAATGAGAGGAATTTACACTTTATGCGGAGTACGGATTAAATGCATTTTGACTGGGACATATAGTATGAGATTGGTGGAGCAAGGCCACGGATATGTTTTAATATGCAAATATATGTGCTAAAATTGTTGTAATTAGGAGTCCTTATGGTGAATGGCAGTGAATAAATTTGCTATTGAAAATATGGGATATAAACTATTTTGTAGTGATGGAATTTGGAGGGGTTAAAATGGACAGAGTAAAGGAAGCAATGGGAATTTTTAACGGGGGATTCAACTGCTGCCAGGCTGTGGTTGCAGCATTTGCACAGGAGCTAGGGCTGGACAGGGAGACGGCACTTAAAATTTCAAGCGGATTTGGGGGTGGAATGAGGAATGCGGAAATATGCGGAGCCGTGAGTGGTGCGGTCATGGCCCTGGGTCTTAAATACGGGCACTTCAATGAAGACGATGCAGATTCAAAGGAGAAAATTGGTGAAAGGGTAAAGGCTTTTAGCTCCACATTCAAGGAAAAGCACGGTTCAATAATTTGTAGGGAGCTTCTCGGATGCGACACCAGCACTGAGGAAGGCAAAGAGTATGCTGCTGAAAATGAACTCAGGGAAAAGGTATGCAATGGACTTATAGAATGTGCAGTAGAACTGCTTGAAGATATGTTGAAAAAATAATTTGTATTTTAACGTTGTAAAATTCGACAAATGCATTGAGTATAGAGTATAATTAAAATTGAATACTATTTTTTCAATTTATCAAAGAGGTGCTGCATTTTATGGGGATTCAAAGAATCTTTAAAAATACATCAGAAATAAACGATCCATACGAATTAAAGCATATAATATGTGAGCTTGAGTCACAAATTTTTGATCTTAGGTACAAAATGGAAGAAGAACATGGAATGTACTGGGTGCTTGAGCAGATACTTCAGCACACAGGGGAACTGACAACTTTGGAAAAACTTTTTGAATCCCTTACAGACATACTTATGGGTGTGTTCGGCGTGAATTCCTGCAAGATATACATAGAAACCGAAGACGGCATGAAATGTTTTGAAAGAGACATTTTAAAGGGAAGCATATTCCACTTTGAAGTAAAGTCGGGCATGGATATGGTAAATATCAAAAGATCCATGAGCGTTCAAAAGGACGAGATTGCTGGATTTTTAGATGTGCTGTCGGGAGAGGATGCCGGCTCTCTTCTAATAACCCCGCTTTTCAACTTCAAGAAAAACACTCAAATAGGATTTATTGCCATGGAGCACAGTGTGGAAAACTATTTTACTGAAAAAGCGGTTGGATTCTTCAACACTGTCGCAATCCAGATTTCTGTTGTCGCGGAAAATGCAATACTATATGAAGAGATAATGGACATTGCAAAAAAAGACACACTTACAAAATGTTACAACAGGAAGTATTATGACGAGACTCTTAAAAAGCTCAGCTCCAAAATATATTCGATGGCCGTTTATGATTTGGATAATTTCAAATATGTAAACGATCATTATGGACATAAAAAAGGTGACGAGGTTCTTGTCAAGATAGCTCAAATGGCGCTCGATGCCGTCAAATCTTATGGTGGAAATGTCATAAGGTATGGGGGAGACGAATTCATAATAATACTCCATGAAGGTATTGAAGTCATGAAAAAAGTAATGGAATTCCTAAGAGTTGAAGTGGAGAAACACTTCAATTTGGTAGGATTGCCAATAACTATAACATCTGGAGTAGCTTCATATCCATTCACGACAGAAGAAGAAAAAGACCTGTTCTTTTACGCTGACATGGCACTTATAGAGGGCAAGAAGATTGAAAAAAACAAGGTTTATATTGCTCAAAAATAGCTTGAATCACAAAGCAATAGGGATAAATACAAAGTGGACTGCTTGACATACAATTTTTAAATGGATGTACTGGCACAAGTGAAAGTTTAAAATCAGAATCAAAAAAGCCAAGGCATATAGAGCTTTAATGCCTTGGCTTTTACATTAGAGTTTAGTTGATTTTGATTTCAATTTGTGAAGCCGTATGCGCTTTATACTATTTTGGTAGTCCAAGATTCGCAGTTCCAAACGTCTGTAACCACATCCCTGTAGAATTCAGGTTCGTGGCATATCAAAAGTAAACTTCCCTTGTATTCTCTTACAGCCTTTTTAAGCTCGTCTTTTGCATCTGCATCAAGGTGGTTTGTAGGCTCGTCAAGCACAAGTACGTTTGTTTCGCTGTTTATGAGCTTGCAAAGTCTTACTTTTGCCTGCTCGCCACCACTCAGCACAAGAACCTTGCTTTCTATGTGTTTTGTCGTAAGTCCGCATTTTGCAAGTGCGGCCCTTATCTCATACTGAGTATACCCCGGGAATTCCTGCCAAACCTCTTCTATACAGGTGTTGTAGTTGGCGCCTTTTATCTCCTGTTCGAAATATCCTATGTGAAGGTAGTCTCCAAGCTCGACTTCCCCTGATATAGGATTTATGTTTCCGAGTATGCTGTTTACAAGAGTGGTTTTACCAAGGCCGTTCGCCCCTACTATGGCTATCTTCTGGCCTCTTTCCATCCTTAGGTTGAGAGGTTTTGAAAGAGGCTCGTCGTATCCTATTACAAGGTCTTTGGTTTCGAATATGAGCTTTCCTGACGTTCTTGCGCTCTTGAAGTTGAACTCAGGCTTTGGTTTTTCCCTTGCCAGCTCTATCCTGTCGATCTTGTCCAGTTTTTTCTTTCTCGACATTGCCATGTTTCTTGTTGAAACTCTTGCTTTGTTTCTTGCGATGAAATCCTCAAGGTCTGATATTTCCTGCTGCTGTTTTTTGTATGCAGCTTCAAGCTGTTGCTTTTTGGCCTCGTACACCTGCATGAACTCGTCGTAGCTTCCGACATATCTGTTGAGCTCCTGGTTTTCCATGTGGTATATGAGGTTTATAACGCTGTTTAGGAAAGGCAAATCGTGCGATATCAGTATGAATGCGTTCTCATAGTTTTGAAGGTATATCTTGAGCCATTCTATGTGCTGCTCGTCGAGGTAGTTTGTAGGCTCGTCCAGCAGAAGTATGTCAGGCTTTTCAAGAAGTAGCTTTGCAAGAAGGATTTTTGTCCTTTGCCCTCCGCTAAGGTCAGATACGTCCTTGTCGAGGCCGACGTCCGAAAGCCCCAACCCTTTTGCAACCTCTTCGACTTTCGAGTCTATTATATAAAAGTCGTTTAGAGTCAGAATGTCTTGTATTGTGCCCATGTCATCCATTAGGACCTCCAGTTCCTCAGGAGAGGCGCTGGCCATTTTATCGCATATTTCGTTCATTTCGTTTTCAAGGTCAAAAAGGTATTTGAAAGCTTCCTTTAGAGCATCTCTTATGCTCGTTCCGCTTTCAAGAGCTGTGTGCTGATCCATATAACCGACTCTTACACGCTTTGACCATTCGATATTGCCATCGTCAGGTTCTATTTTTCCAGTTATTATGTTCATGAATGTGGATTTTCCCTCACCATTTGCACCTATAAGGCCTATGTGCTCGCCCTTTAGCAGCCTGAATGATACGTCGTTGAATATGGCCCTGTCTCCAAAGCCGTGGCTTAGATTTTTTACGTTTAAAATGCTCATTTGCAGCTTCCTTTCAGTAATGTTTATTGTAAGCGGCTCTATTAAGCTTCTGATTACAGACGGCTTACAGGACTGCTTGTCTTCAAGATTTAATTGAAATACATACATAATAAATTATATTACAATTCAGGATCATTTAAAAGGAAAACAGGCATAAATACAATTTAAAATGATTTTTTGAAATTTTTTGAAATTTATCCGATTTAAGTCTTAATATTAGCTTAAATGGATGGACATAATATATAAATTACGCTGTAATAGTGATAAGATGTTTTTCTCATGTAATTATGGATATAAACAATAAGTAAGGCATACAACATTTATTGCACGGGAGGAAATTATATGAAAAAACTTGTAGTATATTATTCACTAAGCGAGAGCACAAGATATATAGCAAACAGCATAGCAGAGGCAACCGGTGCAGACGTAATTAGAATACGGCCTAAAAACGAGATTAAAAGAGAAGGAATAATGAAGTATATACAAGGAGGCAGGCAGGTTTTAAGGGGAGAGGAGCCTGAACTTGAAGACTTTGAAAATGACCTGTCAGGGTACGATATGATATTTGTCGGGACTCCGGTATGGGCTTCAAGCTGTGCACCTGCCATAAAGGCTTTTTTAAGGCATGTGGATTTTAGAGGTCTTGAAGAAGGTAAAATGGCTTTTTTTGCATGCTGCGGCATGAGCAAGGGCAATGCGTTTGAAGATATGAAAAACGCTATAAGTGGTTCTGAAATGGAAATCATAGGAGAAAAGAGCTTCAAGGAGCCGGTGAAGGGAGATGTTAAAAAGGCCAAGGATGCTATGGACTGGGCAATAGAAATTATAAACAGGATTGAGGTATACATGTAGACATCAAGACATCAAGACTTTTCAATGGAGTATCCGCTAAATTATTGATTGAGATCCACAAAACAAAAGAATAAAATGGTTTATAAATTATCGATAAAAAGGGGAACTTGTTAATGAGAAGAAGAAAAAATACTAAATTTTACATATTTTACGGGATTGCTATTGCCGCGTACATAATTGCAGCGGGAGCCATGCTGCCAGGAGAAAAAGAAATGCCAGCTGAAGGGTTCGATTGGGCTGTTGAAAATGCTCCATATCTGATTTGGTTTGCTGGCTTTGGTGGCTTGACTGGATTGATCGGAGTATTCGAACAGAAAAGATACACCGGATATTGGATGTTTGAATGGACCAAATTCACAGTGTTTTTTACAATAGGCCTTATATTGTCTGCTATGCACTTTATGCCATTTTTGAATCTTCAGGTTATAAAGCCGCATATGGAAGCCGCGGCCCCGTATTTTAAAAACAACATAATACTTGTGTTTGGAATGTTTTTGATCGGGTGGGCGCTGCCTTCAAGCATATATAAGGAGAGGCTGAGGTAGAGGCGAAGCAGCGAAAGATTCACTACTAAGCGGGAATTGTATCAATATTAATGACATAAACTAAAAGGCAGGGGTGGATATTCATGTTCAAAAAGATAATGGCATATCTGATGCTGTTTATTATGGTTGTTGCTGCGGATATAGTATTTGACGTGAATTTTCCAAAACTAAACAGGGTGGAGATCGAAAGCGGCAAGATACCAAAGGGAAAGACGCTGAGAATACTACAGATAACGGATATGCATTCAAGCAAAAGGACGGATTTCATACTTGAAAAGCTGCAAGAGGAAGATCCTGATATTATTGCGCTTACAGGGGATATAATAGACGCAAATAGTAATGACATAGCTCACGTATATGAGTTTGTAAAAGGACTTGTCGGCAGCAAAAAGCCTGTATTTTATGTGAGCGGTAACCACGAGTGGAGAAATCCATACAATCCCGATTTTGCAAAGAATATAGAGGGTTTGGGCGTTACGGTGCTTGACAACGGCAAGAAGGTAATTGAAATCGCGGGATTTGAAGTGAACATATGCGGAATAGACGACTTTCAGACAGGGCACAGCGACCTTGAGCCTGCCGTATCAGATATAGATAGGACAAGCTTCACTCTTCTTCTTTCTCATGCACCTCATATAGTGGTGCATAAGGAGGATATGGGGAGCGATCTTATGATCTGCGGACATACCCATGGAGGCCAGGTGAGGTTTCCAGTAATTGGAGGAGTGGTTGCCCCGGGGCAGGGTTTTTTCCCAAAGTACCTGCAGGGATTATATGAAGTTGGCAAAGACACGACGCTTTACATAGACAGCGGATATGGAACCAGCACGCTTCCGCTTAGAATGCTCAACCGGAGCCAGATAACCCTCATAGAGGTAAAGGGAAATTAAATATTTCTTTTTGCGCTGGCGGGGTATTTATTATACAAAATATACAGAAAAAATATAAAAGGTTTACTGGGGGGATTTTATGCCATATTTCGAATACAATGATAAAAAAATCTTCTATGTGGACGAGGGAAAAGGAGATGTAGTGCTGCTTCTTCCCGGAAACACCTCTACATCTGCGGTGCACGGATCTGAAATAGAGTATTTTTCAAGAGACTTCAGGATAATATGCCCGGATTATCTGGGATACGGCAACTCGGACAGAGTAAGTAGCCTCCCTGTGAATTCGTGGTGGGAAAATGCGGTAATGTGCAAGGAGCTGATGAAAAGTATAGGGGTAGCAGGCTATACGGTTATTGGAACCAGCGGGGGTGGAATCACGGCACTTGATCTGGCTATAATTGACCCTGAGAGGGTGAGTTGCGTTGTGGCTGACAGCATAGTAGGCGAATACATTGATAAAGCCCAGATTGAAGCAGAGGTTGAGTCCAGGAAAAATGCCCAAAAGGAGCTCAAGTTTTTTTGGAGCTTTGCAAACGGCGAGGACTGGCAGTTTGTAGTGGACATGGATTCGAAAATGCTGCTTGAGACGGCTGATATTGAAGGAAGCATATTCAATGACAGGCTGGAAGAGATAAAGTGCTGCGTTCTCATAACGGGGAGCTTCCGGGACCGCCTTATAGAAAATATTGCAGACAGGATATGCGCAATGGCAAAAAAAATAGAAAACTGCAAGGTGGTCATGTTTTCAAGGGGAGGGCATCCTCTTATGTGGACTAGAAAGCAGGACTTCAGAAGGGAAGCGACAAATTTCATTCTCTCGTGCAGGTCGCTAAAGGCTGAAAGGTTCAAACTGGAAAAGCAGACTGTCGACACGGACTGCTGAAAGCGCGGGTTTGGAATGAAACGATATATGCCATGGAAGTTCAATTACTTTAAGGAGGGATTTTGATGTCTGATGTGAAGATAGTTGAAGTTAAGCCGCAAAGGGTCATAGGGATGAGAAGAAGAGGATTTTATCCTGATATGGGGGAGATGTTCAAGGAGCTTTTCACATATGTTATGAAAAGTCAAAGTGTGAATATAGCAGCGGCTCCCGTATTCGTATGCCATGAGACTACCGAGAGGGAGTGGAAGGAGGCTATGGAAAAGGGGAATGCGGACATAGAAATATGCATCCCAATATCTGGAGACATTGACGAGACTGACGACTACAAGGTGTATGAGCTTGAAGGCGGAACCATGGCAATGACAATCCATGAAGGGCCTTATGAGGAGTGCACTCCCGCATATGAAAGGCTTTTCAAGTGGATATATGAGAACGGCTACAGCGTAACAGGCTTTACAAGAGAGGTGTATATAAGCGACCCTGCGAAAGTCCCTCCGGAAGAGCTTATAACACAGATATACGCTCCTGTGGGGAAATAGTATGTTTTCCGATTAACAGACTCATGAATAGCATAGGATGTATAAAAGAGTGGTTACAGCCTTGACATAGTACTCAATATAAAGTCAGCCGCGAGAAAATATTTTCTCGCGGCTGACTTTATATTAAAGAGTAGATGACAAGTTGAGTGCTTATTTGCATTTTTTAAGAAGCTTTTCCCATCTCCTGTCTTCCTCGTCCATGCCAGCGAATCTCTAACATGATTCTCGAACATCCTAAAAGGGCTCTGCATATTCATAAGGCCAACATGTGAACTGTTGTAAAATTTCGAATAGAATGTATATTTTGTGATTTCATAATACACCTGAGACGAATGTTTGTAAATATGCGGTGTGAAGCTGGAACAGCAGCTCCATAGGTGATATAATTTAATAATCCCATACTAGTCACAATGAACTATGCTTATTCGAAATTATAATACTATTTTTAGGAGGAATGCAATTGATATTAAAAAAGGGAAGAAAGTCGTCGATAGGGTTTAAGATAACAAGCATTGTACTTATTTTGATATTGGCATCATTTGCGGTTCTTACCACTGTTTCAGTGAGTACTGCTAAAAAAGAGATAGCAAATCAGATGCATGCAGACGGGACTGCTATTGTAAACAGGATAGCTCACCAGATAGAAAGCAGCAGTGCGGGAATAGACGCTCTTGAGTCTGAGGTTGAAGAGAGAATAAGGACAATATCGAATCTTTTGGCTCTCCAGTCTTCATATTCAAGTGAATACATAAGTGAAATAGCCCAAAAAGCTAATGCTGCCGAGATAAACATAATAGGCCAGGACGGGACGATAGTATATTCTAATATTGGCGAAAACATAGGCTGGCAGTTTGAGCCAAAGCACAAGACGTATTCTGTAATTTCAAAAGAGGAAAAGGAAGTTATGGAGGACATAAGGCAAAGCACTGTAGACGGCAAATACTACAAGTATGGAGCGGTTTCGCTTGGAAATGGATACGTTGCCCAGGTAGGAATGTCTGCACAGGACATAAAGGCCAAAGAGGCGCTTTTTGACGCCCAGAGCATAGTCGAAAATGTGGCTGAGGACGAAAATATAGTTTATGCACTTGTCATAAACAAGGATCTTTCCATTTTGGCGCACAGCGACAAGGAGAGAATAGGGCAGCAGGCTACGGATGATGGAAGCAAAACAGCGGCAGCAGGCGGCAAAGAGTATTCGGGGGATTATTTTTATGAAAAACAGGGAGTATGGGTGTATGATGTTCTTGTCCCATTCCACGAGGGAGACGAGCATGTAGGCGCTGTAAATGTAGGGCTTTCGATGGAAAATATGAATAGTGCAATAGAAAGCATAGTGGCAAGGGCTATAATGGTTTCTGCGTTAGTGTTTATTATAGGCGGCCTTTTGGTTGCGTATACAGTCAGCCGTGTTATAAGGCCCCTAAAGGCATTATCTGTTCATGCAGACAGCATAGCAAATGGAGACCTCAGAAACGAGGTGCTTATAAAAAGCGGTGATGAAGTAGGAGCTCTTGCACAGGCGTTTAATGAAATGACGTCATATCTCAAGGGCATTATAGGGGATGTCATGTCAAACAGTATTGAGGTAAGCAGTTCAAGCCAGCAGCTCAATGCTACAGTAGAGGAGATAAGCGCCCAGGCTCAAAGCATAAATGCAAATATAGTAGATATAGACGTTCTTATAAAAAATACAAATGGCCACTGCAGCCAGCTGGGAAAACTTAGCGAGAACATAAACGGTCAGATAACAGGCCTGTCACGCAGGGCCGAGGAAGGGGACAGCACTGTAAGGCAGTTTGTGGAAAGAAGCAGGCAGATAAGGGAGAATGTCCAAAAGTCAAGAAGCATAGCGGACAAGACATACAGGGAGAATAATGAAAAGATTGAGATGGCAATAAGGGAAGGAGAGGTGGTTAAGGAGATAGAGGCCATGGCCGAAGGAATATCCAGTATAGCAGAGCAGACGAACCTACTGGCTCTCAACGCCGCAATAGAAGCTGCAAGGGCCGGGGAGCAGGGGAGAGGTTTTGCAGTTGTAGCGGATGAGGTAAGGATACTGGCAGAACAATCTTCAGCTACTGTCTCAAGCATTCAGGAGACTATAAGGCAGGTTCAAAGCGCATTTTACAACCTTTCTGAAAATGCAAAGAACATAATGGACTTCATGGACGAAAAGGTGGCAAATGATTACGACATGATGGAAAATACGACCATAGAATACATGAATGATGCAAAATTTGTGGGAGATTTGGTTGAGGAGTTCACAATATCAAGCCATAAAATAAAGGAGTCCATAGAGCATATGAGTGCGGCCATAAATTCGGTAACAGAGGGCATAAATATGACAAGCGGAAACTCTGGAGACATTTCAATCAACATAAATGAAATAACAATTGCCATAGAGGAACTGGCAAAATCGGCTGAAAGCCAGGCTGTAATAGCCCAAACACTAAACAGCCTTACTGACGGGTTTGAAATATAAACTGAAAACGGCATGACGAACTAATATCAATGCAAAAGATTCCTTCAGAGCTTATCAAAAAATGTACATTCGGATTTTGGAAAATCAATAGCAAGGCTTCAAAAAATGAGCCTGGAGGATATTTTTGTCCTCTTGGCTCATTTTTGTTTTATGCTTAGATTAATCAAGATATCGAATACTTCTCAATCTTCTTGTACAGCGTGCTCCTGTCTATATTAAGAACCCTTGCGGCCTTGGATATATTGCCGTTGCAGTTTTGTATGCACTGGGCTATGGCGATTTTCTCCCACTCTGAAAGAGAACACATTTTGTATTCGTATTTTTGGCCTGTCTGTGCAGGGGCTTTGCTGCCTGCACTCAGCCTGTAAAAGTCCATGGGGAGCTTTCCGTTAACGACAATGTTTTCAATCCTGTTTTCAAGCTCCCTTACATTACCAGGCCAGTTGTAACTGATTAAAAGCTCATAGTCTTTCTGGCTTATTTTGGGAGACTCTATTCCGAGTCTTTGGGATTTCTTTTCCAAAAAGTGTTCTATGAGAAGCATTATGTCTTCCCTTCTCTGACGGAGCGGAGGCAGGTATATAGGTATTACGCTGAGCCTGTAGTAAAGGTCCTGCCTGAAGTGCTCCTTTTTTATCTCGTCTATGAGATTTTTGTTTGTGGCGGCCATAACCCTTACGTCTATTGGGATTCTCCTTGTTCCACCGACCCTCGTTATGCATTTTTCCTGGAGCACCCTAAGAAGCGTTACCTGCATGTCTATGGGCATTTCGCCTATTTCGTCGAGGAATATGGTGCCGTTGTTTGCAAGCTCAAACTTTCCGGGCATTCCGCCTTTTTTGGCTCCGGTAAAGGCTCCGTCTTCATATCCGAAGAGCTCGCTTTCTATGAGGTTTTTGGGTATTCCACCGCAGTTTATGGCTATGAAGGGTCCGTTTCTCCTTGAGCTGCTGTTGTGTATGGACTGCGCCAGCACCTCCTTGCCGGTGCCGCTTTCACCCTGTATAAGCACTGTAGAGGGCGTGCTGGCTATGGTTTTTGAATAGTCTATTATCTCGTTTATCTGGGGGCTTTTGCCCACTATATCTTCGAAAGTGTAATAGGCGTTTTTGCCCGAGTACTTGTTTACAAGTTCGTATACGTTTTCTATGTCCTTTAGCATTACGACCATTCCGGATATCTTGCCTGAAATCTCCTTTGTTGGATAGGCGTTTAGATTGAACCTTTTCTTTCTGTTGCCGTTAAGGTATACGAATTCTATATTGCTGTAGGCATCATCTTTTTCTATTGATGAAAATATCTCCTTCCAGTTTCCGACTATCCCGTCGACTTTTTTGCCTATTATCCTGTCTTCGCTCAGTGAGAATATCTCGAGACATTTGTTGTTCGCCGATTTCACATACCCCTTGTTGTCAATTGAGAGTATTCCAAAATCGATTGAATTTACAATGGTGTTGTTGTATTGGTGCATCTGAGAGAGCTCCTCTTTTGAACGCCTGACCCTTATCTCGTTTTCTATGGATTCTACGGCTGCAAACACAAGTCCTAGAGTGTGCGGATGAACAAGGTTGTAAACTCCTGTGAGGTTGAGACATCCTATCACACTGCCGCTGGTGCCTCTTATGGGCGACGAGGAGCACGTCCACGTGCGGTATATGTCTATGAAGTGCTCAGTTTCTGCAAGCTGGAAAGGGCACTTTTCATAAAGGCCTGTCCCGATGGAATTGGTGCCGCAGCTTTTTTCACTCATGTCGGTGCCCACGGTCATGCCCATGTCTTTGGCAAGTCTTATTACGTCATCATCCCCGACAATTGAGAGTATGTATCCGTTTTTATCTGCTATATCTATTATGAAGCCCGATCCCTTGAGAAATTTATAGAGAAGCTTCATGAAAGGAAGGGCGACTTTTATGAGCTCGTCGTTTTTTTCCAGTATATTTTGGAGCTTTCTGCCGGTAAGAATGACTGAGGGTCTTTCCATGGTCTTGTCTACCCCCATATCGCGGCATCTTTTATGGGACTTTTCTATTATGGCTTTGAAATCTACATCCGTCAAATTTTCACGTTTCATAATAACACCTCGCTGTAAAACATATTGTAGTAATAATTTAACAATCAATCAAAGAGGTTGTCAATGATTTGTGAAAATATAAATATCACACTGCATTCATAAAAATATACAATATAAATATATATAAAGCCGATGATGAATATGAAAAATATTAAAAAACAATAGCTGTGCATTTGGAAATTTTCTAAAGAAATATACAGGTGCATAATTCGTGAATATATATAAAATACAAAATACAGGCGCATGTAGGAAAAAACCACACCATGTAGGAAAAAACAACATGGATGCCGGCTGAGATTGTAGGAAAAAACCACATGGAGCAAATGTGAAAGCTAAAAATAGTGAAAAAACTATCATTTTATTTTTGGCATGGAAATTTCTTTATGTAAATGCAGATACAAAAATATTTGAAAAGGGGGATGAAATTCCATTTACAGGCAAATGAAAATGCTTTATAAAAAAGTTTATAGCATATAAAATGTGGTAAATATACAATTGGATACCATAAAATGATTATATTGTAATCGCGCTGGTGTTATAATCGAAATTACAAATAAAAATATACTGAATAGGAGTGGTGGAAATGGGTTTACAATGGTTTAGAGTGCCAAAGGACGTAGTCTTCGGAGAAGGATCACTAGCTTACCTAGCAGAGCTTGAAGGAAAAAGAGCAATGCTTGTTACAGGCGGAAGCTCTATGAAGAAGTTTGGATTTTTAGATGAAGCCAAAGCCCTTTTGGAAAAGGGAGGAATGGCAGTTGAAATAATAGATGGAGTAGAGCCAAACCCATCTGTCGATACAGTTGTTTCAGGTGCTGAGGCAATGAGAAGATTCGAGCCTGACTGGATAGTTGCGATAGGAGGAGGATCAGCTCTTGACGCTGCAAAAGTAATGTGGGCGTTTTATGAGCACCCAGAGCTGAAATTCGAAGACATAATAGAGCCTGGAAGCATGCCAAAGCTTAGAAACAAGGCGAGATTCGTTGCCATACCATCAACAAGCGGAACTGCATCTGAAATAACAGCATTCTCAGTTATAACAGATACTAAAAACCACATTAAATATCCTATAGTTTCGTATGAAATGACTCCTGACGTTGCAATACTTGACCCTAAACTTCCGGCAAAAATGCCAGCACATATCACTGCAAACACTGGAATGGACGTTCTTGCACACGCTCTGGAGGCGTATGTTTCTACAAATGCCACAAGCTATACAGACCCTATAGCCCTCAAGGCGATAGATCTTGTATTCAACAAGCTTCCACAGGCCTATTCAAATCCTGACGACATGAAGGCAAGGGATGACATGCACAATGCGTCGACTCTTGCGGGAATGGCATTCACTAACGCATCGCTCGGACTTGTTCACAGCCTTGCACACAAGATAGGCGGGGAGTTTGGGGTTACACACGGACTTGCAAATGCAATACTAATGCCTTATATAGTTCAGTACAATAAAATGGGAACTGACAGATATGCGGACGTGGAAAGAGCTCTTGGCGTTGAAGACCTTTCAGAGGCCATAAAAGACCTTAACAGAAATCTGGGCATTCCGCTTTCATTCAAAGACGTGGATGAAGTTGAAATATCAGAAGCCAAATTCAATGAAGTGCTTGATAGAATGTCCAAGAACGCTTTTGAAGATCCATGCACACTTACAAATCCAAAGGATAGCTGCCCAGAAGACGTTGCAATGATATACAAGGCGGCATTCTATGGAGAGGACATAAAAAGGGAATATTTTGAAGGGAAGACACTGGTTACATCGAAATAATATAGAGATATCAAACAGGTATACCGCTTTCAAAAATCAACTTTTTAAATATGCCGAAGGGCCGCCGCTATTAGCGAAAGGTCCTTTGGCTTTTTATATTGATATGTTAATATATAGTAGAAAAGGCTAAAATATCAATACGATCGAAAAACACCAGAGAGAAGCTTTGTATTTTGAATGAGCTTTTATTTGGATGTTTTGGCAATTCTTAATAAAATAAAAAGAATAAGGAATATACAGGGGGCTTGATATTGACAAATACAATATCAGGCTGGGCGCTGCGGCTTTGAAAGTGCGAACGAAATTTTGAAGTTGACACTGGCAGGAGGAAAGAATGAAAAATAAGGACAATATAAAGGGATGGATTTATGCGTTGCTCATTGGAGCCACGCTGACAGGACGTCTTTCGACAAATAGGAGCTCAATAGTGCTTGCCGACAGGATATTCTATTCATTGGGAATACCGGTGTGGAGTGGCGGTGAAAGCGGGCTGAATTATTCATCTGTTTTTGGATTGGCGCTTCTTTTTATATTTGGCGGAAATCTCAAAAAGTGCTGGAAAAAACAGGGCGGGATTTGCAAAATCATAGCCGAAAACATAATCATTTTTATAATAGTTTTGGCGATTATGCTGCCTAAAGCATATTTTGGGGCAGAAGAGCTTGGAAGGTCTTTTCAAAAGGACGTAAAGGCATTATACTGTGATAAGGACCAAAGTGTGATTACATACGAATTTGACGAAAACAAGGATATGGTGAACCTTAAATGCAACCTGGTCTTTGAGAACAAGGGAAGTGAAGAGGTCAAATTCAACGTGGTAATTGATGGGACTGCCAGTAAAACAGGAGTCTATTACGCAATGACTGAAAATGGACAGGCTGAAATAAGCATTATGCCTAAAGACGAAAGACATTTGGAACTTACATATCCGCAAAGCAATGACTCTGGTGATTTTAGAGGCAGCGGATCCAGCCGGGACTTCAGTTTTTATATAGAAAGCTGCAAAAGCGGCGAAAGGTTGTATTTTAATCTAAGTAGGTCTTTGCGAAGGGATTGATTGTTTTGGAAAAAAATAAAACAGGCTGCCTTTTAGTGCATGGATTTGGAGGAGGGCATTACGAGATAGATGGCATAGTGCCGCATATTGAAAAATCCGGATTCATTGTGAGGCGTGCAAGTCTTGCCGGCCACACGGGGAAAAGGAAAGACCTCAGGAATGGGGGATATGCCCAGTGGATAGAATCGGCCGAAAAAGAGCTCGAAAAGCTTATGGAAGAATGCGAGAATGTGCATGTGATAGGATTCTCAATGGGAGGCCTGATAGGGATAAATCTTGCTCTCAAACACAAGATTTCCTCTATTACAACCATAAACACACCTGTATACTACTGGGACATTGAGCTCATAGTGAAAAATATTACAAATGACATAAAAAAAGGGGAGTATTTGAATATCAAAAGATATGTAAAATCGTCGGGGAAATTTCCGATAAAGGCCCTTTTAAATTTTAAGATTCTGCTCAAAAAGACAAAAAAGCGCATGCCGCTTGTCAAAACCCCTTTTCTTGTGATTCAGTCAGTTGACGACGATACAGTCAGAAAAACCAGCTCAAATTATATATATGACAACATATCATCAAGAGTAAAAAGTCTCGAGTATGTAGAAGGCGGAGGGCACCAGGTATTGCAGAGCGAATACAAGCATGAGGTGGGGACGCTTATAGAGGAGTTTTTACGCCGGGTGGGGGATAAGGTCTCATAGGCTTTGAAGCCAAGGGCTTTTTCAGAATTATAATACAGCGCAACTTGTTTTGGAGGAATGAAATGGAAAGGCTTAAAAAGCAGATAGAATTCATACTTGAGGTGGACAAGCTAAAGAGAATACTGAGGCAGTCCATACTCACAGACGGCAAAGAACGAGAAAACGATGCAGAGCACTCATGGCACATATCGCTTATGGCAATACTCCTTTTGGAGCATTCAAATGAGGAAATAGATGTATTAAGGGTTATAAAGATGCTTCTTATTCACGATATAGTAGAAATTGACGCGGGGGACACATACTGCTATGATAAAGAAGGCCATAATGACAAGAGGGAACGTGAGGAAAAGGCCGCAAAGAGAATTTTTGGCATGCTTCCAAAAGACCAATGCGAGGAGATGATATCGCTTTGGGATGAATTCGAACAGATGGAAACAGCGGAGTCAAAATACGCCGCATCTTTGGACAGGCTTCAGCCGCTTCTCTTGAACTACGCCACAAAGGGAAAATCGTGGAGGGATCACGGTATAGAATCAAAGCAGATTATTGAAAGAAATGCACACATAGATTGCGGCTCCAAAGAGCTTTGGGAGTTTGCAATGAATATGATAGACGAGTGCATAGAAAAAGGATATCTTGAAAAATAAAAAATTAAATTATAAATTAGTATTTTAGACAGCAAAGGATGGTTTTTAAATGAAAGAAAAAGTATTGCTTGACTGCATAAAGGGAGAACCTAAGGGCGGTCTTATTGAATGTTTGATGTCTTGTAAAAAGAAAAAGCTTATTGAAATTGCACAAATGCGTGGAACTAATGTGGCTGTAAGCTGGACAAAGTCAAAAATGAGCGAAAAACTTTCACAGGACATACTTGAAAATTTTAAAGATGACATAGCCGGTCTGGACAAAAATACAGTAGAATTTTTAAGAAGCATGGCTGGAAGGCCTGCAAAGGATATGAGCGACATAAAGTATGAAGAGTACAAGAATTTGGAAAAAAAAGGAAGCGTATTCCTTTACAACCTGAATGGGGACATATATCCTGTGATTCCAAAGGAGCTTTCAACTATGATTGAAGACGCTTTGGCTGGTGAAGTAGTTGAAAATGTAAAAGACGACCAACATATTTCATATACAACAGCACTGGTCAATATATATGGAGCTTGCAGGTTTGACCAATTTGCGAATGTCTGGAACAGCCACAACAGGGAAAAGCTGACTTTGGATGAGGCCAAGACATGTATGGAGACGCATGCAAGCAGCCAAGGCGCCTTCAGGTATGAAGACGGCTGCATAATATCAAACCGTATAAAAGGTGAACAGGAGTATAGCGAGTTTTTGAAGAAAGTGGCAAAACGGCCTTATTATATGCCTACAAAGACGGAAATAAGCTTCTATTCTAAAAATGAATTTGACAAAGAGTCGCTGCATTATAAAAAATTTGAAAGCTTTGTTAAAGCCAGATGTGAAGACCAAAATCATGCGCATTACATAATATCTGGAATATTAGACATGTGCATAGTGGAAAAGTATACTTATGAAGCCGCTGAAATGCTTCTTGAAGAGAACGGGTTCTCTCTTGAAGGGGAAAAGGATGAATTTTCAAAAATCATCACAGACCTTATGAGTAACATGAAAAGATGGGCCCTTCGTGGTGCTATGCCGTCTCAGTTCACTCGTGCAAACGAGGTGCCGTTTTTAGACGTACTGTCAATGAAGCACAAGCAGGCGGTTCAGGGAAAAGTAGGCAGAAACGACCCTTGTCCTTGCGGAAGTAAAGTCAAATACAAAAAATGCTGCGGGAAGGGTAAAGCTTAATATAAAACACGAAGAGCTTAGATATTTCACTTTCATAGTAAGAGCTGTTTCAAAAAAGACTAAAACAAAAGAGCAAAGCAGGCCCATCGTATTTTATGGGATAAACTATTTTGACGGCTTCAATTCGAATATGGCGGCAAAGGCTTGGAAGCGAGAGCAAATTAGATACTTAAAAACATAAAATGTAGAAATAAAAGAAGGGGAGGCAAGTCTTTTAGGCTTGCCTCCTCCTCTTTTATTTTGGAGAGTAATAAATACAAGCTAAACTTTAAGTTTTGTTTAAAATTCACTTAAAACGCTAGACTTTAGATCTTTTGTTATATACCATAGTCTTGAAGAGTATAAACCATCAAGATTGCTTATGATATTGAGGAGGGTTTTTATGTATTTCAAAACATATGAAGGCTTTAAGAATTTTGTTGAATGCAATACATTTTATGATGAAGAACTGATTATATTCGTGGCTGATAAATCATCCTCATATGTAGACGGGCTGATAGGATATCTCAATTCCAAGTCAATCAGATTCATGGGAGGCATATTCCCAAGCCTTTTGGTAGGTGCGCAAAACAAGGCTGAAGGCATTGTAGTCCAAAGGGCAAAGCCTGTACTCACTACAATGGTGCTTCCATTCATGATGAGATGCAATTTGGATGTTAGCATGCTTGAAAACGCTACTGCTGTTGTAATAGCAGATGGGCTTTCTAGCAAGATAAGGGAATTGACTGACACTCTTTATGGAAAACTTGGCAGCGGGGTTAAATATATAGGTGGAGGAGCGGGATTTGCAAATATGGATCACAAGCCGTGTGTATTTGACAGCAAGGGGTTGTATAAAGATGTTTTGATGGTGAGCATTATAGAAGCGGAAACCATATTGGGGGTAAAGCACGGATGGAAGCGCCTTTCAGGTCCATTCTATGTGACAGAGTCCAATGAAAACATACTCTCTGAAATTGACTCGGAAAATGCATTTGAGGTATATAGACATGTGATTGAAGAAAATGAAGACATAGTGCTTTGCAAGGAGGACTTTTTCACGTATGCGAAGGACCATCCTTTTGGAATTTCTCAAGAAGGAGATTCTGATATAGTAAGGGACCCTATCAAATTAAGCGACATGAAAGAAATTGTCTGTGTGGCTGATATTCCAAAGGAAAGTGATATATACATACTGAAGGGGGATGCGGATACGCTTTTGGAATCATCCATAGAGGTATCTCAGGAGTGCGCCTATAATAACCCGCATGAAAAATACAGGGTGCTCCTTTTCAACTGCATTTCCAGATCTATGTTTCTTGAAGAAAGGTTTGAAGAAGAACTATACAACATCCAAAAAAGGATGGAGCCGATTGTGTTTGGTGCTCTATCAATAGGTGAAATTGCATCCACAAACAGCGGTAATTTGGTTATTCACAACAAGTCGATAGTGCTTGGGCTCATGGCGGAAATATAAAAATAATATTGACATTATGCATGAAAAACCCATCGGGAGGGATGCAACATGAAACAGTATGAATACAGGGTTGAACAGCTTCAGATAGAACTCAAAAGCATATTCAAAGCTGCAAAAAGCGGATACAACAGCGGAATTGCCGAGAAGCTCAATGAACTGGGGCGTGAAGGCTGGGAGCTTTCAGGAATTGACGGCAGCTGGTTTTACTTTAAAAGGGAAGTACGATGATAGACTGATGCAGACCACTTGAAGGGGGAACGCGGGTTATATTTACATGACGCTCAACAAAATCCGAACAAAAACAATTATACCATCTTTTAACAGATGCAAACATTCGGAAAATACGAACTATATCACCTATTGTTGACAAAACGTATACAAGATGATAATATGAGTATACATTAAACATCAGCTTGGCGAAAAGCCGCGCTTGATATGGCTGGCAAACGGCTGGACATGTTTTGAACAGAATTTAGAGTTTTATGCGACTGGCGGAAATAGTGGAATCAACCACGTGGAGCATGAAACTGAATATACAGCCGACCGCCTGGGCACTTAGTCCGGGCGGTCTGTATTTTTTTGGACCTCCTGGACATAATAAAAATGTCAAGGAGGTTTTTTATATGGATATGAAGCAGTGGAGAGGATTTAAACCGGGAATATGGGCAGAAGGAATAGACGTTAGGGACTTCATACAGAAAAATTATGAGCCTTACCTAGGGGACGAATCTTTCCTCGAAGATACTACTGAAAAGACGAGTGCACTTTGGAACTATTGCATGGAACTTCTCTCAAAGGAGCTTGAAAATGGAGTTTTGGACGTAGACACAAAGAACGTATCTGGAATAGACGGCTTCGAGGCCGGATATATAGACAGGGACAACGAGGTCATAGTGGGACTTCAAACAGACGCTCCTCTAAAGAGGATGGTAAATCCTTTCGGCGGCATAAGAATGGCCGAAGGAGCCCTTAATGCATACGGATACGAGATGGACCCTGATATGGGGGAGGTTTTCAAAAACTACAGAAAGACTCACAACGACGGGGTTTTTGATGCATATACAGATGAGATGAGAAAAGCTAGAAGCGCAGGACTTCTTACGGGACTTCCGGATGCATATGGAAGGGGAAGGATAATAGGGGACTACAGAAGGCTTGCACTTTATGGAGCGGACTTCCTGATAGAAATGAAAAAGAATGACCTGAAAGATATTGCCTGGGAAATGAGCGAGCAGGTAATAAGGCAGAGGGAAGAAGTGAATGAGCAGATAAGGTCGCTTCAGAAGATAAAAAGCATGGCAATCTCTTATGGATTTGACATATCGCAGCCGGCAAATGATGCGAGGGAGGCTGTCCAATTTGTATATTTTGCATATCTTGCAGGTATAAAGGAAAACAACGGGGCGGCAATGTCTCTTGGAAGGGTGAATACATTCCTTGACATATATATCGAAAGAGATATAAGGGAAAACAATCTTACAGAAAAAGAGGCCCAGGAGCTTATAGACCAGTTCGTAATAAAGCTTAGATTTGCAAGGCATCTTAGGACTCCTGAATACAACGACCTGTTTGCGGGCGATCCAAACTGGATAACCGAGGTCATAGGGGGAATGGGCACAATAGGGAAAACCCTTGTGACTAAAAACTCGTTCAGATTCCTTCACACGCTTACAAATCTTGGACCATCGCCTGAGCCTAACATGACTGTCCTTTGGTCTGAAAGGCTTCCGGAAGGGTTTAAAAAGTACTGCGCGAAAATGTCCATAGAGACAGGGGCTATCCAGTATGAAAACGACGACATAATGAGACCTATATACGGGGACGATTACGGCATCGCGTGCTGCGTATCTGCAATGGATATTGGAAAGCAGATGCAGTTTTTCGGAGCAAGGTGCAACCTTGGAAAGGCTCTGCTTTATGCCATAAATGGAGGGGTCGACGAAAAGAGCGGCAAGCTTGTGGTTGAAGGCGTAGACAGAATTGAAGATGAAGTGCTTGAGTATGAAAAGATTAAAGAAGCATACTTCAAACTTTTGGAATATGTCGCGGGGCTTTATGTAAATACAATGAACATAATACACTATATGCACGACAAGTACGCATACGAGGCGAGTCAGATGGCGCTTCACGATACAGAGGTCGAAAGGCTCATGGCGTTTGGAGTTGCAGGGCTGTCGGTTGCGGCGGATTCACTTAGCGCCATAAAGCACGCGAATGTGAGGCCTGTGAGAAAAGATGGAATAGCTGTGGACTTTGATATAGAAGGGGATTTTCCAAAGTACGGAAACGATGACGACAGGGTCGATTCGATAGCAGTGGAGCTTCTTGAAAAATTCACATCGGAGCTTAAAAAGCACAAGACATACAGGGATGCAAAGCACACACTTTCGGTGCTTACAATAACATCGAATGTAGTATATGGCAAAAAGACGGGATCGACTCCTGACGGAAGAAAGGCGGGAGAGGCGTTCGCCCCGGGAGCGAACCCAATGCACGGAAGGGATGAATCGGGAGCTCTTGCGTCGCTCAACTCTGTTGCCAAGATCCCATACAGGAAGGTATGTGAGGACGGGGTGTCGAACACATTCTCCATAGTTCCAAAGGCACTTGGAAGAGACGAAGTTCAAAGGAAGGACAACCTGGTTTCAATACTTGACGGTTACTTCTGCCAAGGAGCGCACCACCTGAACGTAAATGTCATGAACAGGGAGACTCTTATAGATGCAATGGAGAATCCGGGCAAATACCCTACGCTTACAATAAGAGTTTCGGGATACGCGGTCAATTTCAACAGGCTCACAAGGGAGCAGCAAATGGAGGTCATAAAAAGGACATTCCACGAGTCGATTTAGCGTGACTTGCATTTGAATTCAAGGAGGCTGTGATATAGGGCATTTGGACGTGGTATAAATCCTATTGCTAAGGAGGGGCTTTTGTGAAGGGGAGAATACATTCAATAGAGACTATGGGGCTTGTGGACGGTCCTGGAATAAGGTTTGTGGCGTTTTTCCAAGGATGCGACTTAAGGTGCGCATACTGCCACAACCCGGACACCTGGAGCATGAATGGCGGAAAAGAATGCAGCGCTTTGGAGCTGTTTGAAAAGGTGAAAAGGTTCAAGCCATATTTCGAAAGGTCTGGCGGAGGGGTTACCTGTTCCGGAGGTGAGCCTCTTCTTCAGCCTGAATTTCTAATAGAGTTTTTAAAGCTTTGCAAGAGCGAAGGGATACACACTGCTCTTGACACTGCAGGTTTTGGAAAAGGGGACTACGAAGAGATACTAAGGCACGTCGACCTTGTGATGCTCGATATAAAGCATTCTAATGAAAACGGGTACAAAAGCCTTGCCGGCATGGGGATGGACAGGTTTGACGAGTTTTCAAGGGCTCTTGACGCTTCAAACGCAAATGTTTGGATAAGGCACGTTGTCGTTCCGGGAATAACGGACTCGAAGGAGCACATAAAAAGGGTCAAAACTATTGCCCGCGGATTTAAAAACCTCAAAAAGATAGAGCTTCTGCCTTACCACAAGCTGGGGGTACAAAAATATAAGAGCATGGGCATTGAGTACAGGCTTGAAGGCGTACAGCCAATGTGCGAGAAGAAAGTAAGCGAAATGGAAAGGCTTATAAATGCGGTATAGGGATGCTGTTAGAATATAATAGCTTGCCATATGCAATGCGAAAGGGAACCCTGTTGGGTTCCCTTTTCTTGCGCGTCGATTGGCATTGAATTTTCAAAACGTTCAAAAGTCTACCCTTTGTAATTTGCGGGAGCTGGCGCTTTGACTACAATCAATTCTAAAACTTCATCATGCAAATTGTTGACATTCATTTTTGTGTCGAATGGTATTTGCAATATTTCTCCCTTGCTGTATTCGTGAATCCCCTGATCATCCAGTCTTATTGACAATGTGCCTCGGATGACTGTCATATATACGTTCGAGTTCGAAAAATGTTCTGGTAGTCCCTGATTCTTGTTGAAAACCATATGGATATAATTAATATTCTCATCCATTATAATTTTTTCTACAGCTTTTTCGTCTGTGATGCTATATTTGAATACCTTTTCGATCATAACAACCCCTCGCTTTCATATACTATTGCAATCATTATACTGCTATAATCTGTCGGGGTCGGTAACCTATGATACAAAAAATGAATTTGGATGATGATTTGGCGAAGCGGCACTGTGATTTAACTTAGCTATATTTCTATTTCATCCACAATCCGTGCTGGCTGCAATAGAAATATAGTTTGCCGCCACGCATTTTAGGGAAGCGCACCTCCGCGTTCTGTTCAGGATAAAGCTTGACCAGAAGCACCCTGTCATACATGACATAAGCGACAAATGAAATATAATGAGACTTACTCATTTCGTGCGGTATTGTAATATAGTAGTCGTTTTCGATTTCATCTATTTTCATATTGTGTTCGCCATCCTCAGGCCTTGCAGCCAAGGGTTCAAGTCTTCTGCCACAGCATGAGATTTCGGCCTGTCCAGTGTTGCTTGCTATATTCCCGCAATTTGAACACACATAAAATTTAAATTTTTTCATATTCCCTCCTTCAGTATCATTTGGATTCAAATCTCCAGATAGAATTTTTTCGATATTTACGCCCAGTATTTGAGAAAGAGTGCCAAGCAATGATACGTCCGGGCAGCCTAAACCGCGCTCCCATTTGGAGATTGTTTTGTCACTGATGTTCATGGCATCGGCGATTTCCTTCTGTGTCATATTCTTTTCTTTGCGCAGACTTAAAATCAGTTTTCCAATTTTGTTACAATCCATAGTAATCACCCCCACATATCAAGAGTAACCGCTGACAAGTTAAATTTCAATAAACTTTCAGTAGAGTTGTGCAAAATTAGAATTCTCAGCAAATTTTAATGATAAATAATTTCGGATTTAATCTGGATTTAAGGTTGGTGTAGTAAATTCTATTGTAGACATATGCACAATATATAAGATATTTATTGGTGACAAGTAAAAAATAAACGGAGGGAACATTAGTGAAAAAATTTCTAAAAAACAAGAAGCTGCTTGTGATTTTAGCCGTGGTGGCAGTGGTTGTAGTGTCGGCGCTGTTGTTTATAAAGTCGAAAGGGTCGAACGGTGACATGGAGGTTTCGACTACAAAGGTTCAAATGGGAGACATAACATCGGATGTAATAGTCAGCGGAACAATAAAGTCAAGCGACGAGGTGGAGATCAACTCCGAACTTGAGGCGGCTGTCAAGGAGGTACTTGTCAAGGAAGGGCAGCAGGTTAAAAAAGGGGACGTGCTTGCAAGGCTTGAAACCGACGTTTTGAAAAGCAGGGTTGAAAGCGCCCAGATAGACCTCGACATACAAAGAAGGGAACTTGCTGACAGCATAGACGGGACGGCGGTGTTCAGGCTTGAAAAGGAGTCTCAAAACAAAAAGATTGAAAGCGAGAATGCAAAGAGGGGCTATGACAACGCAAAGGAGCTCCACAAAAATGGAGCTGTAAGTGAAGATGAGCTCAAATCCAAGGAGCAGTCATACATTTCAGCCAACAATGCATATGAGGTTGCAATAAAGGAGTATGAAGACGAAAAAAACGGAAAGAACATGGACATAAAGAGGAACAATGTAAAGCTCAAGGAGATAGACGTAAAACTTGCACAGGATCAGCTTGATGACGCATTTATAAAAAGCCCTATAGACGGAACTATAGTGTACTCTAACTGCAAGGTTGGAATAGACGCTAGGGATCAAAAGCCTATGTTCGTCATACATGACATGGGAAGTCTTCAGGTCCATGCCAGCATAAGCCAGTTTGACATATACAAGGTCAAAATAGGGCAGGAAGTCGCAATAACAGGGGATGCCTTCCCGGAAAGCACACTTAAGGGGAAGGTTTCATACATAGCACCAAGCGCAATGGAAGACAAGAACGGCTCTGGAAAGGGAATACTTGTAAAGGTTGACATGATAGACCCTCCGGCAAACATAAAGACTGGATTTTCAGCTGACATAGACATAGTGACTGAAAAAAGTGAGGGGGTAATAGCGCTTCCATACGAGAGCATACTTCAAAACGGCGATGGCAAAAGCTATGTTTTCAAGGTCAAAAACGGCAGCCTTGAAAAAGTGGATGTGGAGCTTGGAATAGAAGGGGATTTGGCGGCCCAGGTAATATCAGACAAGCTTAATGAGGGTGACATTATAGCGACAAATCCAAATGATGGATTCGAAGACGGAATGAGAGTGGCTGTAAAGGGGAATGGCAATGATTAATATAAAGGGTCTTGAAAAGGTGTATGACACTGGAAAGATAAAGGTAAACGCTCTAAAGGGCGTAGACATACACATAAAGGAAGGCGAGTTTGTAGCCATAATGGGGCCTTCGGGTTCGGGAAAGTCGACTCTCATGAACATACTAGGATGTCTTGACAAGCCTACGGCAGGGGAGTACACTCTTGACGGTACGGGCGTTAGCACGCTTTCAGAAAGCGATCTTGCCCACCTTAGGAACAGGAAGATAGGGTTTGTATTCCAGTCGTTTAACCTCATACCGAGGACCTCTTCTGTAAAAAACGTGGAGCTGCCAATGATATATGCGGGATTCAAGAAGGCACACATGAAAAGCAGGGCGCAGGAGCTTCTCCAGAAGGTGGGCCTTGGAGATAGGATGGACCACCTTCCGAACGAGCTTTCAGGGGGACAGAGGCAGAGGGTTGCGATAGCCAGGTCGCTTGCAAACGACCCGGCAATAATACTTGCAGACGAGCCGACAGGAAACCTTGACACGAAGTCCGGGGACGAGATAATGGAGCTTTTCAAGGAGCTAAACGGCGAGGGAAAGACCATAATACTCGTAACCCATGAAGATGAGATAGCAGACCACTGCAAAAGGGTGATAAGATTCCGTGACGGGCAGATTGTTCAGGATGTTGTTTTGGAAAAGAAGGTGAAGTAATGAACATAATCGAGACTTTTAAGATAGCCATATCCAGCATATGGGCTAACAAGATGAGATCATTCCTGACAATGCTGGGTATAATAATAGGGATAGCGTCAGTTATAACCATAATGGCTCTGGGTCAGGGGAGCAAGCAAAAGATAGGAGACGAGTTTGAAAATTTCGGTGTGAACAGGATATACATAGGGCTCAACTGGAGCAATGAAAAGGTCGACTACTGGAGAGACGGCGTGACAAGCACGGACTTGCAGCTTATAAAGAAGGTTTTCAAGGATGATCTTGTCGCAATAAGCCCGAGTGAGTCGGCAAGAGGCGAAGTAGCCCACAAAAAGGGCAAGGAGAAGGTTGACGTAAAAGCCGTGGGAGATCAGTATGGCAGCATAGAGAAGATAGACATATTCAAGGGAAGGTTTCTGACAAAGGAGGACGTAGCTTCAAGGAGGCCTGTTGCGATAATAGATCAGGAACTTGCAAAGGCTGCATACAAGAGTGTAGATGTGCTTGGCAAAAAGGTCAAGGTCGATACCGGGGACAGGATGCTCAGCTTCACCATAGTGGGGATATACAAAAAGCCTGAATCGGCGTTTGACAAGATAGGCCAGTCTTTCGGCGAGGCGCCTTCCACGACGATTTACTGCCCTATAAGCATACTCACGGATCCATCTGTTGCAAAATACTATGGAGTTGAGGCGGCGGTTGCGGACAAGGACAGGGTCGACGAGGTCAAAGACAGGATAGTTTCATTCATGCACAAGAAAAAGGGCATGGACACATCCGCGGGAGACTTCTACAGGGGGTACAGCGCACAGCAGGAGATGAACCAGCTTGGAAGCGTTCTTGGAATAGTTTCGGGAGTTGTAGGGGCTATAGCGGCGATATCACTTCTTGTCGGGGGCATAGGCATAATGAACATAATGCTTGTCTCGGTTACGGAGAGGACAAGGGAGATAGGGATAAGAAAGGCCATAGGTGCGACTAAAAACAGCATACTCTTCCAGTTTATAGTGGAGTCAATGATAATATCGGGACTTGGGGGAATTATAGGGACTCTGCTTGGAATGCTAATTTCAAAAATAGCAGGCTCGTTCATTGGATTTGAAGGAGTTGTCAGCCTCCCTACCGTAATGGTGGCCGTTTCGTTTTCGTGCGGTGTGGGTATGTTCTTTGGCATATACCCTGCGAATAAGGCGGCCAAGATGGACCCTATAGACGCGTTAAGGTACGAATAGCGCAGAAGCTGTATAGCATGGCTCTGAAATGTAATACCGATACGATATGTAACACTGCTCAAAAATGTAACACTGCAAAAGGAGAGTAGGTGTTATAAAATTGAGCAAAATGCTTGTTTCGACAAAAACTGCATTTAATGAAGGGCTGCAAATAAAAAATTTCATATAGAAACAGTAATTTGAGAAAAAATACAAAAAATTAAAATGCCTGAAAATACTGAAAAACCACGATGTGAAGTCGTGGTTTTTTTATATGCCTTTAATTATTGAATATTTTGAAAAAATCAATAGGGAAAATGCAAAATGGCATGGAAATTGCTCTTCTATAGGGCAGAATCAAAATTCAAAACTGGAGGGATGCATAGTGTATGGATATAAAGGAAAAGTGATGAGAATAGACCTTAGCAGTGAAAAGGTGAGCTTTGAGCCTTTGAACATGGACCACGCCAAGAAGTTCATAGGAGCAAGGGGGCTTGGGGTGAAGACTTTCATTGACGAAGTGGACCCTAATGTGGACGCTTTAAGCGAGGAAAACAAGTTCATAATAGCGGCAGGGGCAATTACTGCAGCTCCAATGCCTACAAGCGGAAGATACATGGTAGTGACAAAATCTCCCCTTACAGGGACAATAGCAATATCGAACTCAGGAGGGCACTGGGGCGCAAAGCTAAAGGAAGCCGGATACGACATGGTTATAATAGAGGGAAGGGCGCAAAGTCCGGTATATGTCAACATAGAAGACGACAAGGTTGAAATAAAGTCTGCTTCCCACATATGGGGAAAGGTTTCATCTGAAACGACTGAAATGCTCAATGAGGAACATCCGGGATCGAAGGTTCTTTGCATAGGACCTGCAGGCGAAAGGCTTTCCGTGATTTCCGCTGTCATGAACGACGTAGACAGGGCTGCAGGCCGTGGTGGAGTAGGCGCCGTTTTGGGGTCCAAGAACCTCAAGGCGATAGTTGTAAAGGGATCAAGCAAGGTCAAGGTTGCAGATGCCGAAAAATCAAAGCAGGTCAACCTTGAAAAGGTGAAAATACTTAGAGACGACCCTGTTGCAGGAAACGGGCTTCCGACATATGGTTCTGCAATACTTGTAAACATAATAAACGAGCACGGAATAAACCCGGTTAAAAACTTCCAGGAGTCCTACGTTGACAGGGCGGACGAGATAAGCGGAGAGACTCTTACTGAAAAATACCTTGTCAGGAAGAATCCATGTTACAGATGCCCTATAGCCTGCGGAAGATGGGTCAAGCTTGAAGACGGAACGGAGTGCGGAGGGCCTGAGTACGAAACCCTCTGGTCGTTTGGCTCTGACTGCGACGTGTATGACCTAAACTCCATAAACGTGGCTAACATGCTGTGCAACGAATACGGACTCGACACGATATCTGCAGGGGCGACAATAGCGGCTGCAATGGAGCTTTACCAGAGGGGATATATAAAGGATGAGGAAATAGAGGCTGACGGACTTTCTCTTAACTGGGGAGATGCCAAGGCGGTAGTAGGCTGGACTGAAAAGATGGGCAAAAGGGAAGGATTTGGAGACAAGCTTGCGGACGGGTCTTACAGGCTTTGTGAATCTTACGGAGCGCCACAGTATTCGATGACAGTCAAGAAGCAGGAGCTTCCGGCTTACGACCCAAGGGGAGTTCAGGGCCACGGCATAACTTACGCCGTAAACAACAGGGGAGGATGCCACATAAAGGGATACATGATAAGCCCTGAAATACTTGGCTACCCTGAAAAGCTCGACAGATTCTCTCTTGAAGGAAAGGCTGGATATGCGAAGGTGTTCCATGACCTTACCGCAGTTATAGACTCCCTTGGGCTTTGCGTGTTCACTACATTTGGACTTGGCGCGCAGGACTATGTGGACATGTACAACGCAGTTTGCGGAACTGAGCACGATGTTGAAAGCCTTCTTCTTGCTGGAGACAGGATATGGACGCTTGAAAAGATATTCAATCTAATGGCTGGAATCGACAGCTCTCAGGACACCCTTCCAAAGAGGCTGCTTGAAGAACCTATCGCCGACGGACCTTCAAAGGGACATGTGCACAAGCTAAGCGAGCTTTTGCCTAAGTACTATGAGGCTAGAGGATGGAGCGAAAAAGGAATACCTACTGACGAGACGCTTGAAAAGCTTGGCCTTGAAGAATATGCAGCAAGAATACATGAATTAGTGTAAATAAGTTTTGACATAAAGTCCCGATCCGCCGCCCAGGCGGATTTCGGGGCTTTATAAATTGGGGTGAAAAAGTCTGGCTGCAACGGCCGTATAATGAAAAACATGTCTGCAATTGGAACTAAGAACAGATTTGAAAACGCTGTTTGTGGTAAAATGGGGGAAAGAGGTATACGGTGAAGCAGCCATTGCAGCAGATAGAGTGTAGTTAGCATAAGAAGATTGGACAGGAGGTGGGATGATTGGACATAGAGGTAAGGCTTTTTGCAACGCTCAGACAGGGCAGGGAGAAAAAGCAGATTATAGAAATTACTGAAGGCACGAGGCTTTCTCAGATAATAGAAGGTTTTGGAATAGACGAGAGGGACATAGCCATACTGCTTGTAAACGGAAGAAACGTGGACTCTGATTTTGAGCCTTCGAATGGAGACGTGGTTGCGATATTTCCTCCTGTGGGCGGGGGCTAATGCAAATTTGAACAGCAGCTGACAACTGCTAATACATCGAGCAGGTATATGCAGCGCATTTGAAACGGAGGCGGTTTGAGGTGGACAGGAGATACGAGAGAAACATGAACATGCTGAGCATTGATGAAAATCAAAGGCTTAAATCATTCAACGTATGCGTTGTGGGCTGCGGAGGGCTTGGAGGATACGTGATAGAAATGCTTTCGAGGCTTGGAATAGGAAGGATTACCGCAGTGGATGGGGATGTTTTTGACGAGACAAACCTGAACAGGCAGCTTCTGAGTGACGAAAGCTCAATAGGCATAAGCAAGGCTACAAAGGCGAAGGAAAGGGTTGAAAAGATCAATTCGAATGTAATTGTAAATCCTATTTCAAGCATGCTGCGAGGCGAGAATGCAAGGAGCATAATAAGCGGACACGACATTGCAATAGACGCTCTGGACAGCATAGAGGCAAGGCTCGAACTTCAAAGGGCGTGCAGCGATGAAAATATTCCGCTTGTCCACGGGGCAATTGCAGGCTGGTACGGCCAGGTCAGCACTATAATGCCAGGCGACAGCACACTTGATTTCATATACGGGCAAAACAGGAGAAATGGACTTGAAAAGACTCTCGGAAACCCCTCGTTCACGCCGGCCAACGTTGCTTCATATCAGGTGTGCGAGGCACTGAAGGTTCTGCTTTCAAGGGGAGAAGTTCTGAGAGGAAAAATACTTTTTATAGACATGCTTACTAATGAGCATGACATAGTTGAATTAGGATAAATATATGAATATGGACATGGAGGCGGCCTGCTGGGCCGTCTGTTTTTGTTGATTAAACACGCTGCCGGAGTTAGCAGCAAGTTGAATTCATTGTGAATTTTTTAAAAATTTTGACAATTGAGATTATTTTTTGTAGAATAGATTTAATTTATCTATTTAGGGGTTCAAGGGGGAGAAAGATATGATAGGAGCAAAAGCTATAATACGATGTCTTGAAGAAGAAGGCGTGAAAACGGTATTTGGATATCCGGGGGGAGCGGTACTGCCGCTTTATGACGAACTCAGAAAATCAGAGATACAACACGTTCTTGTAAGAAACGAGCAGTCGGCGCCTCACTATGCAAGCGGATATGCAAGGTCGAGCGAAAAGGTAGGAGTATGCATAGCAACTTCAGGGCCGGGGGCTACAAACCTTATTACCGGCATAGCAACGGCATATATGGATTCTATTCCAATAGTGATAATAACAGGCCAGGTAAGCAGGAGCCTCATAGGGACAGACGCCTTCCAGGAGGCTGACATAACAGGGGCCACGGAGCCTTTTACAAAGCATAACTATCTGGTAAGAAGCGCAGAGGATATACCCAGGGTAATGAAAGAGGCCTTTTATATAGCCCAAACGGGAAGGCCGGGGCCTGTGCTTGTAGACGTGCCGGTTGACGTTCAAAAGGAAATGCTAAAGTTTGCATATCCTGAGGGAGTGGACATACCGGGATACAAGCCGACATACGAAGGTCACAGGGGACAGATAAAAAGGGCCATCTCGAAGCTTAAGAATGCAAAAAGACCTGTCATATACGCAGGGGGGGGAGTAATATCGAGCCAGGCAAGCGAAGAGCTTACGGCATTTGCGCAGGAGTCAAAAATACCCGTTGTAAATTCACTTATGGGTATAGGAAGTTTTCCACACGATTCTAAATATTATGCGGGAATACTTGGAAGCCACGGCTATGAGTATTCAAACAAGGTCATGTCAAGGGCCGATGTTGTAATGCTTGTGGGAGTAAGGCTTTCGGACAGGGCGACAAAGAGGCTCGAAGACATAAATCCGGACATGGAGCTCATACACATAGACATAGATCCTGCTGAAATAGGAAAGAACATGGAAACCACAATACCGGTGGTTGGAGATGCAAAGAACATACTATCGTGCATGCTTGAAAAGAACATTCAAATAGATACCGAAGAATGGATTGAAGAAATAAAAGAGATGAAGGGAAAATGCGTTTATGGGCAGCAGAAGTGCGAAGTAGAAAAGCTCTCGCCAAAGCACGTCATGAATGTGGTGTCAAAAGAGGCAGACGATTCATGCACTGTTGTAGCAGACGTAGGGCAGAACCAGATATGGGCCGCAAGGAACTATTCAATAAAGGGAAAACGCAAGTACTTCACATCGGGAGGGCTTGGAACTATGGGATACAGCCTTCCTGCATCAGCAGGAATAAAAATGGCGGATAGAGAAAGACAGGTTGTATGCGTAGTCGGAGACGCGGGAATACAGATGTGCCTTGGAGAGCTTGGAACGCTTTCAGAGTATTCTCTCGGAGTAAAGGTGATACTTTTCAACAACAGCAGGCTTGGAATGGTAAGGGAGCTTCAGGACAACGCATATGGGCTGGACAAAAACCACGGCGTGGAGTTTGGGCACAAGGTGGATTTTGTGGCAATAGCCAAAGCATATGGAATAGAGGCCAAGAGGGTAGAGACTAATGAGGAATTTGAGAAAGTCTTTGCGGATACAATAGGAAGCGACAATCCATTTTTGATAGAATGTATTGTAGATCCAGGATTTGCAACAATATAGGGGGAATTGCAAATGAAAAGACATATGATTTCAGTACTTGTGGAAAATAATGCTGGTGTTTTGAGCAGGATAGCGGGACTTTTCAGTAGAAGGAGCTACAATATAGAAAGCCTTTCTGTGGGGCCAACTCAAAAAATCGGAATATCTAGAATGACAATTTCCGTATGTGGGGACGAGCAGATACTCGAGCAGATAAAAAAACAGCTCAACAAGCTCATAGAGGTGATAAAGGTAGTGGAACTCGAGGAAGGGCAGTCCGTATACAGGGAGCTTGTGATGGTAAAAGTGAAGGCTGACAATTCAAACAGATCTTCCATAGTTGAAATATCCAACATATTCAGGGCCAACATAATAGACATATCACAAGGGAGCCTCACTCTTGAAATGACGGGTGACGAGGCTAAGATAAGCGCATTTGGAGAAATGCTCAGCCCATTTGGGATAGTGGAGATCGTAAGAACGGGCGCTGCGGCGCTCCAAAGGGGCTGTGACGGTATATAGATGAAGTGAGCAGGAGCATCGCCTGTGTAAGGTTTTGCATAATACTCATTTCAGTGGTTGTTTATGATTAGAATATAGGGTATATGATAAAGGACTATTCTTTAAGGATAGTTCTTTTTCAATTTGAAAATAATCTGGACAAATACTCATGGGGAGATGGTTTTGTGAAGAACATTATAGAAAGAGAAATAAGGGAATATGCAAGTGAGTATGAAAAAAGGCATGACATATATTCAAGCTGGAAGGTGCCCATAATAGCATACGCAAGTGCAGACGATCCGCTTTTTTTAAAGCTCAGGGAGGTTGCAACTCCCACGCATGCGCTTCCACGGGACTTCATAGAAGATGCTAAGACAGTCATAACGTATTTTCTGCCTTTTGAAGAGTCAGTAGCGAACAGCAATATTGAGGGCAGAGGCAGCTCTATCGAGTGGGGACGCAGCTATATAGAGACAAACAGCCTCATAGGGGAGATCAACGCACATATAAAGGCGGTGATTGAAGAAAGCGGCTACACGTCGATGCTGATTCCGGCTACACATAATTTCAGTGAAAAGACGCTTATGAGCGACTGGTCGCAAAGGCATGTGGCCTACATTGCGGGCCTTGGAAAATTCGGGCTCAACAGGATGCTCATAACCGAAAAGGGGTGCTGCGGCAGGATAGGCAGCATAGTTACAGATTTGGCCATAGAGCCCACAAAAAGAATGCCGGGCGAAAGCTGCCTGTACAAGGAAAACGGAAGCTGCGGAGTATGCGCAACAAGGTGCGTGAATGACGCCCTGTCTCAAGACGAAAGCATATTCGACAGACATAAATGCTATGAGATGTGCCTTTATAATGCAGATAGGCTAAAGGATATAGGATATGCCGATGTATGCGGCAAATGCCTTGTTGGAATGCCGTGTTCGCTCGAAAATCCGGTCTCGAATATTAAAAAGTGATGCCATCTAAGCCTCTGGATATAGTTTGTCCGGAGGTTTTTATATTGTTGGCGCAACTGTAAAATAGCCTGCCAATTAAGCATGAAATTTCACCGCATGTATTGACATATCAAATGTATTCTATATAATGGTCTTGTTGCCTGTTTGAGGCATATACTTTAAAGGAGGATTTGGAATTGACTAACAACAAGGTAGACATAAATAAAATAGGGATTGATGTATTTTTTGTAGGTTTGGGGTCTATGATATTTGCATTCTCAATTGCATCCATACTCAAGCCGAGCGGGCTTATGACGGGGGGGATAACAGGGATATCCATACTGGTAGATAAGATGTTTGGACTCAATTACACATATGTATATTATATCCAGTCACTCTCGATACTTCTCGCGGCATTTATTTTCCTTGGAAAGAAAGAAGCCCTTAAGATAATAACAATGTCATTTGCATTTCCTGCAACACTTATACTTTTTGACAGATACAGTGTTGACTTTGTTCAGGGAGACCTTGTGCTCTCGTCAATATACTACGGAATAATAGGGGGATTTGGATTCGGGCTAATACTCAAAAGAGGTTATTCTGTAGGAGGAACGGACAGTCTTGGAAAGATACTACACAAAAAGCTTTTTCCGTTTACAAGCTTAAGCCAGATAATCCTTGTGGTAGACACGATTATAGTGATAGCTTCGGCATTTGTGTTCGACAGGAACATAGCCCTTTATGCAATACTCACGCAGGTTGTATTCATGAAGGTCGTGGATGCTGTGCTCTTTGGAATAACCCCCAAAATAATGAAAGTCGAAATTATAAGCAATCACTACCAGGAGATTTCAGAATATATACTTACTCAGCTCAAAAGGGGAACCAGCATGACTGAAATAACTGGAGGGTATACAAACCAAAAGAGAATAAAATTGGTATCACTTTGCTCTCCGAGAGATGTAATGCTTGTAAAGGCTTTTATAGCGAAATGTGATCCAAATGCTCTTGTGGACGTGTGTGCGACATCGGCCGTATGGGGCAAGGGCACGGGATTTCAAAACCTTGAAGATCTTGATTATTAAATATAAAACATGTTTGCGTTGCAAAGATATGGTATGAAAACACACATACCATTTGCAGTTGAATTTATAAATGAAAAGCAGAAGTGGCAGGGATTTGCTAATCCCTGCCACTTCTGCTTTTCTATAAAAAAAACTGTTCAAGAGAAGATGCTATCTCACATGATATGTCTGGCGCTGTATTTTGGACGCAAATGCCGAGATTGCTTCGGAGTATGAATTTGGAATAGTTGGATACAAGGTTCTTGCTTCCGTCGATATAAGACCATCTGCTGCCTTTTATGTCGCAGAAGAATATTTCCACTCCATATTTTTCACTGAAAAAGGAAATGCATTTTTTAAATTTTTCTTTGTCGGGTATATTTCCAGGTATTTTATTCATTAGGTCCCTATAGATACAGGTCTCTTTCTCCGTTTGATATCCTTTCATAGTATTCCTCCAGTTTCTCCACGAGATTATGCTGTTTGAAAAATGGAATCTGTCTTACCTCTTCCATTTCCTTTTGGATAAGCTTTTCACCCACCAGTCTAGTCTTTTCAGAGGCGTAGTCTTCAAGATATTCCTTGAATGTGAGTATTGCGTTCAATTTGCAGAACTTGCCCTCCACGCATTCTGTAAGGAGGTTCATTATCTTGTCGCCCGTTCTGCCGCATCTATATCCGGCCGTGCAAAATGACGAAATCATGCCCATGTCGGCGACCTCACCTATCACTTCGTCGAGGCTTCTTGTCTCACCCAGTGTGAATTGCTGAGTGTCGGCAGTCTCTTCTTTTACAGTTTCGCTATAGCCTCCTATGTCAATATTTGTTGAAGCATCAGTTTGTGTGCAGCCAAGCTTTATTACCTCTTTTTTGATGCCTGGCTTTTCCCTTGCAGTTACGATAAGGCCTGTATATGGGACTGAAAGTCTTAGAACTGTGACTATTCTTTTGAATTCCTCATCTGACACTATATATTTGGAGTTTGTGCTAAGATCAGAGCCTATAGCCTCAGTAAGCCTTGGGAACGATATTGTGTGAGGACCTATGCCAAACTGTCTTTCAAGATCCATTGTATGATATAAAAGCCCCATGACTTCGAATTTCCAGTCATACAGTCCGAAAAGCGCTCCTATTGCCAAATCGTCAATTCCGGCGTCCATGGCCCTGTGAAGAGCATAAAGTCTCCATCTGTAGTCAGATTTTGGACCTTCAGGGTGAATCCTTGAATATGTATCCTTGTGGTATGTCTCCTGGAAGACCTGATAAGTACCTATGCCTATTTCAGCAAGTTTTTTGAGGTCTGAAGTCCTCATTGGAGCAGCATTTATGTTGACCCTTCTTATCCGGCCATCCCCATTTCCATTTTTAGATTTTCTCTGTACGCTGTATACCGCCTTTATGCTCTCTGCCATGTAGTCGGCGTCAGACAGAGGATGTTCTCCGTATACAACTATCATCCTCTTGTGACCTTCGTCTATTACGTGCTCTGTTTCCCTTCTTATTTCATCCATTGAAAGAGTTCTTCTTTTTTCTTTGCTGTTGTCTTTTCTAAAGCCGCAGTAGAGACAGCTGTTGACGCAAAGGTTGCTGCAGTAAAGTGGAGCGAAGAACACTATCCTGTTGTCGTAAACCTTCCTCTTGACAGCAAGGGCCGTCTCTTCCATCTCCGTTATAAGGTCGGGGTCTTTCACATTCAAAAGTGCGGCCGTCTCGTCAGGATCCAGCCTTTTTATTGAAAGTGATTTCTTGAGTATTGCCCTTATCCTGTCTGGGCTGGGGCTCTCATTTTCACTGAGCTTTTGGAAGATTTCATCTTCATCTATGAAATCCTTCCCGCCTACTAGGTATTTGTCGATTTCCTCTTGCACTATTACTTGGCTTGCCCATTCTTTTGGATTCATTTTTGACATAAAAAAACCTCCGAATAAAATATTTTCGGAAGGTATTTCTAAAAAGGAAATACGCAAAGCCGGAAAAAGTCCGACATAACGTTAAAAAATTAACCATAAATCCCGGAAAAAACCAAGATTCTGGATGTTAGTTGTAGCTTCCTTTTACTCAGAAATAGCTTCCTTGTAATTAGAAAAAATTCAATTTATTACATAATAGCACCGAATATTATATTATTCAAGAGGCAATTGTATTTATTTTGAATATGAAACTATCTGTCAAATGGACAATATTAACAATTGACCTTAAAATCACATTGATTTGCAGTAAAATAGTATTAAAACATATGCGCCAGGTGATAAAATATATAGTAAAATATGGTGCATGGATTTTTAGGTCGAATGAATGAAAACAAAAAGCAGTAGAGACAAATGCCTTTTCTAAAACAGTCGTTAATGGTACTATTTAAGTATGTGGATGAATAAATAAAAAATATGAGTTAGTAGCAATGGGGGTTTTATGAGCAGAAGAGATTTGAACAGTGAAAATAATGCCGTAAACCGGCTGAAGCTTGTGGTACTGCCTCTTGTAGTGGCATTAATGGCAATAATAAGTGTTGGAGGGGTCACATTTTATACGAGCAAGGGATTTTTGATAGACCAGATGAAAAATGACGGATATAACCTTTCCAAGCAGGTTGCAAGCCGCATTGTGGATAATCATGCATCGCTCGATGCCGCCAACGAGGAACTTGAAAAGAGGATAAGGGTTGCAGCCAACACGGTGATATCAGAAAGGGAAAACTTAAATTCCAAATTCATGAGTGATTTGGCGAAGAGGGTTAATGTGGATGAACTCCATTTGATGGATAAAAATGGGAATACACTGTATTCAACTCTGCAAGGATACATAGGCTGGACGCCGGTTGAAGGGCACCCTCTTTATGACTTCGTGAATGGTCCAGACAAGGAGATAATGGAAGACATAAGGCCGGACGCCAAATATGGAAGGCTCATAAAATACGGAGCGGTAAAAGCTTCCGATGGGGAAATTGTGCAGATCGGAATACTTGCAAAAAATGCCGAAGTCCTTACAAAGAGGTTTAGCTATCAAAATATTGTTGAAAACCTTGCATCTGAAAACGAAATCGTATATGCATCGTTTTTGGATAACGACCTTAAGACTTTAGCGGATTCGGACATTGAAGACATAGGAAAGAGCTATAGCGGTGACAAGGATTTGGACAAGGTCAAAAGAGGCATGGCAATGGCTTCGGAGTGGCATTATGACAGAATAGGCGGCAATGTATTTGAAATGGCTCAGCCTGTTTACGAAAATGAAAAGGTCATAGGGGTTCTAGTGATTGGATTTTCAATGGAGCAGGTATATGCGTCTATATACAAGAACTTTACAATATCAGTAATAATAGCGGCGTTTATGTTTGTGATATTCTTATATGTCCAAAGCGAGTACATAATAAGGCCTGCAAAACTTTTGGATATTTACATAGGAAAAATAGACATGGAAAACAATGTCAAATACAGGCTTCCAATAATAAAAGGTGATACATTTGAAGGTTTGGCATACTCCATAAATGGAATACTTCAAAAAGCCGATACATATTTTCATCAGCTAAGGGAAAATAAGGAGGAACTTACTGCATCAAATGAAGAACTTGCAGGGGCGCTTGAACAGCTTACTGCATCAGATGAAGAGCTAAGGGCACAATATGATGAAATACAGGACTACAACAAAAAGCTTGAGCAGCTCAAGCAAAAATATGAAATTGCCATAGAGGGCACAGACAGCGCAGTTTGGGAAGTGAATCTGGAAGATGACAGGTTTTTTATTTCAGATGAATTCCAAAATATTGCGCAGATAAAAGTATTAGAAGAAGATGATATTTATGAACTGTTTTCAAAGCTTATTGTGGACGAGGACAAGACAGTTTTTATAAATGAGTATTTAAAGTGCAAAAATGGCTTTTCGGATGAAATGCATGGGCGAATGAGAGTTAAAGACAAGTACGGACAAATTAAATGGGTATTTGTGAGAGGAAGGAAAATAAGCGGTTCCAGTGGAGAACCGGACATAATAAGCGGCATAATTATAGATATAACAAGCATAAAGAAAAAGGAAGAGTACATAGAATACCTTGCATATCATGACCATCTGACGGAGCTTCCAAATAGGAGAAGCTTCATGAACAGGCTTAAAGCAGAACTCAAAAGTGGCAAGGACGGGGCGGTTATGCTGCTGGATTTCGACAATTTCAAAGGCATCAATGATACTCTGGGACATGCATACGGAGACATGGTGCTAAAGAAGATATCAAAGCTGCTGAAGAAGATAGCGAGTAAAGACATATTTGTATCAAGGTTTGGTGGAGACGAGTTCTTGATACTCATGTCAGATGAGGACAGCCGCGCCAAAATTGAACAAAAAGTGGAGAATATAGTAAGTGTATTCAATGAAAAATTCTGCATAGATGGAAATGAGATATATATGAATTTCAGCATGGGAATCACAATGTATCCGGATGACGGTGAAGATGCCGAAAAGCTAATAATGAATGCGGACACGGCGATGTACAGGGTGAAGAATTCAGGCAAAAACGGATACAAGTTTTTCCACACGGAAATGACCAAGGAACTCAAGGACAGAATAGAAGTTGAAAAAATACTCAGAAATGCGCTTGACAGCGGAGGCTTCGAGCTTATGTACCAGCCCCAGATAAACGTGAAAACCGGAATTTCAGAAGGCTATGAAGCTCTATTGAGGCTCAAGGAGCACAGGATATCTCCTGCAGTATTCATACCGGTTGCGGAGGAAACGGGTCTTATTACGGAGATTGGCAAATGGGTTACAAGGGAGGCTGTAAGCCAGATGGCCAAGTGGAGGGAAAAGGGCATAGGATATAAAACCGTGGCGATCAACATATCCACAAAGCAGCTGAATGATGAAAAATACATATATGAGCTGGACAAACTGCTTAAGGAGTACAGGGTAGATCCCGAATGCCTTGAGATAGAGATAACAGAAAGCGTGCTTCTTGAAAGGACAGAGGAGACAATAGCCATTTTGAACAAACTCAAGGAGCTGGGAGTCAAAATAGCCCTTGACGATTTTGGAACGGGATATTCATCATTAAGCTATCTGACTTTCATACCGGTGGACAAAATAAAGCTGGACAAGTCGCTTAACGACAAGTTCCTCGCCATAGACACCATAAAGGTCATGGACAGCATAATATCGCTTGCACACAGTCTGAATCTGACTGTTACGGCGGAAGGGATAGAGGATGTGGAGCAGTATAAAAGGCTTAAAGTGGGAAGGTGTGACTATATACAGGGATATCTTTTCAGCAGGCCTGTAACACCTGAAGAGATAGAAAACTTGTATGATAGGAATTTTGTCGCTGAGATAATCGGTTAACTGCGGAGCTGCCCTATTTAAGAAACCATAAATTATGAACTGTGGCAAATGAAGCGGAAATGACTATAAATCGGGGGGAATGGATATGATATATGTTTCTGCAAAATTCTCGGTAAAAGACGAATGCATTGAAGATTTCAGACAAAAAGCCAGGATTCTTGTGGCAGAAAACGGCATGGAAGATGAGAATGTGGCGTGCAATCTTTTTGAGAGCATAGAGCGCAAAAATACATTTACAATAATGGAAGTGTGGAATGACATGGATACATTTGAAATGTACAGGCAGACCGACCGGTATAAAGAACTAGTGTCTGCTTTGAAGTCATATGCATCACAGGATGTAAAAGCTGACATATTTAAAATGGTGATATAGTAGATGCAGATAGCCCGAAAGACATCAATTATTGATGTCTTTCGGGCTATCTGCGTTTGAGTGATTATACTGCAAATTGTGGAATTATGTCTTATATATCGCAGCAGGGGGTATATGGATACTATACATGTGGGAGAAAAATATGAAAAAGTCATAATGAGCATGAAGAGGGCTGACATATGATTAGATTTGAAATGTCAAAGGAGTACATTGGAAGAGGAGCGTCAAAAGGCCTTCAAAGGGGCATATTGGCATATCATGAAGGGGATATGATTGTGGATGAGGGCATGGGCATTGGGGTTTGCGCCCTTCAATCTGGTGGATACACTTATTTTTCGACTATTGGAAAAATCGAAATGGATTCAAATGTTATAAAGGTATCATGTAGAATAGACAGCATGCTCACGAGGAGCATATTCGGGATAAAAAGCAGGCTGGTGACAAGGTTTTTAGAATACCTGACCACAAATATATACATGAAAAGCGAAAAGCTACAAAATTTATTTTTGGCAATTGGAGCCTTTTTAAGGCGGATATTCAACATCCAGACAGGATTTGAAAAGGTAGGGAGCAGGGCAGATGTAAGCGTGGCATATGTCATCGGAGAATACGATGTTCAGGTGAGCATAAACTGCAATTCGCATGTCGAAAATGCCAGAATTTTTGTGATGAACGAGCTTGGAGGGTCAGTATTCAGTAGGGCATTAAACGAAGGTATTATCTGCAGTCCGCCTTCGGGATGGCAAAGATTCAGGGAGGGGGCTCGCCTCTACAGCCCTGAAAGGGGAATATCATTTACAATGTCTGAAAAAAATGTCCCCAAAGGCGTCAAAAGCAGCCTATACTGGGGTAGGGAAGTCGCGAAGGGATACAACTGGGCCGGGTTTGAAAGCATGCTAGCGGCGGAAAATGGAGAGGTAAAGGGCTACGAGTATAAAATAGAATTCAAAAGGGAGGATGATCCATATTGAAAAAGGTTCTCATGATATACCCGTATTTCAGCACAGGAATAAAAAAAGACCAGCTATTTCCGCCCCTTGGTATAGCAATGCTTTCAGGGGTACTAAAGGGCATGGGCATTGAGGTCATGAAGCTTGACTGTACTTTTTTGGACATTGATGAGGCTGTAAAAAGGGCTGCTGAGTTTGACGCCCAAATAACTGGAATATATGTAATGACAACTCTTTCTGAAAATGCCTTGAATATACTCAAAAGGCTCAGGGGAAAAAGGCCAGACAGCATTTATATAGCTGGGGGGCCCCTGCCCACGCTTTACCCGCAGCGATTTGCTGAAAAATTTGACTATGTATTCAGGGGAGAGGCGACGATTGCATTTACGAAGTTTTGCTCGGATTATATGGCCTCTTTTGAAAAGACCGGCTTTATGGAGGCGATGGATCCGGAGGAATATCCCGGCATATTTTCAGGATCAGGACTTGAATCAGAGCCCGTTCACCTTGAAAAAATTGAAATAGACAGCTGTCCCATACCAGACCGATCTGGTTTTGATCATGAGAAATACCAGAAGGTATCATTTGAGAGCACCGGCAGAAAAAGCGCTTCTATAATGATGACATACGGCTGCCCTTTTTCATGCGATTTTTGCTCCAAGCCCATATTTGGAAGCTGTGTGAGATTCAGAAGTCTCGACAGGGTTTTTGAGGAAATTTATGATATAATTTCATATGGATACGATTCACTTTGGATAGCAGATGACCTTTTCACATACGATATGGGATTCCTCAAGATGTTTTGCAAAAGACTTATAAGAGAGGATATTGGCATTTCATGGAGCTGCCTCTCAAGGGTCGACAGCGTCACGGGCGACATTGCAGCGCTAATGAAAATGGCAGGATGCAAAAAGGTATACCTTGGAATAGAGTCTGGAAGCGACGAAGTGCTTAGGCTTATGAACAAGAAGATAACCCCAAAAGACGTGATATCGGGAGTGGATACATTTAAAAACAGCGGGCTTGAATGCTCGGGATTTTTCATAGTGGGATATCCCGGAGAGACTGTTCAGACAATAGAAAAGACATTTGAATTCGCACTTTCTCTAGGGCTTGATGAAATATCATTTAACGTACCATACCCTCTTCCAGGATCAAAGCTTTACGAGAGGGTGTCTGGAATAAGCGATGAGGACTGGACGTTTGAAAACGAGACAAGGTTCTTGTATGAGAGTGAATTTGACGAAAATTGGCTTTCAAAGAGGATAAGGCAGACCATGGAGGAATTTGAAAGGGTTAAAATGACATTGTGATGGAAAGAAGGGTTATGCGTGAATGTGAAAGAGGCAATCAAAAGGGCGGCCGCAATCTTCATGATATTTATTGAAATCACAAGCATAAATATAAGTGAAAAGACCGACTTTGAAAAAGACCATGCAAGGGCGGCTTTGGAGGAGGCCTACAGGCCTTTGGAGGAATTCGTGAGGGAGCTTTCATTTTCAGAATATGAAGCCCTGCTGAAGCTTCCGGACGGAATAAAGTGTGAAGAGGATTTTGTAGAGATGTTTGAAGGGCATATGGACGATAGCAATGCAAGGGGCTTTTATGAAGACCTGTTCGTCGAGAAAAACGGAAAAATATATGTGGACGCCAAGGAGTACATACCTAGCATATACACCGAGGGGAGCAGGGTGAAAAAGGCGTATATAAGAGAAAAGCAAACCATCATGAACAGGCTGCTAAAAAGGGATAGCAAGAAGACTGAAGAGCTTGTAGTGAAGGTGGAGCTACAGACAAGCGGGCCCACAAACAATAGAACCGAGTATTTTGTAAAGGACGACAGCGGAAAGTGGATACTGGACCATGCCAATGGACTAAGCCTGTGTGGGCTTGTAAATGTAAGCGACAACCCCTGGAGTGAAAGCTGGAAACAAGAGAAGTAACGCCATCTGAATACAAGCCGTTTGGAATGGAGGCGAATTGTATTTTTATGCAAAAAGCTATTGTTAAAGATTAATATTATCCTGAATTAAAAAAGACGGAGAAGGGAAAAAACATAATTTTTCCCTTCTCCGTCTTTTTTGCGTAAATGGACGTAAAAATCATATGGTGAATATTTTGAAATAAATATTTTTTAGTTAAACACAGTATTTGCAAATGGTTAGAGTGAAGTGCGGTACAGGTTTATGCAAAAAAATATTGTCTAAATATTGACTATATTCAGTACAGGGTGTAAAATGACTATAAAATAAAAATAGAACATTGTTCCGAAGAACAGAACGAACTGGAGGCGTATCTTCAGGATAATCAAAATCAATGCAAATAATACATATAAGGGATGGAGGTATTGTCATGAAGGTAAAAGTGGAATCAAAAAGATGCAAACAGTGTGAACTTTGCTTTGCTAACTGCCCAAAGGAAGCAATATCATTTTCACAAGAGATCAATGAATTTGGATACCAGTCTGCTGTGATTAACCATGAAAAATGCATAGGCTGTGGAATTTGCTACACTATGTGTCCAGACGGAGTATATGAAGTTTTAGAAAAATAATTATAGACGAGGAGGAAATAAAGATATGGGAGATATGATTAAAGGCAACAACGCCATAGCTGAAGCGGCTGTAAGAGCAGGAGCCAGACTATATGCAGGCTACCCTATAACTCCATCTACAGAAATAATGGAATATCTTTCTTGGCGTATGGAAGAAGTTGGAGGAACGTTTGTACAAGCTGAAAGTGAACTTGCAGGAATAAACATGGTAATAGGCGGAGCGGCATGTGGTGTTAGAAGTTTCACTGCATCTTCTGGACCAGGAATAAGTCTTAAGCAGGAGGGAATCACTCAGCTTTATGACGAGGAGCTTGCAGCTGTTGTAATAAACGTTGTAAGATATGGGAACGGTATAGGAACCCTGTACACAGCTCAGTGCGACTACCTTAGAGAGACAAGAGGAGGAGGTAACGGAGATTACAGACCTATAGTACTTTGTCCTAGCAGCATACAAGAAGCGGTTGATCTAGTTACACTTGCATTTGACCTTGCTGAAAAATACAGAACAGTTGTAACTCTTATGACTGAAGGATCACTTGGACAGATGATGGAGCCTTGCGATATGCCTGATTTCAAAGAGGTTAAAAAACAGTCTTGGGGATTTGACGGAAAGTATTCATACAAGAAAGTCGGCATATTCGACAGGGATTCAATGAAGGAAGCCGTGCTTATGAATGAAAAGCACGATGCGATAAAGGCAAACGAGCAGAGATGGGAAGATGGAAATCTTGAAGATGCAGACTATGTATTCGTATCTTACGGACTTCCAGGAAGATCTACTAAGGGCGCAATAAAACAGCTTAGAGAAGAAGGGTATAAGGTTGGATTCATAAGACCTATAACAGCTTGGCCGTTCCCGGAAAACGCTTTCGAGAAGGTTAACCCGGATGTAAAAGGATTCATAACTGTTGAAGCAAATGCGACTGGACAGATGGTAGAAGACGTTGCGCTTACAGTTAAAAAACAGATGAAAGCGAACGTTCCAGTTTACTGTCTGCCATATGTTTATGGAATACCGGCGGTTAAGGTTATAAAGGCTGATTTCGGCAAGATAGCAGCTGGCGAGATTAAGGAGGTATACTAATTATGGCTAAAGCAATGAAAATTCCAGAAATAGCTGAAAAAACTTCATCTTTCTGCCCGGGTTGCGGACATGGTATCGTTATAAGACTTATAACGGAATGCCTTGAAGAACTTGGACAGGACAAGAACATAATATTCGGATTGGGAGTTGGATGCTCAAGTCTTCTTGGTGGAGTGCTTGAAACAGACAGGCTTCACTGCCTTCACGGCCGTGCGGGAGCGGTTTGCACGGGTATGAAGAGGGTTTCTCCTGACAATGTTGTAATTGCATACCAGGGAGACGGGGATGCATACAGCATAGGACTTGCGGAGACTACAAGTGCTGCATACAGAAATGAAAATTTCACAGTTATTACTGTCAACAATACAAACTACGGAATGACAGGCGGACAGATGAGTAACACTACTATGCCTGGTCAAAAGACTACTACTTCGCCTAAGGGAAGAGACTGCTCTGTGACTGGTAATCCTATAAAGTTCCCTGAACTTGTTGCGGACCAGTTTGATGCTGCGTATGCTGCAAGAGGCGCAGTTAACACTCCTGTAAACATAAAAAAGGTAAAGGGATATATCAAAAACGCACTTGAAGCCCAAATAAACGGCGAAGGATATTCGGTTGTTGAAATACTTTCTCCGTGCCCTACAAACTGGGGAATGACAGCTCTAAAGGCTATGGAAAGAGTTGAAAAAGAGCTTATTCCATACTACCCACTGGGTGAATTTAAAAAGAGGGAGGCAAAATAATCATGAAAGAAATCGTATTTGCAGGATTCGGCGGACAGGGTGTGCTTACATCAGGACTTTTAATTTCACAAATAGCGGTTCACAAAGGCGCTAATGCCACATGGATACCATCATATGGATCTGCCATGAGAGGCGGAACAGCCAACTGTACAGTTAAGTATGGAGACGGAGACATATACAACCCGTCGCAGGAAGAACCTGACGTGCTTCTTGCCATGAACGTGCCTTCTTTCAATAAATTCATAAACATGGTAAAGCCTGGAGGGACTGTAATAGTGAACAGTGACCTTGTAACATGCGACTTGAATGTAAGGGACGATGTGAACATAGTGAAGGTTCCATGTTCAGGCATGGCCAATGAAATAAACCATGCTAAGGGTGCCAACATAATAATGGCGGGCGCAATAGTAAAGGTTACGGGTGACTTTACAGAAAAAGAGGCGATAAATGGAATGAACGACATGTTCAGGAAAAAAGGAAAAGAGAAATTCGAAGAGATAAACACAAAAGCGTTCAAAGCAGGATATAATTTTCTATAAGAATATAAGAAGAAGTATGTCTATATAACTAAACCATAAAAGCTCCTGTCCAGTAAAAACAAAAGATCCGCTTGAAACTGGCAAGGAGCTTTTATGGTTTGAATATGAGTGTACATTATAATGAAAAAAGCATAAAAACACAGGATAAATATGCAGAAAAGGTTGAAAATTCTAATTCTTAAGAAAATAGAAAAAATTATATTGACATTGAAAATATAAAGTTGTAGAATATTATCAAGAAAAATAAGGAACGATGTTCTGAAGAAAGGAACGAATTGATCTATCAAATGCCATTGTAGAGATTCGATTCTGAAAAGTCACCTTTTTTCTAAAATAAATTTCTTGGTATGGAAGTCGGTTTGCGGCAGTACGGTTTTGGAAGTCAGGAAAACATTTTCAAAAGATTAAAAGCCGACAAATGAATTATATTCTATATTTTTGCTAAGAAAATAGAACGTTGTTCCGCTTGGACGAACGAGTGGAAAATTTGAAAACTCAAAACTTAACATATAATTCAAAAGATTTCGAGGAGGATGACATGAGAATACTTGCGATTAACCCGGGAGGCACATCAACAAAGATTGCCGTATACGAAGACAATTTGCTTTTAATGAAAAAATCCATAGTGCATACGGCGCAGGATCTTGAGCCTTTTAAGGCTGTATTTGATGAATATGAATACAGAATGAAACTTGTTACAGATTCTCTTGAAAACGAGGGCATAGACATAAAGTCACTTTCAGCAGTTGTCGGAAGAGGAGGGCTTTTAAAGCCTATACAGGGGGGAACATACAGGGTGAACGATTCCATGATAGACGATGTGAGAAATGCCATAAACGGAGAGCATGCATCGAATCTGGGATGTGTTCTTGCAAAGTCCATAGCAGAAGGTATTGGAGTTCCTTCATTCGTGGTTGACCCGGTTTCAGTAGACGAGTTCCTTCCAGAGTCAAGACTCACAGGAATTAAAGACATAGACAAGGCCAGCTGGCTGCATTCGCTAAACCAAAAGGCCGTGGCAAGGGAGACTGCTGGAAAGATTGGCAAAAGCTACGAAGAGCTTAACTTTGTAGTGGCACATCTCGGATCTGGAATATCCATAGCGGCTCACAGAAAGGGCAATATGATAGACGGAGGAGGCGGAAGGGTTGACGGACCGTTTTCACCTGAAAGAAGCGGAGGTCTTCCGGCATATCCGCTAATAGAGCTTTGCTACTCTGGAAAATACACTAAAAAGGAAATGGTCTCAAAGGTAAGCAGCGTGGGCGGAATGTACGCATATCTTGGAACCAAGGATGTTGCCGATATAGTTGACATGTATAATGCCGGAGACAAAAAGGCGGTTACGGTAATAGATGCATTCGTTCTTCAGACTGTCAAGGAAATAGGAGCATATGCGGCCGCTCTTGATGGAAATGTGGACAGGGTCATAATCACGGGCGGTATAGCATACTCAAACGAAATAGTTGAAATGCTTAAAAAGAAAGTGAGTTTCATAGCTCCAGTTGAAGTTGTTCCGGGAGAAAAGGAGATGGAGGCGCTTATGCTTGGAGCAAAAAGAGTTCTGACTGGACAGGAAGAGGCTATGATTTATCCGTAAGAATTGCCGGGGTTGTTTGAAAATCCGATAGGGTTTACGATAAAAATTTAATTTGGAGGGAAAAGTATGAATAAAAAAACGAAGGTCTTATTGAATCTTTTGGTACTTGGTGCATGCTGGTCAATAGTATATCTTATACCGTTTATCCAGTATGTATTTTATGATCCGTTTCAGGAGATGCTTGGAGCTACGAATGTACAGCTGGGACTGCTTATAACCATATACGGTTTCGGAAACATATACGGAACGGCGATAGGCGGCTGGTTTGCTGACAGATTCAACTACAAGAAGCTTTATGTCGGTTCGGTGGTTGCGAACGGTATATGCGGATTCCTGTTTGTAATGAATCCTACATATTCATTTGCAATGGTAATGTGGGTTGGATTTGCAATATCGAGTCTTCTTATGAACTACCCTGCGCATATCAAGATAGTCAGGAGCCTTGGAGGCGACGAAGAACAGGGAAAAATTTTCGGATTGAACGAGTCGTCAATAGGATTGTGGAACATAATATTCAATGCTATAATGATGTTCCTGTTTGCAAGGTTCCTTGAGGGAACTGGCGGACTTAAGGCGGCGATATTCGGACTGAGCGTGCTTTCATGTCTTCTTGCGATTCCAGCATGGTTTATACTGGACGATCCCACCAAGAAGCCTGTCAATGAAAATGCTAAAAAGAAAGAAGAGCCAAAGGCGAAGATGGGAATAGCCGGCTACCTGATGATACTAAAGAGCCCTGCGACATGGCTTATAGCTTTTTCGATATTCTCAATATATTCTTACCTGACAACAATGACTTATTTCACTCCGTACTTTACGAATGTTCTTGGCGCCAGCGTGGCGTTTGCGGGCTGGGTTGCAATAATAAGGACTTATGTAATGACACTTGTGGGAGCTCCTATAGGAGGAACGCTGGCTGACAAGATAAAATCACCATCGAAGGTTCTGCTTGGAGTAAACCTCTTCGGAATGCTGGCGCTTATAACACTGCTGAACCTTAGCCACGACACACCGGTGTTTGTGCTTATAGCGCTTACTCTTACAATGGCACTTACAGTATTTATGGCAAGAGGATGCTACTACGCGGTAATATCTGAGCTGAATGTTCCAAGGGAGTATACGGCTACTACTATAGGAATCGCGGCGGCGATAGGATTCTCGCCAGACCTGTTCCAGTTCGTGCTTTACGGACACTGGCTCGACACTTACCAGAACACGGGATACACATACATGTTTACGTACCAGATAGCAGTGCTTGCAATAGGAGCCATAGCGGCTACGCTTGTACTCAAAAATAAAAAGAAATTTGCAGCAAAGGATACATTGGAAACAGAAACTAAACTAGACGCATAAGTACTTCATTAATATACCTTCAGTTAAGCAGATTGTTCGCCTGACTGAAGGTATATGCCGTATTTAGGCAAGTTTATATTTTATTTTGTGCTTGGAGCGTGAGAATCATGAAACTGAAGATCAGGCTTATATTTTTGAATTTGGGAATAGTAATGCTGGTGATAGGAGTTGTAATGAGCAGTTTCTTTATAACATCCTATTCAAAAATCAAAAAAGTCAGTCTTGAAAACATAGGCTTGAAAACTGAAACTATTGCAGGGGAAATGCAGGCCGTTTTAGAGGATGCCGAAAACGATGTAAAGGACATTAAAGACATACTCGTAAACATGAAAAAAAGCAGAGGCACCGACAGGGCTGTAGTCATAGAAATGCTCAGGGAGGTTCTTGAGAACAATCCAAACTATGTATACCTGGATAGCATATGAGTCGAATGCATTCGACGGGATGGATGAGCAGTATATAAATGCTCTTGGGGGAAATGATAGCGGCAGGTTCGTGCCGTGCTGGGGTAAAAGCAGCAACAAGCTGATATTTGAGCTCTGCGAGGAGTATGAGGAAAATCCATATTATGTGGTGCCCAAAAGGACAAAAAACAGTTTCCTAACAGACCCGGCCACATACACACTGGACGGCAAGAGTGTTACTACAGTGACCTTTGCAGAGCCCATTATTATTGACAGCGAATTTCTAGGGGTTGCCGGCATAGATATTTCACTGGAGCAATTGACGCTCATAAACTCAAATGTGAAGCTGTTTGAAAACGGATTTGGAAAACTTGTAAACAGCAACGGCATAGTGCTCGCACATCCGGGTGAATACAAACTGGACAAAGTTGATGCGGAACTTGAAGGCGAATCGGGATTGAAGCAGTTGGAAAAGATCAAGATAGGAGAGGTTAAAAGAGATCTGGGCTTTTCAGAAGATCTGGGGCAGGATGCATATAAATTCTATATGCTATGCAGTTAGGTCAATGGCATCTATATCGGATATAGTACACAGATTTTCGGATTATGACCTTACAATTGATGAGAAACACAATATAAACAGGTATATTGGCAAAAAAGACGAGGCAGGGGATATGGCGGATTCTCTTATTAAAATGCAGACGAACTTCAGGGAGCTTATAGGGAATGTATCGGATGCGTCAGACCAGGTTGCGGCATCATCGGAAGAGCTGACTGCGATATCAGATCAATCTGCACTTGGTTCTGAAGAAGTGGCAAAGACAATTGAAGAACTGGCAAGATCGGCAAATATGCAGGCGCGAAATACTGAGACGGGTTCAGAAAAAATTGGAGAACTTGAAAGCGCCATGAAAGAAAACCATGAACTCGTGGAAGGTGTAAGCGGTGCCTCAAAGCGTGTGGCCAATCTTATTGAGGAAGGTATGCTTATTATTGACGGTCTTATGGAAAAGACGGTTCAAAGCCAGGAGGCGGTAAAGGACATATTTGGCATGATAGTAAGAACAAATGAAAGCTCTAAAAAGATAGGAAGTGCAAGCGATGTGATTGCATCTATTGCAGAACAGACAAATCTTTTGGCATTGAATGCAGCAATTGAGGCGGCAAGAGCGGGAAAGAGCGGAAGAGGTTTTGCGGTAGTGGCAGATGAAATAAGAAATCTTGCAGAGCAGTCTACGTGTTCTACAAAGGAGATTGACTCTATAGTAAGCGAACTAGCTAAAAATGCAAACAGTGCAGTTGAAAAGATGACAGCGGTGGGAAGTCTTATACAAAAGCAGTCACAGAGTGTGGATGAAACCGGCGGCAAATACAGGGAAATATCACAGGCCATAGGCTATGCGGCAGAGAGTATTGCCAAAATGAATGCATCAGTGGAGATTATGGATGACAAAAAAATGCACATACTGGGTATAGTAAAGTCATTGTCGCAAATAGCGGAGGAGAATGCGGCAGGAGCCCAGGAGGCATCTGCATCCACTGAAGAACAGTCGGCATCAATACAGGAAATAGCGGATGCAAGTGAAAGCCTGTCGAAGCTTTCGCAGGAGCTTCAGCAGGCTATATCAAAATTTAAAATATAATAGACATTGCAACAGTTATAAAAAAATCAATAATAAGAACATCGAATGGAGTAAAAGCTACATTAAAACTATAAATACCATACAGCCTGCCGCTTGGAAAGTATCCCATAAAACTTTAGAAAGCAAGCAAAATAAATATAGGAGTTGATATATCACCATGTTTTCTCAAACTGCAATAGTTTTGGCAATATTCATAGCAACGTATGTATTCATAATATCTGAAAAGATAGATAGGACAATAATATCCTTTTTTGGGGCTACAATGCTCATACTGCTTGGAATAATGTCGCAGGAGGAAGCTCTCCTCTTTATAGACTTCAATACAATAGGTCTTCTAATAGGAATGATGACAATAGTAAACATACTCAAGACAACGGGGGTATTCCAGTATATAGCCATAAAGACTGCCAAGTTGGCAAAGGGAGATCCGTGGAGGATAATAATGTTTCTCTGTATTGTAACAGCGGTGCTTTCGGCGTTTTTGGACAACGTTACGACAGTGCTTCTAATAGCGCCTGTGACACTTGTAATAACGGAGACTCTTGAGGTGAATCCCCTTCCGTTTCTTGTTCCACAGATAATATCTTCGAATATAGGTGGAACGGGAACCCTTGTGGGAGACCCTCCGAACATAATGATAGGAAGCATATCGGGGCTTGGATTTATGGATTTTATGCTGAATACAGGGCCTATAGCCCTTATAATACTTTTTTTTACGATAATAATATTTAAATTCATATACGGCAAAAAAGTGGAGGTGGACGAGGATTTAAAATCAAAGCTTTTGATGTTCGACGAGAAAAAGGCCATAAAAGAGAAAAGCCTGCTTGTAAAATCTCTTTCAATACTGTTTTTGACACTTGTAGGTTTTTCGATACACGAAACAATCGGGCTTGAATCGGCATCTGTAGCCCTTATAGGTGCGAGTACAATGCTTCTTGTGAGCGGGGCCAACATAGAGATTGTACTGCATGAAATAGAGTGGCCAACGATATTTTTCTTTGCATTTCTTTTCATACTTATAGGAGGATTGGAAAAAGTGGGCATTATAGACATGCTGGCTGAAAAGATAACAGAGACTGCGGAGACTAATTTTTTCCTCACCGCCATACTTATGCTTTGGGGATCTGCCATAATTTCATCATTTCTCGACAATATACCTTTTGTGGCAACAATGATTCCGCTTATAAGTAAAATGGCTGCAATGTCAACGCTTGACGTTACGCCTCTTTGGTGGGCGCTTTCACTCGGGGCATGCCTTGGAGGAAATGGAAGTCTTATAGGAGCTTCTGCGAATGTCATAGTGGCAGGCATACTTGAAAAGAGCAGTTACAAGCTCTCTTTCATAGATTACCTTAAAATAGGTTTTCCTATGATGATAATATCCATAATCATGGCAAGTTTTTATCTTGTGGCAATGTATCTATAAAATTATTAGATGGAATTGTATGCTGCATAAATTCACATTAAATCTGCATGAAAAGTTTCGAGCATGTTGATTCCGCTGAGGTGTAGTATATACGGATTTGAATGTTTAGTATAAATATTAACCATGTGATTTCTTGATTTAATTATGAAGATTTGAAAATTCTCAAAATTAAGAAAAGGCTTTAAATTGTATTGACATGAAAAATATTAAGATGTAAAATACAATCAAGAAATAAAGGAACGATGTTCTATCGAATAGAACGATCTACTTGGAAACAATATGATATTTTGAAACGATGTATGCTGTGTTGGATAGAATATCCATGCACAGTCTCCTATATGGGCAGTGGGAAAACGATTTTCGAAATGGAATTTTGAACAAGGCGGATTGTGACTTCATATTCGAATTCTGACAGTCAATTTGCAGGATATCTGAATATGAGCTTATCAATACAAAAACAACAATCGAAGGAAGGTGTGTCCATTGTTTAAAAATTTTGAAGATATACTGAGTGTTGCAAAGCAAAGAGGACCTTTCAAGGTGAGTGTGGCGGCGGCGCATGATCGTGAAGTCATAGAAGCTGTAAAGATGGCAAGCGACATAGGACTGATAACCCCTGTACTTGTGGGAAAAGAAGATGAGATAAGGGATTATATGAAGGAACTCGGAATGAATGATGTTCAAGTTGTGGATGCAGCTGACGAGGTGGAAGCTGCGAGAAAGGCAACTCTGCTTGTTAAAAATGGAGAGGCGAAAATACTCATGAAGGGTTTTGTAAATACAAGCGTGTTTATGAAGGCTGTCTTAAATAAAGAGGAAGGTCTTAGAAGTGGTCGTCTTTTGAGTCACATGGCGGCATATGAAATACCAGGCCAAAAGAAGATAACATTCTGCAGCGACAGTGGAATAAACGTTGCACCGACGCTTGAGCAGAAAAAGGACATACTTACTAATGCACTGCTTGCGATAAAGTCAATGGGAATTGAAAAGCCTAAAGTTGCAGCTTTGGCGGCAAATGAAATGGTAAACCCTAAAATCTTGGCAACGGCGGATGCAAGAGCTCTTGTGGAAATGCACGAAAGAGGAGAAATTCCAAGCTGCATAATAGAAGGACCTATAGCAATGGACGTTGCGTGCAGCAGTGAGGCAGCAAAGCACAAGGGAATAGACAGCCAGATTGCTGGAGACGTCGACCTGTTTTTCAGCCCTTTCATAGAGGTTGGAAATGTACTTGGCAAGGCATGGCTGCATTACTGCAATGCAACATGGGCGGGAATAGTACTTGGGGCTACAAATCCTATAATGATGGGTTCAAGAAGCGATACAGCTGAAATAAAGCTCAACTCTATTGCGATGGCATGCCTTAGCTGTGGAGAATAACTAGAGCACAACTTTTAAAAATACACTGAATATAGCAGCGCACTTATTGAACGGAACGGTGTTCTGAAAATAGCAATTAGTATTTATATGACTGTTTGGATATAAAAAATATCTTTGGAGGTGCAATGCAATGAAATTTGCTAACAGAATGAATGAGGTAAAGGCATCGGCAATTAGGTCTGTTGGAAAGATAATAGCTCAAAAGAAGGACGTAATATCTTTTGCGGCAGGGCTTCCAGACCCTTCGCTGTTCCCATTTGACGAAATATACGGAGTTACAGACAAGATATTAAAGGAAAATCCAGCCCAGGCGCTTCAGTACGGACCTACTCAGGGGCACGGACCTCTTATAGACAAAATAGTTGAACTGCTTCAAGAAAGAGACAACGTATCAGCAAGGCCGGAGAACATAATAGTTACTACTGGTTCTCAGCAGGGAATATCATTTTGCGCTATGATGATGATAGATCCGGGAGATGTCATAATCACTGAAAACCCAAGCTACCTTGGAGCTATAAATGCATTCAGGCCTTACCAGTGTAGTTTTGTAGGCGTTGACGTTGACGAAAACGGAATGATAATGGAAGAACTTGAAAAGGCGCTTAAGGAAAATCCTAAGGCAAAGATGATATACGTCATACCAAATTTCCAGAATCCTACGGGAAAAACATGGTCTGAGGAAAGATGCAGAAAGCTTGTAGAGCTTGCAAACAAATACAATGTAATGGTAATAGAAGACGATCCATACGGACAGCTTAGATTCAAGGGAGAAAAGGTTCCTACTCTAAAGTCAATGGATACAAAAGGAAAGGTTATATCGCTAGGATCCTTCTCAAAGGTGCTGTGTCCGGGGCTCAGGGTTGCGTGGATATGTGCAGACAAGGAGATAATCGAAAAGGTTGAACTTCTAAAACAGGGAGTTGATCTTCAGTCTAATCAGCTTGCGCAGATGCAGGTCTGCGAATTCCTTGAAAGCTATGACTTTGAAGGGCATATAGAGAAGATAAGAGCTGCATACGGAAGAAAATGCAATCTTATGATAGAAACAATGAAGAGGGAATTCCCTGAGGAAGCTAAATATGTTGAGCCTGAAGGCGGAATGTTTGTATGGGTTGAGCTTCCAGAGCATATAGATGCAAATGAGCTTTTCAATAAGGCAATAGAAAAGAACGTGGCATTTGTTCCAGGAGAGTCATTTTATCCCAACTCAGACTGCAAAAGTTCTTTCAGGCTGAATTTTACAACTACTCCTGAGGACAGGATTGAAGAAGGTGTCAAAATCCTTGCAGGTGTAATAAAAGACTGTCTTAATGATTGCTAGAATTACGGTCTTTTGTAAAATGCAAATATAAAGCAAAGTCTATTTCACGCCCACCTCCGGCTATGGTATAATTGTTTTTAGCAAAAAACAAATGAAAGGGGAACGTTTTTAATCATGAATTCAGACATTATAAACTCAGTCGACAGAGCGCTGGACATACTTATTCTCTTATACCGCGAGCAAAGGGAAATGGGCGTTACTGAAATATCAAAAGAGCTTGGAATATACAAAAGTACCATTTACAGAACACTTCACACACTTGAAAACAAGGGATTCATACAGCAAAATTCTGAAAATGGAAAGTACTGGCTCGGGATAAAGCTCTATGCGATAGGCATGAGCGTAGGTGAAAAAATGCCTCTCAATGAGGTAATACAGCCTTATGCAAAAGCACTTTCAGAAGAGTTTGGGGAGGTAGTGAACGTTTCTATTCTTGACACTACAACCTACAAACATCCAAAGACTATTCTTATAATAAAGGAAGAAAAGCAGGGCCAGATGCTGACTGTAAATCCGAAGCTTGGATCAATTAGTGAGAGTCACTATTCTGCCGTAGGAAAATGCCTTCTTGCATTTTCTGAGGACGAAGTGGTTGAGAAGATGAAGGATGTGGATTTTTCATCGAAAACGGAAAATGCCATAAAAAACTGGGACCAACTTTGCGAGGAACTTGAAATGGTCAGGAAGCAGGGATACGCGCTGGACAATGAAGAAGCGGAAGTCGGACTTACATGCGTAGCCGCTCCGATACTTGATAAGAACAACAGGGCGGCTGCAGCAATAAGTCTTTCAGGACCAACTTCAAGAATAAACATGCCTGGAAAATTCGAAACAATACTTGGAGCGGTTAAAAAGGCGGCAAAGGAGATATCCCTAAAATTGCGTTAAGTCATAAGTGAAGCGTATATTAGTGTAGATGCCGGAAAATCCGACGGGTTTTCTGCATCCAAGCGCAAAATTTCCCGAATCTTCAAAATATTCAAACGAAAAGGAGAAGGATTATGGAAAATGACACCAAAATAAAAATGCCCACTATTATATTCGCTCTTTTTACTGTGCTTCTTATAGTGACGACTCTTATGGGAGGTCTCCTGGCGTTTCATGCGGACATGCACATACTGCTTTTCATATGCATTGTAATAGCGGCAAGTGCATCAAAGCTTTTGGGACATTCATGGGAGTGTATAGAAAAGAGCATGATAAACGGAGTGTCAAGGGCAATGGGAGCATTATTTTTCTTTTTCCTTATAGGAATGGCAATTGGCGCTTGGGTACAAAGCGGTACGGTACCTGCGCTTATATACTATGGGCTTGACATAATGAGCTACAGGTTTTTTCTTCCCGCAGGACTAATAATATGTACGTTGTCATCAATGGCTATAGGAAGCTCGTGGAATACTGCCGGAACAGTGGGAGTGGCGCTTATGGGTGTTGGGGTGGGAATGGGAATACCGGCTCCGTTAGTTGCAGGAATGGTAATATCGGGTTCTTATTTTGGAGACAAGATGTCTCCGCTTTCAGAAACTACAAACCTCAGCCCTGCAATAGCTGGATCAAGTCTATATGAACACATAAGAGCAATGCTTTACACTTCAATTCCGGCATACATGTGCGCGCTTGCAGCATACGGCACAATGGGGCTGAAATATGCACATACAAGCCCCGATATGAAGCACATAGGCCAGATTCAATATGCAATAGGGAGTTCGTTCAATCTGCACGTGATTGTATTTTTACCACTTATTGTAGTTATGGGACTCAGCATAGCAAGATTTCCCGCGATACCAAGCCTTGTGACAGGCATAGTGGTGTCGCTTCCGATATCAATAGTAGTTCAAAAAAGAGGTGTGGTTGAATCACTCGGGGTGCTTAACTATGGTTTTTCTGCCCAAAGTGGAGTAGAGGTTGTAGATATACTTTTAAACAGAGGCGGCATACAGAGCATGATGTGGACGTTTTCACTTGCAATAATGGCGCTTAGCCTTGGAGGGATTCTTGCACAGAGCAATATAATGGATGTGATAATAGAAAAGGTGCTTCAAAAAGTTAAAAATCCTAAATATCTGCCTGGAATGACCATAATGACAGCAGTATTTATAAATGCTACAATGGGAGAGCAGTATATGGGAATAGTCCTTACCGGAGAGCTTTACAAGGAGGCATATCCAAAGGCGAATCTTCAGCCGAGAATGCTCTCAAGGGCGCTTGAAGAGGGAGCTACGCTTACATCAAGTCTTTTTCCGTGGACAACGGGAGGGGCTTTCATGAGCACTGCACTGGGAATTTCAGCGTTTCAGTACGCCCCCTATGCAATAGTCAACTGGCTCAATCCCATATTCGGGATACTATTTCCCGTACTGGGCTACAGCCTTTTGACAATGAACAGTAGTAAGGGAAAGATATCGATTAAAGAATATGCACAGCAAAATCATGCAAAAGCGGATGAAATATTGAAGTGAAATGCCTGATTTGCAATGTAAAAAGCCTGGAATTGTTCTATTTAAAAAGATACAATTCCAGGCTTTTTAATTTTAAGTATTGGAAATGGTCAAACTTGCAGGAATTAGATTAGAATACCTGCAAAGTATTGATAAATATATGAATATATGATATATTTATATGGCTAAGAGGGAGTAGCTGTGGCTTTGAGCCATAAATAGGGTCAACATACTGGAGAAATCCTGGTCCTATTTGCGCCTGAATTTTTCAGATGAAGCGAGACTTTTAGATCAGTGAGCATTTTTGCGCCTGCATGAATGTTTTTTGATCTAAGAATCTCGCTTTTTTTATGCAGCAAGAAAGCCAGATTCAATTATGCAAAAATAAAATACAATAGGGAGGATGCAATGTTTGGAGAATTTATAAAATCGCTGATACTTATAATTATGGCGGAGATGGGAGATAAGACTCAGATTCTAGCAATGGCCTTCGCCACAAAATACAATGTGAAAAAGGTGCTTATGGGGATTTTCATAGGATCATTCTTAAACCACGGGCTTGCCGTTATTTTCGGATCGTATGTTTCAAAATTCATGCCCATAGGCATTGTACAGACTATTGCTGGCATTTTATTCATAGGGTTTGCGCTTTGGACGCTAAGGGCGACGGAGGACGAAGAAGAGGAGGGTGCAAGTGAAAAGTACGGCCCCGTGGCCACTGTTGCAACGGCTTTTTTCATAGGGGAGCTTGGAGACAAGACCCAGCTTGCCGCTATAACCCTGGCCTCTGATGCGGTTTTTCCGATTTTCATTCTAATGGGAACTGTTACGGGAATGGTAATAACGGGAGGTTTTGGAATAATAATAGGAAGTAGGCTTGGGAAAAAGGTTCCAGAAACTACAATAAAGGTGGCTTCTGCATGCATATTCATGATATTTGGTATTGCAAAGCTGTATACTGCGGTTCCAAGGCAATATCTTACGGGAACAAATCTGGCTGCATTTATGGGAGCCTTGGCTATTCTGATATTTTGGGCTTCGAAGCCGCTTATTGCCATGAAGAAGGCAGGAAAGGTGTCGCTTTTCAGGGAAAAGTCCCAGGAGCTTTATAATTACTACCACAACATACATGAAAAGGTTGAAACCATATGCCTTGGCAGTGGGAGATGCGGAAAATGCGAAGGAGACAAATGCATAATAGGGTACACCAAGCTGCTTATAAAGAGCATAGACGACGAAAATGCCGAAAATCTTGTGGCCGATCTGGACGTGTTTGAAAAGAGTCTTGAAAAGGATTTCGACAGAGAAGAGGTGGAAAAGGCGCTTGATTTGACAGTTGATTTTCTGGAGAACAGCCCGCACGAAAAGGGCAATGGAAAAGAGTCCGAAGTTGAATCTGTAAACAGGATAAGAGAGGTTCTTGAAAAGCTTTTGAATAAAAAGAGTCTATAGAAAATACCCCGGGCGCAATACTGTATTGTGCCCGGGGTATTTATTTGTGAGGCTGTGTTTAAGAATAATGTTGATATAATGGAAATTTTAAGGGAATCTCTTTGAGATTCCCTTAATTCGTCTTTTGTTCCTATTGCGTAGTTTAAGAAGAATATATTGTAATTCAGACTGAAGATTATGCTCATCTTTTGAATCTACTACTGTTCAATCAAAACTCTGCATTTTAATCCTGTCATTTCTTCATCTTCTAGCCACATTGTATAAACAGTAAAATCAGCATCAACGATTTTGGCTAAGTTGCACAAATTTTCAATAACATAAATCTTACCTTGTTCACACAACCTGTCAGCTTCTTCATGTTCTAAGTGCTGTCGAATACCAGCACAATCCATTCCGATAAAGTGGATTTGTTTCTCTATCAATGCCTGTATCAGCTCTTTTGATAGTTGAGGGTGATCATTAAAATATTCCTTGGCTCTATAAGCATATTTTTCAATTTGACCTGTTCTGAATATTACAAAATCACCTTTGTTGATTTTGCTTATTTCAATATCATCAGTAAAAACTTCTGCTTTATCACGCACATCAAACAGTATGCCTTTGCTTTTAAAATATTCTAACGGTATATTGCTTTTTTCGTAAGTATCGAGATGTGTTCCAACATGTCCCATCGCTACATGCTGATTGTCCTGTGACTTTGCCCAGGCAATTAAAGGACTGTTATTTGGAACAACAGTTGTTATATCTATTAACATTGCGACCTTCTAATTATCCCATGTCTCCAAGATTAAACTGATTTATTATTTTTTAATTCCATAAGAATCTCAACTGAATTTTGACTGGTGTTTCTATGATAAATAAGCATTAAAGCAAGTCCCAAAATACTCATTGCACAACAGGTAGCAAATCCCATCTCAATAGAATAATCTGCAGCCTTTCCGATTATGACATTTCCCAGTGAAGATATCATTCCACTGCTCATTGAATATATAGAGAGTATTGTAGCCCTACTTGATACTCGTATATGCTTGTTTTTTATATCTGTCTCTATGGGCCCAATAAGCGCTGCACAAAGCGATATGAAAGTAACTGATATGATACTTAGAATCGCATTAGATGTAAAAATCAATATAACACAGCTAATCACCATAGTGGCATTCAATATTATTATGGCCCCTGTATTTCCAAATTTTTTACTCATGTTATCCGATTTTGCAGAAAACAACCTTATCATCTGTACACTTGCCAATATGGCTCCAAAATATCTTGGATCTATGCCACTTTTTAAATATTGGGATTGGTTTAAAAATACCGTTACAGCTTGGAATACTTCCATTACAAGTCCTATAGATATAATGAAAATAATTATGGATGTATCCTTAAATGCTTGCGTAAAGCTTTCACGGAATTTAGGACTCTCCTTTTTGAAGTCCTTAACTTCCTCCAAAAATAAACTTAAAATTGCCGCAAGCGCATACGGAAATATGGTAAATAGCGCCGTAAATTCAAGTGAAATTGGTATTATGAATGAACTACTAATACACGCCATAAAAAATCCAAGTGTTCCAAAAGCACTGTACCTTCCAAACACATTCTGTACTTCATTCTCTTTTATGGAAGAATATATTAGTGCTATATCACAACCTGAAAGTCCTGACATCACAACTGAAAGCAACACCCGTTCAAATAAAAACATCCCAAATGAATGCGACATGTAAAAAACTATTTTCGATACAAAGAATAAAATGTTAGCAAGCACAAGTGTTTTCTTGTATCCAAACCGATCCGAAAACCATCCCCATGGGACCTCCAAAATAATCATAAGCACCCAAGATATAGATTCTATAAAAAATATTTCAGACATAGAAAGACCCCTAGCCTGTCTGAACAGTGTAGCTACGGGACCATAAAAGACAAAACCCTGCAAAAACACAATGACATACATCAAATAGATATTTCTCATCTTATTCAATTTAAAACACCTCCAAAATTTCATAAAAAACACAACTAAATAAGCATAGGTAAATATGCTAAATTCTGTTTGCTTATATATTTTTTATAAATTGTAGGTGTTTTAAATTGGTCTATTCATTGCAGAGCTCCCCTATTAATTTAAATTCTTACTAGTTTCATGATATACGCTTATACGAATATAGTCAACATTGTCTAATTCAAGTATTTTGTCAGCTTGATGTATTTCAAAAATGACTATAGAGAAGGAGATCGTCATATAATAAATTCGCTATATTACGAGTCTATAAGAAAACAATGTATGTATTTTCGCCCTAGATAGTCGGTTTACTGATGTGCCATATATTACTATTGTGACTGTCCTCAATATTATCATAATAACAGGAGACAATTTAAATGCCATCACTTTATATGTATTAAGCATAGATAGGTCTTCTGTACTTGAAATCTGCTATTTTAGTGTCTGAATGGGCCGCACTGGAATGCACAATGAGGTTCTTGCTTTTAACAATGTCCTTTTCGCTCTTGAAAAACTGGAGCCATTTGAACCAATAGAGGTAGTTCACGAGATACTTTGTAGCAACACCTTTAAGCCCTCTAATCTAGTTCTTCAAAGTGCTGTGGAAAGCGTTAATGTGCTGTATATGGTATATGCCTTCTTTATGCTTACCAGACTTGATTCGCTGATGTTCTATGCAAAGGTTTTGTGTGAACTTTATGTAGCTCGGGTGCGAATCGGTGCAAAGTATTGAATTTTCTTCAATACTCTCGTTGAACATACTTTCAAGGTTGGAAGTCTTTACCCTACCCTTGCAAGCAAGTTCTGCAAATATGTTTCCCATTCTATCAATTGCACAAACAACACAAACCAGCTCATTAGAGATACCTCTAACAGTTGACTGTTTTCCACGCTTGCGTGACTTTCTTGGCATTTTAAAGTGGTTGCTTTTCTTATGATTACCCTTGAAGCTTTCTGCAAAGTAGGTTTCATCAACTTCGATGATGCCGCCAACTATGCCTTTTCCCATGAAAAGCCTTATGGCATCGAGAAGCTTATGTCTCCAGTAAAAAGCCGTAGGCAGGCTTATGTCAACATGCTCAACGCATTTTCGCAGAGACAGCCCACTAATCATGCACTTGGCGTAGATTAGCCACTTATTCAGGGAGTTCTTGCTTGAATACATTGGAGACCTTGTAAAGTCAGTAAAAGTTCTTTTGCAGTCAGGATTTTTGCATATGTACCTTTGCCTATATTCGGAAGAGCTTTTTGGTTTGTATTTGCCGTTTCTGGATACTTCGTGATGTCCGCAGTGTGGACAGACCTTTCCCTTTGAGAAGCGGTTCTCCTTGATTTCATCGGCTACGCCGTCGATATGAGTTCTAAAAGTGAGCACCTGTTCAAAAAAATTTATTAATTTCTCTTTATCCGATGGACTTAGTTTTTTGATGTCATCCATTACTGAATCATATGATAGCATAGCAAGAACCTCCTTCTGAAAACGAATATATGTTCTTATTATACCCTCATTTAGCAAAAACTTCAAAAATATTAAATTTCAACATTATTTTTAAACAGAGCCATTTGTGAAATCGACCTTGAAAATAAAATAACAATGTATTTTCTTTTATATATTGAAGTGGTAAAATGAAATGGTGTCAATTTATTAAACTTTCTGATGAATTTTGTATTTTTTTGACGAATAATAAGGACGGGTGACTGAAAGGGAGGCAAAAATTGGAAAATAAGGATATAATTTTCACATGCACTGACCTCTGTGTAGGCTGTAACAAATGCCTGGCCGTGTGTCCCACACACGAAGCAAATAAGGCGGAAGTGGACGAGCTTGGAAACAGCAAGATAAAAATTGAAAATGAAAAATGCATAAAGTGTGGCAGATGCATAGACATATGTGACCACAGCGCAAGGGATTATTATGACGATACGGCCAGATTGTTTGAAGATCTGAAAAAAGGCAAGAAAATAACAGTGATTGCAGCTCCTGCAATACGTGCAAATTTTGAAAATTATAAGAAGGTATTGGGCTTTTTAAAGGCTCTGGGGGTAAACCTGGTGTATGATGTATCGTTTGGCGCGGACATAACGACCTGGGCTCATTTGAAAGTTATAAATGAGGAAAATATACAGTCTGTAATAGCACAGCCATGTCCTGTGATAGTCAATTATATTGAAAAATATAGACCTGCGCTTATTGATTACCTCTCTCCTATACATAGCCCAATGATATGCACCGCGATTTATTTAAAAAAGTACCAAAAGACAACTGATGGTATTGCATTCATATCCCCATGCATTGCAAAGGTTGATGAGATAAGAGATGAAAACACTTCGGGACTTATTCAGTACAATGTTACTTTCAGCAAATTAATCGACTACATTGCAGAAAACAAGATTGACGTTTCAAGCTGCAGAGAGGTCGAATTTGACAATCCACCCTGCAGCATGGGATTTTTGTATTCAAGGCCCGGTGGACTAAAGGAAAACATAAGCCTCAAAATTGATAAGGCTTGGATACGACAGATAGAGGGTATCCACGCATATGAATATATTGATGAATACGCAAAGAGGAGAGAATCTAAGAGACAGACACCTCTCTTGGTTGACGTATTGAACTGTAGTTTTGGCTGCAATCTGGGAACGGGGACTTCTAAAGAGCTTTCGATTGATGATGTGGATTTTAAATTCAACAACATAAAAGACAAAAAGTCAAATGAGAAAAGCAAGTGGAAACTAAGAAGAAAAATAGACGAGCTGTACAAATTTTTCGACAAAAAATTGAGAATAAGTGACTTTAGGAGGGCTTACACGGACAAATCGCACAAGGGCATAAAAGATATCAGTGAGCCTTCAATAAATGACTACGACAATGTATATTCTATGATGCATAAAAATACTGATTTGGACAAGAACGTGAACTGTAATGCATGCGGATACAACAGCTGCAAGCTAATGGCAAGGGCTGTATTTAACGGATTGAATGATCCATCAAATTGCATAAGATATAACAAAGAAGAGTTGAATGTTGAAAAGAAAATGATAAATGACAAAAATGAAGAGCTAAATGGATTGTTAAATGAAATGGAAATTCTCAGCCAGGAAAGACTTGAAAGAATAGATATATTAAAAATGTCAGTTGAGGACATAACAAATACAATAAAAGCGCTATTTGAGGAAAGTGAAAAATCATCCCAAAATGTTGAAAATATTGTCCATGAAATTTCAGACATAAACGAAAGAGCAAGAAGACTAAGAGCCAGTATTGATGGAGCCAAGGAAAAGCTTGATAAATTTGCAACTGCTACAAATGAGATTGTTGAAATAGCAGAGAATACGAACCTTCTCTCGCTAAATGCATCTATAGAAGCTGCACGTGCCGGTGAAAGCGGCAGGGGATTTAACGTGGTAGCCGGGGAAATTAAAAATCTTTCAGAAAATACAAAGAATCTTGCTGTATCCACTAAAAATGATGAAGAAGCTATAATGGTCTATATGCAGCAGGTTATGAATGTTTCAAATGAACTTGAAAAAAGGGTGTCTGTAATAAATGAAAAAATATCAGACATATCAAGTGCAATAGATAAAGTTACATTAAAGGGACAGCACATAAGTGAGGTTGCGGTTGAACTTGTAAGGGATATGGAAGGTTGATTTGGACTATTAACTGGGTGAATAGACGCTTTTTTCTGAAAACATTGTGAAAAGGGCGGAATTACTATATAATAGTCAATAGATGGCAAAAAAACGAATAAATTAAAAGGAGTGAAAGAATGAAAAAGCTTATCGCGGTTTTTGTTTTCACGATGATGATTACGGCACTTAGTATGGTATCATTTGCCGAAGGTCAGTATGAAAACACGAAGGTAAACGAGGCACTTAAGTCTTTCATGTTGAGTAAGAATTCGAAGCTCACTGCGCAGGAAGCCGACAATGTAATGAGATCCATAGAAAACGCAAGCAACGCGTATGGGGTTGAAAAAGATCTAATAACAGCCATGATATGGAAAGAAAGTAATTTCAATTTACTTCTTGCATACAACAGGTGCATAGGGCCAATGCAGATCCACGAAAACACAGGAAAAAGAGGGGGACTTTCAAAAGAAGACCTTTACAATTCTGACAAGAACATACACTTTGGAACTCGCTATCTGGCCAACCACATAAGAAGCTACGGGGACGTGGGAAAGGCATTGAGCGCGTACAACCAGGGCTCCACAAGGGTCAACAGCGGAAGCTACTCGAAAAAATACGAGGAAAGCGTGCTTGCGAGGCAGGCCACGGTAAAGGCGTACATAAACAGCTACATATACAATTCGCAAAACTAGAGACATACCATAAACTGAATATAGTGTAGGATATTTGTCCATATAGAAGCGCCGGGAGTATTCCCGGCGCTTTGCTGTTGCCAGCCTCTCATTCAGGTTTCATTGATCGGTATGCTTTCAAATTCAAATATGCTTGGCACTATAAAGAGGTTCGCCTGTGAGTATATCACACCACGTCTATCCCGCCCTCTTCGAATGTTATCATGTCCCGGTTTATTGCAATTGCGCATTCCATTATGTTGAACATCATTGCGGCTCCCGAGCCTTCGCCAAGCCTAAGCTCCATGTTGAGCATAGGGCTTAATCCGAGATACCTGCTTGCCGCAGCGGCCCCCTTTTCAAAAGATGAATGCGAAGGAACCATGTAGCCCTTTACGAGAGGCTCTATCTCAGACGCGATTATGGCCGCCACCGTGGATATGTATCCGTCTATTATGACTGGAATTCTCTTGGCAGCGCATGCAAGCATTATGCCTGCCATTGCGGCTATATCAAGCCCCCCCACCTTTGAAAGCACATCTAGGGGGTCGTTTCTATCGGGCCTGTTGAGCTCGATGGCCTTTTTTATGGTATAGGCCTTTCCCTTTACCTTTTCAAGAGGGAGATTTGCTCCTATGCCGGTGATTTCATAGGGGTCTATTCCGGCCATTACTGAAAGCACTGCCGTTGACGTAGTGGTGTTTCCTATTCCCATTTCCCCGGTGGCTATTGCGCCTACCCCTTTGCCTATCTGGTCGTTGGCGGTTTCTATTCCTACTTCTATTGCTTTTATCGCCTGAGCCCTTGTCATGGCAGGCATTTTGGCCATGTTGCTTGTCCCATTCATTATGCTTTTGGAGAGGACCTTTGGATTCTTTGTTGGAACGGCCATTCCAACGTCGACCACGACCATTTCGGCTCCAGCCTGCTTTGCTATTGGGCCTACTCCTGTGATTCCATCTGCTATGTTGGATGCCTGGACCGTCGTGACTATCTGCGGCGCGCTTGCTACTCCCTCTTCGCACACCCCGTTGTCTGCAGCCATAACCAAAACGGCCTTCTTGCCCATTCCAGGGTGCATTTTGGATGTTATCCCGCAAAGCTGTACTGAAAGCTCCTCGAGCTTTCCAAGGCTGCCCTGGGGCTTTATGAGACTGTCTATCCTGTTTCTTGCTGCTTCCATAGCAGACTTGTCAAGCGGCCTTATTTCTCCTACAGTTTTTTTCAAAAGCTCCATAATAATCTCCTCCAGTCATTTTATGATGTTCTTGTTTAGCAATGTTTCTATACAAAAAAGCCCACACCAAAATATGGCGTGGACTTTCCATCATCCTCACAGTGGCTTGCCAAAGGGCTGGCTCAAAGTCTTTGGGCAGGTCTCCTGGCTGAAATTCATCGTCCGACGTCCGCCTTCCCTATCAGCTTTTGCTGAAGGTGGCATTATGGCGTGGACTCATTATCACAGTGGCGGGCCCGCTCGGGATTTTAACCCGATTCCCTATTCTCCCTGTTTGGGCACCCAAGACTGTATGTAGTTTTATCATTATGATTTTTATCATTCAATAAGGTCTAATACTTGATCTCTTCATAGCATATTCTTATTGAAAGCACCATTAACGCGGCTGCGAAAAACAATGTTGCAATAAGCGAGAAAGTGTCTATACCGTAGCCCAGAATAATCCTTCGCAGAAGCCTCGTGGTATGTGTCAGAGGAAGAAGCTCTATTATCCACCTGAAAAACCAGGGCATCTCGCTGAGAGAAAAGAATGTTCCGCAAAGGAATGACATGGGGGTTATGACTATGTTTGTGAAGTTGTTCATGTCGTAGTGGGTGTCTATGACCATTGCTGCAAAAAAACCAAGCTCCGCGAATATTATGGAGTTTAAGAATATTACAAGTATAAGCCATCCGCTTATGGGAAAATCCACTCCTGAAATCATGCCCATTATTATTACAAAGATGCCAGAATAAACTCCCCGAAGAGCCCCTGCCAGTATGTGTCCTATTGCAAGGCGCGAAATTCTTGTGGGAGAATATATGAATGTCTCAAAGCTTTTTTCATGAAGCCTTGTAACGCTCACTCTCATTGATATTGCGGAGTAGCTGTTTCTCATTGTAGTCATGGCCAAAAGGCCCGGTATGAGATAAAACATGTAGGGTTGGCCCTCCACGCTCAGGCGACCGCCCAGTCCGAATCCGAATGTGATGAGGTACAGAAGGGGGGTTATAAGCTGAGCCCGGGTTATTTTCCAGAAGCGGTGCTTGAAAAAAGTCCACTCACGCCATAATATAGTCTTTATTTCCATATGTGCACCTTCTTTTGGGTATAGCTGAAAAACACGTCTTCAAGAGAGGTGTCTGTTATATGGTATCCTTTGTCTATGCCAATAGCGATCTCCTTCGCCTGAGAGAGCGTTTCGTGAAAAGAAGACAGGCTGTGTCCATCGGCCTGGTATTCGAGCTTATAGCGGCCAATAGAGTTTATAAGTTCCATTGGAGAGCCGTCCTTGAATATTGTACCCTCGTTTATGAGCATCACATTGTCGCAAAGCCTTTGGGCTTCTTCTATATAGTGGGTTGTAAGCACTATTGTCTTGCCGGATTCGTGCTGGCTTTTTAAAAAGTCCCAAATTTCCTTTCTTGCGCTTGCATCCACTCCAGCAGTGGGCTCGTCCAGGAATATATACTGCGGGTCGTGCATTATAGCCCGCGCTATCATGAGCTTTCGCTTCATTCCCCCGGAAAGGTGTTTTGAGAGCCTTTTTCTGGCATTTTCAAGGTCCAAAAACGACAATAGCTCCTGCGTCCTGCGCCTGATTTCCTCTTTCGGTATATGGTAAAGAAGGCCGCTAAAATAGAGGTTTTCCTCTACAGAGAGCTCCTTGTCGAGGTTCATGTGCTGGCTTACTACGCCTATTTTGCGTTTTACAGATATTGCATCCTTTTGCATTTTCACCCCGTCAAAAACAACTTCTCCGCCGGTAGGCTCCAAAAGCCCTATCATCATACGTATCAGTGTGGTTTTCCCGGCGCCGTTGGGGCCTAAAAGGCCCCAAAATCCGCCGGCAGGTATACTAAAGCTTATTCCATCGACTGCGTTAAAATCGCCAAAGGATTTATAAAGATTATTACATGTTATCATTTAATATCACCTGCAGCGTCTCAAGAGCGGCAAATATCTCGTTTTTTGATACGGATTTTTCAGGAAGGAAATTTCCCGATTCAAGCTGTATGAGGCCGTTTGAGACCACCGATTTTGCGATTCTTGAATTTTTGACGTCTTCTAAATCGCTGATCTCTATGGAATTGTCGTTTTTGAGATTCCCTATGATATAGAGCATCTTGGCAAACTCTTCCCTTGTCACACTACTTTCAGGCTTGAAGAATTCGACATCGTCCTCTATGAATACTTCGAAATAGCCCCTTTGAAGGCAGGTTTCGGCTGCATCGAAATAAGAACTGTCACTGCCTAAGTCTTCAAGACGCCCATAGTAGTGGTCTTTGCCCGAGTCCTTGTAGTATGACGTCGAAGGCACGAATATGGGGCTGTGAGTGTATTTCAGGAGTATTTCAGCAAGCTCGTCCCTCGTGATCTCCTCGCCGTATGCATCCGGATCTATAGCATCGAAAAGGTCTGGGTAGAAAGAACGCATTAGCTCCTTTACACCCTTTGTGAACCTGAAAGTCGGACTAGATATTATCTTCTGGTTGATTTCGACAATCCTTCCGCTTTTCACGGCGCTAATGGAGTCAAATCCCGGACGTATTGATATGGAGTGGGTGTTTCCTCCTCCGCCCATTGCCCCTCTTTGAGTGACATATACGTCTATCTCTTTGCCCTTTTGGAGTATATTTTCAATGCCGTACGCAGCTATGGAACTGCCCTCTGTTATAGGCTCCACGTCGCCAGCTATGTTTATTCCTCCTGCAAGCTGCAAGGCGTATGAAGGCATTGAATCAACAGTTACAGTTGTGTAGTCTCTGTCTGAAGACTCGAAATACACCCCGACCTTATCTTCTATTCCGCTTGTGGTAGAGCCCATTGACTTGAGCTCATTGTGGAATTCATCCAGCTTCTTGGATGCAGTGCCTTCCTTTCCGGTCAAAGTGGCCAGCTTCATTATATAGTCGTCAAACTCGCTGAAACTTTCAGGGTAGAGTGACACTACGTTTATTCCAGACCTCCTGAGAGAATTTACGAAATCAGGACTGTTCCTTTCTATAAAGGGACGTATAAGCACAAGGTCTGGCTTTTGAGATATTATCTTTTCTGGATCGGACCTGTAGTCGAACACCTTCTTGTCAAGAGCGGCAGGAGGATATATGTCGGACGTGCCGACACCTATGATCTCCCTGTCGAGGCCCAGTGAAAACAGGTTTTCAGTGTGGGCTGAGTACAGCGAGATTATCCTGTCTGCAGGCTTTTCAAGTCGCACCCTGTATCCCGAATCGTCCACAATGTCTATTTCGTACTCTTTTGAACCGGCGGGAAGGATGTGGCTTGAGCCCTTTTCAATCCACGGCCTCGCAATGAAAAGGGTAACGAGAATCACTGCAAATATTTTGACCCATGTCTTAAACTTTATTTCCTTTAGCATACAATCACCTTTACCGTTTCTGACTTTTTACTCTGCGCCTTGTTCGCTGCCTGCGTTTTCAATTGCAGCTTCGGCATGCTCCATATATATGTCCCTTATTCCCTGGTTTTCTCCAAGGCCGTGAATATATGTATCCACTTCAAAGCCTTTTTCCTTAAGCATTGTCTTCCAAGAGTCCTCTTCGTCACCGGCCATGTCGTTGTTTGCGTGGTCTCCGGCAACAAGCATGAAAGGCATAAGAGTGACTTTGTTTATGTTGTTTTCCTCAAGACGCTCCACCACATCTTCAAAAGCAGGGTATCCTTCAACTGTTCCTACGAATACGTTATTAAGTCCTGCGTCGTGGAATGAGTATTCAAGAGCTGGATAAACAGCGTTTGCATGGTGGTGTGTTCCGTGTCCCATGAATACCACCGCTTCGCCTTCTGCCATTTCAGGAAGCTGGGCTTTCATGGCCTCTACTGTCTTCGTGTAGTCATCATGTGAAGTTAGTAGCGCCTTACCTATTGATATCTCTTTGAAGTCGTCCTTGAAAGGCTCAATCTGAGCCACAAACTCATCGTATTCAGCACCGTTCATTATAAGAAGGTTTTGTATTACGACTTTGGAATACTTCTGCTTTTTAAGCTCTTTCATAGCCTCTTTTACGTTATAAACCTGTATGTTGTCTCGCTCTTTTAGTATGTCTATTATTGTCTGCGAAGTAAATGCCCTGTATATGTCGTAGCTTGCAAATTTTTCCTTAAACTGCTCTTCAACCTTGTCTATTGTAAGAGCCCTTGTGTCTGCGTAGCTTGTTCCAAAGCTCACCACAAGCATTGCCTGCTTTTCCGAAGAATCGCCTGTACTTGTACTTGAAGCTTCCTCGGAAGAAGATTTAGAGCATCCTCCCATTACCCCCATAAGCATTGCAGCCGCAAGTGTAAAGCATAACATTTTTTTTCTTATTCTTTTCATAATCATAATAATCCTCCCTCTCTTATAAAAAATCCTCTGTCGTTTATTTTGTCCACTTGGATTCCATATACATCCCTTATAGAATCCGGAGTCAAGAGATCGCCTGCAGGCCCAGCGCTGTAGACTTTCCCTCGATCGAGCAGAACCACACAGTCGCTGCACTGCAGGGCCAGGTTTATGTCGTGCATAACGCATACGACAGTGGCGTTTTCGTCTCTGACTTTTTTTCTCAGTTCGCCCAGACAATGTATGCTGTAGAATATGTCCATTGCCGAAAAGGGCTCGTCAAGGAATATGTACTGAGTGTGCTGGGCAAGAGCTTTTGCAAATACGACCCTCTGGAGCTCGCCCCCGCTGAGCTCGTGAAGGTGATTGCCTGCAAAGTCAAGGACACGGGCTTTTTCCATTGCGCCCTGCGCCGCTGTAAAATCTTCGTCTGTGAAATCTTCAAAGCTGCTTTTATAGGGTCTTCTGCCAAGCAGCACGTAGTCCATGCAAAGGTAGGGAAATACATTCCCCTGGTGCTGCCTCACAAAAGTGAACTTTTTGGCCTTTTCAATATCACCAAGTCTGTGGACACTTTCTCCATCTATTGATATGCTGCCGAGTTTAGGAGACAGATGGCCCGATATGAGGTTTAAAAGGGTGGATTTCCCGCAGCCGTTGGGCCCCAGAAGGGATATGAATTGTCCCTTTTGCAGGTTTATATTCAGGTTTTCAAACAAGGCCTTCTTTCCATATGAGAAAGAAAGGTTTTTCACTGAAATCATAGTATGCCTCCCTTGGCCTTTTTGTCCATGAAAAGGTAAATGAAAAAAGGGCCCCCTATGAGAGTGGTTATTACTCCGACAGGTATCTCAACTGCAAACATCAGCCTCGATATATTGTCCGCAAGGCAAAGAAGTGTCCCTCCAAGCATTGCGCTCAGAGGAATCAGGTATCTGTGCTTTGCTGACACTCCAATTCTCAAAATATGGGGGACTACAAGCCCTACAAAGCCTATGACTCCGCTTACGGAAACGCACACTGCCGTCATCAGAGATGCTATAACAAGGTACATTCTCATCCTCTTGTTCGCGTCAACCCCGACGTTTTTAGCCTCTGATACTCCTAAAGTCAGTATGTCCAAATCGTCTGCGAAGCTGTGGGCTATTATGCAGCATATTGAAATTATGGGGAGCGCAATCAGAAACTGCGACCACGACTTTGCAAAAAGGCTGCCCATAATCCAAAACACTATAGCGCCTACGTCTTCACCGGCCATGCTCTTTATGAGGCTTATCCCGGAAGACAAAATCGCACTTACTATTATGCCGGCCAGCACAAGCCCAGACGAGTTCAATATCTGGTTGTGGCCTGCTATTTTTATTATTACAGTCAGTGTAAGGAGTGCAAATATGAATGCCGCCGGCATGACGGGCAAAACAGAGGCGCCAATGACAATGTTGGCATATATCGCCAAAACCGCCCCGAATGCAGCGCCAGTAGATACTCCTATTGTATATGGGTCGGCAAGAGGGTTTCTCAGTATGGACTGGAATATGCTCCCTGAAACGGCGAGTCCCACGCCTACTATCATTCCAGTAAGAATCCGGGGAAGCCTTACGTCCCAAACTATTGACGTATTCTGCGGACTTGCAGAATACATGAGTGAGTCTGCTGAAAAAAGCTTTCCTATTATTATCCCTGTAGTTTCAAACACGGATATCCTGGCATCGCCCATTGAAACCGAAACCAGCACTGTCAAAGCCATTGCGGCCGCTAGGACGGCCATTAGCTTTTTGTATTTGAGGCTCTCCCTTTTATGTATATCCTTAAGGGCTGTCACATCTACGGCTTTTTTAGAATATGAGCCATGGGAAGGTGAAGGCATTTTACAGTCCGCCCTTTTTAATTATCATAGTCGAAAGGTAGGGTAGCTTTGTGTTTTCAAGCTGTTCTATGTCGTCTATGAGCACCTCTTCGCCCGTACCTACCTTTGATATCAGCATGAAGTTTTTTTCAAGCCCGTTGTTTTTGAGCATCTGGACTATCTCATTCGGCTGGTTGCAAGGCTTCATGAGGACCAGATTGTCGCTGTGCGCTATTGACCTTTGTAGCTCTGCATTGTCCTTTTTCCTGACGGGCATTATAGTCAGGTTCTCCTCCCACTCCACAAGAGGGAGCTTCAGCTCGCTTGCAACTGCGCAAAAAGAGGTTATGCCCGGAACTATTTCAACTTCTATGCTTGTCTTGTCGACATGTGGAAGTGTGTACATGAAAGTGCTGTACACTGTAGGGTCTCCAAGAGTTATGAATGCTCCGCGCTTGTCTCCCTGAAGCATATCGCCTATTATGCCGGCGTTGTGCCTCCACATCTTTTCAAGGTCGTCTTCCTTGTAGTGCATAGGATATACGAGGTTTACGATTTTTACATTGTCGTTTTCGAGGTGCTCGTCTATTATCTCGAAAGCAAAGCTTCCCGCGCCTTCTTTTTTTTCAGGGCAAAAAAGAAAGTCCACCTCGTTTATTATTCTCTTCCCCTTTATAGTAAGCAGCTCCGGGTCTCCCGGTCCCACTCCTATTCCATACAATTTTCCCATATTACCACCCTTACTATAGTTATTTTTGAAAATAAAAAACTTCCGCGCAGAAATAGTGGCGGAAGAAACGGATTGAGACAAAGTGCAAGTATTTCAAGACTAAGGCTCTTAGGCAATCTCCGAATATGGAATGACGCCTTACTGCATCTTGAATATATGCTCAATGCCATCAGCTTCCCACCGAAGCATAGCATACGTCAAAGGCAGGTCTCCTGGCTCGTGTGTCATCCTCGTCTTTTCCTTCCCGGCGTAGAGCCAGTGGATGCAAAGAGTCGTCTTCACTTACAGTAGCGGGGGCTGCAGCGGATTTTCACCGCTTTCCCTATTAAACCTTTACAAGGTGCCTTAAACAATAGTTTTATGAAGCTTTCACGCTTAAATTATAGTATTAATAGTGATATATTACAAGCGAAAAAATAGAGAACAACTGAAATTCACCTTATCTTTTATGAATGAGTAAATCTTAATATATGAGCGGATTGTTAGAATTTCCAGCGATTTTATGACTATTTCGATTGCAGACAGCCTAATAGTGTGTGACTATTGTCACATTGAGAACTGTGCTTATAGATATATACAAATTATATGTATATATGATACACTGTTTTAAAATCAGGTACAAAGATATTAATTACGATTTGAAAATCAATAAATTGTCAGAGGGAAGTTTTATTAGAAAAATGAAAGACTATTTCAAATAGAGGATTAAAAGGCGATTCACTATAGAGATTATCAATTTGACAAGCTTTGCTACATTAAATTATAATTAAGGCAAATTGCGTAAATATAAAAAACTTTTCAGGGTTCTTTCGTTTTCAAATTTTTGTATGAAAGCTAAGAGGGAAAGAGGTTAGATTCCTCTACAGCCCCCGCTACTGTAAGCAATACGAAATCCCCAATATGCCACTGAGTTTTCGGGAAGGCGGGGAGATTAGGATGATTTGCAAGTCAGGATACCTGCCCTGGAGGATTTTATCTAAACAGCTTCGGAGGGAAGTGTATTGATACCATGGAATAGGCTTGCCTTGGCACACAATACTTCGGATGTGTGCTTTTTTTGTGTTTAAATTTATAATTAAAATAGATTGAATTTTTTGGAGAAGGTGAATATATGTCAAAGAGCATAATGTTTCAGGGAACGGGATCTACTGTTGGAAAGAGCATACTCACTGCGGCGCTGTGTAGGATACTCAGCCAGGACGGATACAGAGTGGCTCCGTTCAAGGCGCAGAACATGGCGCTTAATTCGTACATAACAAAAGATGGGGGAGAGATGGGACGGGCACAGGTTGTCCAGGCGGAAGCAGCGGGAATAGAGCCCCATGTAGACATGAATCCAGTGCTGCTAAAGCCTACAAGCACCATGGGAAGCCAGATAATAGTACATGGCAGGGTGCATTCGAACATGAAGGCGGGAGAGTACTACCAAAAGAAAACAGTCATGAAAACTGCGGTCATGGAGGCCTACAATAGGCTCTCTTCAAAATACGATGTAATAGTACTTGAAGGGGCAGGAAGCCCGGCTGAGATAAACCTGAGGAAAAACGACATAGTGAACATGGGTATGGCTGAAATGTCGGATTCACCTGTGATTCTCATAGGGGACATAGACAAGGGGGGCGTTTTTGCGCAGATATACGGAACTGTAATGCTGCTGGAGCCCCAGGAGAGAAAGAGGATACGCGGGTACATAATAAACAAGTTCAGGGGAGATGTAGAGCTTTTGAAGCCAGGAATAGAGATGTTTCGGGAAAGGCTCGACATCCCGTGCCTCGGGGTGATTAACCACATGGACATAAACATAGAGGACGAGGACAGCGTGAGCACGAGGATAAGAAGCGACGTACACGGCGACGTTGTAATAGGGGTTGTAAGACTTCCGTACATGTCGAATTTCACTGACTTCACGCCTTTTGAGGCGCAGGAAGGGGTCGCCGTGAGATACGCGTCAAAGCCCCATGAGCTTGAAGACGTAGATATGGTAATAATTCCGGGAAGCAAAAACACAATATCTGACATGAAATTCATATTCGAGTCGGGAATGGACAAGGCTATATACGCCCTTCACAGAAAGGGAGTTCCTGTAATAGGAATCTGCGGAGGATACCAGATGCTCGGAATGGAGATAAGGGACCCTCACAGGGTGGAGTCGGACATGGAGAGGATAAACGGGCTTTCGCTTCTCGACATATCCACAACAATGGCGGCTGAAAAGAGGACAAGCCAGATAGGCGCCAAGATAATAAGCGGAACTGGCATGCTTGGAGGCTCAATAGGGCAGGCTGCAGGCGGATACGAGATTCACATGGGTAGAAGCGACGCTCTTGAAGGGACGATAAGGCCCATAGAGCTTGAGGACGGAAGGCTGGAAGGCGCAGTCAGCCCGGATGGAAGCGTGTTTGGGACGTATATACACGGAATATTTGAAAACGACGGATTCAGAAGCTCTATTGTAGACCTTTTGAGGGAGAAAAAGGGAATGGGCAAAATGGAGGTCACTCTCTCTTACGCCCAGATGAAGGAGATGGAGTATGACAAGCTTGCAAAGGCCGTTAGGGAGAGTCTTGACATGGACAAAATAATGGACATAATAGGGGTATAGACAATGGATATTTTTGGAGAAGCGCAAAAAAGCTTCCTTACAATTATAATAGTTGCCGCGGCTATGGATTTCATTCTAGGGGACCCTCATTCTTGGCCCCATCCCATAATCTACATAGGCAGGATGATATCTGCTTATGAAAAGCTTGTGAGAAGGGTTTTTCCAAATAGGCTTAGGCTCGGTGGATTTTTACTTGCGGGCTTTTCAGTGGTTACCGTGGCAGCTGCAGTTTCACTTTTGCTGCATGCGGCAGGAATGCTTGGAAGCTGGGCGGTCGTGACTTTATTGACATACCTTCTATACACCTCGCTTGCGGCAAAATGTCTCAAAGACGAGGCTTTGAAGGTATACAGGTCGCTTCTGGAAGGCGACATTCAAAAGTCTAGAAAGCTCCTTTCGTATCTTGTGGGAAGGGACACGTCGAGCTTAAAGCCGCATGAGGTTACAAGGGCAGTTGTGGAGACCGTGGCTGAAAACACAATAGACGGTGTTTTGGCTCCCATGTTTTGGATCGTTGCAGGGGCTCTTGTTGGATACCCTGTTCAATTCGTGTTCATATACAAGACAGTGAATACTCTCGATTCCATGGTCGGATATATTCAGGAGCCTTACAGGGAGATAGGTTTTGCATCCGCAAAGCTTGATGACGTATTAAACTACATCCCTGCAAGGATAGGGAGCGTCCTCATGGTGGTTGCCGGAGGAATCGCCGGGTTTGACGCATCAAGCGGAATGAGAATAATGATAAGGGACCGTAAAAACCACAAGAGCCCAAACTGCGCATATCCCGAAGCGGCGGCGGCGGGCCTTATGAATATAAGGCTTGGAGGGACAAACACTTATTTCGGGGAGACTGTTTACAAGCCGACAATAGGCGATACGAAAACTGAAATAGTGCCAAATCACATAAGGGGGGCCTGCAGGATACTATACGCCTCACAGATAGGGGCGCTCATAATGGCGGCTATGATACTTGGCATGTGATGTATAAATCTGCCGGATGTCTTATGCTTTGGAGCCGTTTGGCATTTCATTTTGCAATATCGCCGGGAACCGTTTGAAACTCACTGCGCTCAAACAGTCAAAGGTTCCAATCGGCTCGCTTGCAAAATCTCAATGAACGGCTCTGCAAAGCTCCAGAAAGCCGGACAAATTCATACAATCACATGCCTTTTGCGGGAAACTATTTTTAGTTTGAATATATATGGCAATTGGCAAGCCGCTATCATCCATGCGTTAGCGTAAGTGGGAGACTTTTATAAGAGACTTATAACTATAGTGTATTTTGGAGATGATGAATTGAACAAGCACGGAGGATATTTTGGAAAAGACAGGGACAGCGCTGCAGACCTTAGCGCAAACATAAATCCGCTGGGTCCGCCAAAGGGAGTTGTAGAGCTCATAAAGAGTATGGCAGGCGGGATTTCAATGTATCCCGAAATAGACGGGATTAGCGCCAGAACAAGCCTTGAAAAGGCCCTTGGAACAGGCGATGGCAGCACTATACTTGGAAACGGGGCCGTAGAGCTCATATACCTATTTGCAAGGGCGATAAGGCCGAAAAACGTCCTGATAGTGCAGCCGACATTCAACGAGTACAAGAGAGCATTTGAGATGTACGGTTCCAATGTGGAGAGCTTTTTGTGCACGGAAGAGAACTGCTTTAGGCCGAACATGTACGCCCTGGCGAAGAGGGTTGAAAGCGGCTCGCATGAGGTAGTGGTGATTTGCAATCCCAACAACCCCACTGGTGTTTTCACGGAGGCTAAGGATTTCAAACCTTTGCTGGATGGACTGGCAAAAAATAGAGGGATTCTTTTTGCAGACGAGTCTTTCATAGACTATTCGCTTGGGGAAAGCCTCATTGGTAACATAGAAAATCACGATGTGTTCATACTCAGGTCAATGACAAAGTTCTATTCGCTTGCGGGGCTTCGCATAGGCTACGGCGTTGGGCACAGGAGCATAATAGAGAAGATGGAAAAGTTCAAGGAGCCTTGGACTGTGAACGCGTTTGCACTTGAGGCGCTGCCGCTTATGATGGCAGACGGCGAATACAGGAAAAAGACACTAGACTTTTACAAATATGAAAAGGAGTACATGCTCGAGAGTCTGTCAGGCGTAAAGGGGCTTGACCCTGTCGAAAGCAGGAGCAATTTCATACTCTGCAGAGTCGAAGGCAATAGGGCCAAAGGGCTCGATGAGCATCTTAAAAAGCGCGGGGTATATATAAGGACATGCGAGGACTTTTATGGCATTGGAGACGGCTACATAAGGGTTGCAGTCAAGAAAAGGGACTATACAGACAGGTTCATAAGCGCCGCAATTGAATATTTTGATCAGTGCTAAATGTGAAACTTTAAATCAGCAGGGAAGTGATTTCATGGGAAAAATCATAATGGTTACAGGTGGGGCGAGGAGCGGAAAGAGCAGGCTTGCGGAAAAAATAGCGGCGGATGCCGCGGGAGACGTAGCATACGTTGCAACCGCAATAGCGTTTGACGATGGAATGAAGGACAGGATAAAAAAGCACAGGAATTCAAGGCCTTCAAGCTGGAAGACATACGAGATATATAAAGGTTTTGAGAGCATAAAAGAAGACATTGAAAGAGGAGGAGCATCGACGGTGCTTCTCGACTGCATAACGGTAATGGTTACAAACATCATGCTTGAAACCGGAGTGGATTTTGACAGTTGCTCCATGGAAGAGGTGGACAATCTTGAGGCGGAGATATTCAAAGAGGTGAATTCTATGCTTGACGTTTTGTCTGCCGGAGAGAGGGATGCCGTAATAGTCACAAATGAGGTTGGAATGGGGCTTGTGCCTTCGTACAGGCTCGGAAGCATATTCAGGGACATAGCGGGCAGGGTGAACCAGCACATAGCTGCGATGGCTGACGAGGTTCACGTTTGCTTTTCTGGAATACCAATGAGGATAAAATAGAGAATCGCACAACTGATTAAACAAAGAGCAGAATATAGAGTAGAATAAAGGGTGAAGCAATATGAAGAGATTTTTACTTATGCTTACGTTTTTCACAAGGCTGCCCGTGCCATATCCGTTTGAATTCAAAAGCGAAGACTTTGAAAAAGGTGTCAAATACACTCCGTTTGTTGGAGTCGTAATTGGAATGCTGATGTGGGGATTCGCCTCATTGCTGTCTGGAATAGACAAGTCGGTATATTCGCTCTTGGTTCTTGCCTTTTACATTTGGATAAGCGGAGGCCTTCACATAGATGGTGTTGCAGACAGCGTTGACGGGATATTCAGCGGGAGAAACAGGGAAAGGGTCCTGGAGATAATGAAGGACAGCAACGTGGGTACATTTGGCTCGATAGCTATATTCATGCTGCTCCTTTCGAACCTGGTGATGTTTTACCACATGGAGCCCACATACCTTTTGACTATGGCGGTAGCGGGAAGAAGCTGCGTCATAATAGTGTGCTATTTCAACGAATATGCAAGGGAAGAGGGAATGGGCAAGAGCTTTGTGGACAATTCAAACGGGCTTGAACTTATTCTAGCCCTGACTGTATTCACAGGCACTGCGGCCTGGCTTCACGGACCGAAGTACGCAGTAGCGGCTATGCTTACAATAGCCGCAGCGCTTGGAGTGGCAAGGAAGGTTAAATCGGTGCTCGGAGGTATAACCGGGGATACGCATGGGCTTGTGATAGAGTTTTCGCAGACTATGTTTTTAGTCATTGCATACCTGACGGGCTTTTACGTGTAAGGATTTGAAGGGAATGAGCATATGAAGTTTATTATAGCAAGGCACACACAGACAGTGGCAAACACCGAAAAGAAGCTTTATGGAGTGACACAGTCAAGCCTGACTCAAAAGGGACTTTTGCAGGTGGAAAAGCTAAGCAGAGAGCTCGGCTCGCAAAAGGTTGACTTTATGTACTCCAGCCCTCTTGAAAGGGCGATTGCACTGGCGGACGCCATATCAAAAGGGCGTGGAATGGAATATGAAATAAGGGACGAGCTGAGGGAGCTTAACTTCGGGATGTTTGAAAACAAGACATACGGCCAGATAGAAGCGCAGCACCCCGAGGAGTGGAAGAGCTGGACAAGTGACTACAAGGGTTACACAATACCCGGAGGCGACAATTTCATGGACTGGAGAAATGCCACAACGTCATTTATAGACTCCATAAAGGAGAATGAGGGAACAGCGTTAATAGTGACCCATGGAGGAAACGCCCTGAACATAATAATTCACCTTCTGGGTATGGGAATAGACGACATGTGGCACTTCAAGATAGAGCCCGCGGCAAGGGTTTATATAGAGTATACAAACGGATACGGGATTCTAAGCGGAATAGTTCCGCTTGGAGAATAGTGTGGAGTTGATTTTATGGACAGGATAATGATAGCAGGAGCTACAAGCGGCTGCGGAAAGACTACGGTCAGCATAGGCATAATGGCCGCAATGGCTTCAGTGGGAAAAAAAGTTGCGCCCTTCAAGGTGGGGCCGGACTATATAGACCCACAGTTTCATGGCTTCGTGACCGGAAGGGAGTCCACAAACCTGGATAGCTTCCTTCTGGACGAAAACAGCGTTATGCAGATGCTGTTTGAAGGTTCACAAGGCAGCGACATATCAGTGATAGAAGGCGTAATGGGGCTTTATGACGGGCTTGGAGTAAAGTCTTGCATTGGAAGCTCCGCCCACGTTTCGAAAATTGCAAAATGCCCCGTGGTGCTAGTGCTCGACGGCAAGGGAGTTTCGGCAAGCATAGCGGCCCAGGTCATGGGATATGCGGGATTCGACCCAGGCGTTGATGTAAGGGGAGTAATAATAAACAGGGTCTCCGGGGAGCGCCACTACTCAATACTCAAAGAGGCAATAGAATGCCACACTGGAGTAAAATGCCTCGGATACCTGCCAAAGACTGAGGAAGTCGCGCTTGGCAGCAGGCATCTGGGACTGATACCGGCAGGAGAGGTTAAGGAGCTTTCAGAAAAGATAGATAGACTTTCACAGCTTGTCAAAAGCCACATAGACATAGAGGGGCTGATCAAAATCGCAAATGGAGCTTGCACTCTCGATCAACCGAGCGACCCCGCTAAAGACCTTCTGGACTATGCAAAGGGACTAAGGCTCGGCGTGGCCATGGACAAGGGATTCAACTTCTACTACGGTGCCAACATAAGGCTTTTTCGAAAGATGGGATTTGAAATAGAGTATTTCAGCCCCATAAGCGATAAAAGCCTTCCAAATGACATAGATGGACTTTATATAGGCGGAGGGTTCCCGGAGGTGTTTGCAAAGGAGATTGAAAAAAACAGCGAAATGAGAAGCCGTATGAGGAAGAGCCTTGAAAGTGGAATGTTTGCATATGCTGAGTGCGGAGGGCTGATGTACCTTACAGAAAAGGTAACGGGGCTTGACGGCAGCGAGTCTGAAATGGTTGGATTCTTCCCGGCAAAGGCTGCAATGACCAGAAGGCTCCAAAGGTTTGGATACGTTGAGTTTGAATGCGAGGGAATTACAGGCAGGACAAGGGCGCATGAATTCCACAGGTCCTATGTGGAGCTGAAAGAGGACATAGTCACCGCATACAATGTCTTTAAAAAGAGGGAGTCGGGCGAGGGAGACTCGTGGAGCTGCGGATTTTGCAAGAAAAACGTTATGGCGGGATACGCACATGTCCACTTTTACAGCAATATGGACTTTGCAAGGATGATAGCGGACAGGATAATGGGGAGCAGGATATGATAAGGGCTGTTTGCCCGGCGTCATGTGGAGAGCTCATTCAGGGATACATCTTCGGAGGCGAAAAGCTCATATCGTATGCGGTGGACATGTATTCGACCGTGAGTCTTTATGAGGGCAAAAGGCCGGATGATATGCCCATTGACATGGAAAAGGCGTACAGGGCTGTGGACGAGACTTTCAGACTCTGCGGCTATTCAAGCGAGGAATCAAAAGACATAGCCATTGATATAGACTCTCAAATATCAGCCGGGAAGGGGATGGCAAGCAGCACTGCGGACATTTGCGCCGCAATAGCTTGTGCATCGGAGTATATAGGGAGGAAGCTTTCTAAAGAGGAAGTGGCTGGAATATGCACGGGCATAGAGCCCACAGACAGCACCATATTCAACACGCTCACTCTTTTTGATCACGTAGGAGGCGATATATGCAGGGACTACGGCAAAAACATAGAGTCGGGCGTGATATTGATAGAGGGAAGGGAGATCATAGACACGGTTTCATTCCACAAAAAGGGGCTGCATGGCCTCATAAGATCGGGCGAACGTCAGATGAAAAGGGCCCTTGAGCTGTTTGAAGAGGGACTTTGCGAACAAGACATGGGAAAGATAGGACAGGCCGCGATAATAAGCGGGCTTGAAAGGCAGAACGTTCTCCCAAAGCGCGGGCTTGAAGCGCTCATAGAAAAGAGCATGGAGCTTGGGGCGTACGGTGTCAACGTGGCTCACAGCGGAAGTACTGTCGGAGTGCTATACCCGCAGGATAAAGTGGATATGGGAAAGCTCATATACGAGATAGGAAAGCTTGAAATAGTCAAGGCGGCCAAGAGCGTTGAAAGCTGCACAATAGTCCAGGGTGGAGCAAAACTGCAGTATATGTAAAAGACTTATAAAATACATTTCAGGAGGAGTTTATGGATTATATAAAGGTTCCAGGCGAGATAGAAAAGGGAAGCTTCGAGATAATATCAAAAGAGCTTGGAGACAAAGACATAACAGGGCTTGAAGGAGCTGTTGTAAAGAGGATAATACACACGACTGCCGACTTTGAATACAGGGACATAACCCTTGTGCATCCAGATGCCATACATGCGGGAATAAGAGCCATAAAGGCCGGAGGAAGCATATACGCCGACACTTCAATGATAATGGCGGGAGTGAACAAAAAAAGGCTTTCGTCGTTGGGAGGGGAGATACTAAACCACGTACATGACGAAGACGTAGCAAAGAAGGCCAAAGAGCTAGGAATAACAAGATCTATGGTTGCTCTTGAAAAGGCGTGCACAAACTCTGACATAAAAATATTCGCGATAGGAAACGCGCCCACTGCACTTTTTATGCTCAAAAAGCTAATAGAAGAGGGCAAGGTAAAACCCGATCTCATAATAGGGGTTCCAGTGGGATTTGTAGGTGCGGCCGAGTCCAAAGACGAGATAGCAAAGCTTGACGTCCCTTACATAATAACAAAGGGAAGAAAAGGCGGAAGCCCCGTCGCAGCGGCCATAATAAACGCGCTTTTGTATAACGCATAGGGCACGTGGGGTATGAATCTGCCGGACGGATTCATACCCCACGTGCCAACGATATGATAAATGGTTAATTGATATGAAATGCACGATATTTTGTGGGATGTGATGTTTTGGAAAGGTATATTGTAAAGGGAGGAAAGCGCCTGCGATACGGATATACTACAGGCTCCTGCGCGACCGCGGCGGCAAAGGCGGCAGCATTGATGCTAATAAGCGGGAAGATTGTAGACAGCATAAGCATAGACACCCCAAAGGGATGGAAGCTTGAGATAGACGTATACGGCGGCTCCATAAAAGACGGCGGGGCAAGCTGCTTTGTAGTGAAGGACGGAGGGGACGATCCCGACGTAACAAACGGAATGAAGATATACGCGGATGTAGCTTTAAAAGACGAAATGGGAATCGAAATACGCGGGGGCGAAGGAGTGGGCAGGGTGACCCGAAAGGGGATAGGGATAGATATAGGAAAGCCCGCCATAAACAAGACCCCCCTTAAGACAATAGAAGAAGAGGTAAGGGGCGTAATAGGAGAAGGCAGGGGGGCGATTGTCACAATATCTGCACCTGAAGGCGTTGACATTGCAAAGAGGACATTCAACCCCAGGCTTGGAATAGAGGGCGGGATATCCATAATAGGTACGAGCGGAATAGTGGAGCCCATGAGCGAGGACGCAATAAAGGAGTCAATGCTGCTGGAGCTGGGCATGCTCAAGGAAGCGGGAGCGAAAGCGGCAGTGCTTGCGCCGGGCAACTATGGCAGGGACTTTTGCATCCAAAACGGAATAGACGAAAATATAATAGTAAAGACTAGCAACTATGCGGGGTTCATGATAGAGTCTGCGGCGCAAAAGGGATTTGAAAAGATACTGTGGGTGGGCCACATAGGAAAGCTTGTAAAGATTGCAGGCGGGGTGTTCAACACTCACAGCAGGGTCGCGGACGCCAGGATGGAGACCATTTCGGCTCTTTGTGGCATGAGGGGCGCCGGTGCAGATGTCATAAAATCCATAATGGAGAGCATAACAACCGAAGAGGCCGTGGACATAATAATCGAAAACAATCTTTCGGGCGTGTTTGAAGACATAGCCGATAGGGTCAGCAAAAAGTCTAGGATGTATTCCTACGACCAGATAGAGGTTGCAAGCGCGATATTTTCTCAAAAGCACGGGCTCCTGGCGATGTGCCCGGGCGCGAAGGATATGCTTTTAGAGCTGCAGGCGCAGCGCATTGACGTGGACAGACAGGAATGAAAAGGGCAATAGCGGAGGTGGCGGATGAAAAAGATGATAAATGTAGTGGGAATAGGGCCGGGAAGCGAGGACTACATGATCCCGGCAGCTGTAAGAACCATAAAGGATTCTGACATAATAGTGGGCGGAAGGCGAAACATACAGGAAGTGGACACAGAGGGAAAAGAGACATTTGTCATCACATCAAAACTTTCGGATGCCGTGGACTATATAAGAAAAAACATGAGAGACAAGGTGATATCGGTTGTGGTATCGGGAGATACGGGATTTTACAGCATGCTTTCATACCTTTCAAAGCATTTTGACAGGGAGAGCATAAACGTGGTGCCGGGAGTGAGCTCTATGCAGTACATGTTCGCAAGAATCGGGGATACATGGCACGACGCCTATATATCGAGCCTCCATGCAAGGGAGGACGACATAATAGAGCCTCTTAGAAAAAGGGGCAAGGTAGGTCTACTTACAGACAAGAAGTGGAATCCTTCAAGCATAGCAATCCACTTATGTGAAAACGGGATGGGCGACGCAACCATATACATAGGAGAGAACCTGTCGTATGAAAACGAGAGGATAACGGTGAAAAAAGCAAGCGACATAGACCCTCATTCTGAATATGAGATGTGCGTGGTGGTGATACGTTATGAAAATCAGTAGCGATTTTTATGGCATGGGAATAGCCGACGAGAATTTTGAAAGAGGCAAAGTTCCCATGACAAAATGCGAGGTCAGAGTGCTCTCGCTTTCAAAGCTGAGGCTCCAAAATGGCAGCAGGGTAATCGACATAGGAGCCGGCACGGGCTCCATATCCATAGAGGCGGCGCTCATTGCCAGCGCGGGCAAGGTATACTCCGTGGAGGTGAACAAAGAGGCCGTGGAGCTTATTAAAAATAACGCCGAAAAATTCGGGGCCTTAAACATGGATATAGTGCAGGGATACGCCCCTGAAGCCATGTCGGAAATAACTGGAATAGACAGGGTGTTCATTGGCGGAAGCAAGGGCCGAATGGACAAGATATTCGACTGGATGGAAAAGGGCACACTGCCAGGAACCATAGTTGTTGCAAATGCCATAACTATAGAGAGCGCCTCGAGTATAATAAAGCTTTTCGAGGAGCGGGGCTATGAGGACATGGACATATCGCTCGTACAGGTTTCAAAGGGGAGAAGGGTGTCGGGGCTTACAATGATGAGCGCCAACAACCCCATATACATAATATCCGCCAAAAGGAGAGGTTAAAAATGGGCAAAGTTTATTTCATAGGAGCGGGTCCAGGGGATCCGGATCTTTTAACTATAAAGGGAAAGAGCATAATAGACAGGGCAGACGTTATAGTGTATGCGGGATCTCTTGTGAATCCGCAGGTGCTTCAGGGAAGAAAAGAAAGCGCAATAGTGCATGACAGCGCGGGGATGACCCTTGACGAGGTCGTACAGGTAATAGGCGATGCAGTCAAAAGAGGAGAGACTGCGGCGAGGGTTCACACAGGGGACCCCAGCATATACGGTGCCATAAGGGAGCAGATGGACAGATTTGAAGCGATGGGAATAGAATTTGAAGTGGTGCCGGGAGTGAGTTCTTTTGTGGCTTCTGCCGCAGCTCTTAAAAAGGAGTTTACACTTCCGGACGTATCGCAGACTGTGATATGCACAAGGCTTGAAGGCAGAACTCCTGTGCCAGAGGCTGAAAGCCTTGAGAGCCTTGCAAAGCACAGGGCTTCAATGGCAATATTTCTTTCTGTGCACATGATAGACGAGGTTGCAAAAAGGCTGACGCCTTCATACGGGGAGGACACTCCTGTTGCGGTGGTTCAAAGGGCCAGCTGGGAGGACCAGAAGGTTGTTACAGGAAAGCTTTCGGACATAGCCGAAAAGGTCAAAGAGGCAGGAATAACAAAGACTGCGCAGATACTAGTTGGAGACTTTTTAGGCAACGAGTATTCGCTTTCAAAGCTTTACGACAAGAGCTTTTCACACGAATACAGAGCGGCAAAGATATGAGATGGGCGGTAGTGGCGGTTACAAACGGAGCTCTTGACACCGCGCTGCGCTTGAAAGAAAACATATGCAAAAAAGAGCAAGGCTGGACACTGGACATATACTCCGGAAAGAGGCTTCAGCCGAATGGTTCAGTAAAAATAGAGGGGGGATTTTACGACTTCATAGCAGGCATATTCAATCGATACGACATAATTGTGTTCGTAGGGGCCTGCGGAATAGCTGTAAGATCGATAGCCCCGAATCTTTCCCACAAGTCAAAGGACCCAGGGGTCCTTGTTATAGATGAAAAGGCAAGGTTTGTGATAAGCCTTATATCAGGACACATAGGAGGGGCGAATGAGGCCTCAGTACTTGCAGCTTGGGCACTTGGTGCCCAAGAAGTTATAACCACGGCTTCGGACGTGTGCGAGAGCATTGCCGTGGACACACTAGCAAAGAGAATAGGCTGCGATATAGACAGCTTTGAAGACGCAAAGACTGTGACTGCATTTGCAGTCGAAGGCAGGGCGGTTGCAATAGTTTCGGACGTTGACCTTGAAATGGACTTTCCGCTCAACGTGAAGAGGGCGGATGAGATAGATCCCAAAGTGCACGATGCGGCAATACTCATAAGGTATAAAAAGATGGAAATGAAAAATATGGACATTCCGACGTCGCTCATAATACCCAAAAGGATAGTAGTCGGCATAGGGTGCAGAAGGGGAACGAGAGCAAAGAGCATAATCGGCTTTGTGCAGGAGACTCTCGAGTGCGCCAAAATAGACTGCAGGGCGGTTGAAAAATTCGCCAGTATAAGCATAAAAAGCGACGAAGAGGGGATACACGAAGCCGCAGATCACTTCAAGGCGGACACTGTATTTTTTAGGCCCGAGGATATAGCAAGACATGAAAACATGTTTGAAACATCCGAGTTTGTAAGAAAGACTACCGGGGCAGGGGCGGTGTGCGAGCCGTGCGGCTACATGGCGTCAAACAAGGGGAAATGCCTTGTCAAAAAGAACATTAAACATGGAATTACAGTTTCCATATGGGAGAGGATAAATTGAAAGCTTACGGAAAAGTATACATAGTTGGAATAGGCCCTGGAGGAATGGACCATATGACTCCGGCAGCGTCAAAGGCGATAGGAGATAGCAGCTGCATAGTCGGATACAAGACGTACATCGATATGCTCGGGAATATCGGCGAGGGCAAGGAAGTACTGTCGTCTGGAATGAAAAAAGAAGTAGACAGATGCCAAAAGGTAATAGAGCTTGCAATGGAGGGTAATACCGTATCGCTTGTAAGCAGCGGCGACTGCGGAGTATACGGAATGGCCGGAATAATGATACAGCTTATACAGGAGAGCGGCGAGGACATAGAGTTCGAGGTTGTGCCGGGAGTGACTGCGGCAAACTCCGCCGCCGCGTGTCTTGGGGCTCCCATAATGCACGACTACGTGACAATAAGCCTGAGCGACCTTCTTACGGACTGGGAGCTAATCAAAAAGAGGATTCACTGCGCCGGCATGGGAGATTTCGTGACTTGCATATACAATCCAAAGAGCAAGGGAAGGCAGACTCAGATAGAAGAGGCAAGGGACATACTTCTCCAGTACAAGAGCACAGGAACCCCTGTGGGAATAGTGAGAAACGCCAAAAGGGACGGCCAGCAGACCGTGGTCACTACTCTTGAAGAGATGCTTGAGCACGATATAGACATGATGAGCACCGTGATAGTAGGGAATTCAACTTCATACATAAAAGATGGAGTAATAGTCACCCCTAGGGGATACAGGATATGATACTCCTCTTTGGAGGCACGTCTGATTCAGTAGAGATAGCAAAGGAAATGGCACAAAGAGGGATAAGGGTAACAATAAGCACGGCTACCGAGTACGGAATGGACATAGCCCTTGCGCTGGACAGGCCTGAAATAGAAGTGATATGCTCAAGGCTTGATGCAATTGGCATGAAAAAGCTTGCAAGGGACATAGGGGCAGACTGCATAATAGACGCCACCCACCCCTTTGCCGTCGAGGTTTCCAAAAACGCAATCATTTGCGCAAGCGACATGAAGTTGCCCTATGCGAGGTACGAAAGGGAAAAGACGAGTGACACGGAGGGTGCCATATGCTTTTGCTCATTTGAGGAAGCCGCTGGATTTCTAAAGGATACAAAGGGAAATGTGCTGCTTGCCATAGGCAGCAACAACATGGATATATTCGCAAATAGCATTGAAATGGAAAGGCTGTACGTTAGGGTTCTGCCCACTTCGGATGCCGTTTTAAAATGCGAGGGGCTTGGTTTTTCTCCGAGGAACATAATAGGGATGCAGGGTCCCTTTTCAAAAGAGATGAACAGGCTTATAATAAGGGAAAGCTCTATAAAATACATGGTAACAAAGGACAGCGGGAAGCGGGGCGGAACCGCGGAAAAGATAGAGGCCGCCAGAATGGAAGGCGCACAGACTATAATCATAAAGAGAAAAGACATGGACTACCCGCTTGTATTTGAAAGCATAAACGATACTGTTGAATTTGCACTAGGTATTGGAAAGATTGGTGAATAAGTATGAATATTGGAGTTGTAGGACTTAGCTATAAGACGGCAAAATACGAAATCAGGGAAAATGCCTTTTTCACCGCGAGAAGGAAAAGGGATATGGCAAACAGCCTGATGGAGCTTGGAGCCAAGGGCGTAGTCATACTTTCCACGTGCAACAGAAGCGAAATATATTTTTCATTTGACGAAAACATTACCCGTATTGACGACGTGGTATCACTCTACTGTAAAAAGCTGGATATACAGGATGAAAAATATGTCTATTCTCGCAGCTCAAAAGACGCAGCAAGACACCTTTTCATGGTAGCATCTGGGCTTGATTCGCTTGTAATAGGCGAAGACCAGATACTCTGCCAGGTCAGGGAGGCTCTTGACTTTTCACTTGAAGCGGGATACGGAGAAAAAGCTATGAACAGGCTGTTCATGGAGGCAATAGCGTGTGCAAGGCATGTAAAAAGGGAGCTGAAAATTTCAGAGCACCCCATTTCGACTGCGTACGTGGGGGTTAAATTCATAAAAAACGAAACAGGCGGAATAAATGGCAAAAACGCAATGGTCATAGGTCTTGGCAATATAGGAAAGCTTTGCATAGACTACCTTGTAGAAGAAGGCGCAAAAGAGGTATTTGCAGTGGGAAGAAGGGGAAAAGACTACGCCGTAGGCAGGTACGGCAATGTCCATATGACAGACTACGAGCACAGATATGAAAGGCTCAAGGACTGCGAAGTTCTCATATGCGCAACTTCGGCGCCACACGCGATCATAACTAAAGAGGCCGTTTTAAAGACTGAAAAGGAGCTTTTCATACTCGACATGGCAGTGCCAAGGGACGTAGAGGCGCAGGTTGGAGAAATTGAAAATGTAAGGCTTAGGCTGATAGACGACATAGAAAAGATACTCGAACACAACGAGCAAAGGAGGGAGAGGCTTTCGATAAGGGCATTTGAAATTGTAAACGAAAGGCTCAGCGAGTTCACGCGCTGGCTTGAGCTTTCGAAGTTCGATCCCATAATATCCGCGCTAAACCAAAAGTGCGAGGAAGTTAAAAATGAGGCGCTATCAAGCATACGAAGCAAAATGGACCTTAGCCCAAAGCAGTATGAAATGCTGGAGAGGACTGTCAAATCATCCCTTAAGAAGATTTTGAAAGAACCAATTTCAAATCTAAAGAGCAAGGAGGAGGGCTTCGACGCCAAAGGCTATGCGCTTGTGCTCGAGGACATATTCCTCAAGAGGGCGGCAGACTAGTGATGATGCCAATAAACATAGATGTTGCGAATAAAAAAGTCGCAGTAATAGGCGGAGGGGGCATAGCTCTAAGGAAGGTAAAAAGGCTTTTGGAATTTTCGGCCCATGTGGTTGTGATAAGCCCAGAGCTTTGCGAAGGCTTCACGCCCATAATTGAAAACATAAAGCACATAAAGGGAGTGTACTCAAAAGAGCATATAATAGGCTGCTTCATGGCCATAGCGGCTTCAAGCTCAAAAGACGTGAACGAAAAGGCATGTAATGACTGTCGGGAGATGGGCATACTTTGCTCAAGGAGCGATATATCGGATGAAGGCGATTTTACAATGCCTGCTGTGCTTAAAAGGGAGAGCCTTGTGATAGGCGTTTCGACATGCGGATGCAGCCCTGCCCTTAGCGCCAGGATAATACGAGAGCTTAAGGAGAAGTATACTAAGGAGTATGGAGAGCATGTGGCGCTTCTTGGAAGGGCCAGAAAAGCACTGCTGCAAACAATGGAAGACAATGCTCAGAGGAAAAAGCTTCTTAGGGATATTATAGATATGGAAAAAGAAGAGATAATGGAGGTGATTTCAAAATATGAGTAGAAAGACTATAGTGGTCGGGACACGCGGCAGCGCTCTTGCACTCACGCAGACGGATTGGGTGATAGCGAGGATGAAGGAAAAGGCTCCTGATTTGGATTTTGAGGTCAAGGTCATAAAGACAAAGGGAGACAAGATACTCGATGTGGCACTCGACAAGATAGGCGACAAGGGACTGTTTGTAAAGGAGATAGAAAAGGAGCTGCTTTCCGGAGAAATAGACATGGCAGTTCACAGCATGAAGGATATGCCGTCAGAGCAGCCTGAGGGACTTGTAATAGCGCCTCCACCTGAAAGGGAGGATCCGAGAGACGTCATGATATTTCGAGAAGGCATAAGCTGCATAGACGAGATACCACAGGGAGGAAAGGTCGGAACGGGAAGCAAGAGGAGAAAATACCAGCTTCTTTCCAAAAGAGAGGACATAGAGGCGGTTCCCATAAGGGGAAACATACAGACCAGGATCAAAAAGATAGAGGAGCTTGGACTTGACGCAGTAATACTTGCGGCTGCTGGAATAAAGAGGATGAAAATGGAAGGACTCAATATCCAGCATCTGGAGCCGGAGGAATTCGTGCCTGCGCCTGCACAGGGAATGCTCGCCATAGAGATAAGAAGAGACGACGAGCTCATAATGAATATTGCAAAGAGGATGTCCGACGGGACCGCTACGATTCAGGCAAGGGCGGAAAGAGCGTTTTTAAGAGAGTCAGGCGGAGGATGTCACATGCCGACGGGGGCATACTGCAGCGTATTGGAAGACGGCATGCAGATGACAGCGTTGATGGGAGATGAAGACGGAAGCTCTCTTGTCAAAAAGAGCATAAGCGGCAAGTTTGGGGAAGAGGAAATAATGGCCAAAAGGCTTGCAACGCAGATGAAAAAAGAGCTGTAAAGAAGGAGCTGAAAACATATGAATGGCAGAGTATACCTTGTTGGAGCGGGTCCGGGAGACTACGGGCTCATAACGGTAAAAGGGCTTGAGCTTTTGAAAAATGCCGACGTTTTGGTTTACGACAGGCTTGCAAACAGCGAGTATATAGGCGAGACAAAGCCAGGATGCGAGCTGATATACGTAGGCAAGGCGTCTGCAGACCATACGATGAGCCAGGAAGATATAAACAGGACGCTAGAGAAGAAGGCCAAAGAGGGGAAAATGGTCGTAAGGCTCAAGGGAGGAGACCCATATGTGTTCGGAAGAGGGGGAGAAGAGGGCATTCACCTCAGGGGAAATGGAATAGAGTTCGAAGTAGTTCCGGGAGTCACATCTGCAATAGGCGGGCTTGCATACGCTGGAATTCCAATAACCCATAGGGGAATAGCCACGTCGCTTCACGTGATAACTGGCCATAAAAAGGAAGGGGACCTGGATCTGGAGTGGGACGCTCTGGCAAACGTAAGGGGAACCCTTGTATTTTTGATGGGGGTCAAAAACCTGGAGAGGATATGCAAAAACCTGATAGCATGCGGCAAAGAGCCTTCCACTCCAGCTGCAATAGTGAGCAAGGCGAGCACAAGCCTTCAAAGCACAATAACGGGGACTCTGGAGGACATATGCGAAAAGGCAGTCCAAAACGACGTGCGCCCTCCAAGTCTCATAGTAATAGGCGAGGTTGTGAGCCTTCGGGAGGAACTTTCATTTTTTGAGGAAAGGCCGCTGTTTGGAAAGAACATAGTGATAACCAGGGCAAGAAGCCAGGCGTCGGCGCTTTGCAAAAGGCTCCAGGAGCTTGGGGCAAGCGTTATCCAAATGCCTGCAATAGAGATACAAAAGATAATGCCTGATGCAGGGCTTTCAAGGGCTGTAGACGAGATATCGAAATACACTTGCCTTGTGTTCACAAGCACAAACGGAGTAGAGGTGTTCTTTGAAAAGCTCTACGAAAAGGGACTCGATTCAAGAAGCCTTCATGGCGCAAAGATTGCGGCGATAGGTGATGCAACGCAGAGGGAGATTTTAAAGCACGGAATAAGGGCGGATATAGTGCCTGAAAGATTCGTGAGCGAATCGCTTGCTGAGGAGCTTTCAAAAGTCCTTAATGAAGATGACAGGGTGCTCCTGGCAAGGGCCAGGGGAGCGAGAGCGCTTCTCAAGGAAGAACTGGACAAGATATGTAAAGTGGACGAGGTCGCGACATACGAGGCTGTTATTCCTAAAGAGCAAAGCGACGCAAACAGGCAGATTATGCAGAGTAAAGAGTTCGACTATATAACATTCACAAGCTCTTCGACCGTGACGAATTTCATATCGATGATAGGCAGCGACAACATGCATGTCTTGGATGGCATGAAAAAGATCTCGATAGGACCTGTGACGTCAAAAACTGCAAAGAGCGAGGGAATAGACATAGACATAGAGGCAGATGAATACAACATAGACGGAATAGTGAAAGCCATACTTGAAGACGCAGGGAGGAATTAAAGTGTTTCCAGCAAGAAGACAGAGAAGACTTAGAGAAAATGAGCTCATAAGAAGCCTTGTCAGAGAGACAAGGGTAAATATAGATGACCTTGTATATCCGCTTTTCGTGGTGGAAGGAGAGGGGATCAAAAAGGAGATAGGGGCGCTTCCGGAAAACTACCATTTTTCGGTGGACATGCTTGAAGAAGAGATAAATGAGCTTGAGAGGCTTGGAATAAGGCACGTACTGCTTTTCGGAGTTCCAGGACGCAAAGACTCTGTGGGAAGTGAGGCGTACAGTGAAAACGGAATAGTCCAAAGGGCTGTAAGGAAGATAAAAAGCCTCAAAAGGGAAATATTCGTGATGACTGACATATGCATGTGCCAGTACACAGACCACGGCCACTGTGGCATACTTTCGGAGTCCGGCTATGTCAAAAACGACGAGACTTTGGTATATCTTTCAAAGATAGCACTAAGCCACGCACGTGCAGGAGCAGACATGGTTGCGCCTTCGGACATGATGGACGGAAGGGTTCAGGCGATAAGAGGGGCTCTTGACGGCGAAGGCTTTGAAAGGGTATCCATAATGTCATATTCCGCCAAGTATTCATCGGCGTTTTACGGCCCTTTCAGGGATGCAGCAGGATCAGCTCCGTCATTTGGAGACAGGAAGTCATACCAGATGGACCCTGCAAACACAAACGAGGCTCTCATAGAGGCCGAGATGGACCTTAATGAGGGTGCGGACATAATAATGGTAAAACCTGCGCTTTCATACCTGGACGTGATAAGAAGGATGAGGGACAATTTCAACGCTCCAATAGCCGCATACAATGTGAGCGGAGAGTACACTATGCTTAAAATGGCAGTTGAGAGCGGCGTGCTTGGGCAGGATGCAATAATGGAGTCGGTGCTTTCCATAAAGAGGGCAGGCGCGGACATAATAATAACCTATTTTGCCAAGGACATAGCTAAAATGCTCAAGGGGGAGATGTAATGGACAACAAGATTTCAAAGGGACTTTACGAAGAGGCTAAAAAATATATACCCGGCGGAGTGAACAGCCCAGTCAGAGCTTTCAAATCCGTAGGACTTGACCCGATATTCATAGAAAGGGCAAAGGGAAGCAGGATATACGACGTTGACGGAAACTCATACATCGACTACGTATGCTCCTGGGGGCCCCTTATACTGGGACATGCTAACGACGACGTTATAGGCGGAATAGAGGAAGTTGTAAGGCGGGGAACAAGCTACGGTGTGCCATCTCCTGTGGAGGTCGACATGGCAAAGCTAATAGTAGAGGCTTTCCCGTCTGTTGACATGGTAAGGATGGTAAACTCGGGAACAGAGGCGACAATGAGCGCACTTAGGCTTGCGAGGGCATACACAAGCAGGAAAAAGATTATAAAGTTCGAAGGCTGCTACCACGGCCACTCCGACTCGCTTCTTGTAAAGGCGGGCTCCGGGGCAATGACATTCGGTGTTCCTACGAGCCCTGGAGTTCCTGAGGACATAGTCAAAAACACAATAGTTTGCACATATAACGACATGGACTCCGTAAAAAAGGCTTTCGAGGACAACAAGGGCGATGTTGCCGCTGTAATATTCGAGCCTGTTGCAGGAAACATGGGTGTTGTAATTCCGGAAGCCGGATTCATAAAGGGACTTAGAGAGATTACAAGGGAAGAAGGCGCACTTTTAATATCCGACGAGGTAATAACGGGCTTCAGGCTTTCATACGGAGGCGCTCAGGAAGTTTTCGGATTTGAAGCCGACATAACTTGCTTTGGAAAGATAATAGGTGCAGGGCTTCCAGTAGGTGCCTACGGAGGCAGAAGGGATATAATGGAGAATCTTTCTCCAATTGGGCCTGTATACCAGGCCGGAACTCTTTCTGGAAACCCTCTTGCAATGCACATGGGATGCAAGAATCTGAATATGCTAAAGAACAACCCTGGCATATACGAGGGCATAGAAAAGATGGCAATCCAGATCGAAGAAGGTCTTAACGCCATAATCGATGAGCTTAGGATAGACGCATGCGTGAACAGGATAAAGGGTATGCTTTGTCTTTTCTTTGCTAAGGGTCCAGTAAAGACTTACGACGACGTCATGAGATGTGACACCGAGAAGTACTCCGTGTTTTTCAGGGAGATGCTGAATGCCGGAATACTCATGCCTCCAGCCCAGTTTGAGGGATGGTTCCTTTCAAGTGCGCACAGCGACGAGGACATCGAGTATACTCTTGTAGAGTGTAAAAAGGCGCTTAAAAAGGCTTTTGGGAAGTAAAAGACTGAAATAGAAAGACATTCAAGATATAAAAATTAGACCTCTGGAGGGATGAACGTCTGTAAGTCTTGCGTTTTGAGTCTTCTACGTATCTGATTCGGCAGCATCGCCGGGAATCGTTTGAAACCCGCTTTGCTCAAACAGTCAAATGTTCCTTTGGTTTCATCGCCGCATTTCGAGTTAGAAGATTTGCAAAACAGCGGGTAATATCCTTCATGGATATTACCGCTGTTTTTTATTGGAAACTAATTTGAATATACCGGAAGCTGGATGGCATGAAATGCAAAAAAAATGGTAGGTGCAAGACTGAAAAAGCCGAAAGAGACTCTTCTGAATATAGGCAAAGGTAAATATGTAAGACCCCTGACTGTAAAAGAACTTTCAGTGACTTTACAAGATCTCCATAAAAAGTCAATTAATGTGGGGATACCAACTTCAATCCTGCTATTCCTGCTATTATAAATCCGATACAGATTAACTGGATAGTATCCATTGGTTCTTTGAAAAATACTATTCCAAAAATTATAGTGCCTACCGTTCCAATTCCTGTCCAAATTGCGTATGCAGTCCCTAATGGAAGATTTTTTAGAGCCAATGATAGAAAATAAAAACTTGCTATCATGCCTAATATTGTAAATATACTAGGTACAAGGTTTGTAAATCCTTTCGAATACTTCAAACCTATAGCCCAGCACACCTCAAAAAGTCCTGCTATAACTAAAAATAACCATTGCATAATCATCACTCCTTTTTTAATATATGAAAAATAAAAAAAGCCGAGTATGATATTATAAAATATCTCCCAGGCTTTTATCCTTCCGTGTACACAGCAAAACTATGCGTTTTATCTTGGACCAGACCAGTTATTTAAACTACGGAACCCTATAAAACTTTAACATGTATATATTTTGTTTGTTTTTTAAATGATAGCAAAAGGCATTAAGATAGTCAATATCCACTCTTAGTTTTGTAATATATTAACGGTCTGCTCCATCATTCTGATCAAGGCAGCTAGTACTGCAGCTGCGATTATCAAGCAAAACTTCGCAGTTATAAAATGATTCAGAGCATGAGACGTAAAGGCAATTATGCCCCTGCAGAAAGTTTATTTAGTGCGCCAAAATCCGAAAGAGTTGGCCTGCGAGAAAAGGTCAAAAAAGATATAGCCAAAGCAAGGACCTTATTGTACATTCTAGTTCAGCTCGCTCAGATACCACAGTAGCAGATATTAAGCACAGACGACATACCTAGGCTTAATACATTTGAAGCGCATTAAAATTATTGTATAATATATAACGGGAAGTTGTGTTATAGAGTATTCATTAAATTGGAATCAATGTTATAGCTAAGGCTTATAGCAGAACGAGGGAGGTGATTAGTATATGAACTTAGAACATGTCAAAGGAACTCCATTTGATTATAGTGATGATAAAATAACTGTTTACTTTGAAGTAGCGGATAAACAAAGTGCGCAAGATGTTGTGAAAAATATATCTTTTATAGATGGTGCTACAGATTTAGACTATGGATTTGAAGTGGTATGATGTAAATATATTTACTAAATTCTCGATGAATTATCATTCATAAGATCAGTTGCAATTTATTACAGGGTTTTGGTATGTGGGTAATATATAGAATTATCTGTCTATTTGCCCGAGAGGGAAGAAAGCGCTTGCTATTAAAATAAAACGTGCAAGGTGGGATTGCTTATGAGGGCTAAACATCTGTATTGGAAGCTTACATTGTAAAAGAATATATTGACCATGCGGGAGAGGCAAGCAAAAGCGGCATTGCCGTAATTGAAGACCTGAAGTTCAAATTCAAGGACAATGTAGAGATCACAAAGGACATTGTGGAGAATGTCTGCGGCTTGTCAAAGCAGTCCCTGCTCATTGATGAAATATCAATACAATAACTGAAATAGCCAGCAAGACAAACCTGCTGGCGCTGAACGCAAGCATACAGAAGATGAACGACGAAAAGACAAAAATGATGAAGTCAATAGAGAGCATATCGGATATAACCCATGAGTCGGTGGCTTCCACTGAGGAGGTAAGTGCAAGTGCCCAGCAGCAATTGGCGGGAATAAACAAGGTGTCTGTAATGGCAAATGAATTGAAAGCGTCTGCAAAGACTCTAAAGGATGAGGTTGTGAAATTTAAGATTTGAAAATATGTCAAACTGAAAAATGTATTGTGAGAAAAGGCGCATAAAATCCAGTTTCTTATCATGGATTTTATGCGCCTTTTTTTATAATGAGATTTTAACAGGCATCAACGGAGGCTTAGAATCGATTTAGAGACTCACTTTGGCAAATTGCTGTCTTTTTCTGTTGAGAGAATATTTGAAGTCAACGGCTTGTATAGGCGGATTTGTCGCAGCCAATGAAAAATATTGTTCGCTGCTGAAGTGGTCCGACCCATACGTTTTCCAAGCATGTATTACCCCGGCAGATGCTTCGGTTGTACTTTCATGCCTTGAAGAAATCGAGCAGAACCCGTGGATGTTAAGAGAGCTTCACGAAAAAAAGCAATATATGAGGGAATTGCTCCCAAATGTATTCATGATTATCCCACTTCCTATAAAAGAACTATTTATGACAATAGTCAAAAAACGTTGTCTTATGTAATGACAAAATATAAAATGCATATAGAAGTTAAGAAAACGATTGTATTACTAGGGAGGTAGGACATGAGCAATAAAACAAAAATTGTGCTTCTTGGCGCAGGGGATGGGGGCTTATTGACAGCAAAAAAGCTGGCGAACAAATTTAAAAATGACAATCAAGTGGAGATTAGCCTTATTGACAAAAAACCGTACCATACAATGCGTACAGAGCTTCATGAGGTAGTGGCCGAGAGAGTTTCGGAAGATTCTATCAGAATCAATTTAAAGAAAGTATTTGCTGGAAGAAAGGTAAACGTTGTACTCGATAAAATAAATGACATCGACTTCAATGGCAAGGTGTTAAAATCGGAAAAAATGAATATGAATACGACTACTTGGTAATAGGCACGGGATCTCAGCCAACTTCCTTTGGAATTCCAGGGGCAGAGGAACATGCCCACAAGCTATGGGATTTTGATGATGCCGTAAATCTGAAAGAACATATTCTCCATATGTTCAGGGAGGCAGTAAAAGATAAAGAAAAAAGAAAAAAATGCTGACTTTTGTTGTAGTAGGCGGAGGCTTTACGGGCATAGAGATGATTGGCGAACTGGCGGAATGGAAAGACAGATTGTGCGAGGACTTTTATGTGGATAGGGAAGAGGTAACACTGTATGTTGCAGATGCAATGCCTAAGATTTTGCCAATACTGCCTGACAATCTAATAAAAAAAGCTGAAAACTATCTTCGTAAATTGGGAGTCAAAATTATAACGGGAGCGGGAATTACAGAGGTTTCCAAGGACGCAGTCATACTAGGGGAAAAGGGCAGAATTGAAACCCATACAGTAATTTGGGCAGCTGGAGTTGAAGGCTCTGAAATTCTTGACGACATGGATATTAAACAACAGGGAAGGAAAAGAATAGTCACTAATGACAAACTTCAAGCAATAGATCATGAAAATGTCTATGCTGTCGGTGACAATATATTCTATATTCCAGATGGGCAAGAAAGACCTGTTCCCCAAATGGTTGAAAATGCAGAGCACTCTGCACCGCTAATTGCCCATAACATATATGCTGACATAAAGAGCAGGCAGAAGAAATCATATAAGCCAACTTTCCACGGATGCATGGTATGTATTGGCGGAAGATATGGGGTTGCCAATCTTGGATCACCAGGAAAATTTGTTGGGATATCTGGCTTCTTGGCGTTATTTATGAAGCACTTTCTACAACGGTTATAAAGACATTCAGGCCGATACAAATGAAGAATTCTTACTAAAACTACTTCAGGCCGAGGTTGTGAATCGTGAAATAATAAGGAAAAAGAGACTTTTAAAAAACGCAGAATTTGATGTGATTAAAACATTCCAAGACTACAGTTTTGACAACATTGAAATTCCAAAATCAATTAGCATTGAAACAATTCAAAAGGCTAGCTTTATAGGAAATAAGGAAAATCTTATTCTATATGGAGCTGTAGGCACTGGAAAGACTCATATGGCGACAGCCATCGGAGTACAGGCTTGTAATCAAGGAAAAGAAGTGAAATTTATTCGAACGGCATCATTAGTAAATCAGCTTTCGGAAGCAAAAGCTTCCGGAAGTTTAAAGAAATACATCAAAAAAATCCAAAATTGCGAGCTTCTTATATTTGATGAATGGGGGTATGTTCCCTTTGAAAAAGAAGGCGCGCAACTGCTGTTGCAAATTATTTCAGAGTGCTATGAAAAGCGAAGTGTTATAATAACAACAAATTTGCAGTTTAGCCAGTGGAATGGAATATTTTATGATGAGAAAATGACCAGCGCTATCATAGACAGATTGATACATCATAGTCATTTACTTATATTTGACGGACCCAGCTATCGCTTAAAACACTCTACTATTAATTGTTAAATTTGGAAACCGGGGTGCTATAAAAATAAACTTCCGGAATGCTACAAAACTTACTTGCCAAAAACAAGATTTAGATGCTGTGAAAAATTCAATTATATACGACTACAATAATGGACTTGCAGAAGGAAGTGTAAACAAGTTAAAAGTAATTAAAAGAATAATGTATGGGCGTAATAATTTCGAAATGCTAAGAGCGAAAGTTTTAAAACTTGAACAAAGAAAATGATTCAACTAACTTTGGAAAGAACCAAAAAACAGGTATTAATCCAGACGGGTTAAAGGAAACTATGGAAAGCTACAATTTAGCTTGTCAATCCCAAGATAAAGAATTTAATAAGAGCCGTAAGTATTTAAAATCAATTAATGGGCCACGCTATTATGCATTAAAATTCGCTCCGAGTGCCTATGGAAGCTTAGGTGGCATAAAAATCAATCATAAAACTGAAGTAGTAGATATTCAAGGTAATGTTATTGAAGGACTATATGCAGCTGGATCAGATGCAAATTCTATTTGCGACCCAGATTATGTATTTGTGCTACCGGGCAATACCCTTGGATTTGCAGTTAATAGCGGACGCATGGCTGGAAAGAATGCCGTAGAATTCATAAAGACTGCATTTGTTGAAGAGTAAAAGTGCTTATTAAATAAAAGTGACGTAAGTTAATAAGATTGTATAATAAACGGCATATTCTAGAGTTTGAAATTGAAAAAAGGGGCTGATTTGAAAAAATCAGCCCCTTTTTTTGGCTAGCTCAAGCATGTCTTCATATTCGGCATAGGTATGCTCCTTTATATATTCAAACAGATACCTGCTGAGAGACGCCAGGCTGCCAATGTCCATTGATTCAGGGAGAACATGTCTTTTGTAGTAGTGGACTATGCCATCGTATAAAACCTGCTGTCTCATGTTTTCCTCCAAAGCAGAATTGTACATGCTATCCTCTTGGAGATCATAATCGCTGCAGATTGCATACCTTGCTGAATCCTGAGCCTCCCTTGTCAATGTGAAAAAGATTTTGCTCAATGAGTCTGTCACTGAATGAGCCCTGTAGAAGAGAGAGTCATTTTCGTAGGTTTTTTCGTACTCGATCAGAAGCTTTATCACTTCAGGGAGTTCTGTCCTAAGATTAAAATCAGCTATTGTCTCAAGCTTATCCAGTCTGCTGATGATTTCCTCGTCAGTTAAAACACCATACATAGTCATCACACTCCTTTGATAGCCTGAACTTAGAAAATTTAATTCCATATATATAAGTATATACCCCGATTAATGCGCTCATAGACTATATGATTCCATAATTGTATGGAGGGTAATAATAATCAAGAAGGGGGTGGCATACCATGAAGATTCTCGTTGTGAACGTAGGAAGCTCTTCTATAAAATATAGATTGTTCAATATGGAAGATGAAACTATAATTTGCAAGGGCTTGCTGGACAGGATAGGCATACCCGGCACTGTACTTGAATACAAAATGACTGGCAGGGACCGGGTTAATATAAAAAAAGACATTGAAGATCATGCCACGGGCATGAAAATGATATTAGAAAGCCTGACCCATACTGAGAGCGGATGCATTTCAAGTTTGGATGAAATCGAGGCAATAGGTCACAGGGTGGTGCATGGAGGTGAGCATTTTACAGAATCAGTAGTGATTAGCGATGAAGTAATAAGAGTTATAAGCGGCTGTTGTGATATCGCGCCCCTACATAATCCGCCCAATGTAGTGGGAATAAATGTATGCCAAGAGCTGATGCCTGGAATTGAACATGTAGCAGTTTTTGACACGGCATTTCACCAAACTATGAGCCCGGAGCATTATATTTATGCACTCCCTTATGAGGTCTATGAAGAGTTCAAGGTGAGGAGATATGGATTCCATGGCATTTCTCACGATTATGTTTCTCACAGGGCGGCCGAGCTGCTTGGAAAAACTTATGAACAGTGTAAAATAATTTCTATCCACCTGGGCAACGGGGCCAGCATGGCAGCTATCAAGAACGGTAAGACAATTGACACATCAATGGGATTCACCCCGCTCGAAGGTCTGGTCATGGGCACCCGTTGTGGAGATATTGACCCGGCAATTGTCTATTTTATTATGGACAAACTGAATCTTGACGCTAAAGAGGCGGACAATTACTTTAACAAACAGACGGGCCTGTTGGGATTGTCAGGCATATCTAGTGATATGCGAGATGTCATGGATGCCGCAAATTCAGGTGATGAAAGAGCCCGGTTGGCACTTGATATTTACTGCCTCAGGGTGAAGGGTTATATAGGCAACTATATGGCTAAATTGAACGGCTGCGACTGTCTGGTATTTACAGCTGGAGTAGGTGAAAATGGGTGTGAGATACGCGAAAAAATATGCCAAGACCTGGATGGATTGGGGATTGAGATTGATGTTGAACAGAACAGGGTTAGGGGCATGGAGGCTGACATATCTGCTGTAGATTCCAATATTAAAATACTAGTGATTCCGACGAATGAAGAATTGGTTATTGCACGCGAAACATTTAGATTGCTTAAGCAGTCTTTATAAACAGCTTTAAGAGGTGGGGAGAATGGACAAAAATAAAAGTAAAAATACTGACTTGGAATCAGTTCCAGGAGTAGGCAAAAACATAGCCCAGGATTTAAGGGACATGGGCATCAATCGGGTTGATGAACTCAAGGGCCAGGATCCGGAGGATATGTATGCAAGACTTACTATATTGAGGGGACGGCACATAGACCGCTGCATGCTTTATGTATTCAGGTGTGCGGTTTATTATGCTTCGAATGACAAACACGATCCGGAGCTTCTTAAATGGTGGAATTGGAAGGACATATAGTGAAATTCAGTTTTGAAATGCAAAAAAGAGTGTTGAAGTTGCCCTATGGCAAGCTCACCGCTCTTTTTTGTTTTGTTTGGAACTGTACAAAAGGCATTGAACAAAATGGCCCTTTGAAATCGCTTCGTTAGATAACCCCATTTCCAGCCGGTTTGAAATTTATCATATATGCTTAATGTTATATCAATGATACATGCGGGTATGTGCTATAATCTTTTCATAATAGATATAGGGTTCATAATACAAGACGTTGCGCGCATGCACACTTTTAAGGACAAGAGGGAGACAATTAATGGAATGCAAGGAGTTTACGTTTCAATCGATAGATGGAACTACAATTCATGCCAGAAAGTGGCTGCCTGAAGGAGATTTAAAGCAAAGGGCGGCGGTCCAGATCTCCCATGGCATGGCCGAGCATTCGGGCAGGTATGAAGGCTTTGCCAAGTTCCTCACAAAGCAGGGGCTTGCAGTGTATGCAAATGACCATAGGGGGCATGGCAAAACAGCTGGGGAGCTTGAGCAAATAGGGTATCTGGCGGACGAGAATGGCTGGGGATTGGCGGTCGAGGATATGCATGGGCTTACAGATATAATAAAAAAAGAGTGTCCGGGCACGCCTGTAATACTTTTAGGACATAGCATGGGCTCTCTGCTTTCGAGGGCATATGCCCAAGAATACGGCGGGGATATTGACGGGCTCATGCTTAGCGGCACGTCGGGCGACCGTAGGCTGCTTATTGATTTGGGGATTCTGGCGTCGAATATGGAAATCATAAGAATAGGAAGGCGCGGCAGGAGCAAGCTTATGGACAGGCTCCTGTTTGGAAGTTTTAACAGGCGCTTCAAGCCAAACAGGACAAGATTCGACTGGCTGAGCAGGGATGATGATAAGGTAGACGAGTATGTGGAAGACAAATTTTGCGGTGAGGTCTTTACGGCCGGGTTTTACTGTGACTTTCTAAAGGGGATAAAAAAGCTCAGCCGTGTGGAGAATATGAAAAAAACGCCAACGGGCCTGCCTATATATATCTTTTCAGGCGAGAAAGATCCCGTTGGAAGGAACACAAAGGGGGTTTTACGGATTTGCAGCGACTATAAAAAAATCGGCATTGAAGACGTGAGCTGCAGGATTTACGAGGGGGCAAGGCATGAGATGCTGAATGAAACCAACAGGGAAGAGGTGTACGGGGGGATAATTGACTGGATAAAAGCAGAGGGGTTTTGCGGGTCGCAGTAGATACAAATACTTTCAAATCCCAATGATCTGGATTTGAGCCCGTGGTATTATCTTGTCGCACAAGGAAGCATAAAGACTCCGGAGTGGATATTCCTTAAGTATATCATACGGGCTTGTCAGAGTATTTGGATTGGAAGGCTTTTTGAAGAGATTTTAAGAATGCTGCATTGATGCAATCTGGGCAGGTGAGAATTAAAAGCGTTATTCAATGACAAAAACTTTAAAAGAGGAGAAATTACATGGACATAATGAAAGTGGCTGGAAATACATTTTGTATTGATACGGGAATGACATACATACCTTTTTATAAGATTAACGACAGAGAAATTGTAATGCTGGATACGGGATGGGGAGACGGAGAAAGAGCGGGAATAGATGCACTTTTGGAAAAAAACGACTTCAGAGTGGTTGGCATAATATGCAGCCATGCCCATATAGATCATATAGGGAATGTTTCATATCTAAAAAACAAATATGGCTGCACAGTTGCAATGTCGGCGTATGAGGCCCTTATTTGCGCTTCTACGGTCAACCTTAAGGTTTATTACAGCAGTTTGACGCTGTCAGATGTGGCTGAGCATTTTGGAGATATGGTCTGTGAAACTGACGTGATGATTTTGGACAGACAGGACAGCATAAGTGTGAAGGGCTTTGAATTTGAAATTATCCATACGCCGGGGCACAGCCCGGGCCATATATGCATTGTCACTCCCGACAATGTGGCCTATTTGGGAGATGCACTAATAAGCTATGAAGTCATGGAAGGGGCAAAAATGCCATATGCATTCATACTAGAAGAGGATTTGAAAAGCAAAAAAAAGCTGTATGAGTTAATGTGCGGCAAATACATAGTGGCTCACAAAGGCATATATGATGATATTACACAGATTATAGCCGACAACATGGATTTCTATGAAAACAGGGCGGCAAGAGTTTACGATGTAATAGAGGGAGCAATGACAATGGAAGACATTATGAAGTCAGTTATTAAGAAGTGGAGGATCAGTGTAAACAGCACATACAAATATGCAGTAATAGAAAAAATGCTAAGGTCATATGTTGAATATTTGAATGAAACGCGAATGATTGAACTGGTAATGGAAAATGGATTTCTTAAATACACAAAGGATACTGATAAAAAGGGCAATTAGAGGCTGATTAAGGCCCAACTACAAAAAAGATTAATTCGGAACTGGAGTGCACAAGTATGGAAAAGGCTATTTCGCCTGGGGAAGATTATATAAAAAGATTAATATCATTTTTGAAAAGAGATGCGGTTTTGGTAACAGCTTCAGCTCTTGCAGCTGTTTCGTCTACCGCATATGAGCCAAGGTTAGAATACATAGACTTTAGAGTTCTTGCATTGCTTTTTAATCTGATGGCGATTGTTGCGGCTCTAAAGAAGTTTAAGGCGCTTGACTGGGCGGCTATTTTTTTGATTGGCAGGTGCAAAAGCAGCAGGGGAGTTTTTATTGCACTGCTGTCAATCACTTTTTTTTCGTCAATGCTTATCACAAACGACGTTGCGCTTATAACGTTTGTGCCGATATCTCTCATAATCGGGAAGAAGGCGAATATAAACACCCTGTCTCTTGTGATATACCAGACTTTGGCGGCCAACTTGGGAAGTGCGCTGACTCCTATGGGAAATCCTCAAAACCTGTACATGTATTCTTTTTATAACGTGGGATCCGCTGAATTTTTCATGATGACGGCGCCTATAGCCATGCTGTCAGTAGCGTTTTTGGCTGGAATTGTATTTGTAAAATGCGAGAAAGAGGCGCTGAGGCTGGGCATTTCACAAGTGGATGTGTCGGACAAAAAGCCTGTGTACTGGCTGTGCGCGGCATTTGCAGCAGTGATACTGTCTGTTTTTCACGTTATAGATTACAGGGTCGCACTGATAGTAACGCTATTAACAATATTGGCTATAGACAAAAGGCTGCTTTTGCAAGTTGACTACTCACTACTTCTTACGTTTGTGGCTTTTTTTGTTTTCGTTGGAAACCTGTCTTCAGGGTATGCTGCAAGGAGTTTCCTGTCAGAGTCACTGAGGGGCCACGGCAGGACATATTTTTGCGCCATACTGGCCAGCCAGCTTATAAGCAACGTGCCTGCGTCAATATTGATATCGAGATTCACAGACAACTACAAGGAACTCATACTGGGGGTCAACATAGGAGGCATGGGGACAATGATAGCTTCAATGGCCAGCCTGATTTCATACAAGCTGTATATGAACGAGAACCCTCTTGAAAACAGAAAATACATGGGAATGTTCGCATTGTACAACATTCTGGGGCTTTTATTGTTTACTCCAATTATATATTTGCTTATGGTAGACAAGTAAATGGGGATATAAAAAACGAAATGAGGCTTTGAGAATGTAAATGAGAGAGGCAGCATTCTCTACGGGCATGTAAAGTATGATGGGAATTATACTGATTCATCAAAAATCCCCCCGATTCAATCCCCTGAGGGGATTGAATCGGGGGGATTTCATAATCAATAACACATGATGTGATTTAGTGATCCAACATGAATTCGTCCTGGTCGCTGTATGGGACAGCTTTTTTTCCAAACATGCTTATTATAAAACCGGAAGCCCTTCCGCAGACAAACGCCACTATCAGGGTAACTACTATCCCGCCAAGTTGGACAGTAGTGTTTCCAGAAACAAATATGGCGGTAAGCCCTCCCAAAATTCCCGGCATGCCGTGCAGGTTGTTGATCCCGCATGTATCTGTTCCTTTTATAAGGGATTCAAGCTTTGGAGCTATTATGCTGTAGCCTATCGTGCTGAGTGCTCCGGCGCCAATGCCTATGAGCATTGCATATCCTGGAGATGTAATGTCGCATAGAGATCCTATTGCAACTCCGCCAGCCAAAGCTGCATTTGCAATATCTTCAATTTCAACCTTACCTCTTAGGAGTGTTGAAAATATATATGTAGCCAAAGTAGAGCCGCAGAGTGCAAATATAGTGTTTATCGCTGTAAGAACAACCCTGTCAGGAGAGACTATTGCACTTGTAAATGAAGGCCAGAAAAGCCAAAGAATCATGCTTCCCAAAAGGCAGAACTGATTGCTCGTGGAATCGTTTTCACAAGCCGGATCATTTTTGAAGCTGCTGAATGTATTCGCGACCACCCCAAGCCCGAAATATGCTCCGAATGCATGGATTACCACAGAACCGCCAGTGTCAATAAACCCGTGGAAATAGCCGCTTTCAAGTATGAGCCATTCATTGAATATGTATGCGGGGATGAAGAGAAGGGCCATTAAAATGTACTGGTCCATTCTGAGTCTTCCAAGCGGCGCGCCTATGGAGATTAGAAGGCTGGCTGCAGCAAATTCTGCAAAGAGAAAAGTCTTTATGTCTATTGTAGACATTGCAAAATGTTCGCCTCCAAAGCTTTTAATGAGCATATACATAGGTATTGCAACGCTGACAACCAGGAATGTAGCTGTAATAGAACTGTAGCCATGCTTTCTTATAAAGGCCATTAAAAATCCAAAACCTACAAGCAACATTGCAAGAATGTGTATGGAGCGTCCGTATTGAAGGGTGTCGAGTATTGTTCCGTACTGCGAGACCGTATCGGACGAGCTGGCGGCATTGGCATTAAAGCCTTCCATTCCCTGAGCAACATTTGAATTGAGGGATGGGGCAAATAAAATTGCAACGGCAACTGCAAAGACTAAAAAAGAAATGAGAATGCCTTTGCTTGGAGCGTTTTTTTGACCCATATGTTCAGTAGTTTTATTTTTTGATTTAAGTGCTTGAGACATATGATTTCCTCCTCTGCGCTTCAATAAAGCGCCGTTTATTATTCCGAATAAAACAGAGTCCATTACATTTTGCTTATATGCTGCTTTCAAATGTAAGCATATAAGTGTGTATTGGATATTGCAGATACAAAACGCATTGTTATATTTTTAACCTGAAAAAACGTTTTCACCTCCTCGGAGTTTATTTGAAATCATTTAAAGAAAAAGCATTCAACAAAGAAAAACTGGCTCATAAAAAATAAAAAAGGTGATTTTTTTCACACAAACATATAGTAACACTATTTTCCTCAAAATGAAATAAAAATTTATTGATTGTTAACATTTAATTGGATAAATTAGTTACTACAATGTCATTTGAAAAATAAATCATGCTTATTGGCTAAAACTGCTAGATTAGAATGGATAAATTCATTTTCAAATGGAAAAAGGTTGAATAATGCACTTTTTTTTGATATACTAATGAAGCATATTATTGGTATAGTTTAATTGGATAAAGTCTAAAAAATGATGTCTGGGGTGATTTGATGACAAAAGGACAAATTGAAGCACAAATCAGTGAAGCAATTAGTAAGTTTGAAATTGAACACATGGGCAGAGGTCCGGAGAAGATTAGAACTATTATTCTCCAGGATTTGATACTAATAAGGATAAAGGGTTTTTTGAGCGTTTCTGAAAAAAGCCTTGCCCAGACAAAGGACGGCGTAGAGCTTGTCAAGAAGGTGAGGTCTGCATTGTTTGAGAATGCGAGAGAGCGTTTGGAGGAAGCCGTAAAGTCTGTGATTGACGTGGAGGTTGTGAGCACTTTTTCTGATGTGAGCACCAAAACGGGAGAAAAAATCATAGCTGTAGTAGTTGATAGGGATATCGAAAAAAACATATAGAATGACGTTGGAAGACGCATTGAAGGGTCAATGACCAGTCGATAAGTAAGCCAACAGTGAAAATTCTGCCAAGGCAGGATGTTTGCTGTTGGCTTTTTTGTTTATACAATATAAATAGAGAGTTTGGAGGGTGTTTATGGAAAAAATCGTCAATGAGATTAATACTAATGTGGAAAGCAAGAAGAGATGGCTGTACGTCTTTTTGGGAATTATAATTATGATGTGCCTTGGAACAGTGTATTCGTGGAGTGTTTTCAGGATTTCAATCGAAAAGATTTTTGACATAGGAGCCGCTCAAAGTGGTCTTCCATACATGATTTCACTGGCTTCGTATGCAGTTTTCATGCTGCTGACAGGCAAGCACCTGGACAAATACAGCCCAAGGACTATAATCTTCATAGGAAGTCTTCTTGTTGGCGGAGGCTGGATACTGTCGGGATTTGCAAATAACATATATGTGCTGACATGCACCTATGGGCTTATAACGGGTGCAGGTGTAGGTATAGTATACGGAGTTCCAATGACTGTGGCTGCAAAATGGTTTCCTGAGAAGAAAGGGCTTATCGTAGGCCTTGTGCTTGTGGGATTCGGACTTTCACCGTTTATAACGGCACCTATTGCAGGTTATCTTATAGAGACTTACGGAGTTATGGCTGCGTTTAAGATTCTGGGAGCGGCATTTATAGTATTGATGCCGGCAGTAGCATATCCGCTGAGCTATCCTGTGGAGTCCGGCTACGAGAGCGCCGGGAAAATCCGTGGCGCAAGTGCTGCTGCTCATGGAACAAGCACTTCAGACATGATAAAGGCTAAAAGCTTCAAAGGCCTTTATCTGAGCTTTATGATAGGGGCCATGATAGGGCTCATGCTTATTGGAATGACGAGCAATGTAGGCATAGAGCTTATAAAGCTTTCAAAGGGAAAGGTAGTGCTTCTTATGTCTTTGTTTGCGGTTTTCAACGGAGTGGGAAGACCTACATTCGGATGGATAACAGACAGATTCTCTCATAAAAAGGCAATGCTCATATCTTACGTGCTCATAATAATAGCTTCGGTATTTATGCTCATGGCGGGAGATGGAAGCGTTATGCTGTACGCTGCAGCATTTTCGATATTCTGGTTCAACCTGGGAGGATGGCTTGCAATTGCCCCGACTTCAACTATTGCAATGTACGGTGCAAAGCATTACAGCCAAAACTACGGAGTTATATTCACGGCCTACGGCATAGGCGCCATAATAGGAGTGCTTGCCTCGGGAATGATAAAGGACGCATTCAGCAGCTATTACGCAGTATTTTATTTTGTAATAGCATTATGCATACTGGGAATAGTGTCGTCTCAAAAGATGATAAAAGTGCAGTAGCTGAGATGTCTATAAATATATCCCAAAAGAGTAAAACGGGTGGATTCCACCCGTTTATTTTTTGTCCACCGAATCTATTCATTTGACGATCTTAATATTCCATAAATAGCGAATATTGAGAATGCGACCATGCTGAGTCCGTAAAAGTAGCGGTGGGATTTAAAGTTTAAAACTGCCACTATCAGGCATACGATACCTGAAATTGCGATTAATTTCTTATTTATAGTTTTAGAGTCCATTTATATCATCCTCCAAACAATCATCACATCCACATTATACCATGTTTTGAAATATACACAACGGCTGTAAGCTTCATGTTAACACAGCGATGTTGACTATATTAACATAATGGAATTGCGCCAGCTCAACATGAGCATTGACGAGATAAAGAGGTATTTTGACAACAGGAATCTGAATCAATCGGTTGAAATACTAAGGGAAAAGCACGGCGAGCTCAGGGAGAAGATAAGGCAGCTTCAGCAACTTGAGGAAAGCATAGGCGAAAAGATAGAGCACCTTGAGCACATCTCAAAAGTGTCTGATTCAAAAGAAATAGATATCAGGGAAATCAGTGAGAGGGAGATAATAACATTCAACCGGTGCGCTGAAAATGAAATTGATATCTATAAAAAGGGATACAGAATATGCGGAGTCATACTCCAGATTGTGCAAATAGACATAAGCGTAACAGACAAAAATGAAGAGGCTATGTTTGAGACGCAAATCCCCATAAAAAAGCATTGACCTTTGTGCAACACAAAGGTTTATAATTGACTTCATAAAGACAAAGAACATGCAGTATATGCCAAATGCATGTTTTTTATTTGGTAACCGTATTCACTCCGCTCATGTCGCTTATGTTTTTATGCGGGTTTGTGGGCAGGCCCGACATTTACCTCAAGGGCATGCTTTTTATTATCTGGATATTTTAAATATTTTTAAATTTAGTAACCTGCGTTACATAACCAAACTAACCCATATAGTAAACTTTATCATGTAGAAAAGAGAAAGCGATATTCATTTCAAGAGTTCAATAAAGGTATCATAAATAAAAGTGAATTTAATGCAGGAAAAGCATAAGGTGCGTTGCGCTAATATTACATGGACTATAGAGGAGGAAATTATAATGGGTATGTTTTGTTTTCAGTGTCAAGAGGCTGCAGGATGCAAGGGATGTACTAAAATAGGTGTTTGCGGAAAGACTGAAGATGTGGCAAGGGCTAAGGACCTGCTTGTATATGTGACAAAGGGGCTTGCCATAGTGAGCAGCGAGGGAAGAAAGGTTGGAGTTGTTGATTCAATAGTGGACAGATATATTACTGAGAACCTGTTTACGACGATAACTAATGCCAACTTTGACAGGGATGTTATACTAGGCAGGGTGAGAGAGACATTGAAGCTGAGGGAGGAACTGAAATCAAACGTTGTAAAAGCTGGAGGAAAGGTTGGGGAGACAAGGATCAATGGGGGACTGCTCAAGAGGATTCTGGGAATGGCGTCGCAGGAAGTTATAATGCCTGATGCAGCAGAGTGGTCAGGCAGCACCGAAGTGGATTTCGACGCCAAGGCAGAGAGGGTAGGAGTCCTTGCGACGGAGGACGAAGACATAAGGAGCCTGAGGGAGCTCATAGTGTACGGCCTTAAGGGTCTGTCGGCGTACATGAAGCACGCTATGAACCTGGGATACAACGACGAAAATATTCATGGATTCATGGCAAGGGCGCTGGCTGCTACGCTTGACGACAGCCTGGGCGCGGACGAGCTTGTGGCTCTTGCACTTGAAGCTGGAAAATACGGAGTTGACGGAATGGCGCTTCTGGACAAGGCGAACACAGGAAGCTACGGGCACCCTGAAATAACAAAGGTTGACATCGGAGTAAGGGGAAATCCAGGAATACTTATATCAGGACACGACCTAAAGGATCTTGATATGCTCCTAAAGCAGACAGAGGGGACAGGTGTGGACGTTTATACACACAGTGAAATGCTTGCGGGGCAGTATTATCCTGAGTTCAAAAAGTACGGACATTTTGCGGGAAATTACGGAAACGCATGGTGGAAGCAGGCAGAGGAGTTTGAAAAGTTCAACGGGCCTATACTCATGACTACGAACTGCGTCGTTACTCCAAAAGACTCGTACAGGGAAAGGCTGTTTACAACGGGAGCCTCTGGCGTGCCTGGGTGCAAGCACATAGAGGCAGCTGAAAGCGGAGAGAAGGACTTCTCCCAGGTGATTGAAATGGCCAAAAACTGCAATTCCCCAACTGAAATAGAAAGGGGAGAAATAGTCGGCGGATTCGCGCACAACCAGGTGCTGTCCCTTGCAGACAAGGTTGTAGACGCTGTAAAGGCCGGCGCAATAAAGAGGTTCTTTGTAATGGCCGGCTGCGACGGAAGGGCCAAGTCTAGAAACTACTATACCGATTTTGCAAAGGCCATACCAAAAGACACTGTGATTTTGACCGCAGGCTGCGCAAAATACAAATACAACAAGCTTAATCTGGGAGAAATAGGAGGAATTTCCAGAGTCCTTGACGCAGGCCAGTGCAACGACTCATATTCGCTGGTTGTGATCGCACTCAAGCTTAAAGAGGTGTTCGGGCTGGATGATGTAAATGAGCTGCCTATATCGTACAATATCGCATGGTATGAGCAAAAGGCCGTAATAGTACTGCTTTCGCTCCTCCATCTAGGGGTCAAGAACATTCACCTTGGGCCTACTCTTCCGGCGTTCTTATCACCAAATGTCGCAAATGTGCTTGTGGATAGCTTCGGGATAGGCGGAATCACAAATGTGGAAGACGACATAAAAATGTTCATGGAGAGCTAATAAGGCAAAATACAGCAGGTTGAAATAGAAATAGAGTGACAATAATATAAGTCTGGAGAAGCCATGTGATTATTGGAGTTCAAATAATCACATGGCTTCTTTTTACGATTGCATAAACTCTTGTTCCAATAGAGTTTTTGACCTGCTTGGAAGTATTAATTCATTGAACAGCACAGCCGTCAAAACGCCTGTTAAAACGTATGAAATTCTGTATGTAGCGGCTGTCAATGATGACAGTGAAATTATGGAAAAAGACAAAGAGAGATACGTAGAGAATATATACGACTCAGCCAGGCGCTTGTGAGGCATGTAGGCCAGCATCAATAGAATGCTAAAAGGTATTGTTGCCATGGAGACAAATGTGTTTTTTACAAAAAAGGAAAATGCAAGGAACATAAGCCCTCCTATTATGGTTCCCTGGATTCGCTTAAAAGCCCTGGAGTGAATTTCGTTGCCCGTTGGAACCAGTGTAAAACAAGTAGAGGCAGATATCCAGTACCATTTTGGCAGATTCAAGTATTTCCATAAGACGAATGAAAAGGCGGTGGCTATGGACAGCCTTAATGCAAACCTTGATACATGTAAATTCAAATTCAAACCGTTTTTCAGCTTCGTATTGTTAGACTTAAAGTTGCCGACTAAGCATTCTTTGAAGCACATGATATCCGTATTCATGTTTTTATGGCTGGCAGACCAAATGATCTCTTCAAATAGATACCCTGTAATAAGCCCTATGAAAGAAGACAGTGCATTGAAACAGAACATATCCAGGGTTATGCCAATCGATTGAGTGAGAATAAATAAGCAATAGTAAAACATATATCCGCTGGTGTTAGTGTCGTCATTGAATATGCATACCACGGCAAATGGAACTATTAGATTTAATATGAAGGACAAAAGCAGGCCTGAGTTTGCCAAAGAGCCTAAAAAAATAACTAAGACGATATTAAAATATAGATATACGATTTTATAAAGAGGTTTGACTTTCATGTTCTTGTTGGGAGCAATAAAATAGAATGATGTTGTTAATGCGCTCAGCAGTGCGACATTAAGTCCGAATAAGAATTGGTTAACAGCAAGAGAAAGCAAGAATGTAAAAGTGTATCTAAGTCCAAATTTCAAACTGAGTTTGTTGAACTGTAAGTTGAATATATTGGCGGTGAATTTCATGTTGAACACTCCTATGCACAAAATAAAAAGTTGAATTTAAATTCAACTTTTAAAGACATTATATAGGCTAATTGATATATAGTCAATAGAAAGTGAATTTTGATTCAAGTTTTATAAACTATACTAACAGATAGAAATGTATTAAAATTATTAGAAAGGAGTGAATAGAGTTGAGTCATATAAAAGAGCCCATTCAAAAAAGAGCGATAGAAAAAAGGTTGAGGCTAATAAAATCGGCTAAGAAAGTATTCAATGACAAGGGATATCACAATACCCATATAAAAGACATAACGGGGGAAGCTGGGATTTCAACTGGATTATTTTACAAGTACTTTAAAGACAAGGATGATATCTATATAGAGGTTGTGAGACTGCTTATAGAGAAAGAGATGGAGGTGGTTTTAGATTTTAAGAACAGAATGGCTGAAGATATTGATAAAAAACAGGCCATAAGAAACTATATTGAAAGCCGGCTTGAATTTATTACATATAAGAGAGTCATGGAGGAATTCAATGTTCTAATGAATGAAAACGAACAAATAAAAGGTTTTTTTGAGGATGTGAAAAAAGACTATTTAAATATAATCAAGGAAATATTGAGACGGATATGGGTCGGTGCTGATGATTCGACGCTACACGTGGGGGCTATGCTGGTATGGCGCACCATATATATTAACATTGTAGAAATAGCCGGGATGGCCGATGAGGACTTGAAAAAGGAATACATAGATAATTTGACGGACATAATATGCAAATATATTGTAAGGGGCGACATATTCCCAGCGGTGTAAAAATAAAAGCATGCGATTAAAAAATGTTTTATCATTATCTAAAGACAATTGGAGCAGTGGAAACTTCGAAAATATGGAGTTTTTGCCGCTCCATATTTTTGAGCAGGCCAGACATGTGCATACTCTTTATAGTTGACAAGGAAACAAAAATGCGCTAAAATTGTTTCTAGGTAAACTATAAATTCAGGAGGGCTATTATGATAGATATAACAATGAATCTGGAAGGAGATCACAATGTGTGGAAATGGCTGGAGAGCCAGGAAAACAAATTGATGAATGCAGGCCATGTAGGGACCCATATAGACGTTTACAAAAAAAGCAGGATTCCTGTAGACTACTTCAAGACAAGGGGAGTTTTAATAGACTGCACTGAGTATGGCATTGAAAAAGAGATAGGAATGGAAGTTATAGAGGGAATTGATATAAAATATGGCGAGAAGGTCTTTATAGTGTTCAAAACAGGCATTCAAAGCAGGTTTGAATACGGAAGCGAAATGTATACAAACAATCACCCTCAGCTTGGATGGGAGCTTATAGACTTTTTGCTCCAAAGGCAAGTATGCTTTATAGGCATTGACTGTGCAGGAATCCGCAGAGGAAGTGAACACATAAAGGCAGACATAAAGGCGGAAGGCAATAGAACTTATGTCATAGAGAATCTGGACACGGGTGGACTGAACTTGAAAAATGGTGACAAGTTTGACGTCTACACAATGTGGATAGAGAATCCGTTTGCAACAGGGCTATCTACAAGGGTTCTTGCAGATGTAATATAGGGGTGCTTGATATGGACAATGAATTATTGCTTATGAAATTAATCCAAACACTCCAGTTGTTTTCGGAGTTTAGCGAGAAGGACTTCAGTGGCAGATATGGGAACTTGAACATGAACGAGGTTCATGCTATTGACTACATAGGAAGAACTGAATATGCAAATGTGACCAAGATTACGCAACACCTGCAAATCACAAAAGGTGCTGTAACCAAAATAACTAAAAGGTTAATGAATAGTGGATATATAAGCTCTTACAAAAGGGAAGAAAACAGGAAGGAAAAGTATTTTAGACTTACAAATGAAGGAATGGATATTTTTACAATACATGGAAAGGTTCATATGGAATCTGTGGAGAGGGACAAGCAGATATTTGAATTGTTTAATGAGGATGAAAAGGATGTCATAGCTAGATTTTTAGACACATTAAAAGACGATATTGAATACAAGCTTAAAAATGCTGGAGATATATAATTAGCGTATAAAGAGAATTAGGGGTGATACTTTGACAAAATATATTATTCAGGGGTTTATGCTGGAACTTGAATATGTCGCTCCAATTGTATTTAAGCGTGAAACAGTCGAGTTGGGGTGCATTTGGAATATACATGGAACTTTCGCATGAAGAGAGTTCCTTTTTTGTTTTGTTATTAAAATTGAAACGACAGTGCATACCACAGGATGACATTATATATAAAAAATGGTACTATGAAAATGATACATATGTTAATTGAAAAGGAGAAGTATATGAAAAAAATATGCTTGAAGGCGGTTGCAGTTTTGGCTGTGCTTATATTTACAGGAACTATGGTGCTTACTGGCAGCTTGAATAGTGAAAGCTCAAAAAATGCTTCAGCACTTGAAAAGAGCATAAAAGAAAAGTGCTCTGACTACGTGAGCATTTCATTAAGCGAGCTTACGCCTTTTGAATGGGAAAAAGTGTATTTCTTCCCTCCGTATATGCCCAAGGCGCAAATGTATGAAATCATGGGTTTTAAAAGCGGCAGGGTTAGCGAGACTTTTAGTGAAGGCATGATGAACATTGTATTTTCATATGGAGATAAAGTTGTATGCGCCATCTCTGGATATAATGACACATTTGGCATGAGCAGCACAAAAATTGAGCACAGCCGAGGTGAAAATCCGACATTCATAGTCAGTAGAATGGGCAGAGAAGAGGGCCAGGGTGGCAGAATATACCTGCAGTGGTATGGCGGTGGAGATTCTGTAAAAACGGCAAAAGAAGGCATTTCGCCGGAAATGGCTGGGGTATGGAAATGTGAGGACATATTGGAAAAGGGAGATTACATAACTGAAAAATATGGAGAGATTGTGGTTTCGAAAGACGGCATTGCAGCGGGCTATGTGGCCAGCATGGAATACAGGGGCGGGACAGACATACATAATCTAAAGAGCTCCCAGCTTGCAGCATGCAAGGGGCTACTTAGCGGTAAAACTGCAAAGTTCAGGCTTGAAAGCGGGCTAGATAAAGCTATGCATGATGGATTTGAACTGGAATTTGAAAACGGGGTGTTTTCAGGAAGCATTGAGATTACAGGCGAATTAGAGGAGCTGAGCGGATACTACGAATTTCAAAAGAGATAAAAAAGGAAGGTGCACATGGAAACATTATGTGAATTTGAATACGAAGACAGGGAATTCATAAAAATAAACGGAACGGGTGCAGATGTTACAGAAAGGGTATTCGTAAATTGCATGTTTGAAAGCTGTGATTTTTCAGAAGCGGACTTTTCATATTCGACATTCGAAGACTGCATATTTAAAAGCTGCAACCTCGCCTTGACAGTGTATGGCGAGTCAAGGCTTAGAAATGTCACGTTTGAGGGCTGCAAGCTTGTGGGGGTCGATTTTGGAAAATGCGACAGATTCATACTGGATATGGAATTTAGGGGGTGCCTTATCCAAAGCTGCAATTTTTCCGATATGAATCTTAGAAAGACTTCATTTGCAAAGAGCAGGGTGATTGAAAGCGACTTTGTAAAAACCCAGCTCATGGAGAGCGACTTCAGCCACTGTGATCTCAAGGGGAGCGTGTTCAACGGCTCAAACCTTGCAAAGGCAGACTTTTCCTTTACGAAGGGATATTCCATAAACCCTCTAAGCAACAATGTTAAAAATGCTATTTTCACGCTGCCTGATGTGGCTACGCTTTTGGAGTGCTTTGACATCAGGATAAAATAGATGGAAAATCAAGTGAATAGTTTAGGGGATGGGAGATATATGAACAGGAAAAAACTATATTTTTTATTGATACTTACCGTGGTGTTTTGGGGGTCTTCATTTGCCGCAGTCAAACTGGGCGCCGGAAAGCTTTCTCCGGTACACTTTACGTTTTTAAGGGTCACATTTGCAAGTGCCATATTCTCAGTGATACTTACCGGGGTTTCAAGCGAAAAGAAGAGGATAGATAAAAAAGATATCCCGACAATAATCTATCTAGGATTCATGGGAATTGGAGGCTATTTCATTGTGCAGTATACTGCTCTGAAATATACTACGAGCGTGAACGCGTCGCTGCTTTTGGGTATAACGCCCATACTGCTTGCGCTGCATTCATGCCTGGTGCTCGAGGAAAAGCTGGAAGGCCTTAAAATAGCGGGGATTGCCATATGCTTTGTTGGAATAACACTCGTCATAACAAAGGGGGATATTTCATCATTTTCATTTGGAAAAACTATAATTGGAGACGCCCTTATGATTTTGAATGCTGTCATGCTGGCGGCATTTTCACTGGGAGCCAAGAAAGTGCTGGAAAAATATGATCCGTTTATAATTGTAGCATATATAAATATTGCGGCAATGGGAATGCTTGTCCCGGTGGTTTTCACGAGTAATTTCTTGTCGGGGGCATCTCTTATAGACAATATGGAGTACATAGATATAAGGGCAGTCCTGGCTGCGCTTTACCTTGCGGGTACCTGTACTGTGATAGGATATTACAGCTGGTACAGCGCCATAAAGGAGATTGGGCCTGTAAGGACATCCGTTTTTAATTATATAAACCCTTTTGTGGCATCGATTGCTTCATTTGCAATGTTTGACGAAGGCATAACGGTTTTCACTGTCATAGGTGGAATTAGCATAATCGGGGGTGTGGCATTGAGCAGTATGGGAAGATCCAAATCTAAGATAAGGCACAATGTTCATATACGAGGAAGGGTTAAAACCGATGAAAGTGCATAATCTATTTCGCCATAAAAGATGAATTGGAGTGCATGAACAAAAAGCTGGGGGAAGGCCTGGAGCCTTTGTGTGAAAAATGCAAAAGGAATTTGAATGCTGAAAAAATAAAAAACGTATTCGAAAAACAACTCTTTAGATTAAATGGCAGGAGTTGTTTTTTATTGCAAGAATTTCAAAGTCCGCAAAACGGAAGATTTACCTAAAAGCATTAAAAATATATCGAAAAACGATAAAAAACATATTGAAAAACGATAAATGATCTGATATACTGTGATCAAGAAATTGATTTGGAGGTGCTTTATGAAAACGGAAAAAACGGCTTTTCTTAAGCTGGCAGTGTTGGGAATGGGAATAGTTGTATTTATGCTCAGCATATTCTGGCTTCCCAAAGCGGCGGGCAATATATTGGGGAGTAATTCTGAAAATGCCAACTTGAAATACCCAGCGCTAATGGGAATATATTTCACTGTGATACCATTTTACATAGTTCTTTACCAGGCATTAAAGCTGCTAAAGAACATTGAACTGAAAAATACTTTTTCCAAGCCGGCGGCAAAGTCATTAAATCTTATAAAATGCTGTGCATGTGCCATAGCATTTGTATATGCAGCAGGGGCTGCGCTTCTTGGAATGAAAACGGTACTCAATGCTTCAATTGCAGCAGTACCGATAACCTTTATGTTTGCCGCCTTGACTATAGCGCTTTTTGCGGCTGTGCTGGAGGAACTGCTTATGACAGCAATCGAAATCAAATCAGAAAATGATTTGACGATATGAGGTGATGGAATGGCGATAATAGTAAACATAGATGTAATGCTTGCAAAGAGGAAGATGAGTGTCACCGAGCTTTCTGAAAGGGTCGGAATAACAATGGCAAACATATCAGTACTTAAAAATGGGAAGGCAAAGGCGGTCCGGTTCTCCACGCTGGAAAAAATATGCGAGGTATTGGACTGCCAGCCGGGAGATATACTGGAGTATTCAGGGGACGATGAATAATACTTGAAAAAATATGACATGGGAAATGTAAATTAGATTGATAGCATTTGTGAAACATCAGAACATGAGATCGTATAAGAGATTTATTTGGAAAACACTAAAATTTATGGAGGTTGTCATGAAAAAATATATTTTAACTATAGTATCATTTGTTGCGGCTGTGGTATGCGGAGTATCATACAATATAATAGGGTCTGAAGTTGCTCCGGATGGAACACTTGTGGAACCATTCTTTTTAATACCACTTACGTATCTATTCCTTTTAATTGCAATAATAAGCGCAATATCGGTTGCTGCTATTTCATTCACCAAAAGCCGCAAAAAATCTCATTCAGGATAATGGTTGAATACTGTTAGATGGGAATATGAATTTTCACACCCGTACATTAGGTGTTATAAGTCTCGCCTAATGTACGGGTGCATTTGAAAAATATATAAAAAAGTCAATGAATAATGTCAAAATAAAGCGATATAGGTTGAAAAATGTTGCCTGTTTGGCAATACTAAAAAAATTATGAAATTTTTATGAAATATAAATTTATTATATAGCTAAATCTTCATTAAGTTTATATAATATGTATAGCAAGTATTTTATGGTCGTAAATGTCAGCGGCCATACAGAATTAGAGTGCTATATTAGCATGTAGAGGAGAGAAAGAATGAAGGGCTGGATTATCTACAGTGAAAACGAAACTGAAATAGTGTCTGAAAGAAACGAAGTCGACAGATTCGTTGAGGAGGCAAAGGAAGAAGGGATAGAACTTAAGGTATTAAAACCGGAGCAGATAGACCTGTTTGTTACAAGCCAAAACAGAAAAAGCATACTTGTTGACGGGGAAGAAACTACTCTGCCTGACTTTGTGCTTCCAAGAATGGGGGCGGGAACGACGTACTTTGCACTTGCTGTCATAAGGCATTTGGAGCGTCTAGGAGTGCAGTGCATAAATTCGTCACACCCCATAGAGATAGTAAAGGACAAGCTATACACTCAGCAGATACTGGCAGAAAACAATTTGCCGGTGCCTAAGACAATGCTGGCAAAGTTCCCTATAAATATTGACCTCATAGAAAAAAACATTGGCTTTCCAGCGGTGATAAAAACACTTTATGGAACCCAGGGAAAAGGAGTATTTTTATCCAACACAAAAAAATCATTCAAGGATTTGATGCAGCTGATAGAAATAACCAATTCCAAGCTGAGCATTATAATACAAGAGCTCATAAAGGACAGCTATGGCAGGGATTTGAGAGTGCTCATAGTTGGAGGACGTGCAATTGCATGTATGGAAAGGTCGGCCCCAGAGGATGGATTTAAAGCTAATTTTTCAGACGGTGGAGCCGTAAAGCAGTTTGACCTGACCCCTGAAATTGAATGGCTGGCAACAGAGGCTTGCAGGGTAACAGGACTTGAAATAGCAGGAGTGGACCTTCTGTTTGACGGCGACCATTACAAAATATGCGAGATTAATTCGTCTCCAGGATTTACAGGAATTGAATCGTGCTGTGATATAAATGTTGCAAAAGAGATATTCAAATATTTAAAGATAAGATTTGGCATTTTCTAATAGCGACTATTATGAATATATTATTAAAAAGGTGAGATTGATGATAAAATTCCATGAGATAGACAATTTGAATCCCGGCAAATGCGAGCATTGCGCCGACAGCAGGTCACTTGCACTTCAAATAGCAAAGCTTGTGAGCGATAACATGGCATACTCTAACAACAACACGTATTCAAGCCAGGACATGGAGTTGCTAAGCCGCAACAAGACAGCCGAATCAATGCTGGAATTGATAGAAAGGTCGTATATTGTGTATTTGACAAATGAAAACGACGAACTGGTCGGATGCGGAATGGTGGTAAGGCAGGACGGGCGCTACTTTGCAAAGACTCTGCATATAAGAAACGACTGCAGAGGCCTTGGATATGCACAGCAAATATGCGACCTTAGAGAGGATTTTATCAGGAATATGGGTGAAAGGGAAATATATATAGAATCTCTCAAGTATCCTAAAACTATAGAGTTCCACAAAAAGAGAGGCTTTGCAGAAACACCTCCCTACAGGGAACTTAAATATACTGTGCTTATGAAAAAACAAATATGATTTTGTGAAAATGTCTATAAAAAAGACGCTTTGGATTTAAATGCCAAAGTGTCTTTTTGTGCATTCGAACTTAAATTTACTTTAACAAAAGACTCACTCTGTTGAAAAAACTGAATATGAGGGATATAATTTGTATAAAGTAAAATACAAATTGATTCACATGAAAGGAGATGAGTGCATGAAAAAGATTACAAAGATGCAGATTCTGACAGGAGTGCTGCTCATGCTATATGCAGTCTGGGAAGTTTCGGTTTACAGATGGGCACAGACTCTTCCAGCGAGCGATCCCATAATAAGAGTGGATTTAATTATTATATATCCTGTGCTTTTGATCTGCATAATAATTTCGCTGATCCAATTCAAAAGGAGAAGAGTATGAACACCAAAAAACCAAGCTTTTCCAAATGGTATATTTTGATTACGACCCCAAAATGCCCTGGATAAAAAATGACAGCAAGTGCACATTGATATGGATTTTTACCAGTTAGATTTTTAAATGAAAAAATCAAAACCAGAGGTTCTGATTTTTTTGATTTATTTTGAGTTGTTTTTTAAGAATTCAATAAAAGAGTCTTTTCCAAGGGGCCTGCTGAACAAAAATCCCTGCCCCATGTCACAATGGTTTTCTTTCAGGAATGAGAGCTGATTGTTGGTTTCAATCCCTTCGGCTACGACCTGAAGCTTAAGTATATTCGCCATTGCGATTATTGTGGAGACTATCTGTGTGTTGTCTGTATCCACATTTATGTCATTTACAAAGCTCTTGTCTATTTTAAGCTTGTCTATGGAAAGTTTTTTAAGCTGTCCAAGAGATGAATATCCCGTACCAAAATCGTCTATAGAGAGCTTTATTCCAAGGCCGCTCAGGCTTGAAAGAACATTTATTATGTGGGATATATTTTCCACAGGAATGCTTTCTGTAAGTTCTATTTCAAGATATTTTGGATCGAGTCCTGTCTCTTCAAGGATTTCATTTACGGTATCCACAAAATCGTCTTGTTCAAGCTGCTTCAATGATACATTCACCGCAATAGTTATTGGAGCAATGCCCATATCCTGCCATTCCTTATTTTGCCTGCAGGCTTCTTTAAGCACCCATTTGCCTATTGGAATGATGAGGTTGTTTTCCTCGGCAATAGGTATGAACTTATATGGGGGTATAAGGCCTAGCTTTTTACTCTGCCAGCGGGTAAGGGTTTCTGCCGATACGATTTTCGTGCTTTCAATATCGATAATAGGCTGATATTCAAGATAAAATTCGTCATTGTCAAGCGCAAACCAGAGGTTGTTTTCAAGTACGAACTGGCTGTTTATTTTTTCGTTGAGATTTTGAGAGAAAAACTCAATGTGGCTTCCTGTATTTTCCTTTGCCTTATACATGGCTATGTCGGCATTTTTTATAAGAGTTTCAACGTCGCATCCATTAAGCGGATATATTGCAATGCCTATGCTTATTGACATGTGGAATATGTGGGTGTCGAATATGAAAGGCTGCTGGAAAAATTCAACCACTCTGTTTGCAAACTCAATTATTTCGTCTGTGTCATAGGCTGAATTTATAAGAGTAATGAACTCATCGCCGCCTATTCGGGCTATCTTGTTTGACGGGCCCATTACCGTCTTGAGCTTGTTGCCTACAACTTCAAGAAGCTTGTCTCCGTTTGCATGTCCAAGGTTGTCATTTATTTTTTTGAAGCCGTCAAGATCCATAAAGAGTATTGCAAACGTCTCATCTGGGGACTCGCTTATTTTCTGATCAATATGCTTTAAAAAGTAATTTCTGTTGTAAAGCCCAGTGAGGCCGTCTTTGAATGCCAGAGTATTTATCTCCTGCTCTTTTTTGTTGTTCTCGGTTATATCCCTGACTACGGCCACAATTCTTCCATAGGAATCTTCAGGTATGTGGACGAATGATATGCTTGCAAGAAATGAAGAGCCGTCTTTTTTAAAATACGAGGACACAAAATGGCAGGCACCAACTTTTATGGCACCGTCTATCATGGAATTGTTTCTGTCTATTGAACGCGTGCTTTTTTTTGTCTTGTCTATGGATAAAATTGAAAAATCAAGATCCACAAGGTCTTTTTTACTGTGGCAGTTAAAAAGATCAATTGCAAAGCTGTTGCAGTTTATTATCTTGTATTTGTCCAAAATGAAAACTGCTTCTGGAAGGTGTTCGAATAAAAGATCATGTCTTATGCTAGAATCATTATAGCTGTATTTAATATTGTGTATGTTTTGAAAATCTATATTGTTTTGCTTTTCCATGCAAAAACTCTCCTTATTAAAATAGTAGTATGTATATGGCTAGATGAATTTTAAAAAATAGTAAGATTTATACAGCTAGATCGTTACCATTACAATATATAAAGTAGTATACCATAAAACATAGAGGGGATTAATATATAAATGATGCTATATTAAAATAAAATTTATCGATTGCCAATTGATGGTGTAAATTATTAAGATGTAGTGTTAAAATTAGTTTTATAGACAATTAGTGAATATTAAAAGGGGTGGGATAGATGGACGCTACAGATGACAAGATAATAAAAATACTTCAAGAAGATGGAAGAATATCAATGAAGGATCTGGCTTCATTGGTTGCACTAAGCCCTCCGGCTGTTGCGGAAAGGGTGAAAAGGCTTGAAGAGTCAGAGGTTATAAAGGGGTACAAGGCCGTTATAAATCCGGAGAAGCTTGGCAGAAACATAAATGTACTGATAAATGTTGACATGAAGGTCCAAGGAAGAGATAAATTTTTGGATTTTGTGAAAAATGAGGACAGCATAGTGGCGTGCTACCATGTCACGGGGCCGTACTGCATGATATTAAAGGCGAGCCTTGACAAAATGTCGAGCCTTGAAAATTTAATAGGCAAAATACAGGTCTTTGGGGATACTGAGACATTCATAATACTTTCGTATCCTGTAAAAGACAAGATACTAAGCAAGCTGGAGAAATAGGTGGGCAAAATGAGAAGAGAAACAGCTATTATGCTTGCAGTTTTTTGCGGGATATGCATAGGAATGCAGCCCGTGGTTAATTCCATGCTTGGACAGGTTACAAACCCGCGGCTGGCTGCATTTCACAGCCTTGCAACAAGTGCCTTTATAATGTTTATGGTAGTCTTATTTTCTGGAGACATAAGGTTTTATTCAAATACATTCAATGCAAGGCCTGTATATCTGATTGGAGGGTTTTTGGGGATTGTAATAGTGCTTTCAAGCATATATATAGTTCCTGCGATAGGTCCAGCGAAAATGGCAGGCATATTTGTGGCAGTGCAGCTTGCTACATCTGCAATAATAGGCCATTTCGGACTTTTGGGAGTCGGAAAAAATCCGATGAATTTAACAAAAGCTGCAGGCATAACCCTAATGATGGTAGGGGTCAGGCTGCTGCTTAAATAAACATGCAGTGATAATCAGTTATCATGGGCCCTATTGTCTAATGGGGCCTAAAATTTTGCCGAGAATATAGTCTTAAATACCCTTTGAAAGCGCATATGAAAATAATGTATAAATTAAGTAAGTACATAAAATGGGGGTGTTTATATTGAAATCAAAAAAAGAAATGTTCAAAAAAGTTTCGGCACTATTTATAGCAGGCATGATGGTTTTTTCATATTCTATGCATGATGCTTTTGCAAAGGGGAAACCTGAAGTCAAAGGAAATCAAAAGCATGTAGTCCAAAATGATGAAAAGGACAAGGGAAAAGACAAGTACGATAAAGAGGAAAAGAAACAGGAAAAATACGACAAAAAGCAGGAGAAAAAGAAAGAAATCAAGAAGAGAAATATGGAGAAAAAGCTGTACATAGTTGAAAAAAAGCTTGAAAACATTAAAAATGATTTTGAGAGAATAGAATATGAAATAGACAAATATTTTCAAGATGATGTTCAAAACGACGATGAATTCGAAGATGATGAGCAAATCGGTGAGGATGTAACAGTTGAAGAAGGCACTGACGGGGAAGGAATGGATCAGGCCGATACTGCAGACGGTGAAAACAGTGGTGACGAAGATACAGCTGAAGAACCTGCAGATACTGTTCAAGACGAGATTCAACCTGAACAGCCGGCAGAAGAGCAGAATGTGGTATTAGAAGAGGGAGCAGATGCTGAGAGCCCTGATGATGCTGAAGCAGCTACAGATGGAGTAGAATCAACTGATGAAACAGCTGTGGAAGAACCTGAACAGGCGACAGAAGAAGTACAGGCATCTATGGAGTCAATAGATGAAATTCAGTACGGCTTTGTGCAAGCTGATTCATTAGAAGGTGAAATCAATTCTAATGTTGAAACAGTTACAGATACAACAGAACCAGCTGAAGAGGGATCAGAGCAGACTGAAGCTTCAGATTCCGAGAGCGCTGACGGTGCCGAAATAGTTGTAGATACAACAGAAACGATTGAAGGAGAAGACACAGAAGAAGCCGAAAAGGATGTAGCAGTGGAAGAAGGATCAGAGCAGATTGACCCAGCAGATGACGCTACAGCTGAAGAATCTGTGGATGCGGAACAGGAAGAGCCAGAAGAAGGCCAGGAGATAGAGGAAAGTGAAAACCCAGCAGACGAAGACGATGCTGAAGAAATTGAAGAGGAAGAGATTGAAGAAGAAGATATGGAACAGGAAATAGAGGATGAAGATGAGGATTTTGAAGAAGAACAAAAGGGAAGAAGCTTTGTAGGGAAACTAAATTCCATAAACAACAGGCTTAATTCGGTAGAAAAGCAATTGAGATCACTGGGCAATATTGACGAGGAAATGCAGTCAAGATATGACGAAATAAATAATACGATTGCAGAAATAAGAAGCGACATAGCGGCAGAAATTCAAAAGATAGGGGACATACAGAGCCCGGTTGTCGAAAAACTTAAAAAAGCTATAGATGCTGTAAAATATGAAGCAAAGAAAAAAACTGTAGAGCAGGACAAGTTTTGGACTGTGAAATTCAGTGGAGGCGTGGATGCAGGCACTATAGAAAACTCGAATATATTCGTAGTCGACTCAGATGACAATGTTGTAAAGGTTGAAGTGGAAATGCTTCCAGGGGGAGATGGAATAGTGATAAGACCTGTAGAAGGCTATGTAAGTGGAGAAAGATATACTCTTGCAATATCGGGAATAGCTTCTGAAGAAGGACAGAAAATGAATAATCTTGTAAAACTGGAATTTGAGGTATATTAATTTAATGCTAAAAGACCCCGCAAAGATGTTTTGCGGGGTCAGCTGTTTTCTCCAATGAATATATGAGTATGCCAGAGGGTATAAAAAGCGAGAGATGAATTTTTGAAAACACTTAATAATTAATATTTTGTATTTATAGCTGAAAGCTGATTTTTAATCCAAGGGGGAGACGAAATTGATATATAAGGGATGCTTCATAAAAAAGGACGAATATGGCGAAAAAAGTAGAGTAGAGGAGTGTTTCGTAGTAGAAGATGGAGAGTTTGCACTTGAGCAGCTATTTGAAGAGGCAGGGCTTCCTTTTCCGCCGTGGAACTTGGAAAAGAAAAAGGCGCTTAATGAAGGCAGCTTAGTTCTTTTTAAAGAGGAATTCATAGGGGTAGGACCGAATGATGATCAAATTGCGAAAATGGATTTCGATGAATTTATAATAGAAAAAGGAAAATATTAAAAAAAGCCAGGATTCCATTTTGGAATCCTGGCTTTTTTTAATTAGCTTTGCTTATGGTAAGCAATTTGACTATTGAATCCTTGTCAAGAAGAGGCTTGAATATTATAACGCCAAAAATGCTTACGACTGCAAACTCCCCTATGGCCACATACATGACAGACATTGCAAGAGGTATTGAAAACAGGTAGTTGAGCATCCATCCAACTATAATTCCGTTGAAAAATACAGGCCAAAGACTTGCTATGAAAAGCGATTTCAGGCCGTCTCCGATGTATTTTCTTGTAAGGTATATTGAATTTACAGAAAGAAGCGTAGCAAAAGAGCCAAGCGCTATATCTACAACGCCAAGAGGGCTTCCGAGATTTGCTATTACACAGCCTATTACAAGCCCTGGTATGTACAAGGGGTCTACGAATGCCAGCAGTGTTAGAATTTCTGAGAGGCGAAACTGTATCTCTCCATAGCTTATAGGGGCCAGTGAAAATGTGACTGCTGCATATATCCCTGCAACCATGGCGGTCTTGACAAGGTTTGAAGTGCTGAATTTTTGCATAAAAAAACTCCTTTCAACATAGGGGATATGTTTTACAGAGTTACCTACGAGACAAATAGTATAAATACCGTTTGCTCTTGTTTTTTTTGAAGTGGGTAACCAAGAAAACACTTATCGAGTCAATTATATCACAAAATATGGAATTGTGAATATATTGAGAAAAATAGACTATGCAATATGGATATTAAGAACTATGGATTTTCAGATAAAACTTAAAATGTATCTAGGTTTATTGTATAATTAGTACTAGAGATAGTTGGTGTCGAAAGATACGGTGTTTTGTAAATGGAATTAGTTACACAGAACTGACATCATGGAACTACATAATAGGGGAGGAAAGCAGTTGAAGAAGTTAAAGTTAAGCTCTAAACTCACAGCAATAATAACAATACTTATAGTGATTCCGCTAATTACAAGTGCGTTGTTTTCAAAAAAAATACTATCAAGTTATTTTGAGAACTATTCGAATGAAAAGGTTGAAAAAGCAGGGCAGGCATCGGAAGTGCTTATAAACGAGATGATAGAGGTGCTTGAAGGTTACTCCAAGGCTGCAGCGGCAAATAGCAGACTCGTGCAGTATTTGAATGACATGGACAGGCAGGGGATATCTGAAGAAGTGGATGCCCTTTTTAAAGGCATTAAGGAAAGTTCAAGGGTTGATATACTTGAAGTTGGAGACAGAAATGGAACTGTTGTGTACAGGGCCCATAATCCACAAAAGTATGGAGATGACAAGAGCGGCAATTTTGCTATAAGTAAAGCCATTGGTGGCGAAGCGGCATCTGGAATTGAAAAAGGTTCAAGTGGATTTGCACTCAGAGCTGTATATCCAATAAAGTTCAACGGTGAAGTTATAGGAACAATAATGGCTGGCTCGAAGTTCGACGAATCCGTGGTGGACTATCTAAAAGAAATCACTGGAATGGAAATCACTGTTTTCATAGGCAATGAAAGACTGACAACTACAATAACGGATGAAAGCGGGAGCAGGCAGGTTGGGACTGTTCAAGATGATACAAATGTAACAGACAGGGTCTTGAAGGAAGGAAGTACATATAAGGGCAAGGCAAGCGTACTGGGAGCCACGTTTTTTGTAAGGTACAGCCCTCTTGTGGCAATTGACGGCCAAATTGTGGGGATGTTTTTTAACGGATTAGATGTTGAAAGTACATACAAGACAGAAAAAAGCATTGTACATACACAGGAAATGGTTGCAATTGTAAGCCTCATAGTGGCTATAATAGTGGGAAGGCTGTTTATAAGAAGCCTTATAAAGCCCATAAGAATTATACTCGGCGGAATGAAAATGGTTGAAGAGGGAGATCTGACCCAGAGGATCAAAATTGCAAGAGGCGATGAAATCGGAGAGCTGGCGCAAGGATTTAACGAAATGACAAGCAACATGGAAGGTGCCATAAAGGAGCTCAACATGCTTGTAGGACATCTTGGAGGAGCCTCTTCAAACATGAAATCCGGAGCAAGCGCAGCATCGGAAGCTACAGGGCAAATTGTAATTGCAGTTGAAAGCATGACTAGTGAAATTTCACATCAGGCTCACAGTTCCAGTGATGCTCATGTCAGCATGCAGGAACTTGTTAGAAGTATTAACGAGGTAAATGATGATGTGAATACAGCAAGTGAGATATCGAATTATGTCTCCGTGGATGCAAAGGACGGAGAGTTTGCTATGGAGAACATGGCAAGTCAGATGAAGACGATAGAACAAAAAATTTCGGATCTGTCGGCAACGATGAAAGATCTTGAAAATAATTCAGTGAATATAATGGATGTGATTACGCTTATAAATTCCATAGCAAAGCAAACTCATCTCTTGGCACTCAATGCTTCAATAGAGGCGGCCAGGGCTGGCGAGAACGGCAAGGGATTTTCGGTCGTGGCTGAAGAAGTTAAAAGCCTTGCGCAGGAATCATCATCTGCAGCTGAAAGCGTTGAAAGCCTAATAAAAGAGACCAATATGCATGTTCAAAAGGCATCGGCTGTAATGGAGGAAGGGCTGAAGGAAGTACGCCGTGGAATAGCAGTTGTTGAAGATTCTTCTAACTCGTTTAGCAAGATAATATCCGGTGTTGCAAATATTAATTATAGATTTGCTCATATAAAGACTATAACCGGGGATATGAACAATAAAAGCGAAGGAGTACAGAATATTGTCCGCGAAATTTCATTAAGTGCTCAACAGTCAAATTTATCAACTGAAGAGATATTGGCATCTTCTGAAGAACAAAGCGCAACTATAGTTGAGTTTGAAAAACTTTCTGAAGACCTTGAGACCCTTACAAGCGAAGTAGAAATTATGACTTCCAAATTTAAAACAGATAAGGATATATAAGCGCGTTTGGATTTTTATAAAATAAATCAAAAAAAATAAACAGGTTAATTATAAATTGATATATAATATAAAATGAACGTGCCTTTAGGGTTTATTTGTGTGTTTTTATTGTAATCCGGAGAATAAATGTGGATGCAATGCTTTTGAGGAGGAGCTAGTATGGAAGATATTTTAGAAGACTCTAGTCTAAATTTTGATATGGAGAACGATTTTGAAAGCTCTGAGCTTGATTTTATGGATTCTGGTGAAAAAAAGGACGTAGAGAAAACCGTGAGGTCTTTAAAGTCGGCAGTAAAGTTTCCAAAAGAGTATGCTGGAGAGAAAGAAGACAAGTCTAAAAATAGAATATACATTGCAATAATATTGGCCTGCTGTATATTGATAGGATGCATGGGGTACGGTGCGTATGGCTTTTATCAGAAAAAAGTAGAACAGATGGAGATTGAAAAGGTTATTAAAATAAGGCCCCAAGAGGCAGAAACCTGCATAGGAAGCCTTGCGATTAGGGCGTTTCCGACCCCCTCGGGAGATGAAAGCTTTATGAAAGCGCCTGTGAAGATTATTGCAGTTAAAGACAATATGATAAACTATGTGGATGCCAACGGTGTTTCAAGGATATTGAAAAAAGAATTTTGTGATGATAATTGGATGAAGTGGGATGATTATCAAAAACTTAAGAACCTGGGAAAGAATATTGAAAAAAAAGTTGAATAAAGGTATTCTTATATTAAAAAACGTGATTCAGAATTTCTTCTGAATCACGTTTTTTAATATAAGAATTTGTGAGATGAAGAAACTTGAAGAGGTTGAATAGTAGGAAATTACTTAATTAATATTATCTTAAATGATAAATAATTGTAGGTTCTTAAATTCATATTTGTAATTTAGGGTATTGCTTATTTATAAGAAAAGTAAAATTCTATATTATTTCTTCAAATAATGAATCGTAATGAAGTGACATGCTTTTCCACGAAAAGCCGGCTGCTATATGGCTCATGTCCTGTTTTCTTATATGGCCTATATTCACTATGGCCCACTCCATTTTTTCTACAAGTTCGTCAAAATCAGAGTAAAAGTTGCCTGGGTTCTCATTTATTCCAATAAGCTCAGGGTAAGTCAGCCTGTTTGGCAGTATAGGATAACAGCCGCAGTAGACAGCCTCCATGACGCTTATTCCAAAAAACTCCTGGTTAGAAGTTACCGGGAGCAGGTCGCATTTACAAAGCCATTGGGCGTATTCGCTGAAGCTTTCAGCCTTTCCAAAAGAGACTATCTTGTCACCAAGAGATGCCCTCGCCTTTTCAAATATGTCGGGGATGTTCTTGTAGCTTTCGCCAAGTACAGCAACATTAAAGTCAAGTCCCTTTTCATTCAGGAAAATAAGGGCGTTGAAAAAATCATAAGGGTTTTTGTCGTATTCCCACCTGTGATTCCAAAGAACAAGTGCAGGTTCATTCCGCATTTTTTGTGAAGGCTCCAAATGGGACTTATGCTTTATGACACTTGTCTCATGGGCGTGCTTTTCAGCTGCAATGTCGAAATTTTCATATTCAAGCCCGAGGTGGAGCACCTGTGATTTCTTTCTTATGCTATCGACATTTGATATGCCATTATAGTCAGGGAGCCTTTGGAGAAATGCTTCCAGAGAATCCAAAAAGGATTCCATATGATACTTTGAATTGAAAAGGCATATGTCAGCTGACAGCGCAGAGGAATAGTTGATAAAGCCGTAGTGGAAATCTCTTCCTTCGTTTTTATCCCTGTCGCTTGGCGACCAAGGGTATGAAAGCTGATTTTCATGGAAATAAAGTGCTGTCTTAACTCCGTTAAGCTTGTGCCTGCAAAGAGATATGAATGTGGAAAGATCCATCATATCGCTTGCAACTATCAGCTCGGGCTTAAAATCGCTTTTCAGGAATTCTTCTGCGATGTGGATAGCGCCCCCGTGCATTCGCCACTTCCAAAAACGCCCTTTCATTCCAATGACTTTAACATTGTGGGAGCTGTATCTAATATAGCCGTTTATCCAGTTTGCGTGTGAACCCGTATAGTATGGTTCGAGCATTAGTATGTTCAAATGGTATCACAATCCTTTCGTTAGCTTGCAAAATATATTCTAGCACAAAATGCCCATAAAAAACCCCGCAAAAGCGAGGTTTTAATAATTGGATTAAATTTTGAATTCGCTTATGGCAAGCTTGAGCTCGTCTGAAAGCTCCTTATTTGTTTCAGAAAGAGAAGATATCTCTTCCATTGATGCAGCCTGTTGCTCCGTAGATGCAGATATTTCTTCTGTAGTAGCCGAAAACTCTTGGGTCACACCGGAAATCTGGTTTATTGCGACCATTATCTCTTCTTTTTTTAGAGCTATGTCATCCGAGTGACTGTTGACAACATCCATATGGCTTAGCAGGTTGTCAACTGACCCGCTTATTTCATTAAATATTTTGTCAGTATCCAAAAGGACCTCATACTGTTCGTTCGTCATGCTTCTGACTGTGCTCATTTCAGAAACCGCATTTTTGACTTTGCCCTGGATGGCAGATATCAGTCCCCTTATGTTTTCAGTGGCCTTGTGGGTTTCTTCAGAAAGACCCCTTATTTCATCTGCAACAACTGAAAAACCTCTTCCGGCCTCACCTGCTCTAGCGGCTTCTATTGAGGCGTTAAGTGCAAGAAGGTTAGTCTGGCCCGATATGTTTTCTATAAGGGCTATTATATTTTCTGTATCCTTTGAGGCATTTTCTATATCGGATATGATCTCTTCTATTTCAACAGTCTTTTCAATGCTGCTCATTGTCTTCTCGTTCAAATTGCTTATTGTCTCTTTACCCTGCCTGCTCAGCATCTCCGCCGTAGATGCTATATCTTTAGCATCGGCAATAAGGCCTGAGCTTTCCTCTATTTTTGAGCCGAGTATGCTTGTGTTTTTAGAAACTGCATTTGCATCATGGGCCTGAGTTGTAGAAGACATGGCCAGCGACTCAACGGCATTTGCATTTTCATTTATGGCAATTGAAGCTTCCTCTGTTATCTTTGAAAGTGAGTCGGAGCTGTTGGCAAGCTGATCTGAGCCATGGACTATTTTTCCTATGAGATCTCTAAGGCCATTTTGCATTGACATAAGGGATCTTGTCATATCTCCGATCTCATCGTTCACACTTGCATATTTATCCGGGATATCAGCTGAAAAATCTCCAGAAGACATTACGCTCATGTGCTCTGCAGCTTCCTTCAAAGGAAGAAGAAGGCGTCTTACAATATATATCATGGCGGCAGAAGATAACAGAATGATAAAAAGTGTTACAAGCATGGATTTTTGAAACATCGAGGCATTTGCTTTTTCAAGCTCTTCAAGTGATAGTCCAAGGGCAAGAGAGCCTTTAAGTGCGCCGTTTTCATAAAATGGTATTTGAACCTCGTAAGCCGCGACCCCGAGTTCTTCATCAAAATATTCTGAAGCCCCTTCCTGGCCGTTTTTTATTGCGTTCATAGTTACTTCATCATCGTATGTCTTTCCAAGCATAGACTGCGTTCCTGCAATGGCAGTTCCATTTTCATCGAGTCTAAGTGCATAAATTATGCTGTCCTTCTGTTCAACTTGAGAAAGCAGCTTTTGCATGTTCATATTTTCTTTAAGCTGCACTATGACGTCGGCGCTTATTCCAACCTGCACATAATAGCCGTTTTCAAGATAGATACCGCCGTACTTGTAGAACTTATGGTCTACGGGATTTTCCCTTACGCCTTCCATATAGCTGGGCTGAGTATAGTTGAATACAACGTCCATTGCATGTCCCTGGGGGTATTCCCATCCTATATATGCCTCTACGTTTGAATAAGGTATTTTTCGATCCGGTCCGACTATGTTTATTTCAGTTACAGCGAGCTCCTTGGCAAGCTCTTCCAGGTAGCCGTTGCTCATTGCAGGCCAGCTTACGTGATTTAGTGCATTTGATGCGGTAAGTATCTTATCTGCGAGGAGGGAGTCCACTATGGTTTCGAAATTTTGCATATGCTCTGTTGTTGAGTATATCTCATGAGCAAGGTCCATTCCGCCGATTTTCATCTCTTCTTTTACCAGATTATTCACATTTTTAAGTGTAATGTATGTAAGAGAGATGTTCGACACTATAAGAGCTATTGCGGTAAATAGGGTTATCTTGGTCTTCAGCGGAATTGAATTTTTGGTAAAAGCAATTTTTTTCATATACATAACCTCCAGTATAGTATAAATATAAATTGACAGACTATTTATAATAGACTTAGCTGATGCTGCATGTTTTTATAAGTAAAGAACACCACCTTTAAACAAATATAAATTTACATTATTAAAACTATTATAACCTAAAAAACATGTCGAAAGAAATAAAAAATGATTGAAAATACAGCTGAAATCAATAGAATATTTGCTAATCGCCAAATGGAATTGTATAAGAATAAACAATAAGCCCAGATTTCAATATGGCATAATCTAATAATCAGTTATAGAAATATAGTGAAATTATACTATAAATACAATTCGATTACTATATAAACGTGATTATAATGAATAAATATTTGACAATTTTGAACGGATTTGTGTTTTGAATGAGCTTTTATTAAAAGTGTTCTTTTTATAAATATGCCCGTTATTCAAAAATGTAAGGCAAAAAAAGCTGATTAGACTTGAAAATATTTACTGATATACAATGATGAAATTTTGATTTTAGTTTCACAAACACAGGAAAGCGCCCCTTAAAACAGTTTTAAGGGGCGCTTTCCTGTGTTTTAAAATTGAATTCTATTCAGATTTCAGGAGATCTTTTGCAGTGTGGGTGTCAATATCAGGGTTGTAGTTTGATATTTCTTTGAACTTGGTATCGGAAGGAACTGTGCTTTCAATGCCGAGTCTTTCGTACAGTTCATTAATTGGCATTCCTATATGTTTTGAAACTTCATCAAGAGTCATATAGCCTTTTATTTCGTCAATTTGTATTAGTTCACCCTCGGCAATGGGCTCAGGCAGAAACTGCGCATATCCAGATAGTTTTCCAAGTCCTATTCCGCCGAAGAATATGAGCAGCACAAGTGATAGCAATATTGCAGGCTTAATATTTTTTCCGGCGAATCTTGTTTTAAGTGCCCCTTCCTTAGGGCATGAAAGAGTGCATTTTTGACAGTTTATGCATTCTATTGATTTTACGGACTCAACATTGTCAACTGCTATGTTTACAGGGCAGGTTTTGGCGCATATCCCGCAGTCTATACATACATCTTTGTTTCTCTCTATTTTATAGGGGCTCAGCTTTGAAACCAATCCAAGGAATGCTCCCATGGGACACAAGTATTTGCAAAAGAACCTGTCATACACAGCAGAGCCAGCAATGGTAATTATCAAAAGGGCTGTTCCTATTGGAAACTCGTCAATAAGTGCTGCAGGCCCCTCGAATATATGTGCATATGCGGCCCACGGGTCGTAGGGAGACATCCAAAGCTCACCTGTTTTCCACGCGGCTCCAGCTGTTAATGCAAGTATTGCATATTTGAGATATCTAAGAGGCCTGTCTATTGATGAGGGTACTATAAATCTTTTTTTGAAAACTTTTTTTCCGATAAAAGCAAAAAACTCCTGGATGCCTCCAAATGGGCATATTGTTCCGCAAAAAGCCCTCCTGAACAAAAAGGCAACCATAAGGCTCATAACAAAGACAATAATTGTACCCGTGAATATTTTGGGAAGTGTTCCTCCTGTTGACAGCAAGATGTAAAGGCTTTCAAGTCCTCCATACGGACAAAGTGCATGCACGGAAGGGGAGCCATCACTTCCGCCGCCGAGAACATTATGCATGTACGCCTTGTATGTAACAAAAAATAGTACTGCAGAGAGCAATCCCGCGCGGATCCATTTGATTTTTTTGTTTGTGTTCAAATTAATTCCTCCATTCTCTATTACAATTATTATTGCAAAATAATACCTAAAATAAATAATACCCTTCAAATGTGACAAATATGTGAAGTATGCAATTAAATCTGCAAAAAATTAATTCTAATAAGCAGCTGCATCAAATAGGAGAAATATGTGTGAATATTGAGAATATAGGTTTTTAAGATGACAGAATGAGTTTTATAATTTACATAATACTGATATTGCATTAAACTTATAGTTGGAACTTAAAATAAAATGGGGGAGTCATATGAATATAAAAAAAACTGTATTAGTTCTGATACTATTAATAGTCAATCTATTTATGTTATCCGGATGTGAAAATATACCTGGAGCTGTCAACGAAAAGCCGGAATCAAAGACCCAGTTTGTACTGGGGACTACCGTGACAGTCCAAATCTATGGAGATCATTCTGATGAAATATTTCAAAAGGTATTCCAAAGGCTAAGGGATATAGAAAACAAAATGACCATAAATAGCGACGGCAGCGAGGTCATGAGCATAAATGAAAATGCGGGAAAGGAATTTGTGAGGGTCTCTGATGATACGTACATTGTAATAAAAAAGGGAGTTGAATTTTCAAATATTTCAGATGGAAAGTTTGACATAAGCATAGGTCCATTTGTAAAGCTTTGGAACATAGGGACTGAAAGTGCAAGGATTCCATCTGCATATGAAATTGAGCTTAAAAGACCTCTTGTGGGCTATAAAAATGTGGAAATAGACCATTTGCAAAAAAGCATAAAGCTTAAGAAAGAGGGTATGATGCTTGACCTTGGGGGAATAGCCAAGGGATATGCGGCGGATGAGATAGTAAGCCTTCTGAGGGAGAATGGAATAGAAAGGGCCATAGTAAATATAGGGGGAAACATATTTGCCCACGGGAAAAAACTTGATGGGAGCAGTTGGAATATAGGAATACAGAATCCATTTTCTAAAAGAGGTGACTATCTGGGAATAGTAAGCATAAGTGACAAAACTGTAGTAACATCGGGAATATATGAAAGGTTTTTTGAAGAAGAGGGGATAAGGTATCACCATATACTCGATCCCGGTACGGGATATCCGGTTGACAATGAGCTTGCAGGAGTTTCAATAGTTGCAGACAAGTCTATAGATGCCGATGCGCTCTCTACTGCGGCATTCTCAAGCGGAGTGAGCGAAGGTTTGAAGCTTGTTGAAGGGTATGAAGGTGCGGATGCGGTATTTATCACAAAGGAAAATAAGATATATATTACATCAGGCATTAAGGACATATTTTCACTTACGGATGAGCAGTTTGAAATAGTCGAATAATTAAATATATATACTGCATGAAAGCTGCCTATTGAAAAGGCAGCTTTTGTGCGTTTTGAAAAAAAGAAATTGCAAGAAGAGGCTGGCTTAGGCCAGAAAATATAATGAATTAATAGATTAGTCAAATGAAAAACGCAATTTGAAGGAGTTTGAGAATAAGAGAAAGAAATTATAAAAAGATTTACAGATATCGATATGTATGGTAATATATAAATGAGAATAGTTATCGTTCTCTTGTGAAAATGTTTACTGGTTGTGCAAAGGGAGGGGATTGTTTGGAAACAAAATCATGCGGTTTAAATTGTTCAACTTGCTTTAAGAGCAGTGAGGATTTTTTTGTAAGAGCATTCGTTTCAAACTTAGGCCCTGTAATAGCAGGAGTTAAACCTATACATCTTTTTAGCATTTCCCCATCGGACAAGCTTAAGGATGAAAAGATAGAAAAGATACATCACTATTTTTCAAGATGCAGCAAAATTTCTTACGACATATTTGAATGTAGCGACAAGAGTACGAAGATACTATTTTACAATGAAAATACACTTGACTATGTTTTGAGTGATCAAAAGAATCAAAGATTTTTGAAATCACACGGATATCCGCTGAATTACACCATGGATGCATATCTGGGACATCTAATAGAAAAAATGAGAGAGTGCATAGATGCCCATGAAATGGGAATATTTTTCGGATACCCGCTTAAGGATGTAATGGGATTTATGGGAAACCCAAAACTCAAATTCACAAAGATGGCAGGGTGGAGAGTTTACGGAGATCCAAAGAAATCAGATGAGGTATTTGCGAACTTCAACAGTGCGAAACTGTGGTTTATGAAAATGCTTGAACAAAATTCCCCGAGAGAACTTCTCGTGCAAAATTCAAAATTGGTTTATAATAGCTAACCCCTTTGGCAAGTCTGCCAAGGGGTTTTTTCGGATATTTTTATTCCATATTTAATTTTTTATATACTACAAATTATTGCTAAATAATACTATAATAGACATGAGATATTTGTTTTAAATTCATGATGTATTTAGAGACAGAAGTTCGATTCTTGAACGTTTACTTCATGAGAGGAGGGGACGAGTTGTATCATAAGGATGTAGTGTTTGACTGCATGCAGACATCTTCTGTAAGCCAAAGCGAGTCTGAAAAGGAAAGGCAGATGCAGAGAATAGAGTCAAAGCTTGATGAGCTCATACAGCTGATCAAAAATATGGAGTCGAAATAGCAATTATAGTTATTTTATTTCTTATAGTTATTATTTTTTTCGATTTAGCGGGGAAAACCCCGCTTTTTTGTTATTTCCATTGTAAACGCATGCTATTGTATGCATGAGATTACTAGTAAATAAATTCTGAATATGATATAATATGACTAATAAAAAGGTACAATAGTCCTATGCACCTGGGGATGGATTAGGCGTATGGGCCGGAACTGGGCCTACATAATTATACAACTAAATAAATGGGCAAACTTGTTGAAAGGCAAGGACGCAAAGCCATGGGTCTAAGGAATTTGTTTCTATGATTGCCAGGTTGCTTAATCTAATATCTGTATAAACTGTAGTGTACTAATTAGATTAATTAGCTAGATAAATCCTATGACCATCGAGGGCTTGTATAAATGAGCTCGGCGATGGTTAATTTTTTGTAATTTTAAGGGTGAAAAGTGGAGGCTGATTAAATAAAAATGAAATATAGTTTTTTAATTAGATATTAAAAAAGCATATGAAAATATTGAGCGATATGGGAAGTGGCTATGGAAGAATACTTTGGAAAAAGCATAAGAACCAAAATGACGGCAGCAATGGTTGTCTGCGCTGTTATCACAGCACTGCTGATAAGCATTATGATGATTTTGTCGCACTACTGCTCTTTTGAAAAAGAGATAAGCGAAAAGATGGCTTTGATTTCCCAGAACTACGCCAACAAATTCGACTCCGACTTGAGATCCGTTGAACAGTCAGTGAAAGTTATGAAATACTGTCTTGACAATGGATTTGAGCCAAAACAGTTCAACGAACATCCAAATGCGTACATAGAGCAGTATGAAAGAGAAATGGATATGCTGATAAAGACAGTGGCCGACGATATAAATGCCCAGAAGGGAATAGACATAAAAAGCGGCGTTGAAGCAGTATACTTTACCATCAACCCAAAGCTCACAGGCAGAGTCCACGAGATTTGGTATGCCGATTTAGCGGGAAACGGTTTACTGCAACAGATGGATTCAGATCCAGATCCAGAGCATCCATACATAGAGAGCTTTTATCCGGAAAATGAAAATATGAGGTGGTACTATAGTCCCGTAATGGAGAGAAAAGGCGTGTGGAGTAAGCCCTACGAAGAGCCTGAAATTGATGAGACCATAATATCTTACACCGAACCTGTGTTCAAAGAAGGCATTTTGGTTGGGGTTGTAGGGATAGACATAAGCATTGACTTGATGAGAAGGTCAATCGAGGAACTGAAGGTATTCGACAACGGATATGCATTTTTGATGGATCAGGACCTTCACTTTTTGGTTCACCCTGAATTCAGTCATGAGGACAGCATAATGTCCGTATACAGCGGAAATACTACAGATCAGGTGCAAGAGGCACTGAGCGTGCCCTCGGGAACGGCAAGATATGTTCTTATGGGGGAAAATAAGATCCTTGGCTATTCCCATATGAGCAATGGGTGGATACTAGGCTGCACGGCTCCAATGAGCGAGGCGTACATGCAGCTGAAAATACACATGATGTTCATATTGCTGGCTACAATCCTGTCTGTTTTAATAATTGTCAAAATTGCATTTCGAATTTCAAAGTCCCTTTCAGAGCCCATAATAAAGATAACTAATATAATTGAAAACACAGCTGGCTTTGACTTCAAAACAAACAATACTCTGAAGGTGTTTGCCAACAGGAGCGACGAGGTCGGCGTCATGGCTAGGGAAACGTCGAAAATGAAGAAGATATTGAAGGGCACGGGGATTGGCAAGGCAGCCTCAATGCAGAAAAAATCCCTACAGAGGGTATTCCCACTGCCTGGCAAGGCCGATATGGAAGTCGTCTATGCAGCCGCGCATGCGGTCAGCGGTGACGGCTATTACTTAAAAGCCGTAGATGAAGGCCTTGTGCTGGGAGTGATATGGGATGTCAGCGGGAAAGGTGTTACAGCGGCGCTTAAAAATCTGGCGTTCAATGTCATGTATCATGAATCCACAGCAAAATGCATCAGTCCCATTGATGTGGTGCGTGATTTGAATGAAAGGCTTTGCAGGCTTGACGAAGAGACATATATTGCGGCTTGCTGCTTCAGTCTGGATTTTGAAAAAGGCGTAGCAAATGTGGCGGGCGCCGGAATAAGCCAGTTCATGCATAAAAGTGCGAAAAATAAATATGAAGAAAAAACTGTCAAAGGGCCTTTTCTGGGAATGTTTGAAAACAGCGAGTTTGACCAGCAGTCTATTCATTTTAAAAGCGGCGACAGGTTTTATTTCTTCACCGACGGAATGGAATTCATAGAAGATGACAAATGCATGGAGGAAATGCTAAATAGCTTGTCCATTGCTGAATTGAAAAGCTATATAACTGACAGTATACGCAATTGTTCAAATGGCAGTGAAGGTTTAAAGGACGACTGCACGTTTATTGCATTTGATATTAAGTGAGGTGACAAATTTAGGGTGATAGGGAAAAAATCAAATGAGTATGTGCTATATGGTCTAAGTATGTGCGCTGAAGTGATAGACAATATTATTAGTGAAATAGGCGCATTTGAAGACTATTTCGACATAAAGCTCATGCTTACAGAAGCGATGGTGAATACGTTCAATCACGGGAACAGAGGCGACAAGGACAGGCCAATACATATAGAGTACTTGTGTGACGGTGAGAGCGTGGAGTTTACAGTAAAGGATTCGAATTTTGAAGTCGAAGAGATTTCAATTCCAGACTGCCATTCAGATGAAAATCTGCTCAACGAATCTGGAAGGGGGCTTTTTTTGATAAACTGCATTGCAGATGAAATCAGTATAAGCAACAAGTGCCTGATCATGAAAAAAAAAATGAAATCTAATAGCAGTCTATAATACTTTTTTGAAAGGAATGATGATATGAAGATGAGCATTAAAACGAAATTGACGCTTATGTTTTTAGTATTTATATCTGTCCCGCTTATAGCTTTGGGGATCACTTCATACAACCTGGCAGCAAATTCCGTGCAAAGCATCAAAGAGGAAGAACTGGGCCAGATTGTCATGGATGCATCTGATTCCATAGTGGGAGAGGTGGATTCAGTAAAGGGATATATTCAGCTTTTAAGCTATAACCAGGTCCTGGCAAGGGCGGCTGCGGGGGAAAGCGGCCTAAACAATGAGGCATTTGAATACATATCAAGCGTCAGGAGAGAAAATGACGGACTGCTGGACGACATCGTAATTGTAAATTCTCTCGGAATGACTGTGATGAGCAGCAAAGACGAGAATCTGAATATAGACCTTAGCGACAGGGACTATATAAAAAGCGCCCTCGGGGGCAATGCGTCAGAAAGTGATGTCATTTTTTCGAAGATTTCGGGAAAACCTGTAATTGCAATTGCACATCCACTTGTACTTGAGGGCAGAGTCGTAGGGTCAATACATGGAACAGTCTCATTTGAAAACATATCAAGGAATATATCCGAAATAAAGATAGGAGAAAACGGATACGCATACATGCTGGATAAAAGCGGGCTGATTGTGCAGCATCCGGACTCTGAAAAGGTGCTCAGTGAGAACGTGAGTAATACAGACAATTATGAACTAAGTGCTTTAGTGGAGAAAATGAAGCAGGGGGAAATCGGAGAAGGCTTTTATACATATCAAGGTGTTAGAAAATTCGTATGCTTTCACCCTGCAGGCGAGTGGAGCGTAGCCATAGTGGCCGACTACGATGAATACATGGCGCCGGCATACAAAATCAAAAAAGATACAATTGCAATATCCATGTCATCGCTTATTGTTGCACTCTTTTTGGCCTATTTAATCACAAATAGTAGAATAATAAAGCCAATTGCCGAGCTGGAGGACCTCATGATCAAAGCGGGAAATGGAGACTTGACTGTAAGCTCAAATATAAAGACAAAGGACGAAATACAGACGTTGGGAGAGTATTTCAACAGTATGATTGAAAGCCAGTCTAAAATAATCGGCCATGTAAGAAGCGGTTCGGCTGAACTGACGGCTTCATCAGAGGAAATAGCCGCATCAGCAGAAGAGATAACTGCTTCGACCCAGCAAATTGCGGCAAACATACAGGAGGTTGCCACAAATGCGGAGAGCCAGAACAGCTCAATAGTTGAAACGTCAGAAGTGCTCGTGCAGCTTTCGAGCCTGATCCAAATAGCCCAAAGTAGGGCATTCAAGGCAAAGGATTATTCCCAGCATACAGTGGAAGCGGCTCAGGTGGGCAGGGACAAGCTGAAAACGACTGTCGAAGCCATTGAGAACATAAGCAGGGTTTCAAATGAAACGGCCAGAGCATTCAATGTGTTGGATGAAATCTCCAAGAAGGTAAGCGGCATAATAAACACAATAAATAATATATCAAACCAGACGAACCTGCTGGCGCTGAATGCAGCCATTGAGGCGGCAAGGGCAGGGGAGCACGGAAGGGGATTTACAGTAGTTGCGGACGAAGTAAGGCAGCTTTCGGAGCAGACTAGTGTCGAGGCAAATGAAATATCTTCACTGGTAAGCGAAATGGTAGTGCAGATAGACAGGGCATCAAGGTCTATGGGTGACAGTGAAAAGGCGGTTACAAACGGAGTGGTTGTTGCAAGGGAAACTGACGAGTCTTTCATTAAGATCATAGATGCGGTTGAAAATATAGCAGAAGGCATAGACCAAATAGTAGATGTCACGAATAACGAGGTTGCAAGCTCGGAGCAGATAATACAGCTTATCGACGCTGTTGCAACTATCACTGAGACTACAATGGGAAACAGCCAGCAGGTAGCTTTGGCTTCAGAAGAGCAGTCTTCAATAATACAAAATTTTGCTGCGGCTTCAGAAGAGACAAGCGCCATGGCGAATGAACTCAACAGTCTTGTAAAAAAATTTATTGTTCGAGGTGATAACTAATGGCAGAGTTAAAAATTAATGTCCCTGAGAACTTTTCAGTGGAAGAGGCGGATGCGTTCAGACAGGAGATAAATGGCATGTTTGATGGAGGGGAAAAGCAGTTTTTATTCGATTTCAGCAGGTGCGTGTTTATCGACAGCACAGGTCTTGGAGTGCTTGTTGGAATTCATAAGAAGTGTGTTAAGCTGGGGGGAACATTGAAATTGAAATCCATAAGTTCGCAGGTTATGAGGGTATTCGAGCTTACAAGGCTGGACAAGGTGTTTGACATTCAGGCATAGGTGACAAGAGGCGGTATCAAAATCATGCAGAAAGAGAAGTATGGTCGTTATTATGTATCGGGGGATACAAATGAATTTTAAAATATATTGAGAATAGAGGGTGGCGAACACTTTGAAATACAAGGGGAGAATATGCTTGGCACTGGTATTCCTGATTATGGAATCGATATTTCTTATTTACTACTATAATAAATTTGGATATATAGATACGATTGAAAAGATGCTGCTGCCTATCTTAATTGCGCTTGTTTGGTTCTTAGGCAAAAACTATGACGAACTACAGTTTTACTCACAAAAAGCAAGTGAAAATGAAAAGGAGCTTCAACAAATATTCGATAATATAGATGTCGCACTGTGGTCATTTGATGTTGATGAAAATGTTGCGATGGTGTCGGCTGGAATTGAAAAAATATTTGGAGTGCCTCGACAAAAATTTCGGGAAAACCCACGGTACTGGAGGAGCCTGGTCCACCCAAAAGACAAGCTCTTAATCGAAGAAAAGCTTGGACAATTGTATTCGGGAAAATCGGTGACCACAGTATACCGCATAATAAAAGGAGATGGCGAAGTTTGCTGGATAAAGGATAGAAGCACTCCAAACATGGATTCTTGTGGCAATGTTATTAAAATAAACGGAGTGTTGTCTGATATTACTGATTTAAAAAGTTCTGAGGAAAAAAATGAATATCTGGCCTATTATGATGTCTTGACGAGCCTGCCCAACAGAAACATGTTATATGACAAGTTTAATGAGATTTTGGCTGGTTATGGAGATAGTGATCAAAACATAAGCGTGATTTTTTTTGACTTGGACTTTTTTAAGATGATAAATGATACTATGGGTCATTCAACTGGAGACGTTGTATTGCAGAATGTCTCGAGAAAATTGAATAGATGTTTGTGTGAATATGGCTTTCTTTCCAGGTATGGTGGCGATGAATTTATTATCATGCTGAAAGATGTTGGGAGGGAAAGAGCGTCAAAAATCGCCGAATGTATTCTCGAAGAAATGTCTCACCCGGTCAAAGTAGAGGATTGTGAGATTTTCCTGTCGGCCAGCATAGGGATAAGCGTATACCCTATGCATGGAAGTGACATAGACACGTTGGTCAAATGTGCCGATACAGCCATGCATTTTGCAAAAGAAAGGGGAAGGAACCATTATCAGCTGTATACTCCGGATCAAGGCAAAAGGGTCGGGAAAAAGATGATGCTGGCAAATGGATTAAGGACAGCACTGGCGAACGATGAATTTTTCTTACAATATCAGCCGCAATTCAACTTGGAGACTAGTGAAATTGTAGGAGTTGAAGCGCTAATCCGCTGGAGACATCCTGAGTTCGGGCTCATATCCCCGGCAGAATTTATTCCCGTAGCAGAAGAAACAGGCATTATTGTAGATATTGGCAAATGGGTTTTGAAGACAGCGTGCAAGCAAAACAAGGAATGGCAGGAAGCGGGACTGCCTAATGTCAACATGGCTGTAAATGTCTCAGTAAAGCAATTCCAGCACAGGGACTTTATAAAAGGGATAAAAAAGGTGCTTACGGAGACCAGGCTGGATTCACGGTATCTTGAACTGGAAATGACTGAAAGCATAATGCAAAACAGTGAGTATTTACATGGGGTGTTAAGCGAACTGAGGGAAATGGGAGTAAAATTGTCCATGGATGATTTTGGCACAGGTTATTCGTCTTTAAGTCTACTAAGATATCTGCCTATAGACAATTTAAAAATCGACAAGTCTTTCATTGACGGAATACAGGTTGATGAAAATGCAGTTTCAATTATAAAGACAATTATAGATATGGGAATGAATTTAAATATGAACATAATAGCTGAAGGTGTGGAAAACAAAGAGCAGGCAATATTTTTGAAGAAAAACAATTGCAATTTGGCACAGGGATATCTTTTCAGCAAGCCTCTGCCGGCTGGGAAAATAAGGCGGATATTAGAAGGCAGGGTTGTAGGGAATCATAAGGTAATATAGTCTATGTTTAATAATGGCTAATTGTGGCAACTGAAAATTGGCAAAAAATAGTGCTTTGAAATGCAAAATGGGTATCTAGATATTAATTAGATGGACGTAACGTATGCTTTAAAATTCATTTTGAAAGGGTGATATCCATGAAAAAGAGATTGTCGGCAGCTATTTTTTCGATGTTTTTAGGAATTGCACTTCTGGTAGGTTGTACAGCTCAAGAACAGCCTGAGCAGCCGCAAGAAGAGGTGCAGGATGAGGGCCAAAAACAGGCGGATGAAGATTTGGAAGAATCAATGGAAGTCACATTGCAGGAGCTTTCCCAGTATAACGGCAAGGAAGGAAATCCGGCATATATCGCAGTTGACGGAGTCGTATACGACGTTACAGACCATCCTGGCTGGAAAGATGGAATGCACAGCGGCGTATCGGCAGGGCAGGACATAACCCAGCAGCTTAAGGAAGCGCCTCATGGCGATTCAAAGCTCGAAGGGCTCAAGGTAGTGGGCAGGATTGCTGAGTAGATATGACGTCTTAAGGCTTTTGGGATGGGTGAATGTCAGCCTTTTGACCATACAGATTGCGATGTATGCTATCAGGCGGTTAAACAGGTATTTTTTCAAAAACAAGAGTGAGACACTTAAAAAAGCTGCGAAGCTGCTCAAGAAAGTGCACCCATATTCAGGAAGACTGCTTCTAATAACGGGCATTGTGCACGGATATGCCATGGCTGGCGGGATAAGACTTCATTCAGGCTATATTGCATGGACATTTATACTTATGACTGCATTTTGGGGCTGGGCAGGTCCGAGGTACAATATAAAAAACTGGTTAAAATTCCACAGGGCACTGGCCATTATACTTGTCGCAGCCGCCGCGTTTCACGTGCTTAAAATGAAAGCGGGACTTTTTAGGTGAGCGGAAGGCATATTTTCCAATGCATATTCAAAGTGTTGCAAATTCACATTGGAAATACTAATGAAAAATCCCCTCGGAGAATTTATAATCCGAGGGGATTTTATTTTACGTTTAACAGTTTTAAACATGTCCTCTAACAGCAAGAGCCAGAATTATCGCCACCGGCGAAAATGCTTTTAAGCACAGCATAAGCTCAGCCGACTCCTACGTTTACGGATATGGCATCCACGGGACAGTTCATTGAACATGCACCGCATTCGATGCAGCTGTCAGTGGATTTTATAACAGCCTTGCCGTGAATGACCTCGAATACTCCGTGAGGACACACGATATCGCACATACCGCAGCCTATGCATTTTCCTTCATCCAGTCTTAATGTAACAACGTCTTTAATATATTTCATTATAACACCCCGCTAAACAAGTCTTTCTATGAAAAGGCACATTATGCCTGTTATAAAGCATATAGCAAATACAGGGGCGCTCCAGAGAGTCTCCTTTTGAACCCCCGAAAGAGAAGTGAAATTCGTGGATCCCGTGAAATTAAGGGAAAAAAAACCTATAACACAGGTCATGCACATGAAATGCCCTATATTTGAAAGCATGGAACCTGAGTACATGAATGCGCCGGGAAAGCTCAAAGCCGCTGCCGAATACAGGCTTCCAAGCACGCCGCCTTTTGCAGAAAAGCTCCGAAACGGAAGCACGGGCAAAAGAGCGGGAAAGAGTATGCAGGCGGTAAGAATCGCAAATACGTAGGCGGATGTATTCAGCCATACATTATTAATGTATTCAGTCAGCCCCAAAGTAGAATTGTCTACATAGTTGAGCAATGTGAACATGAACAAAAAGGCAAGCATGTATTTTGCTGAAAGCATGACCTCCACAGGAGAGAGTATCATCCTTTCAGAAAGTGAGAAGGTAACCCTCCTCATACCGGCGGATGCTTTGAATTCGTTTTCAAAAAAGCTCTTTATGTCACCTGCCCTGACTGGGCCGTATATTGTTTTAAACCTTGTATATTTGGATATTTTTTGTGGATTGACTCCAGGGGCTCCAAGCTGAGGGAGCACGAGAAGCTTGGATTTTGAAATTTTGTAAAGCCCTGTGGCTTTTATTCGGTATATGATCTCATCGCTTCCAAAAGAGCCTTTTCCGGCAGCGCACCATACATTTACGCCACTTGTGTTTATTACAAGCAGCCAGGAGTCAATTCCCCCGATATTACTTCTCACCGTATCGACTGTAAGCTTGTAGTTTGCAGTGACTAAAGCAGGTGAGTTTTCGTCGGGGTTTCCAATGGCATAAAGTCCGGGGGGGAACTTGTAGCTTTTTCTGTTTATGCCAAGCCGCACAAGGAGGCTTCCCAAGCGGTCCTTTGAGGATAGAATAGTTCTAAGCCTTTTTACAGGACCTTCACAGGTGCTGACCTCGCCATCGAACATGTTGGCATATTCACTTTCATCAAAGACATCCAAGCACTGCAGAGGGGGCATGTACCTGTATTTTCGATCCAAACTGGATTGATTTGGGTCGACAACTCAGCAGGATTTGTCATTATATATTTCTGCCAATTAAATCATCTCCTGGGTTATTTTATATTAGTTCTTGCTAAGAATAAGGATGAAATTTTTATCAATTTACTCACATTATACCAGAAAACACAGCGTATATGAACATGTGATTATATTGTACGTGCGATAATTTTATCAATGTCTTACACATTGGAAACGCTGCAAAAAGCAGTGTATGAAAAAAAAGCACATGTGTGATATAATGAAAAAATCAGAAAAATGAATAATGAAAATCATTTTTATTCATTCTAAAATTGTAAAGAGGTGCATTTGATGATACTTATGATAGACAATTATGATTCTTTCACTTACAATCTGGTACAGTATCTCGGCCAGCTTGGCGAAAGCGTCGTTGTAAAGAGGAATGACTGTATTGAAATATCTGAAATTGAAAAAATGAATCCGGATATGATTGTTATATCACCGGGACCGCGCACGCCTAAAGAGGCCGGCATAAGCATTGAGGCTGTAAAAAGGTTCAAGGGGGTTATACCCATACTTGGGATATGCCTTGGGCACCAGACAATAGGAACGGTATTTGGAGCAAATATAGTAAAGGCGATAGAACCTGTACACGGCAAGGTTCATCCTGTGAACCACATTGACAAGGGAGTGTTCGAAGGGCTTAAAAACCCTGTAGACGTTACGAGATACCACTCTCTTATAGTGGAGAGGGAGAGCATACCGGACTGCCTTGAAATCACAGCTTGGACGAATGAGGGGGAAGTCATGGGATTTTTGCACAGGGAATACCTTTTGGAGGGAGTCCAGTTCCACCCTGAGGCAATACTAACTCAGCACGGCATGGACATGCTTAAGAATTTCCTGCTGAGGGCAAAAAAGCACAAGGAGGGTAAAGCCTAATGATCATAAAGAAGATATACACCAGCCTTTCGAGTTTTGAGATTTTTTCGCTCTTCAGGGAGAGGAAATATTGTTTTTTTCTTGACAGCGCAATGGATCCTCTAAAGCTTGGAAGGTATTCATTTATAGGATTTGACCCTGAGATAACATTCAAGAGCAAGGACGGAAATGTCGAGATAGAGGAAAATGGAATTGTAAAAACTTATGAGGCAAATCCATTTGACGAACTCAAAAGGCTTATGAAGCTATATGAATCGAATTGTGACTGCGTCCTCCCGTTCATAGGCGGGGCCGTAGGGTATTTGGGATATGACATGTGCCACCATGTTGAAGATCTTCCAAGGACGGCTGTTGACGATGTGCACATACCGGACTGCTTTTTTGGAATATACGACGGGGTGATTGCAATAGACCATCTTAATAAAGAGGTGTATGCTGCGTCTCCGGGACTGTTTTCAGATGCTAAGGCATGGGTGGAAGCGGCCGAAGAGGTTATAAAAAATGGAAAGCCAGAGCTGCCACATTTTGAGATGAACAATGCCGGTGAAAAAGTAAAGCTACAGTCAAACTTTGAAAAGGAAGACTATAAAGAGGCCATAAACAAGATAAAGGACTATATAAGGTCGGGAGACATATACCAGGCCAACATGACACAAAGATTCGAGTGTGAAACAAAATACTCTCCGTACGAGCTGTATTTCAGGCTCAGAACCATAAACCCCGCACCCTTTGCGTGCTATATGGATTTTGGAAGCGGCCACATAGTGAGCAGCTCTCCTGAAAGATTCATTCAAATCAGAGACGGCAGGGTCGAGACGAGGCCAATAAAGGGCACAAGGCCAAGGGGAAATACTCCTGCTGAGGACGAGGCGAACAAAAATGAGCTTTTGGGAAGCGAAAAGGACAAGTCTGAGCTTCTCATGATAGTGGATCTTGAAAGGAACGATCTTGGAAGGGTGTGCAAAACTGGAAGCGTGAAGGTAACTGAGCTTTTCCACCTTGAAGAGTATCCAACAGTATACCATTTGGTATCCACTGTTGTAGGGGAGCTCGACGGAGATGTTCACACGGTGGACTGCATAAAGGCGGCATTTCCGGGAGGGTCCATCACCGGAGCACCCAAAATAAGGTCGATGCAGGTAATAGACGAGCTGGAGCCTACCCAAAGGAACATATACACGGGATCTATAGGTTATATAGGATTCAATGGAGACGCAGATCTTAACATAGTCATAAGGACAATAGTCCAAAAGGGCGACAGGGCGTTTTTCCAGGTTGGCGGAGGAATAGTATGGGATTCTGATGCGCAGATGGAATACGAGGAGACCCTTCACAAGGCAAGGGCACTCATAAACGCACTTGACGCGCAGGTCTAGGTCTAGGTGAAGGGTATGAAAGTTTTTATAAATGGCGAATTCACGGATGAAGGCAGAGCTTTTATAAGCCCGTTTTCTCCGGGATTCATGTACGGATATGGAGTATTTGAAACAATAAAGGTATGCAGGGGAAGGGCTGTATTTTTGAAGGAGCACTATGACAGGCTTATGAAGGGGCTGGACTTCTTAAACATACAAGCCGACTTGGACTTGCAGGGGTTTTGTGATATTTGTGAAAAGCTAATGCGTGAGAATGTAGTGGAAGACGGATTTTTAAAGATAATGAGCTTCAAGGGCAGGGGAGGGTCTGCTGACATTATCATATACACGGGAAAGAAAGTATATGTAGATGAATATGAAAGAGGATTCGGGATCTGCCTTGCAGACTCAAGGAGGAATGAATACTCAAAGCTCTGCACTGTAAAGAGCATGAACTATGCCGAAAACATAATCCAAAAGGAAAGGGCTGCAGGGCTTGGTTTTGAAGAGGCCATATTTTTGAACACAAGGGGGGATATATGCGAGGGCTGTATATCCAATATATTCTGGGTCAAGGAAGGCCGCATGTATACGCCTTCGATAAATTGCGGGATATTGCCGGGAATAGCTAGGGAAAAGGTAATAGAGCTTTGCGCTGCGGAAGGAATTGAGATTATGGAAGGCGGCTTTGGAATTGAGGATATGGAAGGTGCAGATGAAATATTCATAACCAATTCACTAATGGACATAATGCCTGTAAATAGGTTTGAAGACAGGACGTTCAGTATATGTGACATGGAGTTTACAAACAGTCTCATTGATATGTACAGGCGTAAATACTATGCCGATTAAAGAATATATGTTGTATAAAAATGATAAATTTTAATGTTATTATGAATTTATATAATTTAATTAGACTTATAACGAAAAAGAAAAAAGATAAAAATACAGTATAAAGAATATCTATAGATTGCAAATACAATATAGATATTCTTTATACTGTATTCACTAAGTCATAAAATTTTGGTATTCTTAAAACTGGTGCTTTTTATATTTTTACTTGAACTAATCCATATATGGCACCAAATCAATAATATAAAAAGGAGACAACAAAATGGGGAAAAAGATGAAAAAGCATTTTCTTCTTATAGTGGTACTTCTGCTTGGAGTAATGGCTATGGCTGCTTGCGCTAAAGAAGAACCTGCAAAGGAAGAAACAAATGGAGCAGTAAATGTTATAACTACAGAGGAATTGAGCTCAAAGCTTGAGGACGATTCATGGGTTGTAGTGGATACTCGTTTAAATGATGCATACAACGGTTGGAAGCTTGAAGGTGTGAAAAGGGGCGGACATATAAAGGGCGCTGTAGACTTTTCGGCTAACTGGCTTAAAGTGGAGAAAGAAAACAAGGACAGCATACTTGATGAAGCTCTTGAAACAAAGGGAATTGCAAAAGACAGGAACGTAGTTCTTTACGATGCAAACGGCAAAGATGCTTCAGCTGTTGCAGAGTACCTTGCTGGAAAAGGGTACGAGAACGTTTACACTTACGATGTGAAGCAGTGGGCTGAAGATGAGAGCCTTCCTATGGAAAAGTATGAGAACTATAAGAATATAGTGCCTGCAAGTGTTGTCAAGGACATTCTTGAGGGAAAGACTCCTGAGACATTTGAAGAAGGCAAAAAGGTGAAAATGGTTGAGGCCAGCTGGGGAGAAGAAGAGACTTCTTATGCCAAGGGACACATTCCTACGGCGTTCCACATAAATACCGATATTGTAGAACCACCTCCAGCGTGGATGCTTGCAAGTGATAAAGAGCTTGCGCAGTTTGCTCTTGGCTATGGCTTTACGAAGGAAGACACTGTAATAGTGTCAGGAGCAGAGCAAATGGCTGCTTACCGTGTAGCTCTTGTGCTTAAGTACATGGGTGTAGATGATGTGAGGGTTCTTAACGGAGGGCTTGGAGCCTGGACTGCTGCAGGATATGAAGCTGAGACAGAAAGCCACAAGCCTGAGCCTGTGAGCGACTTTGGGGCTGAAACACCTGTAAACCCTGACGTAATAGACACTATAGAAGAGGCTAAGGCAGGACTTGCAAATCCTGAGGAGTTCACTCTTGTTGACAACCGTACTTGGGAAGAGCATATAGGAGAAATATCAGGATACAGCTACCACGACAAAAAAGGACGTATCCCGGGCTCTGTATTTGGATATGCGGGAAAGACTGATTCGTATTCGCTTGACTACTATAGGAACATAGATGGCACAATGAGAAATGCTGACGAAATACTTGCCCTATGGGATGAGGCTGGACTAGACACAAACAAGCATCTTTCATTCATGTGCGGAAGCGGATGGCGTGTTGCAGAAATATATGCGTACTCAAATGTCATGGGTCTTGAAAACACTTCTGTATTCAGCGACGGATGGATAGGATGGAGCAATGGAGGAAACCCTATTGAAACTGGAGAGCCAGCAAAATAGGAAAAGAGATGAATAAAGAGACTATAAAAAAAGCAGTCTGCGTAATAAGCGCAATGATTCAGGTTGTTACAATAGGAGCAGTTTTTGTAATAAACGATCTGACTGATAAAAAGGCTGGGGTTATGCACCATGTCTACTACAAGAGACATCAGTATGAAAGCGGCATATACTCTACTGCAAACTTAAACTGGCAAGTTATTGTTGCAGCGCTTTTAGGCGTGGTTTTCACAGCAATTTTCATACACGCAGTAAAGCTCAAAAAAGGGATGTTTTATAAGAGCCAGTCTGCATTGGCTGCATTAGTTGGATTTTCAGTCATAGTTGTCATAAAGGGCAGTTTTTTTATAGACATGCTGGCTTATCCATACTTCATAATGGCATTTGAAATTGCGATGGGCATTCAAGTTATGACTGTGGCTGCAATAGGAATTTTTGAAAAAAAGAGCAAATAATAAGGGAAGGTGCATGTCAGTATGTATGGCATGCGCTTTTTTTATGTGAAAAGCATATTCAATTCACCATATTAATTCAAATATAAGTATCTCTTGCTAATATTTGAATTAATATGAATGGAGATTGATATTCGCACTAGTCGGAAGAGATAGGGTGTTTAAGCTAAAAGTTTATTGTATTATATATAAAAAGCCTTTGCAGCACGCGTGCTGCAAAGGCTTTTTATATTCTATGATTTTTTGCAATTCCTATTCAAGTATTTATATGAAAAGGTTGAGTCCTGAATCATCAGTTTTTCCAAGGTATGATGCAACTCCGCCTATTTCAACTCCGTCTATCATCTCTTCTTCCTTTATGCCCATTATGTCCATTGACATTGCACATGCAACTATCTCAACTCCAAGGTCGAGGGCATTTTTTATCATTGTGTCAAGGCTGTCAACATTTTTCTTTTTCATTACATAGTCTATCATCTTTGGTCCCATTCCGCCCATGTTCATGTTTGAAAGAGGAAGGTTCTTAGGTCCCTTTGGCATCATCATGCCGAACATCTTTTCAAGGGCGTCCTTTTCGACTGCAGGAGCACTTTCCTTTCTCAGCACGTTGAGTCCCCAGAATGTAAAGAACATTGTAACCTTCTTGCCCATTGCCGCGGCGCCTGACGCTATTATGAATGAAGCGAGGGCCTTGTCCATGTCACCGCTGAATACTACAAGGGTAGCGCCCTCCTTTTCGCTGGTAGCAGGTGCTATTGAGCACGATGCATGTTCAGGTTTTAAGGCCATGGATCCCTTTTGGATATATGCCTTGAAAGTCTTGTCCACAAAGTCCGTCTTCAAAAGCGAGTTTCCAGTCTTGTCGCACCAAGCCTTTATGTCCTTTGAAAACCCAGGGTCTGTAACTGCTATTTCAAGAATCTGTCCTTCTTCCATTTCATTTACAGTATTGTACACCTTCGTTATAGGGCCAGGGCACTGAAGGCCGCAGGCATTCACAGTCACATGCGCATCTATTGGGCCGCAATGAGGGTGAGTGGTTCCAGAGTCGTCAACCTCCACAGGGCATTGGCTTTCAGGGTTTTGAGAATTCGAACCGAACACTGAAGAATATGTCCTGTATCCTCCGTCTAGGTTTACAGCATTATATCCGTTTAGGGTAAGAACCCTTGCAGCAAGGTAACCTCTAAGGCCCACCTGGCATGTAATGTACACAGGCTTGTCCTTAGGAAGCTCAGACAGTCTACCTCTTAGCTGTCCAAGAGGTATGTTTATGGAACCTTCTATAAAGCCCATGTCTCTTTCCAACTCTTCTCTTACGTCTACAAGAAGGCCGCCTTTTTTAACTATGTCGTCTATTTCATGCCACTGAACTGTTTTCACAGCTTCTTCTATTACGTTTGAAGCCACGTATCCAAGCATGTTTACGGGATCTTTTGCAGAAGAATATGGAGGCGCATACGCAAGCTCCAAATCTGGAAGGTCGAATACAGTAAGGCCTCCCTTTATGGCAGTTGCAACAACGTCTATACGCTTTTCAACACCATTGTAGCCAACGCCCTGCACTCCGAATATTCTTCCTGTTTTAGGGTCGAAAGTCATCTTAAGTGACACAGGGAATGCCCCAGGATAATATCCTGCATGAGAGCCTGGATGGATGTGAATAGTGCTGTACTCTGTTCCAAGCCTCTTTAGAGTTTTTTCGTTGTTTCCAGTTGCAGCCACAGTCATATCGAATACTTTGGCAACAGATGTCCCCATGCTTCCAGGATATTTTACATCTCTGCCGTATATGTGGTCGGCAGCAATCCTTCCCTGTCTGTTGGCAGGCCATGCAAGAGGTATCATTGTGGGAGATCCGTTTATGAAGTCTGTAACTTCTATGGCATCTCCTATTGCATATATATCCTCGTCCGCAGTTTGAAGAGATGCGCTCACTTTTATTCCGCCGCGCTCGCCGATCTCAAGCCCTGCATCCTTTACAAGTCCGTTTTCAGGCCTTACGCCTATTGAAAGTATTATTAGGTCAGTATCTATTTCCTTACCGCTTTGAAGGATTACTTTTTTGCCGCCGTTTTCAAATGATTTCACGCCGTCTCCAAGAACAAGGTCGGTGCCCTTGTCCATTATGTGCGAGTGAAGTATTGAGGCCATCTCAAAGTCAACAGGAGCCATTATCTGGTCTAGCATTTCAACTATTGTAACATGAACTCCCCTGTCGTGAAGGTTTTCAGCCATTTCCACGCCTATGAATCCGCCTCCGACAACCACGGCTTTTTTAGGTTTGTTATTGTCCACAAAGCCCTTTATCGCATCTGTATCAGGCACGTTTCTAAGCGTGAATATGTTGTCTGCATCGGCTATTCCAGGGATAGGAGGTTTTATAGGGTTGGCCCCCGGAGAGAGTATAAGTTTGTCGTAAGATTCTTCGTAGACCTCGCCGGTTCTAATGTTTTTGACTTCGACTGTCTTATTTTCCCTGTTTATCTTTGTCACTTCGCTTAAGTTTCTTATGTCTAGATTGAATTTTTTGGACATCCCTTCCACCGTCTGAACTAGAAGGGCGTTACGCTCGGTTATTGTCTCTCCTATATAATAGGGAAGTCCGCAGTTTGCAAATGAGATGTATTCACCGCGCTCAAACATTACTATATGAGACTGCTCGTCAAGCCTTCTAAGTCTTGCAGCCGCAGTAGCTCCTCCGGCAACTCCGCCTACTATAACTATTTTTTTACCCATTTTACATACCTCCATTTTGTTGTATGAATTTTAAATGTTTATTTATTTTCAAACTATCATTTACAATGGAATATCGCTATATTGCGTTTTAACGATATAGTTATTAAAAATAAAATCAAGGAATAATCAGCTAAAGAGTATCCTTATTATTTCCTTGACCTTTTCGTTAGAGACTGAATATGCAATTTCAAGCCCTTTTCGCTCTCCTTTTATTATGCCGGACGACTTAAGCTTTGAAATGTGCTGTGATATCGTGGACTGAGGTGCGTCAAGACAGTTTTGCATATTGGTCACATTGGAGGGACCATTTTCCATAAGTCCCTTTACTATGCATAGCCTTGCAGGATGTGCAATTGCCTTTAATATTTCGACTTTTTCTTCAAACAATGCAGGATTTGTTTTGTAATTATCCATAAAAACACCTCCAGTGGACTGTAGCCATCAAATCCTTATATCGTAATAATACGATGTAGTTTAGACTTTGTCAATAGCATCTATTAGATTTTTCTATTTGACCTGAAAACTATACGGGGGTATACTATATTCAAGAAGTCGGAAATGTTAATAAAAATACAACTATTTATTAGGGGGACGTCAAAATGGCTATAACAACTTTTAAAACTACCGCTGTGTCGGATGAAGGGTTTACTATTGAGTGTGAAAGCGCCTCAGGGAAAAAGCTTGTACTGGACGAGCCAAAGGATCACGGCGGCAAAGACCTTGGAATGAACCCGTGTGAAGGTCTTTTGGGGGCTATAGGAGCCTGCCAGACAATGGTGGCAAAGGGTTTTGCGAAAATGAAGGGTATAAACCTTGAGAACATAGTTATAGAAGTAGAGGGAGACATCGATCTTAGGGGTTACAAGGGAGCAAAAGATGTTCCTATTGGTTTCCAGGAAATAAGAAGCATATTCCACATAAAAGCCGACAACACTGAAGAACAGATAAGGGAATTTGTAAAATTTGTGGAAAGCAGCTGCCCTGTCGGTGTAACAGTTAAAAACTCAGCCAAGGTTGTGTCGGTAGTAGACATTCAAAAATAGATTGAAATACATAAATATTAAAAATGAAAAATATTACATCTTTTCGCCCTTGCGGGCGATTTTTTATTTTGGGGCGGGGGTATATTATAACAAAGCCCCAAAATAAAAGCGAAAGAAGGTGGTATATTGAAACTCAAAAACGGCAGTATTGACTTTACAATGAAAACGTGGTTCGCAATATTTACTGTATCAGTCGTTCTTTTCATATCATTTTTTGCGTATGTTTTTTATTCAATAGGGCAAGGCGAGGATTACAGCGCTAATTGGCCTGGAAAATATCCGGAGGAATCCCAGGTTAGATATGGAAAGCTTATGGATATCGAAGATGTTGAAAAGGCAATGGAGGAATATATTTCTTTGTTTGAAGAGAACCTTCGAATAGGGGATATATTCGTATATGAGGATACGGATTACTATGTATCAATAGAGGAAGCGGATACTGGAAAAGGGGCTATGGAACTTCTCGTTAATCCATATACCGGCTTTATATATCCTGAGCACGGGCCCAATATGATGTGGAATGAAAAATACGGAATGCACGGAAGAGGCCACATGATGTGGAGGGGAAGAAGGGACTATGAATCTGGAGAATACAGGTGGTATTTTCCAAGTGGAAATCAGACCCAAAAGATTCAAAAGGGCGAGGCAATACACAATGCCAATGAATATATAAAGCAGTATTTTGACAAGGATGCATTTACAGATGGTGAAGGCCATGACTTTTATGGATACTATACATTCCATATAAAAAAGGGAGAGGATACAGTGGGGATGCTTAGCGTTAGCCAATACACAGGAGACGTATGGTTCCACAGCTGGCATGGGGAGCTTGTAGAGGTCATATCTCACCACGAAGAGAATGAGGACAAATAGCAGATTATGGAGTGTCAAAGGGGGGATGTCAAGTGATGCATTATGGATATGGCGGCCTGGGAGGATGGTGGTTTTTCATGTTTTTAGTACCAATAGTATTTGTAATAATTATAGCATACGCTGCATACAAGATGGGGGAAGGGAAAAACGGCTTTCAATCATCAGCTAAATCGGCAGAGGATATACTTGCAGAGCGGTTTGCAAAGGGTGAAATAAGCGAGGATGAATACATCAAGATGAAAGCGGCTTTGAAAAAATAGTCAAAATATACATTACAATAGAACCTAGTTTGATTCTTAAAAAAATCACTCTGCGTGAATTCACGCAGAGTGATTTTTTTAAGAATCGCACAATTGAAGTGCTATTTTGTCATAAGAGCAATCAAAATTTATGCATATAATCGGTTTTTATGATATGATTAAACTTCAAAATCGACCGCTGATCTAGATTCTACTATCTTTTTCATAAACTGTACGATTTCCTGGTGAGCTGGATGCGCAGCATACCTTTTAAGAGCGTCAAAATCACTGCATGTCATTGATAGCACCGCGTCAAAATTGCCGTCTGGTGCATATGAAGAGTTGATTCCAACTTCGATTTCTTCAATTTCATCAATTACCGATTTTAGTGCTTCAAGTTCAGACTTTATTTTTTTTGCATTTTCAATTTTTGAAGACCCTTCTGCAGACTCTTTGAGTTTCCACATTACAATATGTCTTATCATAAATATCACCCCTATATATTTTAACATAGACTGGACAGAATGTTACATATTTGCAGCGGTACCGGTCACATGATTTAGAACATGCCCTATCCTGTTTTTCGAAAACTCCAGTTCATCTTCTGAAAGTATACAGAGCTTTTCGAGCATAGGCACCATATTAGGCTTTACTCCGGCGAAGAAGAGTTTCTTGCCGTTTTTCTCCATTAGCCCTTTTATGTTTTTGAGTGCCATTGCTCCTGACATGTCTATAACCGGCATGTTCATAAGGTTTAGAACTATTATGTCGGCATCTTCAGCCTCTATTTCGAGTTTGCTAGTTATTGCATTGGCAACCCCAAAGAAAAGAGGCCCCTCTATTGTATACGAAACTATTTTACCAATTGAGTCTCCGCAGCTGATTTCGTATTTTTTAAGATACACATCTCCCATCTTTATCACGAATGAGAACATGGAAAGAAGTGTTCCTATCGCAACAGCCACTGTAAGATCTGTAAATATTGTCAAAAGCGTAGTTGCGATTACAACCGTACCTGCCTTTTTTGACGCATATGCGATTTCCCTTGTGGTGTTGTACTCAACCATCTTTATTGCAGTGCCCATAAGTATTCCGCCAAGCACAGCAAGGGGGATCTGGGATGCAAGCTGAGAGAATTTAAGTGTGAGCACAAGCAGTATAAGGCCGTGAAGTATTCCCGAAAGCCTCGTTCTTCCCCCCGCATTTACGTTTACGGCTGACCTTACTATTGCTCCAGTTCCTATCAAAGATCCAAACAACGCAGATACTGTGTTTCCTATGCCCTGACCTATAAGCTCTTTGTTTGAGCGGTGCTTTGTTCCCGTCATCTCATCAACCACAAGAGACGCAAGGAGCGATTCTATGCATCCAAGCATTGCAAGGGCAAATGCCGATTTAATTATATAGCCCATTTGAGAAGCCCTGAATACGGGAATCGTGAGAGTTGGAAGTCCCGTTGGAATCTCTCCTACGATTTCGCCCCCTCCAAGTATGTATGTTCCAAGAAGGGTTCCCACGATAAGTGCAACAAGTGAAGCAGGAACCTTTTTTGTAATCAGAGGGAAAATCAGCATTACAAATATTGTAATCACCGCAAGCACAGGGCCTGTCTTATAGTATGAAATCATCTTTATGAATATTAGAAAACCTATGCCGTTTGTAAAACCGACTATCACGGGATGAGGTATAAGGTGTATGTATTTTCCGAGCTTAAGGGCCCCCATTGCTATTTGCATTACGCCTGCAAGAACCATTGCTGCAAAAAGTGCCTCGACTCCATATTTTTCATAAAGCTCTATCAGAACCACCGTCATGGCTCCGGTAGGTCCGTTTACCTGAGCAGGGGTTCCTCCAAACAAAGTAGAGAGTATACCTGTTATGATCGCAGAGTAAAGACCCGCTTTTGCGCCTGCACCTGAAGCAACTCCAAGAGCCAAGGCTAGAGGCAGGGCAACGACAGCAGTTGTAAAGCCGCCCATTATGTCGCCTTTTAAATTTTTGACATCATAGGATTTAAAAATTTTACCAGTTACCAATTAAAACCCTTCTTTCCATATATTGTAATTATTAGAAATATTGACATGTATATTGTATGCGTTAAATGCTTTATTTGCAAGTTAAAAAAACAAATATTAAATTTTATTAAATGCTATAAAAGTGGAGCATATATTTAGGCAGGCTGATGTATCCTATGCATTTTTGAAAATATTATTTTTAATGTTAATTTAAGACTTTTGAAATGGTATTGCAAAACTACAGTGGCTGGAATGTGATACAATAATACTTATGAAATTACAATATATTACATATGGAGGTGTGAAAATGAAAAGTATTAAAAGGGCAGGTGCATCCCTGATTGCCATGCTGATGGCGTTTTTAATGTACATGCCTGAAGTGTTTTCGCAGGAAGAGGTCTATGAGGATTTTAGGGTAGTTGGCTATTATTTTGAGGGGTTTGAAGATCCGATAGAGGAAAATGTGCAGTTTGAAAGGCTTACACATATAATATATGCATTTTTAATACCCAATGAGGATGGAAGCCTGATCGGGGTGCAGTATCCCCAAAAGCTTGAAAAGATAGTCAAAATGGGACATGACAAGGGTGTAAATGTCATACTGGGGGTCGGCGGATGGTCTTATAAAGACATACCTCTTGATCCAACATTTGAAAAAATGGCCTCATCGGATGATACGAGGGAAAAATTTGTGGAAAATGTAATTGAATATGTCGACAGATATGATCTGGACGGGGTCGATATGGACTGGGAATACCCTGACAGGGGGCAGTCTGCTCAAAACTATGAAAAGCTCATAATAAGCATGTCTGACAAGCTCAGGGCAAGGGGGAAAACACTTACTGCGGCGGTTCCGGGCTCTCCATTTCCAGACAAGGGGCTTGAAGCCGCCGAGGCCATATCTGACAACACTCTTCAGAGGTTCGACTGGATAAACATAATGGCGTATGATGCAGACAATGGACCTGGACACAGTCCATATGAATTCACTGAAAACTCCATAGCCTACTGGACGAGAAGGGGCATAGAGAGTGAAAGACGCGTAATCGGGGTGCCGTTTTACGCAAGGCCAAGCTGGAAGCTTTACAGGGATCTTATAGCGGAGGACAATACGAATGCCTTTAGGGACTCATCGTCTTCAGGCGGAGTAAGTTCATATTATAACGGCATATATACAATACGCGAAAAGACAAGGCTTGCACTCAATAGGACTTCCGGGGTTATGATATGGGAGATCAACATGGACACGCTTGATGAGCACAGCCTGCATAAGGTGATAAATGATACGATAGCCCAAAGAAGGGATACTGGTGATTCAAAGGACAGCATATACCTTAGAATAGACGGCAGGGAAATTGAATTTGGAGGAGATGGCATGGGAACACCTTTTGTAGATGGCAATTCAAGAACACTTATGCCTGTGAGAAAAGCTCTTGAAGAGATGGGGATATCGGTAAAATATGATAAGTCAAACAGGGTTGTAAAAGCCCAAAAAGGCGAACTTTATGTCGATATGCCAATAGGTGAAAAATATATAGTGAAGATGGAAAAGGATGAGAGGGGACACGTAGTTAAAAGGAGCACTGTGAATATGGACACCGTGGCCGTGGTGAAGGATGGAAGGACATATGTACCTGCAAGGTATATATTTGAGACATTCGGATATTCAATAGGCTGGCATGATGGTTCAAGGACTGTAATTATAACTAATTAGAAAAGGATTTGTTTGTTTGATTGAAAAACAAGGTATAAATTAAATATACCTTGTTTTTTTATTAAAACAGAAAGAGGAGGAGGGATACCATGAAAAAAAGGATGACAGGGATTTTAGTTGTAGCTTTTTTTGCCGCAAGCTCGATATTTTCAGTAGCAAGCGCTGAAACTGTAAATGCACGGGTTGCAGACCACAGGGTTAATCTCAACGGTCATATAGTATTCAACAGGCTCATAGAATATCCTCTTATGGAATACAGGGATGTGACTTATGTCCCTATGACCACAGACAATCTCCAGGTTCTTGGCCTTGGAATGCAGTGGAGCCCTACTGAAGGCATAAGCATATACAAGGACGGTGTCGTAAGGGATTTTGTGATGCCGGAAATAAACAAGGAGCTGGCAAGCACAAGCAGAGTTGTCAAAATGGATATTGCAGACTTCAATATAGAGGTCAATGGAGAAATTGTAGACAATAGTGAAGAAGAATATCCAGTACTGTTTAAGAACGACCTCGTATATTTCCCGCTTACATGGAGATTTGTAACCGGTGAATTTGAAGGAACTATAATATGGAATGATGAATACGGATTAAGCATATATAACCATGAAAACAGCAAGCTTACAAAAAACCAGATATATATACAAAATCAAAAACAGTACCTACAAGACTCTATAGCGAGGTATGAAACCGTTCTTGAAATGTATGACGTAAACAGGGAACAATATTCAGACATTGAAAACTCACTTAAAAAGACATTATCAAGTATAGGCCAGTCCATAGATGTCATCGAGGATATGAAAAATGATTCATTTAAAAAACTTGAAAAGGACATGGAGTTTGGCTCAAAAGAGGTAATAGTGGGAGCAGAAATGGGTATTAGCGATATTACAGAAGAAACAGACGAGGAGGAGACTCCAAAGGTCAAATATGAGGTTGGAAATAAATATGCACTTGAAAGTATATTAGAATCAGGAAGATATATACAGCTTGAAGATGAGAGCATATGGGAAGTCAACACTGATGAAGAACAAGACTTGAGCGTCTGGGAAAAAGGGTCAAATATTATACTTCTTGAAAGCCAGAACAAGACTTATCCATATAAGATGCTCAACATCGAAAGTGACGAATCAGTTGAAGTCAAATTGTTGTCCAACTAAATATTTGGGTATATAAAGACATAAAATATAAAGGGGGTTGACTATTCATGAAAATAACGTTTGAAATTGGGAACAAAAAAGAAGTTGAAGCTTTTTTTAACAACAAGGAGATCAAGGGAAAAGCAGTAATAATAGACGGAAGGCTTGTAATAGAGCGCTGGGGAGAAGTGCTTATAAATGAAATAGAGGGAACTAACGGGGAATTTTCAATGAACTTCACACCACCGGGAGAGATGTATGAAGAGAAGCTGAACCTTAAATATGAAATTCCGTTTTGGGTATATTTTAATCTCAACAAGGAAAAGGCGGATATAATATACCAAGAGGAAGCAAATCAAGTTGAAATAAGAACTGTTGCAAAATAGTATAATAAACACCTAAACTGGTCATATTCATGCGCATGTAGCTAACAGCATGTGCGTGGATATGATTTTTATTTGTCACATAGATTGACAGGTCTGGGATATTCGCATATTATTTACATATATATTCAAAATTATCTATATAGAAGGAGTGTCACTATGGAAGAGCAAATAGAGGTGTTCAAGGCGCTTTCTGACAAGAATAGGCTCTTGATAATAGAAATGCTTTCATGCGGTGAAATGTGTGGCAATGACATAATGAACGGGCTTAATTTAACTCAGCCTACTATATCGCATCATATGAAAATTCTTCACAAGTCGGGACTTGTAAAATCGCGAAAAAGCGGCAAATGGACTATATATTCTCTGGAAGACAAGGCATTTGATGAAATAGCTGGCTTTATAAAGAGGCTCTCATCATACAAGGAGGACTGCATATGCCACAGCGTTAAAGTCAGCTGCTGTCCAGAGGTGATTTTACTTGAAAAAAAGAGCAAATAGTAGCTTGAAATTCGCGCCCTGAATTAAGTTCTCTATATTAATTTAAAAATTTTATGTATTTGACTGATGAACTGTTGGGTATCAAATTGAATTGATAGTCTTTAAGTACATTAATACTGAATCATTAGTCAGGAGGCATACAATGAAAAAGATACTTATATTTACAGCTTCAACTGGTGGTGGGCACAATCAAGTTGCATTGACTTTGGAACATGAGTTGAAGACAAGCGGCTATGATGTTACTAGAATAGATATCCTCAAAGAGGAGAATAAAGTAATGCAGCTCTTGATTGAAGATGGGTATGAAATATTGGCAAGTAAATTCCCCAAAATATATGGGGAACTATACAAACAGACAAATCGAGAAGAGGTTTCGGACCCATTCATGAAATTTTTTATAAAGGCTGAATACCAAAATACAAAAGAAATAATTAAGAAATACAATCCTGTTTTAAGAATTTTGTCTACTTTATTGACATGGATACTTTTCAAAAAACAAGGGGGCTGAAATCATTATTTTCAACAGAGACTTGCTAAATACAAGTATGCTTTTGAAAACTTTTTATGCTGAATGTTGCAAATCACTATTTCATGTCCTTGTAAATATCCATAGAGGCAATTGCAGATTTTAAAATCCATTCTCCGAAAAACTTGAGCGGTGTAGTCAAATGAATAGTATTCGGGTCCAAATAAAGTCCCATATATATCTCTTCCGCCTTCCCTTATGTCATGATTCCCAAGAGTTGTGTAAAGCGGCACTTTAAAATTCGAAATGGTTTGATAGAAGAGCCTGTTGTCACCTAATATTACGAATTCAAAATAATTTTCGTTATTGTATCTGGGTTTGAGGGTTGCGCCTTCGACATTGTTTTCACCAAGGCTAAATTCAATTGATATGTTCCCTGTGCCTCTGTTTACGATTTTGAAGTTTCCCTGTGCTTCAATCCTGCCTGAATCTACATTCTCCACCAGAATTCTGATGTCTTGCTTTTTTTGAGAGATTAATTCTATGCCCATCTCTGGAGCCAATGATCTTACAATTACAGTCTCGATGTCTTCACCTTTCAGCATCCCCTTTACAAAGCCACCTTTTACAGATATGCTTTTGCCATCCCAACTGTAGCTTGAAGCAGATTGGGTGTGGTTGAATGCGGAATCAACAGGCTCGAAATTTCTGTCTACAATATAGTTGTGCAGGCTATGCACTATCAGTCCTATTACAGCCCCGATAGCTATAATCAGCATGATTACTGCTTTATTTGTTTTCATGGAGATGAGCTTATCGTTCATATTGTCCCTCCCTGCCTGTCAAATTTTGAGCCTTTCATATTTGTCAAAATACCACCTCTTTATGCAATTAATACCTCAAAGAGATGGGTTTATATCAAATTTATTCAATAGTTTGCTATTTGGGATTATAGCCGTCTTATTGAGGGTATTTTTATTGTAAACAGTGAAAGGTCGGCACTACAGGCATACACAGATTCGAACAAGGTGACGCAGCATTGCAGATTATAAGAAATAAGATAGTGAAAATAATATATGAATGTGGGTGATAATATGAGCGTAATAGTAGGGCTTGTAAACAGAAGACACATTTCGCTGCTGGTGGCAATTAAAAAACTCAAGCCAAGAGGGGTGTATCTTATACATTCGGGTAAGGAGTATGACAAAGACGATCTTTCGGATATCCGTGAGTTTTTGAATGACATGTATCCCGACATATTCGTGGAGGACAGAAGGGTGAACTGCTACAGCTGCAATGAGGTTACAAGTACCCTTGAGCAGATAGCCGCCAGGGAAAAGGAAGATCTGGTCCTGGACCTTTCAAACGGCCATCCCGTAGCAATGGCCTTTCTCAGGGAAGCTTCTCACAACAAGTATCCAGTGTTTATATTCTCGGAAAGAGATAACAGGGCTGTCATCATAGAAAAGGGGGAGTGCCGCGATCTCCAGTTGAAGGAAGTAAGCTTCGAGGTTGAGGATTTCATAGAAAGCGGAGGAGGCGCTGTATATCATAAGTCCACCGAGACATTTGACAGAGCAGAGATAGAAGATATATTGTCCTGGCAGATTGGAAACTACTCAAAGTGGCTCAAAATAAACAGGATAATAAAGGAAAGGGCGATTTTCAAGACATTCGGAGAAAGCGAGCAGGAGACAAGGGTCCTTGCGGACATGAAAAATATCAAGCCCAAGGATAAGAGTCTGATACTGGAGTACATCTATGCCCTCCACAGATTCAAGCTCATAAAAATGGACAAACACAACAAAAACAATTATTTTCTCAACTTCAAGTCCATGGCCTTCAAACACTATGCAATGACATATGGCACTTGGCTCGAAGCCCTGGCCTACAGCGTCATAAAGCATTTGGACATAATGGATGATGTCGAAAGCGGAGTTACGCTTTTTTGGGACAAGTCAGACACATCCATAGTCAACGAGATTGACGTAATGGCTGTCTACAAGGGGCGACTCGTAGCCGTATCATGCAAGGACTCGTCAAGGTATGACGAAGACACGCTTCGGGAACTCGAAATGGAGGCGGCCACGCTGGGAGGCTCGTCTGCAATCAAGATACTTGTAACTACATCGTTGCCTTCCAAGAAAACAATAGAGGAAAGAGCGGCGCAGATGGATATTAGGCTTATTATTTTCAAGGGTGATTTGAATGAGTTTTGTAAGGAATTCAAGAGCGTGTTCATCCAGAGCCAGGCATAGCATTTTGGTGCTGAATGAGCTAAACAAAAAGGGCGGCTTATTTTTTTAGAGCCGCCTTTTTCCAATCCCGATTTCTTCGCTTATACTATTAACTTAAATTCATTTTCAAGTTTTGATTGCTATAATTCTTTCCTCAATAGCTCGGCCTTGTCTGTATTTTCCCATGGAAGATCAAGGTCTGGCCTTCCGAAGTGGCCGTAGCAGGCCACCTGCCTATAAATAGGTTTTCTTAGATCGAGATTCTTCATAATTGCCGATGGCCTTAGGTCGAAATGTATTCTTATAAGCTCTTCTATTTTTTCTTCTTCTATTTTGTTGGTTCCAAAAGTATCCACCATTATGGAAATGGGATGGGACACGCCTATTGCATAGGCCAGCTGGATCTCACACTTGTCTGCAAGACCTGCGGCTACTACATTTTTGGCTACATATCGAGCGGCATAAGTAGCTGAGCGGTCAACTTTGGTAGCATCCTTGCCAGAGAAAGAGCCGCCGCCATGTCTTGAATAGCCGCCATAGGTATCTACTATTATTTTTTTGCCGGTAAGTCCTGAATCAGCCTGAGGTCCTCCAGTTACAAACCTGCCCGTGGTGTTGACAAAGTATTTCGTCTGATTGTCGAGCAGAGCTGCGGGAACTACGGCTTTTATTACTTTTTTTATTATGTCCTGCCTGATTTGTTCCTGGACTACGTATTCGGCATGCTGGCAGGAAACAACAATGCTATCAATACGAACGACTTTGCTGCCAAGATATTCCACTGTGACTTGGACTTTACCGTCAGGCCTCAAATATGGAAGTTCCTTAGATTTTCGCACGTCTGCCAGCTTTTTGGCTAATTTGTGGGCAAGTGAAATGGGCATTGGCATAAGCTCGGGAGTTTCATTACAGGCAAAGCCAAACATAATTCCCTGGTCTCCTGCTCCGAGAAGGTCCAGCTCATCGCCTGAGCCCTCTTTGTATTCAACTGATGCATTTACACCGATAGCAATATCTGATGACTGTTCATCTATTGCAGGCAAAACAGCACAGGCATCTCCATCAAAGCCGAACTTTGCCGTTATGTATCCAATGTCTTTAATAATCTCCCTGGCGATTTTGGGGATGTTTATATTGCAAGTCGTAGTTACTTGTCCAACTATCAAAACTAGTCCTGTGCTTATAGAAGTTTCAACGGCAACCCTGCCATAGGGGTCTTGTTCCATTATTGCATCCAAGATGCCGTCTGATATTTGATCGCAAATTTTGTCAGGATGACCTTCAGCTACGGATTCTGAAGTGAAAAACCATTTTTTCATATTCTTTGCCCCTTTCGATAATCGTAATTGTTGTTTTGTTTATCATTCCATTCTAAAATTTAATTTCACATTACATTGTGACATATCAACTGAATACTTCTTTGTCATTATGTTAATCACTTTATACCCAATATATATTTGAATTGTTTAAATTCCAGCAAAAAAATAGAGCTTTTAATTCGGGTTGCATAAAAGCATGGAAAAATAATGCTCTACTGATATATTATTGTTGAATTTATATTTATTTATAGCTGCCAGTTAAATAACAATGAATTTTATATTTGTGAAAGTAATTTAATGTAATGTGCGGTGAAATTTATATGGAGTGTTTTGAAAATGCTAAAAACACTCCATTGTTGTTAAAGTCAGAATGAAAACATAACAGGATAAAATTTAACAATGTTGCAAGGAAAAATCAGTCCAATTCTTTTGTCAGAAAACTAACGGAGAATATAGCGCGAAAACGTTGTAATTGATATGGTTTTATAATATAATTTATCTACAAACTGCATGTTTGTTTGAGATACATGCATATCATACGTGCTAATGTAAACGGTGTTAAAATTGGAGGGGAATTTTTTATGGAAAATGCAAGAAAAATCGTGAGTTGTGTTATTGAAGGTGGAAAGATATTTACAGAGGCAATTAGATTTGAAAGAGGCTCAGAGGAGTGTCCTGTGTCCCTTATGGCATCAGAGCTTCAGTCAAGAAATGAATTGATATCTAGCTACAATGAACAATATGAATTTTGCAAAGTGGATCTTGTATAGCTTTTACTTAAATATTAAAGTGGACATAATAAGCGGTATATCTCCTAAGTTGACGGGAAGCGTCAACTTAGGAGATATACCGCTTATTATGTTTATACTTTTTATCTTTATAAAATTGCCATGCCAGTATCCGCTGTCCTTTATTCTTCCAGAGTGACTTTCAAAGTCAACATAAACAAGGCCGAATCTTTTTGTATATCCAGATGTCCATTCGAAGTTATCTAGAAGGGACCAGACATATATTCCGCGCACATTAACCCCTTCGTTCATGGCCCTTGCAATTTGGCTTATGTGTTCTTCTAAATAAACTATCCTCTTGCTGTCGTGAACCCTGCCATCAGGCGATACTGCATCATCGAAAGAGCAGCCTATTTCGGTAATGCATATAGGAAAGTCTCCGTAATAATTCTTGATCCTCTTTAGGTTTACATAGATGCCTTCAGGAAATATCTCTTTTCACATGCTTGTGAATTCATTTCCAATTTTAGCCTCCAGACTATCTTGCATATAGATTGCCAGTGCTATAAATAGGGAATTAAATTATGATATAATGCGCTTGCAATTCATATTTTAAAAGAAATGCTACGTGAATATGTAAAGCTGATGCATAACATAAAGACATATACATTTTAAGGGCTGAAATAGGCAAGTGATTGTTCTATGGAATTAAATCCTGAAAATAAGGGTAATATTAATACAATATATTTGTGTGAGTAAAAAGGGTGTTACTGGAGGTGAGTGATGAAGATAGCACTGCTTTCCGACTGTCATGGAAATATTGCAGCTCTTGAGGTCGCCATGAATATTGTCAGGAAAATAAGGGTAGACAAAGTATATTTTTTAGGGGATATGGTAGGCTACTATCCAAATCCTAACGAATGCCTTGATATTGCAAAATCACATGAATGCATTATGGGAAATCACGAATATGCATGCCTTCATAGAGAATATGCAAGCCTTTTTAATCCAGCTGCGAAAAATGCAATAGAATGGACGCTCAATGAGCTTACAGCTGATAATATTGAATATATCAAGAATCTGCCGGATAAACTCAGGAATGAAGAGTTTGGCTTTTTAATGATTCATGGGGCTCTGACAAGGCCTTTTGAATATATAAGGGACAAGCACACTGCATGGGCCAATTTTAAACTGTTTAAAGAATATATTATGTTTGGCGGGCATACGCACATACCTGCGATATGGACACAAGGCGAATCAGGTGAATATGATATCGACATGGTCCGGGTGCAAGATGATTTCACATTTTTTATTGACTCTAAAAAAAGATATATCATAAATGTGGGATCTGTCGGCCAGCCGCGGGACGGAAACCCTGACGGCTGTTTTGTGATTTTTGAAACTGGCGATAAATCCGTCAGTTTCATACGGTTTGAGTACCCTGTGGAGATTACATCTGAGCGGGCATACAAGGCGGGAATGGACAGGTTCTTATGTGAGAGGATATTTATGGGAATGTGAAAAGCAAAAATGTATATGGATTTGTATTTTTTATGAAAAGCGAGTATATATAAATGCCTTGCTATATTGATTTATTGACAGGCTTGGATTAAAATATAAGAGCACATTTGGTCAGATTTTCAAATACTTTTAAAGAACGACTTGGAGTTGATAAAGTGAAAATAAACTATCAAAAGCTGCTTGACGAAAATATATACCAGATTCAAAAAAAAGGAACTAGGCCTTCACTTTTGATTCACAGCTGCTGCGCACCTTGCAGCTCTTATGTCATAGAATATCTTTCCAACTATTTTGACATAACGGTGTTTTTTTATAATCCAAACATACACCCTGAAGAGGAATACAGGAAAAGGGTTATAGAGCAAATGGAGTTCATTCGAAAATTTCCTTCTGCAAGCCCTGTTTCATTTGTAGAGGCAGTCTACGATGTTGGATCATTCTTTGCCATCTCGAGAGGGCTTGAAAACGAGCCTGAGAGAGGCAAAAGGTGCACTCTGTGCTTTGGGCTTAGACTTGAACAAACTGCCCGCTACGCTGCTGAAAACGGCTTCAATTACTATACCACTACGCTTTCAATAAGCCCGCATAAGGACGCGCAGCTTTTAAACTCTATGGGAGAAAAACTTGGAGAAAATTACGGGGTCTCATTCCTGAGTTCCGATTTCAAGAAGAAAAACGGATACAAGAGGTCATGTGAGCTCAGCTTGGAGTATGGACTTTACAGACAGGACTACTGCGGATGTGTATATTCCAAAATTCAAAGTGATGCCCAGAGGGAATCTCAGCAAAATACAGAATAGTTTAAGAGAGAACTAAACGAGGGACATACATTATGGCAAGTGTCTGCAGATAGCGAATATAAAAAAGCTGCTCAGCAGGATTATCCTGCTGAGCAGCTTTTGCATTATACATAAAATTTCTATCTCAATTCTATTCTTCTATCCTGAATGAATCTCTTTATAGTTTTGAGGGGTATCCTGGTATTGGTATAGATTTCAGCCATGGATGCTCCTTGATGACTAACGAGATAGTTCTTCACAGCTGAATATTCCATAGTGTCCCTGTCCATGCAGGTTTCACACATTTCCTCATCTGAACTTGTCCTTATGAACTTTCCGCATACCTGGCAAATCTTATATCCCATATAAAACACCTCCCGCATGTAAAGACATATCAAGAATTTAATATCGAGTCTCCTATTAGCTATATTATACCGCCTAACTGGAGTTTTGACGCATACAACATGTCCGATTTATGCATATGAACCCAAAGGCGCATGTTTTGCAGAAATAGCTGTGAATCTTAAGATACCCCATTTTGTTTAATCAGGTTCTAAAGTAGGATATTTGCTTAAGCGCTGCATATTGCACAAAAAAGCCCAATAGGAATATGGTATAAATATTCCTATTGGGCTGAAGTGGTTCATATAGAAAATATGACTTGCTCAGATGTTCTATTTTATGTTTTTAAGCACATCACTCAGGAAGTCAAACACCCTTGCTGTAGAAGATATGCTCAGACTTTCGTTTGGCGTGTGTACATCATACATGTTTGGTCCTATTGATATCATGTCTATGTCGCCTATCTTCTCTTTTAAAAGCCCGCATTCAAGTCCTGCGTGTATTGCATCTACTTTTAGCTCTTTGCCGTATTTGTCTTTGTAGACAGACATCATAAGGTCTCTTATTGGAGAGTCGGCCTTGTATTCCCATTCTGGGTAGTCTGACTGCTTTTCAACAGTTGCATTGCATCTATTAGCTGCTGCTTCTATCCTGTCGCTTATTTCATCTTTAAGGCTCTTTACAGAGCTTCTTACGGCGCTTTCAAACACTACTTCGCCGTCTTTAAGCTCCAAAACGCCAATATTGCTTGAACTTTCAACAAGCCCATCTATGTCGGCGCTCATTGTTTGGATTCCTGTAGGAATCAAAAGGGCAAGGTCTACAACGTTCTTTGAAGTGGCTTCATCAAGAACTTTTTCAGGAGTTTCTATGTTTTCAATTGAAATTGATATTCCGGGGTCCGAAGTTTTGAATTCGTTTGAAAACTTATCGTGGTATCCTGAGACTATATTCTTGATGTTTTCTATTTCACTTGCATTTGTGACTATTACAGCGTGGGCGTGTTTTGGAATTGCATTCATCTTTTCCCCGCCGGCTATGTCGGCAATATGAATTTTGTCTCCGAGTCCTTTTTGCAGTGCGCTTAGAGTTCTTCCCATAAGCCTTATTGCATTGGCTCTGTTTTTGTTTATCTCCATGCCTGAGTGGCCGCCTGCCAGTCCATCTATTTGAAGCTTTAGTGTGATGTTGTCATCAGAGTCGATGTTTTCCCACTGCAGTGGAAGGTGCACTATCACCCTGACTCCTCCTGCGCATGAAACAGTGGCCTTGCCTTCTTCTTCAGAATCTATGTTTATAAGTATGTCTCCTGATATGTTCTCAGGCTGCAGGTTTATGGCTCCGTCCATTCCAGTTTCTTCGGCAGATGTTATAAGGGCCGATATTGCAGGATGTTTCATGTCTTTTGACTCAAGTATGGCCATTGTCATTGCAACAGCTATTCCATTGTCAGCTCCAAGTGATGTTCCTTCTGTCTTTATTATGTCTCCATCTAGAGCTATTGGTATTGCATCTTTTTCAAAGTCAAATTCAAAGCCGGGTTTTTTTACGCATACCATGTCCATGTGTCCCTGAAGTATTACCTTAGGTGCGTTTTCGTATCCTGGTGATGCTGGTTTTTCTATTATAACGTTGTGTGAGTCTTCCTGGATTGCTTTTAATCCGTTCTTTTTTGCAAAGTCCATAAGAAAATCGCTTACCATCTTTTCATTTCCAGACTCTCTTGGTATTCTTGTCAAGTCCTCGAAATGTGTAAATACAGCTTTTGGTTCAAGATTTGAAAGTATTTCTGCCACTTTCAAGCACCTCCTATTTGAGTATATAGATTTTTCTATTGTTGCTAAAATCTTCTTCTATTATACCTTCTCTAAGCATTTTTTCGATCACTATTTTTGCAGCTGTCTTGGCATTTGTAATTTTAACATGCTCTTTGCTCCAAAAAAGAGAGGCTTTGGTGTTTAGTATAAGGGATTCTATTTCCTTCATTGAAAGTTGTCCGCTTTTTTCGAGCCCCTGTGTTATTTTATTTTGCATTTTCGCATATATCTTATCTATGAGTTCTTTTGACTTTTTCTGCTCCTTAACTATCCCCCACGCCCCGAGAAAAGCTATGGTGAGAGCCAGAAAGAGGACTTTAATTATGAAATCAAGCATTTTGATCATTTGCCTTTTCAAGATGTATGAAATTGTTGTTTCTCAATATGTTTATGTGCATTAAAAGCCTCTCGTAAATAGGATCTACATCTTTTCCGAATTCAGACTTTAAAAGCGAGCCTATTTCATATATGCTGTTTTGCCCGTTTATGGACTTTATTACGAAGCTGCCTATGCTGTCAAGCTTTATGTTCATCTCCTTTGGAGTCTTGCAAAAAAGCCTGACGAGCTTGTCGAAAAAGCCGTCTCTGGGCACTACAATAGTCGCTATTCCATTTTCATCTTCATTCAGGCTTATCTTTTTATTTAGTAGGGGAATCAGTTCAAGCATATTGTCATCTTTAGATATTTTGCTTTTCAAAAATAACACCTCTTTTTCATCGAAATAACTTTGAGAAGAAACTTGTCTGTACATATGATTTCAAGCGCATGCTAAAAATCAACTAATTATTAAGAAGACTAAAAGGGATGAATTCATCCCCTTTAGTCAGAAAATTTCAATCTATAGGCTCGCTATGAAACCTTTTTGAATACCGAGTACTTGGCTAGAGAGAATGTCAAAAGACCAAATGCTACAAGCGCTCCGAGCTGGCCTAGATCGATTCCGAGATTAGTATTTATGCCTACAACTGTAAGAACTGCAAGCATTATGCCAACAAGACCTTCTCCAGCTATAAGACCTGACGCGTAAAGTATTCCAGAGTCTATCTTTTCTTTTATCTCTTCCTGGTTTGCATCTGATTTTTCAGCCCTCTTGTCAAGTATTCCCCTTATTATTCCACCAAGCATTATTGGCGTACTAAGGTGTATTGGCAGGTACATTCCTATTGCTATAGGAAGCACTGGAAGACCAAGAAGCTCTATTGCAACTCCCATTCCCATTCCTGTAAATACTAGAGACCAAGGCAGGTTTCCGCCCATAACCCCTTCTATAACAAGACGCATAAGCGTAGCCTGTGGAGCCGGAAGCTCCTGAGATCCAAATCCCCATGCGTTGTTTAGAAGAGTAAGAACAGCACCTATTGCAAGAGCCGCTGAAACAGCTCCTATAAGCTCGCCTATCTGCTGCTTTACTGGAGTCGCTCCAACAAGAAATCCAGTCTTAAGGTCCTGAGATGTGTCCCCTGACATTGCAGCTATTATACATATTACGGCACCAACGGAAAGTGTTGCTATCATTCCAGGAAGCCCGTCGTTTCCTGTAGCCTTGAATATTATTGCTGTTATTATAAGGGTAGCTATTGTCATACCTGAAACAGGGTTTGACGAACTACCTACAAGTCCGACTATTCTTGAAGAAACTGTAGCAAAGAAGAAACCAAATACTGCTATTATAAGCGCTCCGCCTATTCCAACAGGTATTATAGGAAGCATTGCCATTGCAGCTACAACAGCTAAAGATCCGATAAGAACAAGCTTCATTGACATGTCCCTGTCTGTTCTTATGTCGACTCTCTCGCCCATGTTAGACGAATAGTCCTTCATAGTGTCCTTAAACGTTTGAACTATAAGAGGTATGGTTTTTATAAGATTGTATATACCTCCGAACGCAACAGCTCCGGCACCAACGTATCTTATATAGTTGTTCCATATTCCCCAGTATCCAAGTTCGCTTATAGGAACAGAAGCGGGATACATTACAACCTCTCCTATGGATCCTATGTTGGATATAAGAGGTATTAGTCCGAACCAGCTTATTACCGCTCCTGAAAGCATGTATGCTGATATCTTAGGTCCTATTATGAATCCGACACCAAGAAGCGCAGGAAGTACGTCAGCTCCTATTGCAGCATCTTTGTATCCTGGTATTGTAGTTTCTATTTCACTTGGGAAAAGACCAAATCCGCCAGCTATGAATTTGTATAGCGCTCCTATTCCAAGACCTGTAAAACATGCAGCAGCCTTGTCTCCGCCTTCCTCTCCGGCAAGAAGAACTTCTGCACATGCAGTTCCCTCGGGATAAGGAAGAACACCGTGCTCTTTTACTATAAGGGCCTTTCTAAGTGGCACCATGAAAAGAACACCCAGAATACCTCCGCAAAGAGCTATTACTGTTATTGTCATAAGACTTGGTGCAGGCATGCCTTCCTGCTGGGTCCATATATAAAGCGCAGGCAGTGTGAATATCGCACCTGCGGCAAGTGATTCACCGGCCGATCCGATAGTCTGAACCATGTTGTTTTCAAGTATTGATTCTTTTTTAAGTACTCCTCTTATTATTCCCATAGATATTACCGCAGCAGGTATAGATGCACTTATTGTCATACCGACCTTAAGTCCAAGATATGCATTGGCGCCACCAAATATAACAGCCAGCAGTATACCAAGTATTATGGATGTTCCTGTGAACTCAGGAAGAACCCTGTCTGCCGATATAAATGGTTTAAACTCGGTATCTTTTTGCTGCTTTTTAAGTTGAGTTTCCATCCGTCAACCTCCTCATTTGTAGTTAAGAAAATAGATACATAAAATATAAAAACAATCCAATTGGCCAATGGATAATTTTAGACTATGTTATTTAATGAAAGAATCGTGTATATGTAGCAAATAAATTTAATTTAAATTTAAAATTATATATTATTATTGTACCATCAAAAGTATTTATTATAAATAATTTTTTTTGTAAATTAGAATTTTCAGACTCTTCAGCCGTTTAGACTGATTTATATATCCTGATGACTGAAAGTGTAGCAGTATTAAAAAAAAGTGTCAACAGGACAAATTGTACTGGAAACGAGTACATATTGAATGATATAATCTACCTAACGACAGGTAGGTGGTGTTTTAAATGAATACACGTGAAAAGATAATTGATTCATCTCTTAAAAATTTTTTGATATTTGGATATGAAAATACGTCCCTTTTAAAAGTAGCAGAAGAGGTTGGCATAAAAAAGGCTTCAATATACTATCACTTTAGAAACAAAGAAGAGATTTTCCATGAATCCATAAGATACCTTATATCGACAATAAAAAATACAATAGAGGATTCGGTAGGTGGGAAGTCAAATGCAAAAACAATAATACATTCCCTCATGAACAGTATAATAGAATTTAACTTTCATCTTTCACACATGGCTGGAATTGAAAAATCACATTTTTTAAGTGCGTCAAGACTTATGGAATATGGGCTTAGGGAATTTCCGGATCTGAAAAAAGATGTAGACAACTACTACGACTATATAAAAAACACCCTTATGGACGCAATTCATTCGGGACAGAAGAACAAGGAGATAAAAAAGGAATTCAATGCTGAAATGCTTGCATTTGAAATCATATCCAAGATAGAGGGGTTTTGCCTACTGTCTAGCTCATATTCGAAGTTCAATATAAATATTGTAAGGCAGAGCATGTATGATAATTTGTGGAAGCTCATAGGAGATGAAAACAGCGGGAAGAGGGGATTTTTCAAATACAAGGCAAAGTCCATACCTATATCCACAAGGTGGTAAAAGGATTTGCTGGTTAGAGTGGAATAAAATGCATATTTTCAAAAATCACCATTTTGAGTATGCTCTGAATCTAAAAAGCTCTACTTGAAAGTAGAGCTTTTGGGGGTTGGTAGTATTAAGCATGTACTTCTTTTTATATTTTAAATTTATCGATTAACAGTTGCAACCTTCAGATAACCTTTCTAGGCTTTGTGAATGACTAGACAGTTCTTCAATGGATGCAAGTTGTTCGCCTATCAAGTTATCCATTCTTTCAAGTGGCACATCGAGCAGTATGTTTCCTAGTGTCTCGCCTTTTTTCCCTTCAACAAGTATTTGAACCTTTTTGACGGAGTCAAATTCGGTCAGTGTGTTCACTATGGATGCGAGTGTCATAAGTTCTGAGGCGCTTCCCCCGGAATGGTTGTCTATGAACTCTCTTGAAAAGTCAACATAACAGACTCCATTGGATATTGATATATCTAAAAGCCTTGTGCCAATGGGAATTGCTCCTGCAAGGTTATCATCTATAGGGCCGCGCATGAGCGTCTGCATAGCACCTTGAGCTATTTTGGCATCATCTATAAATATGTTTCTCTTTTCCATATGCACTTTTTCTGCTTTTTTATCTGGAAAATAGATTTTCACATCTACTCTTTTAACATCACCGCTTAAATACAGAAAATAGCTTACAGGAAAAGTTGAATCTTCAAGCTCCAGCAGCTTTTCAACAGATATGACGCCAGCCCCTTCTTTTATAATACGTTCTTCATAATAGCTGCTGTTTATGTCTTCATATCTTACTGTATATTGCTTTAAACCATCTTCATCGATTTCAACTTTAGTGATAATCGAATTTATGCTAGTTCCTTTGCCGCTACTGTCAGTAAGCTTTTCGCTCCAGAACGTGCCTGCGACAAGAGGTGTCTTTATAAGTGTTATCCTGTCAAACTTCGAATCCAGCATTGCCTTTTCAGTTTTTTCCTGGATTAGGCTGTTTTCGCTTATTATATATGTTATATCTATGCCCATGTCCGATTTGCTTTCTCCATCGGAAAGGTCTTCCACTTCGCCTCTTATGAAATATGTCATTTTCTGATATTCATCTTTTATTGAATCTAAAGTCATTTCATGGGCATATTCCGCAAACCCATTGTAAATCCACCTGTAGCCAGTCTTCTGGGGAAGAAGCTTTGAAATCTGGTTTTTTTCATACTTCTTGTTATCTATGCTGGCTACATTAGTAAATGCATTCCAGCCTACACTTTTACCTAATATTTCAGATATGGCCCTGAGAGGCACATATGTAGTTCCATTGTATATGAAATTGTCGGCATTTAACCGTTCACCGTTTACATCTATTTTGGCCTTGTTTCTATATATTGTAACTGTTTCTCCATTATCTTCGCAGTATGCAATGCCAAATGAGAATATTAAAAGTGCTGACAAAGCAAATGCATATAGTCCTATCTTTTTCATATACACTAACCCCCTGCAATAATATTTATAATATTTATATCCATATATAGTGGGAGTAATAAAGTATATTTACTGTAGGGGAATGTAAAAATCAATTATTGTTTGAGTAAATTCCAAACCCATCGGGTATGATAATTCAAATATAAATTATAGATATTGCAAGGGAGGAGTGATTTACTTGGCAGACAAAAAGGATAAGAAGCCCATTAGTATTTACGAAGTATTTGCCTTACATGGTTGTTGATATGGATGAGATAGAGGATTCGGAAAGCAAAAGATACAAAATGGAAAAGGTGACTTCGCTGTGCAGGTGTGGAAAGTCTGAAAACAAGCCTTACTGCGACGGAACGCACAGGGATATTGAATTTAAAGGCTAAATATAATTTTAATATCGACATAAACACAGGGAACCTCTGTTCGAAGAGGTTCCCTGTGCCATTTAAAACCATTGTTTGCATTAATGCGTTGATTTAATTATCTTTCACTTCATTCGTGGGCACGTATTCAGTGTCCAAATATATATAACTTTTACAGGCGTATTAATGCTATTTGCTTGAAGGTTGCGACATTTTGATTGATTTTTCTATGCATTTTTGTACTCCGGATATTACAGAAGCTCTAAGTCCAGTTTTTTCAAGTTCCGCAACAGCTTCTATGGTAGTTCCGCCAGGTGAGCAAACCATGTCCTTTAGCTCTCCAGGATGCTTTCCTGTTTCAAGCACCATCTTTGCAGATCCAAGCACTGCCTGAGCAGCCATTTTGTACGCACTTTCCCTTGGAAGGCCCGCCATTACAGCAGCATCGGCCATGGCCTCTATGAACATGAATACATACGCCGGAGACGAACCGCTTACTCCTATTACCGCATCAATTAGGTATTCAGCTACTACCTGTGTTTTTCCAAAGCTTTGAAGCAGCTGGTCTATTTGAGAAAGTTCATCCTCTTCAACATTTGCATTCGGGCATACTGCAGTCATACCTTCTCCCACAAGAGCAGGCGTATTCGGCATTGTCCTGACTATTTTCTTGTCAGGGCCCACTACCTTTTCGATGTCGCCTATGGTCTTTCCAGCAGCTATTGAAATGACTACTTTTCTTGAATCTATGTCGTTCTTTATTCCTTCAAGCACCATGTCGAATATGTTAGGTTTTACCGCCATGACTATTATGTCTGAATTTTGAGCCACAAATGAGTTGTCTGTGGAAGTGTTCACTCCGTATTCTGCCTCAACAGTCTGAAGCTTTTCAGCGTTCATGTCAGATATAAACACATCAGATGAATCCAAAAGACCCGACTTTATTATACCGCCCATCATTGCTGTTCCCATGTTTCCGCATCCTATAAAACCAACTTTTCTTTGCATAGCATAAACCTCCCATATTATTTTAGTATATAGACTATATTAACCCAAATATGCTGCATCTTAAAATATAAATTTGCCAATGTCCTATAGGCACTGCTCTGTTCTGCCTATTATTTCATCCTGAAGTGATTTGTCTAGATTGTGGAAATAGTCGCTGTAGCCTGCAACTCTTACAATGAGATCCCTGTATTCTTCAGGACTTTTTTGGGCGTTTACAAGGGTCTGCCTGTCTATTACGTTAAACTGTATGTGGTGGCCGTCCATTTTGAAATACGTTCGTATAAGCGCCGACAGCTTTTCAAGACCATCGTTCCCTGCAAGAACTGAAGGAGTGAACTTTTGGTTCAAAAGTGTTCCGCCTGTTCTGAGGTGGTCCATTTTTGAAGCTGACTTTATTACAGATGTCGGACCGTTTTTGTCTGCGCCCTTGCCAGGTGATATTCCCTCTGAAAGAGGTCTTCCGCAGAGCCTTCCATCTGCCGAAGATCCCATTATCGATCCGAAATATACGTGACATGTGGTAGGGAGCATGTCTATTCTGTAAGAGCCGCCTTTCATATTTTTTCTTCCAGTGACTTCGCTGTAAAAGGCATTGAATGCCATAAGCATTATTTCATCTGCGTAGTCTTCATCATTTCCGTATTTTGGAGTCTTGTTCATTATGATATTGTATATCATTTCATGGCCGTTGAAGTCATCGTCAAGTGCGCTCATAAGCTCTTGAATTGAAAATCTCTTCTTGTCAAATACATTATATTTTATTGACGAGAGGCAGTCTGTAAGAGTTCCTATGCCGACTCCCTGTATATAATTTGTATTATACCTTGCTCCTCCACTGTTATAGTCCATTCCCTTTGATATGCAGTCGTCAGTTATGACAGAAAGAAACGGCGCAGGCATATGCTTTGAATATATGCTCTCTATTATGTTGTTTCCCCTGATCTTTATTTCCACAAAGTGGTGAAGCTGCATTTTGAAGGCTTCAAACAGATCGTCAAACGTCTCAAAGTCTTTGGCCTCTCCCGTTTTAATTCCAAGCTGTTTGCCGCTTTTTTTGTCAAAACCATTATGCAGCGTTATTTCGAGTATTTTGGGAATGTTGAGATATCCCGTGAGTATATATGCCTCTTTCCCAAATGCACCGGTTTCTACGCATCCGCTGGTTCCGCCCTGCCTCGCATCTTCAATGCTCTTCCCGGCGTTCAAAAGTTCCTGAACTATTGCTTCAGTGTTGTAAAACGCTGGTTGTCCCCATCCCTTTCTCGATATTTCGCAAGCTCTTTTGAGGAATGCATGGGGAGTCTTTTTGCTTATTTGGACATTTGAACTCGGCTGTAGCAGTTTCATCTCGTCCATTACATCCAGTATTATGTATGAGACGTCGTTCACGCCGCTCATGCCGTCTTCTCTTATACCGCCTGTGTTTATATTTGCAAAATCAGTGTATGTTCCGCTTTCTTTCAGTGTTATGCCTACCTTAGGAGGTGCGGGCTGGTTGTTGAACTTTATCCAAAGGCATTCTAGGATCTCCCTCGCCTTGTCCCTTGTGAGAGTACCATCAGCTGCTTCTCTCTCGTAAAACGGGTAAAGATGCTGGTCAAGCCTTCCGGGGCTGAATGCGTCCCAGTTGTTCAGCTCGGTTGTAACCCCTATGTGTACAAACCAGTACATCTGAACGGCCTGCATGAAAGTCTGAGGAGGATTTGCAGGCACCACGTCGCAGTTTTGAGCTATTGTAAGAAGCTCATTTTTTCTGTTTTGCTCTTCTTCGTTTTGGGCAAGGCTTCTTGCGTAGTCTGCATATCTCTTTCCATATTCTATTATGGCATCGCAGCATATTGACATGGCCTCAAGCTGGGCTTTTTTATCATAGGCCTTGTCATCGCTGTAAAAGTCGAGATTTTCGAGGGCCGTTTGTACGTCTTCCTTGAATCCTAAAAAACCCTTCTTGTACATTTTGCCGTCTGCAACGGTATGACCCGGAGCCCTTTGCTCCATGAACTCGGTGAATATTCCGTTTTCATAGCAGTCTACCCATTCATTTGACATGTGGTCGAATATTTTTTTCCTAATTGAACGGTTTTTCCAGTATGGGATTATCTCTTTCTTCTGGATATTTTTTGCCTCTTCAGATACCTTGAATGATATGTTCTCCCTATTGTCCATGACTTCAAAATCGTCAATAGTGTGGCAGCAAAGCTCTGGATATGTGGGAGTCGACTGAGGACTTTCTCCCTTTTCACCCACTATAAGTTCGCCATCGTTTATGCAAAGCTTTTTGTTTTCCATTATGTGTTTGAATGCAAGAGCTCTCATAACAGGTGTTTCAACGCTTCCTTCATGCTTCTTGTAGGCCTGTGTCAAAAGAACCGCCCTCTCTATGGAAATATGGGGCTGGGTTGAAATGCTTTCTTTCCTCAAAGTCATTGTTCTTTCATTCATTCCTCTGCTCATATTTTATCCTCCTATCTTTGCGTTTAATCCGTATTCCTCAAATATGATTTTTATGTTTTGGAGCTTTTCATCACTTGGTTTTTCAAACTGCAAGGCTACTCCCATTCCAAGCCTTGGATACTTGTAGTTCCCTATGCTGTGGTATGGGAGTAGGCTTACTCCCGTAATTCCAAGTTCTTTTGAAAAAAAGGCTGTTTCTCTTATATTTTTTTCATCGGTGTTGAAACCGTCTATTAGGGGAATCCTGAGCTGCACTTTGCACCCAAGCCTTGAAATAAGCCTTAGGTTATGGAGTATAAGCGCATTGGAAACTCCGGTGTATTCCTTGTGTATATTTTCATCCATGTGCTTTATGTCATACAGGAAAAGATCTACAAGATCTGCGATCTTTTCGAAGCTTTCAGAAGGGGCATACCCGCATGTGTCGACTGTGACGTGTATTTGGGAGTCCTTGCAAAGACTTATGGTCTCATGTAAAAAGTCGATATGGGTCATGGCCTCTCCGCCTGAAAATGTAGCCCCTCCCCCTGATTCTTCATAAAATGGAATGTCTTTTTCTATCTGTGACAAAAGTTCCCTTGAAGACATTTTTTTGCCTGTGATTTCTATGCATGAACTTGGACAAAAATCCACGCATTTTTCGCACATTGTGCACTTTTGGGGATCATATGATATTAACGGGTTGTCAAATGAAATGGCCCCCATGTCGCATTTTGATATGCATATTTTGCACAATGTGCATGTATCGCTGTTGTGAAACATCTCAGGCATATAGGACTGGGTCTCTGGATTGTGGCACCATTTGCATTTTAATGGGCACCCTTTAAAAAATACGGTGGTCCTTATTCCAGGGCCGTCATGGACTGAACATTTTTGTATGTTAGTTATGAATCCTTCCATTTGAATACCTCACTTTCAGATATATTTTTGAAGCCGTCCCTATTCTTTTTCTCTCAAAAAGTTGGGGGTGTTTACAGTTATTATCTTTACTGTCATGGAAGTGTAGTTTGCCCAGTTGTGAATGTCTCCAGAGTCAAAATGGGCGCTGTCTCCGGGATATAGCTGGTACTCCCTGTTTTTGAGGTAAAGGGTTAGTATACCTTCTAGAACGTATATGAACTCTTCACCTTCGTGCTGGTATTCTTTGACATGCTCCCGGCTGTCCCCGGGAAGTATTTCTATGAGCTTTGGTATCATATTCCTTTTAGATGGAGAGTTTGTAAGGTGATAGTGTATGAACCTTCCACCTTCAACCTGAAAGAGCTTTTTCTCGTAGCTTTTTACTACTATGTCGTCGCCCCCAGCGGGAGTTCCTATGAAATATCCCGCTTCTACGCCGAGTGCCTTGGCTATTTTTGCAAGTGAATCAACTGCAACGCTTGTAAGCCCCCTTTCAAGCTGGGACAAAAAACCGGTTGAAAGACTAGTCTTTTCGCTGAGTTCCTTGAGAGTCATCTTTTTAGATGCTCTTACCCTCTTTATGGAACTGCCCACATCTATATTCAATTAAAAACCTCCTTTAACTGTTTGGAATTTGCCGTATTTAAAATTTTCATATGAAACATAGACTAAAGCTGTTCATATATATGAAAATTTATAAGATTATGTTCATGATACCATATTTTATATGTTAATATCCATTATTTATCAAAAAAAATAGTATGCTCACCACACCTGCTCGTTTGACTATTTTCATTAAACAGTTCGATCAAGCGTACTTACCAATATGGCTTTGAATTTTCAAAGAATTTATTTAGTAAAATACGTGTTCTTATGTGTTATGACGGTTTTATCCAGTACCCTGAGGGGGGCAAGGGATACTAAGTTCCCCATGTATTCCGATTTGATAGGCATATAATAAGGGTAATTGAAGTATATATACTGAGCATCAGAATGGGATTTGGACTATCTCTTCAGCTGAAGACAAGTTTGTAAAATGACAATAAACCAGATAGCATTTCGATTCCACATAAAGTTAGAATCGAAATGCTATCTGGTTTACATAATCTTGATACGGTGAAGTTTATAAGGATATTAGATTTTACTACTGCTGTTTGCGGACATCCATGCTTTTAATGAATTCTGGCAGAAATAATGAGTTGGTTTGCATAATTCAAACGCAGTAAACCGATACGCGGATGTCAGTGCGCCACGAAAGCGCGTCCAAGTAGCGTAAGCTATTTGAAGACAGCTATGCTGTACAGATGATGGTGGCGGGCCCACCGAAATCGCCATACAGGTGGAGGTTTCAAACCGCCTTAAGGTGCTGTGGTCAAAAGCTATGGTATTGAGCGTTAAGGAAAAGGCAGCGATAGCTGTCAGGTGTGTGTTAAGGAGATGAATGAGCATGTGAACCACTTACGGAAATGTCGAAAGCGTAGAGATTCCATCAAAACCAGGGGGTAGTCGTTAACCTGGGATAAGCTTAGAGGAAACCTGTTTACTGTCTAAGTGGTGGGCGGCATAGAGGTGGCATGAACTTAACATAGGCGTCTGTATGGAACGTGGGAACCCACGGACTGATGTTAAGGAAGTATTTCAAGCGGAAGAACCGCAAGAAAAGAGTACCGATGCAGTCATGGGGGCAGATTGGATTGTAGTAGTGAAGAGGTTTCTGTAATGGAAATGGAGCGAAGAATCCAAATTATCCTGTTTCTAAAGTAGGTCAACTTTGAAAGGAGGAGGAACTTATTGAAAGAAACAAAGCCGTTTAATATTTCAAAAAGTGCCGTGAAACTGGCATATAAGAAAGTGAAAGCAAATAAGGGGACACATGGAGTTGATGAACAATCAATAGAAGATTTTGAAAAGAATCTAAACAATAACCTATACAAAATCTGGAACAGGTTGTCATCGGGAACCTATTTTCCTAAACCGGTAAAAGCTGTAGCAATTCCCAAGAAGAACGGAGGAACAAGAATACTTGGTATCCCCACGGTCGAAGATAGGATTGCACAAATGGTGGCAAAGTTATACTTCGAACCATCAGTAGAGTCTATGTTTTATGAGGATTCTTATGGTTACAGGCCAAAGAAATCAGCAATACAAGCAATAGAAAAGACAAGAACAAGATGTTGGAGGAAAGACTGGGTACTGGAGTTTGACATCAAGGGGCTGTTTGATAACATCAGGCACGACTATCTAATGAAAATGGTAAAAAGGCATACAAAGGAAGGGTGGATTATACTCTATATACAAAGATGGCTTACAACACCATTTCAAATGGAAGATGGCACAATAACATCTAGGACATCTGGAACTCCACAAGGAGGAGTTATAAGTCCAGTTCTTGCGAATCTATTTTTACACTATGCATTTGATGATTTTATGGCAAAAGAATTTCCAACTATACCCTGGGCTAGATATGCTGATGATGGAATAACCCACTGTGTATCATTAAAACAGTCAAAATATCTGCAAAGAAGACTCCAGAGAAGAGTTGAGCAGTGTGGACTGCAGTTAAATCAAGAGAAAACAAGGATTGTCTATTGTAAAGATGATGATCGAAAGGGAGAATACCCCAACATATCCTTTGACTTTCTTGGGTATACGTTCAGGCCAAGACGCTCAAAGAATAAATACGGAAAGTATTTCATTAACTTTCTACCCGCGATAGCGGAAAAAGCAAAGGTAGCAATTCGTAAATCACTGGAAATTTGGAATATTACCAACGGCTGGATGATGGGAGCCGTATGAGCTGAGAGGTTCACGTACGGTTCTGAGAGGGGCTAAGGGGGAGGTTCCTTTGGCCTGCTTACTTCATCTGTATTCATTTACTTTTTAGCTTTTGCTCTTCAAATAAGTTTATCATAGCAGCAAAAATCTCCGTCCACCCCGGCGAATTGCACTGTGCCTATGTACTTGAATCCACATTTCGTAATAAGCGAGTTCATTTTTGCATTCTGAGAAGATGTATCTACCCTTATATAGTTCAAATCTTTTGCAACTGCCAGTTCGTCTGCAAACTCCATAAGCTTTTTTGCAAGCCCTCTTCCTCTAAAATTAGGATTTACGCCCATCCTGTGTACTACAAGGGCCTTTTGGTCAATAGACCATTCAAGCTCTTTATATTCAGGAGCTTCCACGCAGTTCAAGCATATGAAGCTTGCAATTTTTCCATCTAGTTCTTCGACATACAGGTTGCCTTTTTCCATATCGTCTGTAAAGTCATCTGGTGACGGATAACTCTCATTCCACTGGTAGTTTCCGTATGAATTCATCTCTTTTACTATCGCCTTTATGATTTCCATTATTCCGTCCAGATCTTTCGGTGTTGACTTTCTCATAAATACTCACTCCTATTGCAGTATATTAAGTTGAATCTTTGAGCATTGCAATTGAAACTTCGTGTGTACTATAATACCACATTTTGATTCAGCGTGTATTTAAATATTAAATTAATTTCGAATAGATTAAGTTGGTTTATACATGTCTATTGCATAGTCAAGACGATTGCTCCGGCAGCAAAATTGACATTTTTGACATGCGGCAGCAGTTAAATTTAGAGCATTCCACATTCGATATATATGCTTTGTTTTGAGTCGAAATCACCAGCTACTTTTATTGATTTCTCCCAGTTGACAAGGTAGACCCTGCTACTATAATTGATATGGGGAGTTTTATCAAGCAGGTCTTTTAGCGGGTCTCTTTCATTTATCCCAATAAGAAAAAAAGTATGACTATTGGCGCATTGTGAAATGCCATTTAAAAATACATTGAATATTTCTCTGCTGCCGCCTTTTATAGCCCAAAATGACAGGGTGGAAAAATCAAGGATGCTGTCCAGTTTTGGAAGGGCGGGGTAGCCGGCTATTGGAAGCAGAGTCGAAATCGGATGCAGTAGTTTAAGTAACCCGCCGTATTTTTTGACAATATACTGCTTATAACTTTGCTGGTTCCACAGCGCGCCACAGGCGAGAATTTCATTTTGACGGCTAAAAAGCAAATGGAAGTCATCGTAATTTAGACCCGGAATACAATTGTGTGTAATCAAGTCTTCGGTTATTTGGGGGTAAAAATGCTTTTTCTTGCCTTCAGCATTTAAAAACTCTATTATTTCAGGTATGTCGCCTTTGGATGCACGTCTAAACGTAAATCCATCCTTAGTCCTGCTTTTCTGCCTTGGATTTGCCTTTAAAGCATAGACGTTATAATTGCAAAGAAACTCATAGTGCGGAATGGAAGCTCTCTTTTTCTCGAAAATCCTTTGGGCGTGTTTGTTTTCTTCCAAAATCGTAGTGTATATATAGCGTATACCCATTTTCTCCAAGAGGGAATGTATAAAGGCATAGCCCCGTGGAATCAAGGAGTAGGCCTTTCTGTACCCCTTTTTTATCCTAAGACCAAATAAATAGCCTACCTTTTCTTCTTTGCCGTTTATATATGCCATTCTACAGGCTAATGCACCCATTCCTGCAATTGCTGAATTATGAGTATCCCGACAGACAAGCATATGCACTTCATCGCCCTCTTTCATAAAGGAGTCATATGCATTTGGCCTTCGCGTATAGCAGATTGATATGTTCCCCTTGAAATCGTCCTCTTCAAGTATGTTTAGGATTTCCTCGCTGTCTTTGGGACTTGCAAGTTCAAATATAAACCGTTTACTTTGGAAATTCATCAAGACCACTCCCTATGGGCATGCTTAATTTTCTGTCCACTTCAAGCTTCAAATTTATGTTTTGGCTTAAAAATATCATCGAAAGCAGCGGGTCGGGATTTCTCAAAAGAAGTTTAGTCCACCTTTTAAATATTGAAGAGTACTTGAAAAAATCCCTTCTCGCCTTGGCGCATCTACACGAAAGCTCTTCGGGAGACATGTTCCTGGGGATGAAAGATATGTCTCCATACTTATATCCCGGCTCAAGCCACCACTTTTCGCTAGTCAGCCTCTTTTCATATTTTAGCCGTTCATATAACGGTGTTCCGGGAAACGGAAGCAGGTGATTGAATGCCGCAAAGAAAAAATCATGATTTAATGAAAATTCAACCGCTCTTTCAAACGACGAAGGGGTGTCGTAGTCGAATCCAAACACAAATGTTGCGTAAATACTTATGCCTGCGTCGTGAATTCGCTTAATCAGCTCATCCCTTTCCCCTATTTTAAGGCTCCAGTCCTTTTTCATTTGATTTAAATTTCTCTCATCTAGGGATTCAAACCCAATTAAAATAGTATCGCATCCGCTTTTTTTCATGAGCTTTAAGAGATCCTTGTCCTTGGCCATGGTCAGTGAGCCCTGGCTTGTCCACTTTATATTAAGCGGGGCTATAGCGGAAAACAGCTCCTTACAATGTTCTGGATTTGCCACAATATTGTCGTCAACCAGGAAAAAATATCTGCCATTTGATTTTTTAATGTCTTCTATCACACTTTCAATTGGCCTTGGCCTGTAATTTGAGCAGTAGTATGATGAAATCGCACAAAATTCACAGCTAAAGGGGCATCCACGCCCTGTCTCAACCAATGACAATGGTAGATACTTCTTGTCAGCATATATGCTCCTGTCAGGGATGGAATTCAAAATTTGAGGTCTGCCACTATACATCTTCTTCAAATTTCCCCTTTTGAAGTCTTCAATCACAATTTCCCATATGGTTTCAGCATTTCCAGATAAAACGGCATCCGCGTATTTTACAGCCTCATCTGGTAGTAGTGTTACATGATAGCCGCCCATTATTACCTTGACGCCTCTTTTTCTAAACTCTCCGCTGATTTGATATGCCCTTTTTGCAGTGTAAGTCTCAACGGAAATCACGACTAGGTCGGTAGGGGTATTATAGTCAATTAGCTCTAATCTGTCGTCGAAAAACTCTGTTTCAATGTCATTTGGAGTCAGCTTCTTTAGAGTTGCAATTGTAAGGGGTTCCATTTTCCAAGTCTTTATATACTTTTCATTTTCCTTTTTACCTATGCCTGGCAAAATAAAAGTTATTTTCATGTCATTTCTCCTGTTCCATGTTATTTAAGCCGAATATCATTCCCTGCTTTTTGAATACCTCTTTCCTAAAAAGCGGGTTATAGCTGGCATATATCGCCAACCTGTAAAGTGAACTCATATTTGTTTTAAAATCAAAAGCCCGCTTTATTATGGAGGCCGGGCTGTTGAAAATTTTACGAGCTTCAAAACAAGCCTCAGTCAGTTCGTCTGCTGACATATTTTTTGGCTCATATGCTGCATAGTTAAATCTATACTCGGGATGCAGCCACCATTTTCCATCGTATAGCAGCCTGTTTTCCTCTTTTAATTTTTCATAAAGTGGTGTTTGAGGATAGGGCATGAGTATATTGAATGCCGCAAAACAAAACTTGTTATTCACAGCAAATTCAAGGGTTCTCTTTATGGAGTCTAGAGTGTCAAAATCATGTCCTAGTGTAAAAGCTGCCCACAATTGAAGTCCGTGGTCACGTAAAATCTTAAGCTGTCTATCGTATCCGTCAAAGAGATTGAGGTTTGGAGTTTTGTTCATCCACTTAAGGTTTTTGACATCGATTGACTCAAATCCAACAACATGTCCAAGACATCCGCTTTTCACCATAAGATCCATCAATTCCTTGTCCTGAGTCATATCTATGCTTGCCTGGCTGACCCATTTCACATTCAGTGGAATTAATTCGCGGAAAAGTTTTTTTGCAGCATCGGGATTTGCCACGATATTGTCGTCCACAAAAAATATGAGATTCCTTTCCTGTGATTCAATCTCCCCTATGACTTCTTTTACATCCCTAAAGCAGTGAGTCCTGTTAAAATAAACACTTGTGACACAAAATGAGCAGTTATACCTGCAGCCCCGGCTAAACTGCGTGAGAGTGATTGGCAGGTACCCCTTCCCCTTAAAAATGTCCCTTCGAGTATATACTCCAGGATGGGGTATGCCAATGCCGCCCGCATAAACTTTATTAAGCTTTCCTTTTTTAACATCATCTATAACGGCATGCCAAAGCTTTTCAGCATCACCTATGAATATTGAATCTGCATGCTCAGATGCCTCTTCAGGCATAAGCCTGACGTGCATGCCGCCTAATATCACTCTGACACCGCGTTTTCTAAACTCACCTGCAATTTCATAAGCTCTTCTAGCTGTGAATGTTTCTACAGTGACCGCAACAAGATCTGTTTGGCGGTCATAGGGGATTGCTTCCATCCTGTCGTCGTACATCTCCAATTCCAATTCTTCAGGTGTAAGAGCAGCAATAACGCCTAGCTGCAGTGGCTCCATTCTTGCCTCGTCTACATAGAGGCTGTGTTCCATTTTGCCTATATTTGGCTTAATAAGCGTTATCCTCATTTGCCACCTCCAAAACATCCTCGTCTTTCATGTCATCTCCAAGCAAAATACCTTGCTTTTGGAAAATTTCCCTCCTCGATATGGCGTTTGAAACCAGGAATATGGACAAATTGCCTATGCTTGAACAATTTGCCTTAAAGTCAGTAACGCGCTTTAAAATAGAGCTGTAACTGCTAAACTTGTACCTTGCATATTTGCAGCCTTCCGTCAGATCAAAGGCGCTCATTCCAGCGGGGTTAAACATGGCCTTGCCATACCTGTATTCGGGATCCAGCCACCATTTGTCGTATATGAGACTGCCTTTCAGTTTCATCCTGGCATAAAGATCTGTTCCAGGCATAGTCATCAGAGGGTTGAAATTCGCCAAGGCAATTTTGTTTTTTATCGCAAATTCTAGGCAAGCTTCAAAAGAGTACTGCGTATCGTAGTCGTATCCCAAAATAAAAGTGCCGTAGACCATGATGCCGTGTTCGCGAATTTTTTTGATAGCCAGTGAATAATCGCTATTTTTTATATTGACTCCCTTACCCATCTGCAACAAATTTCTTTTGTCTAGAGACTCAAAGCCTATGAGAAGAGTCATGCAGCCGCTCTTTGCCATGAGCTTAAGCAGCTCGGGATCATTTACAATATCAATACTTACTTGGCTGGTCCAGCGCACCTTTAACGGTATGAGTTTAGTAAAAAACTCACGGGCCTTTTTCCCATCAATGCATATATTGTCATCAACTATGAATATGTGCTTTTTGCCCAAGTATTCAATTTCGGCAATTACTTCATCTACAGGCCTTTGCCTGAGACTGTTCCCGTAAAAAGCATTGATAGAACAAAAGTCACATGAATACTTGCAACCCCTTCCAAATTGAACAGGATAGATGGGGGCGTATTTTTTGCCCTTGAATATTGATCTATCGTATACAATTCCATTAAGTGAATGAGGCTTGTCTTGCCTGTATACCTTCGATAGTTTTTTGCTTGCGGCATCTTCAATTATTTTTTCCCATATCCCTTCAGCGTCGCCAATAACCACGCTATCTGCAAATTTAAGCACCTCATGAGGAAGAAAACTTGGATGAAAGCCGCCCATAATTACAGGCAAACCCATTTTTTTATATTTTAATGCCAGCTGGTAAGCTCTTCTTGCTGTAAAGGTTTCCACTGACAAGACAACTAAATCAGTATTTATATTCTCGGGTACTTTTTCTATTCTGTCGTCGTAAAATTCAATTTCAACATTATCGGGCGTAATGCCTGCGAGTATTGAAAATGCTAACGGTTGAAGAGCATCTGCCGCTTTATATATGCTCATGTTCGGCCTTATAAAAGTAACCTTCAAATTAGACACTCTCCTTATATATCTGAATTGTCGGTCATCACATCTCTAGTGAACTTCCTGAAGTTTCTGGCGTAAATCCTATATCCAAACAAGTTTGCCGGGATGGACGCCATATGGGGTGTGCCAAACGTGCTCAGTCTTTTTGCGATGTTTAAAAAGGAATACGTCTGCCTCCAGGCCCACTCAGTTCCGTCTTCCAGCTCATCAGGTGTCATTAGCTTAGGCTTGAATACGCAGTGTTCAACATCGTACATGGCCCAGTTTTTTTCAATTATCCGCCCCTGCTTGGAAAGGTCGTTGTACAGCGGGGTGCCAGGAAAAGGCGTAAGTATGGAATACCTGGGAAGGTCGATTTTCAACTTTACCACGGCCTCCACGGTTCTTTCAAATACGCTCTTATTCTCCTTGTCACCGCCAAATGCAAAGCACCCATTGATTGCAATGCCAGCGCTGTGTAGTTTGTCAACTAAAACTACATACTGGTCAACCCTGTTGATGCCCTTTTTCACAAATTTTTGCGACTCCTGTAGTACAGATTCAAAGCCTATCAGCAGGCCCTTGCAGCCGCTTTTTACAATTACATTGAAGAGCTCTTCATCTTCTGCAACCTCCGAAGTTGCCAGCCCAAACCACCACCGCTTAAGCGGAGTCAGTTCCCTGAAAAGCTCTTTGGCATACTCCCTGTCCGCAATTAGATTGATATCGGGAAAAACAATTTCTTTCCCCACCAGCATTTCAATTTCCCTGACGACCTCGCCTACAGGCCTCCTGTACACTTTTCTGCCAAAAGCTGCAGGAAAGGCGCAGAAATTGCAGGCGTGATTGCACCCTCTTATGGCTTCGACACTGTTTACTGTGATGTATCTTTTGCGCTCCAGAAGGTCCCTTCTTGGAATTGGCCTGCCAATCATGCTGAAGTCATTTTTTTGATAGTAAAATTTTTTCGCTGCATGGTTTGCAAAATCCATGAGCACAATGGGCCACGTCTGCTCTGAAAATCCAACCATTACAGAATCGGCATGGCTTGAAGCTTCATGGGGCATAAGAGTCGGATGAACCCCCCCTAGAACCACATGTATGCCCTTTGACCTGAAATGGTCTGCCCAGCGGTAGGCCCTTACCGATGTGCCCGTTATTGCTGTGATACCTATAATATCTGCTTCGATGTCCTTAGGTATTATCCCTGCCGTTTCGTCATATATTTTTATTTCCGCTCGAAGCTCCGGCGGAACAAGGGCTGCAAGTGTCGTGAGAGTCAAGGGGGCGTAGTGCAGGGGCTTTTTAAAGTTTCCGCCAAACCTGTGCATGGCTCCGGCTGGTGCTAAAAGGGCTATTTTCATTTTGAGGCCTCCTCTTCTTTGTAAATTAGCTCCTTGAATTGTTCTAGCCATACTGCTTTTTTGTGCAGGGCCACAGGCTTTACATTGCCTTCTCTTTGTCCGAGAAGACGGCACACGTCCGTATATATTTCAATAGCAGACTTTCCATTTGCCGGTTTTTCTTTCAAAATATAGAGCCTTAAATGCTCAAGCTGGCCCAGGGCTCTGCAGTATTTGTAGTGGAAGTTCTCATTTAGCTGCTTTTCAAATTCTTTGGCTGCTGAATTCAAACTGCTGGAAAATGCCTTGCTTTCGCCATCCTCCAGTTCGATAAATGCAGAATAATAGTATTTTGAATTTTCTATGTCTGACTCTGGCGCCATCATATAAAACGAAGGGGATATTTCATATTTGTCAAATATGCTTTTGAATACGCGGTGAACATGGTATTCATTCAGCTTTTCTCCAAAATAGTCGGATATATTGCCCTCCTTGCCTACAAAGCGGACTCTGGGGCAGCCCTTTGTAAAGCCAAGCACTTGAATCAAATCCATAAGCCTGTATCGGTAAAATCCGCCCCCGGTGCTTATAATTACTGAATAAATCTGCCCTATCTCCAGCTCATGTGCAAGCACGGTATTGTAATCATCAACTTGGCCGCTTTTTACGTCATATCTCAAGAATTCAAAAAAATGCGAACGGATTGAAAGCATGCATCCTTCATGACCTACAAGAGGTAATGATATAAATCCCTCGGTTGAAAGAAGCCCTTTTCCCTGTATGAATACATTTGGAAAGAGTGCTTTTAGCTGATTTGTATAAATAGCAGCATTTGCATCAGTCCAGCAGCTTATAACTTGCAGGTTGGGCCATATCTCTTCGTATATCGAATCTGCATCCCTCGGGCAACTGCACTCCCATTTTTTGAGTATTGATGAAATTTCACTTGCTCTTTTTGGGTTTGGTTTGAGCTTTTTCGAGAGGATTTTATGAATATCTGGCTGTATTTTTCCAGGTGGATTTATAGTGCCAGCTTCCAAATCAGCCACTAGGCTGCACGAGTGTGTTTTAAATGCATCTAAAAGAAGGATCAAAAAAGTTGGATTCCATATGGATATCAGAGATAGCGATTTTTCGTTCAGCAGAAATAGCAAAGTTATGTAGCGAAAGGAACTGATATCATGTACATGTATCAATTCCTTGGGAACTGCAAAAATAAGACTCAAAAAGAATTTTTCCAGGAAGCCGAAATACTGACTGTCTTCCTCGAAACCTATTGGGGTTTTGCCATGACTTTTACCGCTTGAAAGTTTAACGGGGGTGATGGACCAGTATGACTTTCCATTTACAAGGCCCTTATTGAATGAATACAGGTCATATATCCATGGGGCTATTCCTCTTAAAAACTCATTTTTAAGAGAATGCGTATATGGGATTAGCTTGGAGGCACTCGAAGTTCCGCTTGACTCTTCAAACCTCAAAACCTTTTCAGCGGTCAGTACCCTTTCAATCCCGTTTTCGATTTTTTTAACATAAGGCAAAAAATCGTCATATGTTCTAATGGGCACCAGGGCCCTGTATTCATTTATACTTCTAATGTTCTTGAAGTCATGACTCTTTCCGAACAAACTGTCCTGGTTTTTCTTTATGACTTTCTTGATCAAATGCTCCTGGACATTTTCTACGTTGCCTGTGGCATTATGAAATCCAATGCTTTTCTTTGAATAAAGCAACAACAAAATGCGGTTTGCAATTGAAATGATGGGATTACTCATGGGATTTCCCCATTAAGTGAGAATGAAAAAATGATTTTATATTATCGGGGGAAAGGCTTGCAATGCAAACGAGTTCATCTCCGATTGCATATCCAGGATTAGCTTTAGCAAAGAATTCAATATTTGGGTCTTTGAGCTGCCTGGCTGTAATATCTGCTACCCCGAGTTTTAGGAAGTCCTTTTTGTGATTTGCACGAATTACGCCCGCATGAGAATCGTATTGCCCGCTGAATGTGGTTGATCCAAAGTGGTCCATCAAAGACTTTTCAAATTCAGGGGTAGGCGTATCGAGGCGGGGGTAATAGCTTTTATAGAATGTAGAAAGATACTTATACGTTTTATAGCCCTTTGATATTAAAAACCAGTAAAATAAGCCGTTTTTGTATTCAGCTGCCAACTCGAGCACAAACCTCCCCCAAACCCTCGGAAGCTCTAAACTGCCCCAATACTCCTTGTTTATTATGGTGTCACCGGAAAAGATGCCCTTAACGTCCTTACCTCCAAATTTAAAGGCTACAAAAAGCATAGTTGTGAATCCCTGGATTATATTTTTTTCATCTTTAATAATGACAGCCCAACTTTTTTCACTTAAATCACTTGTGAACATGTCCCAACTCATATTTTCATAATGCAAGTCCATCAGATTGAACATTCGCCTAATGTCCGGCTGCGATATATTTGATATTTCTACAACTTCACCATGTAATTTCAATATGCTTACCTCCTGCAGTTGAATGAATTAATACAGAGTAAATGAAAATGGCTATATTAACTTATATAGCCATTTTTAAGCGAGATTTACCATTTTTATTTTGTAATTATATATGCACAAGCCCGTATCGACAAGGCGGATACTTACAGGTATTACCAGGTCCAAGTGTTAAATTGGAATTTTCTCGCCTTGTTTCCACGTGGAAATCCCGTACATAATTGTATTATTGTAAACTTACGAGGGCAGGATTTACTGCACATGTCCCGATCTAAAAGCTTATATCCTTTGAAATCGAGACATGTACATTTTGTGGGGGTATAAATTTCTATTTGATTTCACATATATTGCGCATGAACTTGTCAACTGTATTGAAAATGTAATCCATCATTTCATCAGTGATCCCTTTGTATGTTCCAAAGAAGAAAGTCTTATCCATTGCTGTATTTGAATTTACTATATCGCCGAAAATCCTGCACTCTATATCAGCATATGCCGGCTGCTTTAAGAAGTTTCCTGCGAATAGAAGTCTTGTTTCAATCATATTGTCTTTCAAAAATTCAATCAAATCGATCCGTTTAAAAGGAGCATTATCCCTTAGTGTAAGAGGGAAACCAAACCAGCAGATGTCATATTTTTCATTTCCTCGTTTTGGCAGTATAAAATAGTCTTTCCATTTCTCGAAGTATTTATACAATTTGTTGAAATTACTTTGGCGAGAGGTTATGAGATCCGGAAGTCTTTTCAGCTGTTCTATTCCCATAGCCGCCTGAAACTCAAGTGGCTTGAGGTTGTATCCGATTTCGATATATGTATATCTTCTATCGTATTCATCAATCATGCTGCCGCTTGAAATGCTATTTGCTGCATTTAGTATTTTAGAATGGTGATTGAATCTGGCTGGACAGTTGAAGTTTGGATTCATAAACACCTTGCAGGGCTGGCATACACAGGCTCTACCCCAATCCCTAAATGATCTTATTATTCTCGCGAGGTTTTTATCGTTTGTTACTATTGCTCCTCCTTCTCCAGTTGTCATTTGATGAGCCACATAAAACGAAAAAGTCCCTGCAGTTCCGAATGTGCCTACCGGTTTTCCGTTTATGCTGCTACCAAGAGCGTCGCATGCATCCTCTACCACGAAAAGATCATGCCTGTTGGCTATATCCATTATTTTTTCCATATCAGCCGGAAATCCAAGCGTATGAGCTATCATTATACCCCTTGTTTTTTCTGATATTGCAGCTTCTATCTTATCGGCATCGAGATTGTAAGTCACCGGTTCGCAGTCCACAAATACCGGAACAAGCCCATTTTGGATTATTGGATTTAATGTGCTTGGAAACCCTGTTGCTGCTATTATTATTTCATCGCCCTTTTGCAGATGGCTTTTGCCAAGTCTCTTTGAAGTGAGTGCTGAAATGGAGAGAAGATTTGCCGAAGAACCTGAATTTGTAAGAATCACCTCTCCGACGCCAAGGTACTGGGCAAGTGCCTTCTCGAACTCGAGAGCTTTTTTGCTAAGGCCGAACCAGCCGTCCAATATGGATTCTAACATTGCGTTTATTTCATTATGGTCATAAACGGCGCCCGCATATTGAAGGTTTGTTTTTCCTGGTATGAATTCCTGTGATTTTGATTTTTCCTCCAGAAATTCTTTTACTTTGTCGAAAATTTCATGTTTTATTATTTCGGATTTGTCTCTATTGCCCACTATGTCTCCCCCTTTGATATTTATTCAAAGTATGCGATTTCATATGGAAGTCGTATCTCCATTTTAAATGAAATTCTTTGATTTGGTTTTGTAGATTGTCTTAATCATATTCGCTAGTGATATAAGAAAATTTTACCCTAGATGACAATATCTAATCTAGAGGAGTATTATTATTTGGAGGTATATGACAATGCTTGTGCTGAAGAAAGGAGCAAAAGACTATGCTCGAGAGTGATAATGGGTTTTCAAATCAATTTGGCTAAGAGGCATAAAAAAACCAAATGGCTCCAGCCCTTTGGTTTACATAACTATATTACGGTTCATCTATTCGAATGTTATTATCTCGGCCATTTGCTTTTTGGCTTTTTCGTTGTCCTTGAGGTACTTTTGTGTAGTGGCCGTTGAACTGTGATCTAGAGTCTGCTGGACGGTGTAGATATTGCCGGTGATTTCAAGCGACTTGGTCGCAAATGTAGCTCTGAGCTTGTGGGGTGATATTTTGGGATTTCGAGAAACTTTGGTGGTGTATTTTTTTACGATTTTTCTTATCTGCTCAATACTAAGCCTCGAATGGTCCTTTCCATTTCTGGAGGAACTGAGAAAAAGGGCGTCTTCGTCTCCGGGTCTTATTCCATCCTTCGGCTTTTCGTTTTCCAAATAGTTCTCAAGAGCCTTTAATGATTGATTTGAAAAGTACATTTTCTTTTTCTTGTTACGTTTTCTGAATATGTTGAATACACCCTTTTCGATTTCAAGTGACGACATGTTGATATGATAGAGCTCAGATATTCTGAGCCCGTGATATATGAACATACTTAAAATTGCATGATCTCTGAGCCTTGTATTTTTGAAGTTTTCCATCTCTTTTTTAGAAAGGCCTATGTCCATGCCGTATATGGTGCATGTTCCCGTCGCAGAAAGCTCAAGGGAGGCCATGACTTCTTCGTCTGTGAGAGTCAGGACTTCATGAGTGTCGTTTGTGAGTATCTTTCTGAGCTTTTCTGTTTCGTTCTTTTCTATGTATTCATTCTTGTACAGCCATGTAAAAAATCCCTTTATGCAGGTTTGTTTGAGTGAAAGTGTCCTTGGACTGTTGCTGTATATGACTTTTTCGCCATTGGAATTAACATGGACATAGCTACCGCACGAATCTATATAGTCCTGTATATCTTCGGAACATATTTCATCAATCTCCAAAGGGCTTATTTGGGATAGTGATTGCACAGAGATGATGCCTCTATCTATAAGTGCCTGTAAAAATGAAGTGATCTCCCGTGTATATTTGAGCGCGGTGTTAATGTTTACACTCCTTGCACTTTCGTTTCTATAAAGATAGTTAATGTACTTTTTTAAGAGCGGCGGCGCGCCTGATTTTAACGAATCCAGTTTTTCCTTCAATATGGCCCTCTCTATCAGTATGTTGTCTGGAATTTCACTTCTGTTTTTTTCTGATATCTTAAACCTATTCATAGTTCCCTCCTGCTACTGTATTTTTTGCGATTTTGCTGTAATTTCGATTATTTTCAATTTTAAGGCGTGGTTGCTGCTGTTGAATACGATAAGTCTATAACGGAAATAAATATCTCTTTAACGCTATTTATGGAGCTTGGATTTCAAGTGATGATTTACCCCCGTTCCCCTATATGTAATTTTACCACACAACTATACCGATAATCTACATTTCCGGTACAGTTGTGTGGCTTTTTTCAAATATGTGTCTTTAATCGATAATCATCCGCGTAAATAATACCACCGCAGATGAAATTTCTCTGCTTTTTAACTTGCCAAATGGACTCTCTCTATTTCGACCGAACAAGAAAAAATAATTGTATTTGGGGGACATAAAAAACGGGTGCTTCCCGTATTTTTTTATTGCGTAAAAACCATCATAAAATTATATAATTTTACATACCAGGAGGAAACAGAAAATGTTGGACTTGAAGATTCAGATCAAAGAGACAAGGGAGTTGCTTAACTCTAAATTGAAAAATTTCGCTTACATTGAAAAAAGATCATATTCAGAAGACTATATATTGGAATTGAGCCAGCAACTGAATATTTTGATTACCGAGTATTGGATGTTGTACGACTGTTATATCGAGTAACTGCACGTCTTTTACGCTGTGCTAACGACAATGCTGAGGGAATGAATTAAATCAATCGGATAATTTACCTTTAGGAATCTTATTTATTGCGCTTCCGAAGCAATAAGTTTTAATCACAATTGAGTATACACGTTATTTTCATAAATCCTATATCCGGAAGAGTATCAGGATAAGCATTCCAGTTTTTTATCGCTCATGGGCCATTATATTTCAATTTAAGTGAATCCGTCGACATTCAGGGTATATATTGTCATAGGAACTTACAGAAGAGGAGGATGCCTATGAATACGAAATGTGATTCAATAATGGATAAATGCATCAAAATTGCAAACGAAAAATATGACGGACATTTTACACTAATGAAATTTTCAAGCAACTGGAGATTTTGCTTCGATACTTTTCTCCCAGATAATTATACGCAAGGCCATCTGATCATAAATGAAATGGCAGAGGGAGAAACAATGGAAGAAGCCATAAGAAAAGGGATAGACGAGGATGTTAACTACCGTAAGATAAAACTGAAAGTTGAATCATTCTCCGAGCAAGACTAAATTGTGAAATTTTAAAGCCCACGGCGTTTATCTGTCGCTATGGGCTTTAGTTATTCGTCCTTATTAAGGCTTATGTTTTAGGTGTTTTCTGCGGATACGATTAAATCTTGAACTTGTTTATAGACTCTTGCAGATCTTGGGCAAGGTCGGCAAGAGCTGAGCTTGCATTTGAGATTTCAACCATTGAAGCCAGCTGCTCTTCCGTAGAGGCTGCCGCCTCTTCTGTCGAAGCTGCATTCTGCTCTGCTATGACAGATAGTCCATGTATATTTTTGAGTATTTCATCCTTCTTGCTCACCATGTTGTCACTTGCGCCTATGAGCCTTTGTATAGCTTCCTCTGACCTCTTCATTGCATTTGATATGTCTTTGTATTTTATTTCGGTAGTCTTCACGCTTTCTATCTGGCTTTTTATAAGCTCCGAAACCTTCTTTATTGTATCAACCGATATACTCGAGTTCTCCTGGAGCTTTACAACCGAGTTGTCTATAGTACGTGTAGACTCTGTTGACTGTTCCGCTAGCTTTCTTATCTCATCTGCAACTACGGCAAATCCTTTTCCGTGTTCTCCAGCTCTTGCCGCCTCTATGGCAGCGTTTAGAGCAAGAAGGTTTGTCTGCTCCGCTATGGACGCTATGAACTGGCTGGCTTTTCCTATGTCCTCGGCGCTTTTATTTGTCTTGAGTATTATGTCGTACACTTCCTTTATCGCATCATCATTTTCATCAGTCTTTTTCGAAAGCTCTTCAACTATGTCTAGCCCTTCACCTATTGATTCGGCAACTACTTTTACCGACGATTCTATGTCTGAAACGTGCTGCCTATCTTCCTCTATCAAACTTCCAAGGAACTCAGTCTTCTCAGAACCTTCTCCGGTTTGAACAGCCTGGTCTGTAGCGCCCCTTGCTATCTCATCTATAGTGCTTGAAACCTGCGCTGAAGATTCAGCCGCCTGCCCGGAAGTCGCCATGAACTGCTGTGCTGAAGCAGCAACGTGCTGAGCAGACTCAGTTATCTCTCTTATAAGATCTCTGAAATTTTGGGTCATGGCATCGAAGGCCTTTGCAAGACCTCCTATTTCATCCTGCCTATTGAGCATGTCCTCCTCTATGTTGTCTGTAAAATCTCCATTCGAAAGCTTTTCAGAATGTCTTGAAAGTCTCACTATTGGATTTGCTATCTGGGTCCCTATTACGTATGCAACCGCAATTGCAATTGATATAAGCACTGCTGCCGCCAGCGATATATTCCTCTTCATAATTCCAAGTTCCTTGAACACTTCACTTAGAGGCGCTGTCGCTGAAAGAGACCAGCTTGTCCCCTCTATAGGAGCATAGCCCATTATCTTGTCTTCACCCTTGTACCAGTAGCTTCCTGTACCACTTTCTCCGGCAATCATCTTTTCAGAAAGACTTGCAAGCTCTTCCATTTTCTTGTCAGACTTCGCAGCACTCAAGAGGTTGAACTGGTCCATGACCGCCCGCTTGTCCTTGTGGCCTATTATTTCGCCCTTTTGGTTTATAATGTAGGCATAGCCGTCTTCCCCTATTTTGATGGAGTCCACTATTGTGCTTAAGGCATTGCCGTCTCTTATAGCTATAAGCGCGCCTGTCATCTGGCCGTTATAAGTTATGGGAACGGCATATACTATTATTACAGAACCGTCTTCCTTGCTGACAAGAGGATCCGATATGTTACTTTCTCCCATCATGGCTTTTTTGAAGTACTCCCTGTCAGACAGGTTTAAAATCGTACCTTCAGTATTTATTCCCTGTCCAGCTGAATCAATCACATACATGTGGATGTGGCCACTTCTGCTTTTTTCTTTCCTTAAAATATTTAGTTTTTCTTCTATTGAAACTTCAGGATTACTTATGTCGTAGCTTGCAGCCAGAATTTCAAGCTTCCCAAATTCAGCAGCTATCTCGCTTTCTACAAATTTAGATGTTTCAGTCGCTATTATTTCGAGATTTCTTTCGACACTGGCAGAAAGCCCTTTAGATGCAGTATAGTAAGATACAAATCCAAGTACAAGGCTCAGTGCTATAATGAGCGCTGAAAACGAAGCTATAAGTCTGTTTTTGATACCTTTCATAACATCACTCCAATACTTTGTCTTTTGGTATTTCTTATGCTCTTTTAAATCTGCTATGTAATAATTTTCCGTCCGATCTTGTGATATTTAGTATGTACGTTTTATTTATGCATTCGACCGAATAAATTCACAGAATGCACTCTGTTAAAATTATATGCCGCTGATATTGTTTTGTCAATGATGTGAAGCTTGATTCAGGGGAATTATGTGACGTTCAAAGCTTTTCCATATGAATAAAAACTATGGTTCCGTAGTATATATACTCTGTTTTTCGGCTAACACTATTTCTACAGATAGGCCCCACATATACATTATATCCTGGCTAAGAACACGAAAACCTGCATTTTCAATTGAGCGCTTAACATATATGGGCCTGCAGTCAAAAGAATTGGGAAAGCACCTATGGAGCCATTCGTAAAACGACTTGACATTTTTGTGATTGCCTTCTTTCGAAAGCGCTACAATACAAATTCTTCCCACTTTGTTGAGAACTCTTGTGCATTCATCAAGAAGTAGCGGTATTTCGGGCGTGTCGAAGAGCTCCAATGTGAAGCTCATAAATATGGCGTCGAAAAAACCATCAGCAAATGGAAGATTTAGTGCATCGGCGCATTCCAGCACCACCCTATCTGAAAGCCCTGCTCTTTGAACTCTATTTCTGGTAATTTGGCACATGCCCTTTGAAATATCTATGCCGTATACCATCCCGAAGCTACCAACCGATTCGGCTAAGGCCAATATGCAGCGTCCCGTCCCAAATCCGATTTCGAGTACTGTGTCACCCTTCATGGCGGCAAGCTTTTTTAATCCGGCATCCCTATATTTGTTTTCTGTTTTACCAGAAAACAAATCATACCATTTGCTCAGTTTGTCGTATGTGATTTTGGCTTTTTCTTTTGATCTTTTGACTCTGCTGATATCATATTTTGACATAGATTCCTCCTTGAAATGCTACAGGGACTACTTATACATTACCTCGTAATCAGATTTTACAAAATTTTTTTGGGCATAAATAAAAAGAGGTGATAAAGATGAAACCATTAGATCAAAGTACAATTCGAAAAATGTCAGTACTAGATGTCCAGGTTTTAAAGATGGCAGCCTTTGTAGCTGGTCTCATTGCTGCGAAAGTATGGCCGCCAATACTTTCATTAAAACTATACTGGTATGTCATTATCTTTATACTGTCTTTGGCATATCTGTTTTATGTAATATTTCTTAAAAAGCACAAGACTGATTTTTAAATAATTCAAGCAGAGTATTTTTATAAAAAAAGGGTTAACTCCAAAATGAAGTTGACCCCGTGTAGTCTTTCGTATAGACAATTACTTGCCGAGATATTTTTCAAACCACCTGGCAGCTAGTTTTGCAACGATTTCCAAGGCACCAGGCTCTTCAAAAAGATGTGTCGCACCCGGAATGACTTCCAGCTCTTTGACGGCCGTAATTTTTTCATAGGCCTTTTGGTTGAGATCTATGACTACATCATCATTTCCGCCTACAATCAGTAGCGTAGGCGAATTTATTTTGTCAAGATAAGGAAATGCCATATCAGGACGTCCACCTCTGGAAACAATTGCGCTGACCTGTTCGTCCAGTGTAGCTGCGGCTTGGATGGCTGCAGCAGCCCCGGTGCTCGCGCCGAAATACCCAATGGCGAGCTGGCTCGTTTCGTCTTGTTCCCTCAGCCATTTCGTCGCGGCAATCAAACGGCGTGTCAGCAAGTCGATATCAAAACGCCTCTCGTAATCCAGGTCTTCTTCTGGTGTCATCAAATCCATGAGCAGAGTTCCAAGGCCGTGTTGCCTAAGCATTTCTGCAACGTAGTTGTTGCGAGGGCTGAATCTGCTACTGCCACTTCCATGTGCAAAGAGCACAAGGCCTTTTGTGCCCTTTGGAATTTCTAGCGAACCCGGCAGATGTATTTTCCCATCCGGTATAAACACCAGAGTTTCTTTTTTATCCATCTTATCAATCCTCCTTGATTTCAACAGACTTTAAGATAGAAATGACTTCTCTGTCTTCCACCTGTCTGAAATCACCGTAGTACGCACCCACCGCGCCCAGATAATAAGAATCAATATCCAGCGCGACCAACTCATCCACCCTGTCATTCAGCTTTTGTGCAGTGTCGTAGGGAACAACAGGAATAGCAACCACCAGCCTTTTAGGATGGCGGCTTTTGACTTCGTCTATGGCGGCCATCATCGTCAGTCCTGTCGCGATGCCGTCGTCTACGATTATTGCTGTTTTTCCTTCGAGAGTTTGACGCTTGGTGTCTCCAAGATACTTCTCCCTACGCCTTTTGATCTCCCTTCGCCCATTTTGTATGCTCCTCTGGAACCACTCGGGATTGACGCGCTTTATTTCCGCCTCATTGCAAACGGGATCGCCCTCTTCCGCTATGGCGCATATCGCATACTCCTCGTTCATGGGATGGCCGATCTTTTTTGTTATTATCAGATCGAGCGGTACGCCCAGTTTATTTGCAATCTCAACTCCCAGGACAACGCCCCCTCTGGGCAGAGCAAATACAATCGCCTCATCACCCTGGTATTTTTCCAGGGATTGCGCAAGCTTGATTCCAGCCTCTTTTCTGTCTTTGAATAACATTTTTTCACCCCTTTTAATGTGAGCCTAAAAAACCTGTGACGGCAATGTTGATTTACTTTACTTATTACCCACGAGAGCGAGGCTGGAAACTCATCACAGGGGATAGATATGGCCAGCTTTAAACCTTGTCAATTGTATATCATCCAATTGCATTGAATCTATTATTCACCAGATAAAAATACAAATTGTGATAAGTCGCAACCACTTTATTGTCAGCAGAATAATCATTGTCGTAAATCTCTATGACTTTTTCTATAAAGCCTGGATTAGATGTGTTTTTGCCTCTCTGACTTTTGTTTGCTCCGATTTTTTTGACTGTATTCAAAAAGTCGATGCAACGGTCAAAATATTCACGTTCATAAGATTCAAAAGAGTGTATATTCAGTCCATTTTGATTATTTTGCCCCATTAACGAATAAATTATTTGCTCCAAATCATTCAATGAGTAAAAAACCTGACCCGGAGAAACAGCACCTTCTATTTCAAGAATATTTTTTGCCTTGTCAAAGGCTTCGTGGAGTTCTTGAAATGTATGTTGGCCAAAAGTCGAAAAGCAGAGTATGCCATTTTCATTTAATATCCCAATAAGCCTGGCCACCGTCTTTTCAAAGTCATTAAGCCACTGAAAAGTTGCATTGGAAACAATCAAATCGTAATTGTCAACAATGTAAATTTCTTCAATATCTGCACATATAAAATCAATGTTATTATTTTGAATAGTGGATTTTACAAGCTCTATCATTCCCGGCGCAATGTCCACTGCTGTGATTTGTGCATTGGGATAGTCATTTGCTAATTTTCGTGTTACATACCCCGTCCCACACCCTATCTCTAGTATTTTTTTTATTTGCGAACATTCAATTATTGTGTGTTTTACCAAATTGTCGACTAGAAAGCTTCCCATTTTTTTTTGGACATTTGCATATTCATCATAATTTTTGGCGTTCCGGCTAAACCTTCTTTTTAATTTTTCTTTATCTATCATAATACTTCCCCCATACCTATATTTAAAAAACTATTAATAGCCTCATAACACCTCTGCGGATTGGTGTAAAATGGCATGTGCCCCGTCTCTTTAAATACTATTAATTCAGATTTTTTTAAATGACTGTGAATGTAAACTGAGGCGATTACGGGACATATCAAATCATCACATCCATGTATTAATAAAGCCGGTATATCTATGCAGTTGATTTTTTCTCTAAAGTCAGATTTAATAAGATATTCCAAACCCAATACCAGTGAACGCACTGAATCAAATTCAGTCAGTGGAACCACTTCATTAAGAAAACAGTCATGATAGCCCTTTTTTATTTCACTTTGACTAAACATCTTTTTATAAAAACTGCTAAGTGTGTGATTTATGTTTTTTTCTAATGAGCAAATCATCTTATTTACAATTTTCTCGTCCCACCCACAATTGTAGCTTTCACTATTTTCCTGAGTAAACTTGCCTGTCCCGCTAATTAAAACAATATTTTCAATTCCAAAGAGATTGCCGGCGGCAATATTTATTGCCGACAGGGAACCCAAAGACCAGCCTATTACCGAAAATCTGTCCATACCTTTTTTCTGTATCACTCTAGTGGCTTTTTGATTAAAGCCATCTAGTGTGTCCACGTCATTCCAATCCACTAAGCTAAGTTCATAATCTTGTTCAAGCAGATCGAAAAGGGGTTTCCATGCAGATGGTTGAATTGCCCAGCCTGAAAGTATTAGCAAGTGTTTTTTCATAATATCAACCCTCAATGACTCCTAGCCTTTTTGCGTGGAATACAAGCTTATCAAATACGTATTCAAGTTCATAGTCAGTATGTGTTGCCATTAGCGAAAGCCTAAGCCTGCTGGTTCCATTGGACACCGTAGGCGGTCTTATAGCAGGTATAAAAATGCCTTCTTGCAGTAGGCTTTTGCTTATTTCAACTGCCTTTTGGGCATCTCCTATGATTACTGGAATTATTGGCGTAATTGTATCGGACACTATAAAACCTGCATCTGTTAGCTTGTTTTTAAACCCATTGGCCATTTTTAAAAGATGCACTCTTTTGCTATCTTCGTTTTCTATGATTTCAATTGCCTTAAGTGAGGCGGCAATAGATGCAGGCGGAAGTGATGTTGAATAGATAAAGCTTCTTGCAAAATTTCTGAAATAGTCAATAAAGCACTGCTTTCCGGCAACATATCCGCCAATTGAACCTATGGCTTTGCTCAAGGTTCCCATTTGTATGTCTATTTCATCATCCACCCTGAAATGCGAAACCGTTCCAGAGCCCTTTTCTCCTAGAACCCCTACCCCATGGGCGTCATCCACCATTGTGATTGCTCCATATTTTTTAGCCAGTTTAACAATACAGTCTAATGGGGCCACATCCCCATCCATGCTGAACACTCCGTCAGTCACTATCAAATTACTGCTTCCTCTATGCTCTATAATTTTCCTCTCAAGATCACCCATATCGCAGTGTTTATATCTGACGAGCCTCGACCCGTTTAGCAGGCAGCCGTCAACTATGCTTGCGTGATTATTTTTATCTGAAAAAATAGCCCATTTCCTATCGCAAAGAGATGATATTACTCCAACATTCGCCATGTACCCTGTATTAAAAATCAAGCTTGCCTGCGTGCCTTTAAAGTCAGCAATTTTTCTTTCTAGCGCCCTATGCAAATCATAAGAACCGGTAGTAAGCCTAGAGCCCCCTGAGCCCACACCGTATTTAACTGTTGCGTCAATAGCAGCTTCTTTGAGCCTGATGTCACTGCAAAGGCCCAAATAGTTGTTCGAGCCAAGCAGTATGGTCTCTTTTCCTTCCATTTCAACTTTGTGAGCTTGCTCGGAGCTGAGGTGTTTAAAGTCTTCTCTATACAAACCTTTTTCTTTTAATGCAGACATCATTTGATGAATATTTGTCATAATTCATTCTCCTAAAATTTTTAGAATAGTTTCTATATATATAAAAAGTATACTACTAATACGCATTTGTCAACCGCAACACATAAGCAAGGTTTACAATACCGAAAATTTATATATAATAGTAAATAATAATATTATTATTAAAACAGCGGAGGTTATGATTATGGTATTTGAAAGCATAAAAAGAACTATAATGGATATTATGGGAATTCCTGAAGATGAAATCTTGCAAGGGTGCGATATATACAACGATTTGGATGCCGATTCTCTGGACATGTCTCAAATTATAATTGCCTTAGAAAATGAATACAAAATCGAGATTGAAAATGAAGAAATTGCAGAATTCAAAACAGTTAAAGACATAGCCGACAGTATTGAAATCAGAATCAACAAATAGGTGGATATTATGAAAAAAAGAGTTGTAGTCACAGGCATTGGAGCCATTACACCCATAGGCAATACTGTGAGTGATTTTTGGAGTAATGCTAAAAGCGGCATGTGTGGAATAGATTATATAAAATCATTTAACACAGAAAATTCCAAAGTAAAAATAGCTGCTGAAATAAAGGGATTCGACCCAATGGATTTTTTCAGCAGGAAGCAGGCAAACAGACTGGACCGCTTTTCACAGATTGGAGTTGTTGCTGCAAGAGAAGCTTATTGTAATGCAGGGCTCGATAAAGCCGATATAGACAAGAATAGACTCGGAGTATCCATGGGCAATGGCGTAGGTGGAATTATAACCATTGTAGAGGAAACCCAGAAGCTGTTAAATGGTGGTATGAATATGGTTTCCCCACTACTAATCCCTAAGTCTTTGCCAAATATTTTGAGCGGTAATATATCAATAGAGTTTGAAGCCAAGGGGATTTCAAATACAGTAGTTACAGCATGTGCAGCAGGAACAAATTCCATAGGAGAGGCTTTCAGAGCCATCCAGTACGAAGATGCCGACATAATGATATCAGGGGCAAGCGAAGCATGCATAACACCTCTTATGATAGCAGGCTTTACAAACCTCAATGCACTGTCATTAAAAAATGACATCAGCCGCGCATCTATTCCTTTCGACATGGAAAGAGATGGTTTTGTAATAGGGGAAGGTGCTGGAATTTTAATATTGGAAGAACTTGAACATGCCCTAAAAAGAGGGGCTAGAATATATTGCGAGCTTGCTGGATACGGATTTACAAGTGATGCATATCATCTGACATCCCCAGCACCAGAAGGCGAAGGTGCAGCAAGAGCTATGAATCTGGCAATTGAAAATGCAGGGATAGAGCCAAAAGACATATCCTATATCAATGCGCATGGAACTTCAACACATTACAATGACAAATTCGAAACTCAAGCTGTTAAAACGGTTTTTAAAGAACATGCATATAAAATCCCCATAAGCTCAACTAAATCCATGATAGGGCATTTGCTGGGAGCCTCAGGGGCAGTTGAGGCCATATCGTGCATCAAAGCGCTTGAAGAAAATTATATTCACGGGACAACAGGCTATAAGGTCAAAGACGGCGAATGTGACCTTGACTATACAGTAAGTGAAGGTCGCAGCTTAGACGTCCAATACACTTTATCAAATTCATTTGGATTTGGAGGCCATAATGCTTCCGTGATATTTAAAAAATGGTAATATAGGCGCCATAAATGGCAGCCATTTTGTGATTCGATTTTGGCGGGTGCGGTAAATATATAATATTCATATTGACCCACGGAAAACAATTTATATTAAAAGAAAGGAGGAGAGCCATGAGACTTTTTATAGCTGCCTGCCCGCCAGAAGAAATACTATACTATATCTACTCTGTTCAAAATAATCTTATTTCAAAAGGAATCAAAGGAAATTATGCAAAACCAAGAAATATTCACATGACAATTAAGTTCTTGGGAGAAACAGACGAGTCAGATATTCCGAAGCTGGTAAGCATACTGGAGAACTATAGGCACTTGGATATTGAATTCAAGCTAGATGGCATATCGTGGTTTAAAAGAAGAGGACGATTAATACTTTTTATAGATCTTGCCGGAGATGTCGAAAGACTCGAACTAGCAGTGAATGAGATTGAGGATAAATTCGAAAGAATGGGATTCGAAAGGGAGAAAAAGAAATTTTATCCACATATGACAATAGCCAGAAAAGTGAACCTAAGCGAAGCAAACATCAATAAAATACTGCACACAAAAATCAAACCCATCCATTTTAAACTTGAAGAGTTCAACCTGGTAAAGAGCACGTTGACAGACGAGGGTCCGATTTATGAAATACTATACTAAGCATTCTCAATCAGACCCTCTTTTGCCATATAATATCAAATGACAATATATGTACTATTTACAGGCAAATTGTCATTTGATTATTTAGAATTGATCTACTGCATATATTACTGGAGAATCTTTTCAATTTCACTTATAATACTTTTCAAAGTCTCTTTTTCCGTGACTTCCTCTTCGTTAAGACCCATTTTTTTTTCGAGTTCTTCTTTCCTTCTTATTGCCGCCCCTAAAATGACTGTAGCTTCCTGGATCTTCAAAAACATTTGGATATCATAATTTTTTTTGTCTACTATTTTCATTTTAATTCCTCCAATTTGAAAAAATTAGCATATTAGACCACTAATATATATATGATTGGACTGGCTTTTTCTTTATACTGAAAAAATACCCTATTGTGTATATTTGAATCATATACAGCTTGGAAATGTGAGCATATTAATCAACAGCATTTCATTACAAAGACAAAAATAAAGGAGCTTGTTAAACGTATACACTCTCAAATCTACTTGTCGAAAAAAACGGATAAAAAAATATTTCATTCACATGTATAATTGATTTTTAAAATTTTTTTTACGGAATTTTCAAAAATTATTGAATGTAATAGATAAAATTGGTAATATATAATATACACAGGTATTAGCCCTTTATCTGTTTTCGAAGTGCGGATTGCCTGGAAAGGGGAGATTCACATGAAGTACATGTGTACAAAATGCAGCCTTAAAGATAAAATCGAAAAGATGAAATTGAATTTGGATCATTTGATATATGAAAAAAAAGCTGATTTTTCTAATTCTCAGATAATGAAGCTTAGCAGAGAAATAGATAAGTATGTGAACGAATGTATCCATTGCAAATCTAGGATATCAAAATTAAACGATGCAATAACCGATGTAAAAGGGTGCCACCTCTCATTTTACTACTATGGCGAGGTACATCTTACAATGAATATGTGCAGTTATATAATAAAGGGCATCCAGCAGGGTGAGATTGTTTATGTATCAATGGATGAGAAGGTATTTAAAAATCTCAAAGGAATGCTTAACAGAAGCGGCATAGACGATGAAAGAGTACAGTTTTATCCTGTGGAAAAGCTTATAATGCTCAATTCAAAAGAAGGGCGCGATGTATTAAGAGAACAGGTGAGCAAATTTGGAATAAATGCTGTTCAAAAGGGATACACTGGAATAAGATGGATAGGCCAACCTTCATATGCAATAAAAAAGACTTCCAAAAATGATTTTTTGAAATTTGAGTCTTCGCTTTCACATGCAGTTGGAGGTTCAAATGTTTCAATACTATGTATTTACGACTTATACGATTACATTAACGATGGATTGATTATAGATAATGATATAATAGAGGATTCTTTCTCAACGCATACACATCTGCTCAGTGAATACGAAATAAGAAAAATCATATAAAAAGCCCGCTGTTTAAATTCGGGCTTTTTATATTTCTAAAACAGGCTGTCGGTTTTGTTTTTTAATTTAAAATTGATATCTCAACTCTGCCATCCCTTATTTCAGCATAGTATCGGATTGCTATGTATTCGTACACCTCTCTTAGCATATCCGCATCAGAAGTGTCTATAGATGCAATACTGTACCGCTTTTCTAAATAGTCAAGTACTTCTTTATACATACTATTTTTAACCGGGCTTTCTTTTATTAAAAAGCTTATTATATACAGTATTTGGTCATCTGGTCTTTCATACCCGACTTTTTTCGCTTTTCCGGAGACTTCTTTTGTGCTTTCTCCATCCATGTACTCCACAAGGACTTTCTTTTGGCTTTTTGAAAGCTCAAATCTTACCTTCTCATATTCGAGACATTTTGATGTGAAGTCAAGAAGGTAGAAAAAGAACTCACTTTGGTTTTCTATATAGTTTTTATAGAATTTTATGTCGGGTCCTATTCCAATACTAATACTCCCACCTTGTTTTCCAGATACTCTTATTATAAGACTGTCGTCCTTTGCGTATACATCGCTTACCGGTATTGGTTTATTTGAATTTTTATATGATTTAAAAAGTGCAATGCTGGTTTTTTCAGAAGTGCTTTGGGCAAATGAAACCTCTCCTATGGATTCATCTATAAATATCACCATGTTTTCGGGATTTTTACATGCTATCCGCATGTAAACCAGTATCCGCTTGAAATCAATGCATTTTTGAAGGTCCACTTTCATAAGCTCAATGCACTTTTGTCTTATATATTCATCTGCGCCATTCCTGTACGTCTTGTAGCTTACAAAATATTTTATTGCATCCTTTTTCCCATCCCCCGCTTTGTTAAGCAGTTTGTATATCTTCTCGAGGCTTTCATCTTTTTTGTCTATCATAGATACGAATCTGAAGTATTCCAGCTTCTGGAGCAAATGGTAAAAGAAAAGAGGATTTATTCGAAGCTGCAGCTTCGAATTTACGGATTCGAAGTTTGAGGACAATTGGCTTTCTATTGTATGTTCCTTTATCAAGTTTTTCATATGCCTGCTGAGTGCAGACAGTATCAAAAGTTCTGTCTCTGATGATGTGTTTTTATAAAGCGAATATGTGATTTTTTGAAGCGTTTCAACTTGCTCAAAACTCATATCCAAAACAACCTCTTCACCTTCAAGGTTTACAGTATCAATCTCCATATGTGATTTTAAAAGGTTGTCGTATTGGAAAGTTAAGAATTTTACAAATTCAGTTTTACATTTTTCAATGTCATCGGTGTATAGCATTTCGACATATTCCATTCGGCCTCCAAAGATATCCATCTGAAAGCCGATTCTAATTACAGAAGAACAGCTTAATGAAAATTCCCTGTAGACCATTTCTCTGTCATAATTACTTACACCAAAGTCAAACAGTATTTTTTCTTCAGTCGTTTTAATATACTCCTCGAGCTGTACTGCCTGTGAGCCAAATTTAAATAAACCCTTTTTATTTGAATTTTCATCATAAGATGAAACACTATACATTATACAGTTTTCAAACTCACCAGTGTCTTTGACCTGCCTTATTTTTTGAATCATGCTGTTTTCAATGTCAGAATAATTGGAATGCATATGCCGCCCCCTGATTTTTATTATTTCTAAATTATATGTAATACTAACAGTTATTATATATATGATAACATTAATGCGTTCATAAATGAATCGGTATTATGGATTCATAAAAACAGGCCGTACACATAAAAGCATACGGCCCATTTCAAGGAGTTATTTTGGCGTTTTTATATTTTATTTCGATTGAGCCTGTGCTTTTTGAATATCGCCACACGCATATTTCGGAGAGCCCTGCCTTAGGTTTCTTGCTATAAATCCTAGTGCTGCAAAAATTGCTGCCGTGCATATCCATCCCAGCCCATACTCTGAAAGCGGCATTTTTGATATGAACATATCCAGCATATTTGAACGTGCCCCAAACATATTCATATAGCCTTGAATCCCTTCCACTATTCCCCATGCAAACGAAGCGGTGAATGCATATTTGTATGAAGCAAACACAGCGGGTTTTGATTCTATCTGGCCCAAAAGCGAATAGTAAAGCGTCATGACTATGGCAGAAGGATATACAACATTGAGCATGGGAGTTATAAACTCGACTATTGCAGAAAGCCCCATGCTGCTTATGAGCATGCTTACAAAAAGAGTTCCCGCAGCACCTTTAGCATATGATATCTTCGAGTTTGTAATTTCTTCAAAATAGCTGGCCGTTGATACTGATATTCCTATTGCCGCAGTAAACGATGCGAATAAAAGTGCTATGTTGAATATTATACCGCCCGCCTGGCCCCACAGATTTACGACTACAGCTGCATAGAGGCTTGCGTATTTAAGGTCCTTATATACTCCTGCGGCATGCGAGCCTACGACCATATGGCCAAAATGAACTAGCGAGAGTATTCCTATCCCCAATATGCCCACTATGTAGAGATTCTTTTCCAGATTCTTGCCTTCTAATCCCCTGTGCTTTAATTCGGATATTATTATGGTCGCATATACAAGCGCACACGGCAGTTCAAGAGTTGCATACCCTTCCCTGAATCCATAAGCAAAAGCTGGTTCACTGTATACAGGAGGAAGAACTGGCGATATTGGACTTAGTATCCCCTTAGATATTATTGCGCTTACAGAGACGAGAAGTACAGGAAGTAGTATTTTCCCGATCTTGTTTATTGTCTGTGATCGTTTCGATATGAACCAGTACACTATAATATAATATATTATGGAGAATATGAATCCCGGTACAAATGATGTATTTGCAAATCCTGATATCTGTACAAATGCATCCCATGCAGCTGCGCTCATTCGCGGGATCACAAACAGTGGACCCAACACAAGCATTGTGGTTCCGCAAAATATAAGAGCCATAGGTTTTGATATCCTGCACACTATGGAATAAAATGTCCCGTTTCCTTTCGAGAGAGCGACATACCCCAAAAGTGGAAACAAAAGCGCCGTGAGGAATATCCCCCCGAAAGCCATTATTACCGAACTTCCACTTTCCTTGCCCCATGTCATAGGCCATATCATGCTTGAGCTTCCAAAATGCATTGAAAATATTACTCCTCCAAGCATAAATAGTTTTAGTATCTTTCCTTTATTTCCTGCGTTCAAAAATATCACATCCCATCTCAAGTATATCTGCTAATATATAGAGCAATAAGCGTGCCAAAATTTATTGCCTGGATTGATTAGTTATAGAAAACTAGATTTATGCATAAGTGTTGATATATCAAGCTTTATGGAATGGATAAATGAATATCTGCCTGTAGACAAAAAAAAACACAGAACAAATCACTATCTAAAATCCTGATTTGTCCTGTCTAATGGTATTTTTTATTCCAGTTTAACACTGCTTATGGATTTTATGTCGTCTCTGTTTAGTAGCTTATACGGAAGAGACTTTTCTATCTTGAGTATGGAGTGGTATATTTCATCGACAGTCGAATAAGGAATAAGCGCCTTGTGTATGGCCTCTATTACCATGGGAGTGTCCACTCTGGGTATGGTTTTGATTTTATTTTCATATTCTGATGCAATTATCTCGCAGTAGCTTAAAAGAGGTTCCATATCCACCAGTATAACTACCCCTTTGCCGTTGTCTGCCAGCTCTATTGCACTTTTCATTTTGGAGATTGCAAGGCTTGAATCTTCATTTAATTCAAGCTGGATATAGCTCCCGTAGTCAACCCCTAAAAATTCGCGTGCAGTGCTCACAAGGGATTTCGAAACATCTCCATAGCCAGCAACCAGCACTCCCACATTGCTGTCCGATTCTGAATGTGATTTTCTTGCAAAATAATTTAATATTAATGCAATGTATGCACATTCAGCCTCTGGAAACTCCAACCCTTCAGAATTGATAAAGTGCTGGATCATCCGCCTGGACATTTCATAATAGGCATTAAAATCATGCTTTATGTCTTCTGCAAAAGGGTTTGAAATGTCTATTCTTTTGCTTATCCTTTCCATTGCTATACTTATATGCAGTGAAACTACCGCCCTGAGTGTCTTACTTGATATTCCCTGCGCAATCTCTCCAAGTGCTTTTTCTACCACTCCTGAGACTCTCTCTCCCACTATGGCCTTGAGATTTTCGTCAGATATTGATGAATACCTATTTTCGATGTCAAGCAGATATGCATCGACCTTTTCCAGTATTCTTTTGAATTTTTCATGTCGATGATCATATCCGATTGAATCACGAGAAGTGGTGACGTCTTTAAAATCATCTGTTTTATCTGACTCGAATATCCTGTATATGTTCTCCTTGAATATGCAGTCTTCTATATTTACACAGGATGACTCACCAGAAGATATGAAAAGGTCAGATACGACGATTTGCATCTGCCTTGAAACCTTGTCATCTATTTCGTGCAGCTGGTCCTGCACATTGCTCGGAAGATGACCCGTCTCAATACTTATGCAGCCGCAATATTCATTGTCCATGGAGTCTATATATGCCTGAGCGCATGTAACCTGTATATCTGATTTGAGCTGTCCTATGTTTCCGGGGCAATTGTAAAAAAGCAGGGCCTTTGTTATCTGCCTAGGTATGTAAAAATTCATATTGACCCTGTTTGATTCCATCGAAAAGAAAAGCTGTATGATTTCAAACCTCTCCAAAACAGGTCTTTGGGAAAGTGGCGGTATCTGGATCAGAAAAGGTATTCTTCTTCTGAAAGTCATAAGAAGAGTCGATTCTACATTTTCAGTTGTAGCTCCTATAATCATGAGACTTGCCTTTCTGTCCCTTCTTTTCTCTCCAAGTCTTGAAAACACACCTCTGTCTATTATGCTAAATAGTATTTCCTGGCCCTTAGGGGGGAGCCTGTGTATTTCATCAAGAAATAGTATTCCTCCATTTGCCATTTCAACAAGGCCCGGCTTATCTGATTCGGCGCCCGTAAAACTCCCCCTTGCATGTCCGAAAAGCTCCGAGACAAGAAGCTGTGGGTTTTCTGAATAATCCGCGCAATTGAAGAGTATAAAAGGCATATTCTCATCTCGTTTAAAGCATTTTGTAAATTTATATAACGCTTCTACAATGCTGCTTTTGCCTGAACCCGTTTCTCCAACCAAAAGTGCATGGAGTCCGTTTGGAGGATATAGTGCCGCAGCTTTTCCCTTTTTAATTGCTGGCTTTAGGCTCTTTGAATACCCTATTATGGACTCAAATGCCTTGTCACAATCTGAATAGCTGCCGCCTGATTCTACAGCTTTTTTTTTGATCTCCTCTATTTTTTCTCTGTACCTGTTCAATCCGTATGCTGAAATCTCAAATCCATTTTTATTAAGTTTTACTACAATCTGTCTTATTGAAATTTCAGGATCATTTTCTATTATGTTTTCAATTTCGGCCGTAAGAGAATTATTTCTTCTTTCTGTATAACTTGGGATTTCAAGCTTGTTTCTGAGTTCATTGACTTTGGTTCGCGAAATGCCAAGCATATTTGCGAGCTGTTCGTCTTTAAACGGATTTTTTCCATTTTCCGATTCGATTATTTTCAAAAGCTGTCGCTCCATATTTTCCTCCTCAAAGTCAATAAAACAATACTGAGTAACCACTATTATAAAATCATGCCCCGTTGTTTTTTATACTCTGCTTTTGACCGGTATATAAAAAAGAGCAGTAATAGCTGCCCTTATTATAATTACATCATATTGATATGATTACACTATATGTGTCATATTTAATGTTATTGATATCATAAGTGTTAATGCTGCCAGAATAACAAATAGCGCTTTCATAATTTAAGGCTCATAAAACCCGGCATATTAAAGGTTTTATTCATACACGAGCATATACAGGTGTACATAATGACATCTCCCTATAATGTCATACCGCAAGCCATGCGGTGCTTTATTCACTTCCTTTCTTGAATTTAATCAGCTAATTTCTTATGGCAAAAATATAGGGTAGCTTTATTTCTATTACTTTTAGTATATTCTTATATTATTTTAACAAATTTTCGCTATATTTCCAAATTATTTTTAATGCTTTTCAATATCCTATTTTTGTTTCATGTAATCTTTTTTGGGTTTATAATTAACATAAGAGGTTTTATGTAAAGATTCAATGTAATAAACTACATTTTTTGTTATTTATCCAAGGAGGCGTTTTTATGAGTAAAACTCTTGTTCTTTTAGGGTTCACTGGATTAATAATAGTTCTATTCACTTATATGGCATCGTTTGATTCGAAATCTAATTCAGGCAAATCCAAAAAAACCAAAAAAAAGTAAGGCCGAAATAATCGGCCTTGCTTTTTTAAAATCAAACCATATATACTATATCTCGTCAATATATTCAACTCTGTTACGTCCTTTTTTCTTCGCCTTATACAGCGCATTGTCCGAGGTTTGTATGAATTTTTCCAGACTCAAGTCAGCATTTGGAACCGTGCTGCAAATTCCTACGCTTATAGTAATGCTTCTGCACATGCTGCTGCCATTTTCATATGTGCAGGCTCCTTCTATGGACTTTCTTAGCATTTCTGCCTTTTTGACAGCATCCTCAATAGGAGTTTCAGGAAATACAACTGCAAATTCCTCTCCTCCATATCTTGCAACATATCCATTGTTGCCCTTTGCAAGCTGTGAAAGTATGTTTGCAACCCTTTTAAGGCATTCATCGCCCTTCAAATGGCCGTATGTATCGTTATAGAGTTTGAAGTGATCTATGTCTATAAGCATTAGGCAAATTGTCTTTTCTTCATATTTGTGCTTGATCCATTCATCTTGTATCTTTTCATCAAAACTAAGTCTGTTTGCAATTCCTGTAAGGCCATCTTGTTTTGCCATTTGGCTGAGTTTGCTGTTAAGGTCTTTAAGCTCAGTCTTTGTTTTTTCCAGCTCGGCTATCTTTCTCTCAAGGTCTTCAGCTTTTTGCATTATTATTCTCTTTTGATTTTGAAGTTTTAAAAACACCTTCACCTTGCTTTTAAGTATCTCACTCCTTATAGGCTTATATATATAGTCAACGCCTCCGAGTTCATATCCTTTGAAAACATAGCTTTCTTCCTTGTTTATGGCTGTTACAAATATTATGGGTATCTCACTTGTTTTGGAACTGCTCCTCATTATCTCGGCCACTTCAAACCCATTCATCCCAGGCATTTGTATGTCCAAAAGAACAAGTGAGATGTCTCTGTTTATCATTATCTTAAGAGCTTCATTTCCGGAAGCCGCCTTTATAATTTCAATATTGTCATCCTCTAATATGGCTTCAAGAGCTAGCAGGTTCTCCTCTCTATCGTCTACTATGAGGACTTTGGGTATAGAATCCCTTGTCATTATCATCTCCCCTTTACAATCCCATTCAAAAACTCTGATACTTCATCAAGTTCAAGTATATAATCCGCTCCTGCTGTTTCAATCGCAGCCCTTGGCATTTCAAATGCATATGCTGTATCGGGATTTTGGACTATCGACATTCCTCCAAGTTTTTTTATCCTTTTAAGACCTTCACTTCCGTCGTGATTCGAACCTGTAAGTATTATTCCTATCAGCGATTCCCTGTATACATCAGCAGCGCTTTCAAACAGAGGATCAACGGAAGGCCTTGAAAAATTCACATGAGGTTCCATTGAAAGCGAAAAAGTCTCGTCATCCTCGACAAGAAGATGGTAATCCCTTGGAGCAATGTATACATTACCTCTGCAGAGCTTTTCTTTTTCCTCGGCCTCTTTTATATTTATATCAACTCTGGAATTCAAAAGACACGCAATATTATTTTGAAAATCTGGACTGACATGTTGAACTACTGCTATGGGTATTTGAAAATCCCTGTCAATTTTTCTGAGTACTGTTTCTAACGCATCAAACCCTCCTGCCGAACAGCCCATGACAATTGCCCTATACTCCATGATATCATTCCTTTTAAATTAAAGTAAGTATACTCAACAAAATTTTACAGTATTTTTTTATATATTCTGTTTTCTGCATCTACTGCTTCAAATTTGTCTTCGCTGCAGCTATACTTAATGCTTTCTTTAGAGCCTAAACACAGATATCCTCCCCTGACAAGACTTTCAGAAAAAAGAGATACAACCCTGTTTTGAAGCTCCTTGTCAAAATATATCAACACATTCCGGCATACAACCATATTGACTTCTGCAAAAACACTGTCTGTAACCAGATTATGCTGTGCAAAGAGTATTTTCTTTTTCAATGACTTGTCTATCATTATAAGGTCATATTTTTCAGTATAGTATTTGGAAAAGTCACAGGTTCCTCCAGCCCTTTTATAATTTTGAAAATGTTTTTTCATGCTCTTTGATGAATATATTCCTTCCTTGCCCGCCTGAAGCACATTTTCATTTATATCTGTGGCATAAATCTGAGTTCTTTCCAAAAGTCCTTCTTCTTTAAGCATTATGGCCATGGAGTATACCTCCTCTGCACTTGAACATCCTGCATGCCATATCTTTATGAACGGATACGTCCTTAGTATGGGAATTATGTTTTCTCTTATTGAACTGTAAAACATAGGGTCCCTAAACATTTCGGTTACATTTATGGAAAAATCCATAAGTAGCTGCTTGAAAAAATCTTCATCATAAATGACCATCTCCTGCATCTTTGATATGCTTGAAAGCCCAGACATTGAAAGCCTGTGCCGTACCCTTCTTTTTATATGGGCTTTGGAGTAGTTTCTAAAATCATACCCATATTTCAAATATATAGCTTCCAGCAAAAGGCCTATTTCTATATTCTCATTTTCAATTACGCTGTTTTTCATTTTTGAAGCCACATCCTAAGCATAGAAAGAAGCTTTTCACTCTCAACGGGCTTTGAAAGGTAGTCATTTGCACCCGCCTCAAGGCACTTAACTTTGTCGCCCTTCATTGCTTTTGCTGTAAATGCTATTATTGGAACTTCCGAATACCTTTTTCCTGCTCTTATATTCTTCATCGCCTCGTAGCCGTCCATTTCCGGCATCATTATATCCATTATTACAAGGTCTATATCGTCTTCTTCTTTAAGCTTTTCAATTCCGTCTCTACCATTTGAAGCCGCCACCACATTGATATTTTTTTCTTCCAGTATGCTTGATACAGCAAATACATTCCTCATATCGTCATCTACCACAAGAATCTTTTTGCCGTTGAAAACCTGGTCTCCTGAATATTTAGAGATTATTTTGCCCTTGTCTTCATTTTTGTGGTTTTGTTCTATGCTACGAAGGAAAAGCCTTATTTCGTCAAAAATCCTCTCGCTGAATTTTTCGCTTTTTATTATTATCTCATTTGCAAACTTTCCAATTTGGGTCTGTTTTTCTCTCGTTATATTATCATTCGTATAGACTATTATTGGAACTTTGCCTGTATTTTCATCGTCTGTGAGTTTCTCCAAAGCTGAAATTTCATGGCTGCTTTCAGTATCCATATTAACTATCACGCAGACATATTCTTTGTTTCTTAGCATTTCATAGGCTTCATCTATTTCCTGGGCTTTGTCTATTTCAATGTCCGAATTCCTGCTGCATATATAGTCCTTCAGCTCAAACTGTACGAGTTGATCTTTTTCAATTATTAGTATACTCTTAATATTGTTTTCTTTTGTTACCGCAGCCTCGTCAGCAGAGTCTTGCTTTTCACTTAAAGGCTCTATACATACGTCATCTTCGACAGGTGTATTTGATTTGAGCACTTCTTTGGCTTTTGTGTCGCCTTCAAAACTATGGGAGTCGAGTTGCGATTCAATACATGGAATTGTAAGCGTGAATATGCTTCCTTTTCCCCTTTCACTTTCAAGCTCTATTGACCCTCCCAAAAGCTTTGCATATTCCCTTGATATGGAAAGTCCCAGTCCCGTACCTCCGTATCTTCTGCTTGTAGTTCCATCTTCTTGGTTAAATGCTTCAAATATGTCGCTTTGCCTTTCGTCCGATATTCCTATTCCTGTGTCTTTAACGGCAAATGCAATTTGAGCTGAACTTTTTTTACTTATAACAAGGCTTACTTTTCCGCTGTCTGTAAATTTTATTGCATTTGACAGCAGATTTTTGACTATCTGCTTTAATTTTTGCTCATCAGTATCTATATGTAAAGGCAAGCTGCTTTCAACAGCTATATTAAACTCAAGACCCTTCTTTTGAGCCATTTCTCTAAAGAGCATGAGTATGTCATCTTTAAACCCAGCTATGCTCATTTTTTCGACGTTTATTTCGGTCTTTCCGGCCTCAACCTTTGAAAGGTCGAGTATGTCGTTGATAAGGTGTAAAAGGTCGCTTCCCGACGAATTTATGGTCTTGGCAAATTCAACCTGTTTTTGAGTCAAGTGCCCATTTTTGTTTTCTTTTAAAATTTCAGAAAGTATGAGTATACTGTTAAGTGGAGTTCTAAGTTCATGCGACATATTGGCAAGAAATTCCGACTTGTATTTGCTTGCCAACCTGAGCTGGTCCGCCTTTTTTTCTATATCCTCCCTTACAGTTTCCAGCTGTGTATTCTTTTGTTCAATCTCATAATTTTGCATTATAAGGCTATTTTTCTGTTCTTCGAGTTCTTCATTTACAACTCTTAGTTCTTCCTGCTGCGCCTGGAGCTCCGCTTCTGATTTTTGAAGAGCCCTTGTCTGCTCTTCAAGTTCCTCATTTGCAACCCTCAGTTCTTCCTGCTGAACCTGAAGCTCCTGCGCCTGCACTTCAGTTTTTTCAAGAAGCCTTTGGGTGTCTTCATAGTTTTTAACCGTATTCAAGGCTATAGCTATGCTGTTTGCGGCTTCACTAAGGTATTCCACTTGTATTTCGCTGAAGCTTTCAAGCGAAGCTATTTCTATTACGGAATTGACCTTTCCCTTATATACGCATGGAATTACAGCTATGCTCTTTGGCGTTGTCTCCCCCACCCCTGAGGATATGCTTATGTAGTCGCTTGGAGCCTGTTCTATTACTATAGGTGATTTTTCAATTACGGCCTGTCCTACTATACCGTCTCCAGGGGCATATGAATTATTCACATTTTTTCTTCTGGTGTACGCATAGCTTGCCGCAAGAACATATTTGTCTTTACGTTCGTCCAGTGCGAAAAACGCCCCCACCTGTCCGCCCACATGCTGCACAACATTTTTTATTATCATGTCCGAAAGGCTTTGGAAGTCATTTTGCATGTGCATCACCTTGTTTAGTTCCGCCTGGCCATTTATAAACCAGCTGACCCTTTCCTTTTCTTCATAGTCCCTCTTGAGTTCGTTTATTATATTCTTATACGATGACTTGAGCGCATGCGCTTCTAGTATTCCTTCTGATCGTATCCTTGAACCGTCGAATTCATCAAGATTTTCAGGATTGAAGTTTTTCATCCCTTCTGAAAGGTTTTTGATGGGTCTTGCTATCCGGGATGCCGCCATGCCAAAAATAAATAGTGAAAACAGAAGCAGTAGCAGCCCTATTACTATTTGATTTGCTAAAAGCCTTGAAGCGGAACCCATTATGGTCTTTTGATCTACTGAAAGCTTTATTCCCCATTTATCATCTATGTCCCTTATGTTTATTAGCTCATATACATCAAATATGCCATTGCTGTATTCAACATGCGAACCCTGTTTGAAATGGAGTATTTCTTCTTTTAAGTTCTCATCCTGGTTGTATGCCATTTCGTACTTGCTTCCGACTATGTTGCCCTTACTGCTGATTATGAGGATGTCTTTGAATTCCATGTCGTTTTCAGAGCCTTTTACTAGCTCCTTTATAAAATCAACTTCTATATCCACACCTACTACCCCGTAGTATTTGCCGTCTATGACAATTGGCGATGAGCAGGTTGTCATTAGAACTTCTTTTCCTTGGACTTCATATATGTACGGCTCAATCATGACATTTGAAAGAGTCTGTTTTGGCACTATGTAGTAATCCGATATTTCAAGGTCACGAAGAGGCTCTTGTGTTATTGTTGAATACATGTCTTTGCCGCTGTTTAAATTGCCCCTGACAAAATAAGTTGCAAATTGTCCCTTTTCATAATACCTGCTGTCTCCATCAAACTGAGCATCTAACGAGTCAAATGCATTTGGCTCAAACGCTATGCTTATTCCTATAAACTGAGGATTGTCGGCAAGTGCATTTTTAAATATCTCGCTTACTTCATCCCTTGTAAGCGTTGCATTCTCGTTCCTTATTCTACCCTTTAGCATTGAACCCAAATTTTCAGCAACTGTAATCGCCTGCCCCAGCTCATCCGATATTTCCTTTGAATAGTTTTTTGCCACAATCTGAGCTCTTTTTTGAGCCGCATTGAGCGCCTCGTTCCGTGCGTTGATATATGAAAACAAAGTGTTCACAACTACTGTTATGAGTATGCAAAGCGTTGCCCAGTAGAGTATCCTTTTCCTTATGGACTGCTTTTTCACTCTGAAAAGTCTTTTCATTAATCTCCTCCTCGTTTTTTGAATTTTGTAGTATTTTAAAATAAAATGTCTACAAAATACATATTCTTTCAATAATATTAATTTTACCATATATTCGAAGTTTTTCTATATTAAAAAAATAGCAAAAAAACTGCCGCCATAACATTAATACGGCGGCAGGGCTACTTAACATAAGCCTTTGTTTATTACAGTCTCTTGTCTTTAAAACTCAAGCTTTTCTTCTATATAAGGGACAAGCTCTTCTATTTTGATTCTAACCTGCTCCATTGTGTCTCTGTCTCTAACTGTAACTGCACCGTCCTCTAAGCTGTCATAGTCAAAAGTTATGCAATATGGTGTTCCAGCCTCGTCCTGTCTTCTGTATCTCTTTCCTATGCTTCCTCCAAGGTCGTAGTCCGTCATGAACTTTTTAGAAAGCATTTCGTAAACCTTAGTCGCCTCTTCGTCAAGCTTCTTAGTAAGAGGAAGCACTGCAGCCTTGAAAGGAGCAAGTGCAGGGTGGAATCTCAGCACTGTACGTTCTGTTCCATCTTCAAGAACTTCTTCATCATATGCGTCAACAAGGAATGCAAGAGTTACACGGTCAGCTCCAAGAGATGGTTCTATGCAGTATGGAATATATTTTTCATTTGTAACCGGATCCTGATAATTAAGCTCCGTTCCTGAATGCTGGCTATGCTGCTTAAGGTCGAAGTCTGTTCTGTCAGCAACTCCCCAAAGCTCCCCCCATCCAAACGGGAACCTGTACTCTATGTCAGTAGTTGCATTACTATAGTGTGAAAGCTCTTCCTTGTCGTGGTCTCTAAGCCTTATGTTATCCTTTTTCATTCCAAGATTTAAAAGCCAGCTTTCACAGAAATTCTTCCAGTAGTCAAACCACTCGAGGTCTTCCCCTGGCTTGCAGAAGAATTCAAGCTCCATCTGTTCGAATTCCCTTGTTCTGAATGTAAAGTTACCAGGAGTGATCTCGTTTCTGAAAGACTTTCCTATTTGAGCTATTCCAAAAGGAACTTTCTTTCTTGAGCTTCTTGCTACATTTTTGAAGTTTACGAATATTCCCTGCGCAGTTTCAGGTCTTAGGAATATCTCTGCCTGAGAGTCCTCTGTAACTCCCTGGAAAGTCTTGAACATAAGGTTGAACTGTCTTATGTTTGTAAAGTCGCTCTTTCCGCATTCTGGGCACTTTATGCCATTTTCAGCTATGAAGGCTTCCATCTGCTCGTTTGACCATCCATCGGCGTTCATGTCCTCGCCCTTTTCATTCATGAAATAGTCTTCTACAAGCTTGTCGGCTCTGAATCTCGACTTGCATGCCTTGCAGTCTAAAAGCGGATCGTTAAATCCTCCAACGTGTCCTGAAGCAACCCATGTTTGAGGGTTCATAAGTATTGCAGCGTCAAGACCCACATTGTACTTTGATTCCTGTACAAATTTTCTCCACCATGCTTTTTTCACATTGTTTTTAAGTTCAACTCCAAGAGGACCGTAGTCCCAAGTGTTGGCAAGTCCGCCGTATATGTCAGACCCTGGGAATACAAAACCTCTTGATTTTGCAAGCGATACGACCTGAGTCATTGTAAGTTCCTTAGACATTTCAATTACCTCCTCATTTTAGTATGTTTTTGAGTATAAAAAAAAGCCCTTCATCCCCAAAGGGACGAAAGGCTTGCTTTCGCGGTTCCACCCTAATTGATGCAAATTTCTTGCACCCACTTTTGGAAGTTCTGCTCCAAAGCTCCCTTCATCCATACTATCTGCTGGATTTTCACCGTCACCAGCTCTCTAAAAGAATTACACGGACTACTCCTCTTCTTCAACGCAGAGTCTTTAGTTGTTAGTGGAAATTATACCATGAAGATTTTTTTTTGTAAATGATTTTTTGCAAAATTGTATACAGTACTTTTTTAAAGTATGTCCATAAGCTGCCTTACGTCCTTATCTCCCCTGCCTGAAAGGTTTATTATGACTATTTGCTCCTTCGAAAGACCCTTTGCAAGCTCGACTCCATGACTTATAGCATGAGAGCTCTCTATCGCAGGTATTATTCCCTCGGTCTTGCAAAGCAGCTGAAACGCTTCAAGGGCCTGACTGTCAGTGACGCTTACATAGTCGGCCCTTCCTGAATCATTATAGAAGCAGTGTTCAGGTCCAACACCAGGATAGTCAAGACCCGCAGCTATGGAGTAAACCGGAAGGTCCTTTCCGTCCTCGTCCTGTATGGAGTAGCATTTGAATCCATGTATTATCCCCTTTATTCCCTTGCCTATTGACGCCGCATGTTCTCCTGTCTCAATCCCAAGACCCGCAGGCTCCACTCCCACTATTTTGACGTCCTTGTCGTCGTAAAACGGATTGAAAAGCCCTATTGCATTGCTTCCCCCTCCGACGCATGCAACTATATAATCAGGAAGTCTTCCTTCCTTCTTCAGGATCTGCTCTCTCGCCTCCTGGCCTATTATGCTCTGGAACTCCCTTACCATTACAGGATATGGATGAGGGCCCACTGCAGATCCCAGAAGGTAGAACGTGTCTTCGCTGTTTTTGACAAAATCCTCAAGCGCCATGTCAACCGCATCCTTCAGGGTCTTTCTTCCATTTGTTGCAGCTACAACCTTGGCGCCAAGCTGCTTCATTTTGAACACGTTAAGGCTCTGCCTTTCAATGTCAGTCTCTCCCATGTATATAGTGCAGTCCATGTTGAAAAGTGCACATACCGTTGCAGTTGCAACTCCGTGCTGCCCAGCGCCAGTTTCTGCTATTATCCTGTTTTTTCCCATCCTCTTTGCAAGAAGAGCCTGGCCGATGGCGTTGTTTATCTTGTGAGCGCCAGTATGATTGAGGTCCTCCCTTTTAAGATATATCTTTGCTCCGCCATTTTCCTCTGTAAGGTTTTTTGCAAAGTAAAGAGGGTTAGGCCTTCCTATGTACTCCCTGTAGTAATACCTCAGTTCTTTTTTGAAGTCCTCATCTTCTATATACTTGAAAAATGCATTTTCAAGCTCCGAAAGTACCTTTTCAAGCTCTTCTGGAACATATGCCCCTCCAAATTCTCCAAAATATCCGTCTCTGTTTTTCATAATTTTCTCCCCTTTCAAAATATTTCGATTATTTTAATTACTGCTATATCTAAGTATGATCATAACTTGTACAACAAATCAAAAAAGCCCTCTGGAAAAAACCAGAGGGCGAATATACGCGGTACCACCTCAACACATGCAAACTTAGCACGATCTTTAAATACGGGATTTTCATCCGATATTTTTTCTCTGTAACGCGAGAAACGCGGGTTGCCTACTCATACTCACTTTCAGCTTCCTCTCATGAGCCCATTCAAAAATTATGCTACTGCCGAAATCCCACCTCAATCGACTCTCTTTATAGCGCATTTGACTTTTTACTCTCCTCAATCAACGATTTTAAATATTTGATTTTTATAAATTATACAGCCTAAAAATTTAAAAGTCAATAGTTTTTTATACTAATCTGTATGCATGCTTATCCCTTCTGCTCTTGCAGCCTTTAAATTGTCGCTTATATTCTTTATCCTGGACTGCGAATTGAAATTCTTAAGGTTGAGCTTTGCATTCTTAAGTCCGCAGACAGATACAGGACCTCCTATGCAGCCCTGCTCGCACATCATGCCTTCTATAAAATTGCCGTTTAGCTTTCCGAGCTGTGCCAGCTTTAGCGCCTTTTTGATTTCCAAAGCTCCAAGAGCCTTTACAGGCCTCACGTCCACCTCTATTCCAGATTCTTTCACATACTGAACCACGGCATCGCTTACGCCCCCACCAAATGCAAAATTTCTCGCATATATGGACCCATCCTCTATCTCCTCGTGGCTACACGCTCTCAAGTTTAAATCAAACGCATTCAAAAGAGCTGTAAGTTCTTCAAATGTCATTACATAGTCTGTGATTCCCGAGAGGCTTTCATTTTTAATTTCATTCTTTTTCGCAACACAAGGTCCTATAAATACAATCGTGGCGCTTTTATCCAGCTTTTTTATGCACTTCGCCGTTGCTGTCATGGGAGAAACCGTAGAAGATATGTTCCTTTCAAGCTGTGGGAATTCTCGCTTTATGTAATTCACAAATGCAGGGCAGCAGGACGTGGTCATAAATTCATCGCCTTCGGCCATTCTCTGAGCAAACTCCTCGGCTTCAACAGAAACCACTATATCTGCACCAAGAGATGCCTCCACCACATCATGAAAGCCTATCTGCTTTAGCGCATTTTTGAGCTTGCCAAGAGTGATATCACTTCCCAGTTGTCCACCTATAGCCGGCGCCAATACAGCATATATCCTATTGTCTTCACTGTTCATCAATTTATCCATTACAGCCACTATACAGCTTTTATCCGATATGGCGCCAAAAGGACATGCAGTAATACAAGCCCCGCAGTTTATACAGTCATCCTCGTTTATAAGAGCCTTTCTTTCCTTCTGGTCTATGCTCAGCGAACCTGTTGGACATGAAACCCTACAGGGTCTGAGTACTTCCGAGATTGCATTATAAGGACATACCGACTTGCACAGTCCGCATTCCCTGCATAAATCCTGATTGATATATGCTCTTGAATTGACCCTTACAATCGCGTTTACAGGACATACGTCCATGCACTTGTGCTCTATGCACCCCCTACAGGCCTCTGTAACTGTAAATCTATTTATGGGACAGCTGTCGCATGCTGCTCTTATCACATGGACTATCTGTTTGTATTCCATTATGTTTTTCAGTTCAAATTCATCCTCAGCTGGAGAACAGCCGAGTCCAAGCCTGATCTTCTGGGCTGCTATTGCCTTTTCCTTGTATATGCAGCATCTGAAATGCTCTTCCTGATTATCTGCAAAATTGCTCGACAACTTCTCGATTTCGTCTTTTTCCAGCTTTCCATCTTTGAAAAACGTTATGATTTCCTTTAGAATGTCACATTTTTCTTTTTTAAGGAGCGTCTCAAATTTAACTGATTGCGACAAGAATTCCCCCGCCTCTAAGCGTAGCGAAGGCGGCGGGATGAATTGTCGTTTTTCTTTTTCTTGAAGAAGTAAATGAGAAAAGCTGTTATTTTTTCTTGTTTTTGATAAAAAATGCTGTTTTTGAGCTGGTTATAGTGTATAATAAACATACGGAACACCAGTTCTTTTGATGGGAGGTGAACACATGCTAAAGGCTTATAAATACAGGCTTTATCCTAATCGTGAACAGCAAGAGTTTTTTGCAAAATGCTTCGGCTGCGCCAGATTCATATACAATAAAATGCTTTCTGACAGGATTGATCACTATAAAGAAACCGGCAAAAGCCTAAAGAACACGCCAGCTCAATATAAAGCCGATTTTCCATGGCTCAAGGAAGTTGACAGCCTTGCCCTCGCTAACGCGCAGGTCAACCTAAATAAGGCCTATAACAACTTCTTTAGAGATAAGACCGTTGGATTCCCTAAGTTCAAAAGCAGAAAGTTCAACTACTTCAGCTACACTACAAACAATCAAAAAGGCACAGTACATATTGAAAACGGCTACATCAAGCTGCCAAAGCTGAAATCGCCGGTAAGGGTCAAGCAGCACAGGCAGTTTACCGGAACCATAAAGTCTTGCACTATATCAAAGACTCCCGCAGGGAGATACTTCGTATCTGTGCTTGTAGAAACCGAAATTAAACAGCTCCAGCCGATTTCTTCAAAAGTGGGCATCGATGTAGGCCTAAAAGAGTTTGCTGTCCTTTCGGACGGATCAAGATTTGCCAACCCAAAGCACCTTAGAAAGTCCGAAAAAAGGCTCGCAAAGCTCCAAAAGGATCTATCGCGTAAGCGAAAAGGTAGTAACAACCGCAATAAAGCAAGACTCAAGGTTGCAAAGCTTCACGAGAAAATATCCAACCAGCGCAGTGAGTTTCTGCACAAATTAAGCACTAAGATTATTCGCGAAAACCAAGCTATAGTAATCGAGGACCTTAAAGTGAAGAACATGCTTAAGAATCATAAGCTGTCCAAGGCCATTTCAGAAGTCTCTTGGAGCATGTTCAGAACCATGCTCGAATATAAGGCTGAGTGGTACGGCAGAGACATTATTATTGCCCCATCAAACTATGCAAGTAGCCAGCTATGCTCAAGCTGCGGCAACAAATCGAGCCAAACCAAAGACTTGTCATGCCGGGTGTACATATGTCCTGAGTGCGGCCTAGAAATAGACCGGGACTATAACGCAAGTCTGAACTTACTAAAGTTGGCCCTATAATACAAGATATTCGGTCAATCGGGGCAGGTCCTGCCCTTAGAGCCTGGGTAAACTTGTGGCGTTAGCCATATTGACCAGGAAGCCCCCACTTCTAAGCGTTAGCGTAAGTGGTGGGTAGTTCACCCATAGATTTCACCTCATTCAAATAAAATAAAATGACACAGAAACTTCAAAAAACATTTTGTATACAATACATTCCACCTCATAATTATGCACAACTCAATACTTTTTATGCACATTTATGAGATTTTTATTTTTTGACAAAAAACAAACAACCCGTTCGTGGGATCCCAGCCAAAACCATGCGTGTCCCTTGATATCACAATTGTTTGCAATTTGACTTTTTCCGATGACAGCCATGTATATTTCAGAATAATTTTACTTTTTTACATACTTTCATAAAAATAAGGCGCCCGGCAAATTATACCAGGAACCTTATTTTGCATATTGTTACAGATATGTTATAATTTTTATTCACTTCGATTTATTTTACGCTCCTAGTCCAACAGCTCTACTCTAATCCCTCAATTATATCTTTATATATTTCATAATTTTCATCTCCAAAGCATGCGAATATGACCCTTTCTATTGAATCATCCACTTTTATAAACTCTGTAACAGCTTTAATAGCTATAACTGCAGCTTTTTTTGGGGGAAACTTGTATACCCCAGTGCTTATGTTTGGAAAGGCTATACTCTTTATGCCGTTTTGGACTGCGATATTCAAGCTGTTTCTGTAGCAGTTTGCAAGAAGATGTTCTTCATTTTCAAATCCGCCTTTCCAGATTGGCCCTACAGTGTGTATTACATATTTTGAAGGCAAATTCCCTGCTGTAGTAATAACAGCATCACCTGTGGGGCATCCCCCCTGTTCCTTTACTATCTCCTTGCATTCCCTTAGAATTTCAGGGCCACCAGCCCTGTGTATGGCTCCGTCAACGCCGCCCCCTCCCATAAGTGAGCTGTTTGCTGCATTTACTATTGCATCTACACTCAGCTTTGTTATATCACCATTTAAAAGCTCTATGGTCGCATTTTCGACCTTTTTTTCCATAGCAATCCCTCCTTTGCAGGTTATTTATATACCCAATATTTTTTTCTGTATTATAATTTCCCGCTTTATTTAAACGTATTTTAACCTATAGCATCTATCAGCACGCAGTGCCACGTGATTGAACTTTCACCTTCCCACTTTATTTTATTATAATATGAATTTTTCTATTGCATATGCCACTCCTGATTCATCATTTGTAAGTGTTACAAATGATGCATGTTTTTTTACCTCTTCCTCGGCATTTCCCATCGCAACTGAAAGCCCCGCCTCCATAAGCATGCTTATGTCGTTGTGGTTATCTCCAAATGCCGCTATCTCTTGTTTTGAAATCCCCATATTATCTGCAATGCATCTTACCGCACTGCCCTTGCTCACATCTTTTCTCATAAAATCATAAAGGCCGCTTCCGGACTGCACCAGTGTCATTCCTTCTATTTTTTCAACTTCTAACCTTACAGCCTCATATATGTTTTCATCCTGCGGGCACAATATGCCCTTTATTATAGGTGTTCCTCCAAGTACCACTTCGGTGCAGTCTCTTACAAGTCTTATGTCTATTTTATCTTCTTCAGGCAGAGTCTTATTGTATTCGTAAAAAAACTTCGCCCTTCCCTCAATTTTTTCCGTAAACATCGTAGACCTTGAATACATGTGGAACACAGCCCCTTTTGATCTACATATATTTATAAATTTTATGATTTTTTCAGGTTGTATTGTAAATTCCGCAATAGCATTATCTGAACCCAGCTTTCTTATTAGGCCCCCATTACATGATATGACAGGCAAGTCGAGCCCTATCTGTCTCATGTAGTTTTTGACCATGGCATCCATTCTGCCTGTGGCTATTACAATTTGAACTCCTCTTCGGGCCAGTCTCTTGAGAGCATCAATATTCCTCTTCGGTATACTGCTGTTGCTGTCCAAAACAGTACCATCCATGTCGAACACGCACAATTTATAGTTCAATTACATTCCCCCGCCTTCACATAATAGCCGCCTATATTTTTCGGAACAATCGCAAATATTAAATAAATCAAAATAAATTGATATTGGCAGTATATTTTGTTAGAATTGTATGGTGTGTAATAATTTGTCCACCAATTCTAACGTTTTACCCCTGCAGTGTGCCTCTCTAATACGCAATTAAATTTTTAAAAGGAGTTGATTATTTAATGATTAATATCATTGAAAAAATAGTATCTTATTGCAACAATATTCTTTGGTCGTACGTTCTAATAGCACTTCTTATTGTTCTTGGTATATATTTTACAATAAAATCCGGATTTGTACAGTTCAGGTTTCTAGGGGACATGTTCAGACTTCTTGGCGACGGAGCCAGCGACAGCATATCGTCAGAAGAGAAAAAGGGAGTTTCTTCATTCCAAGCATTTTGCATAAGTACGGCCTCAAGGGTTGGTACGGGAAATCTTGCCGGAGTTGCAATAGCAATTTCACTTGGAGGTCCCGGCGCAGTATTTTGGATGTGGCTAATAGCCTTTATCGGAGCGGCTTCAAGCTTTGTCGAAAGTACCCTTGCTCAGATATACAAGGTAAGTGATAAGCACGGCTTTAGAGGCGGCCCGGCATATTACATGGAGACAGCACTTGGTAAAAGAGGTCTTGGAATTGTATTTTCAGTACTCATAACGGTGTCTTTTGGACTTATATTTAACTCGGTACAGTCAAATACAATATCATTTGCATTTGAAAAAGCTTTCGGTGTGGACAGAAACATAATAGGCCTAGTTCTTGCAGCCGCCACTGGATTTATTATTTTCGGGGGAGTAAAGAGGATTGCAAAGGTTACTGAAATAATAGTACCTATAATGGCTGTAAGCTATGTACTAGTTGCACTTTTTGTGCTAGTGAAGAATTTTTCAAGTATACCTTCAGTATTTTCTCTTATAATGAGCAATGCATTTGAATTCAAATCTGCAGCAGGCGGAGGAATGGGCGCCGCTGTTATGATGGGTATAAAAAGAGGACTCTTTTCAAATGAAGCGGGAATGGGAAGTGCTCCAAATGCCGCAGCCACGGCAGGCGTATCTCACCCTGTAAAACAGGGACTCATACAGACTCTTGGCGTTTTTACTGATACAATATTAATATGCAGCGCAACGGCTTCAATAATACTTCTTTCAGGTATGTATACAGATAAAACGCTAGCCGGAATACAACTTACTCAGGCCGCACTGAGCTCTCAGGTAGGTCCGTGGGGAAACAACTTCATAGCACTATGCATACTCCTTTTTGCATTTAGCTCGATAGTTGGAAACTACTACTACGGGGAGACGAACATAGAGTTCATGAACACGAATAAAGCATGGCTTCTTGCATATAGAATATCAGTGGTTTCAATGGTGATGTTCGGTGCAAGATCGGAAATACAGATAGTCTGGGATATGGCAGACCTTTTCATGGGAGCCATGGCTCTTATAAATCTTGTTGCGATATTCTTCCTTGCAAACAAGGCATTTGACGCACTAGGTGACTATGCCGCGCAAAAAAGGCTCGGCATCGATCCTGTATTTTTTAAGGACAGCATTCCCGGCATAGAAAATGCAACTTGCTGGGAATATAAAGACGGAACAAATCTCAAAAAGAAAAAAATGACAAGGTAATAAAAATCCAGCACGGGAATTCCCGTGCTGGATTTTTTATATTCAAAAAAATATTCAAATAAGCGACATTTCATCCGATTCAATCACATGTGTGGTTTACAGCATATCTACCATATCCTATTTCAAATGCCCGAAGGTTCATATATAGATATTTGGAAGGCACATTGTTTTTTATCGCTTCCTCCCATATCTCGTTCGGTATTTCCATGTGCTTTGCCATCATACCAACCAAAAAAGTGTTTGCGATTTTGTCTGAGCCAAGCACCTTTCCCTCTGACGAGGCGTCCATCGTCTCAATATTGAAGCTTTCGGCAAGCCTCTCTTCTATGTCCTGAGGATACTCTTCCACCTCAGCCATCACGTGGGCTGGTGGTATCTTTGCCGTATTCATTATTATAAGTCCGTCTTTTTTAATGTACGTGCTCCACCTGTCACCCTCAAGCGCTTCAAGCGCAAGCAGTATATCTGCTTCTCCAGCTGGTATGTTGGGAGAAAACACTTTTTCTGACATCTTTACGCTTCCCCAGACCTTGCCTCCCCTTTGTGAGAGCCCTATCACGTCATTGCTCTTTACGTCGTATCCATAGGCAAATGCAGCCTCGCATATCAGCTTTGTCGTAAGGACAAGGCCTTGGCCTCCAACTCCAGCAAGAATTATATTGTAACTTTTCAAGCAAATCCCCCCTATTTAGACCTTTTAATTGCATTTACCGGACATACCTGCGCGCATACTGAGCATCCTACGCACATGTCCGGATTTATTGAAGATTTGAGCTTTTCAATGCCCTCGTATTTTTTCATCTGTATCGGCGGGCAGTTTGTCTTTACACATTTCCTGCAGCCTATGCACACTTGCGGATCAACATAAAACTGCGGCTCTTTGACCTTGAATTTGAGTGCGCAAGGCCTTGTGGTTATTATTACTGAAAGCCCGTTGTGTTTCATCTCCGCCTCTATTGTCTCCTTGGCACTTTTGTATTTAAACTGGTCTACAATTTTCACCCTGTCAAAACCCATTCCTTCAAGAAGTTTTCTCATGTCCACATTCATATCGTCCTCTTTTGAATAGCTTCCAGAGCTTGCAGTATGCTGTCCTCCTGTCATGGCGGTGGTTCCGTTATTCAGTATTATTATTGTCATGTTGTCTTTCGGATCAATCTGGTGAAGCATATTGACCATGCCAGTCATGCCTGAGTGGAAAAACGTCCCGTCACCTATTACGGCTACAATGGGTTCCGCCTTCCCCCTTAAAGCATTTGCCTTGGCTATCCCCTTCATTATTCCGAGTGAAGACCCCATGCTTATTTCAACGTCCAAAACCTCCAGCGGGAAAATAGCTGCAAGTGAATAGCAGCCTATGTCTCCTACCACAGTCTTTCCTGATTTTTTGAGTATGTCAAATACCGGCCTGTGAGGGCATCCAGCGCAAAACATGGGCAGCCTTGGAACTGCATGGTCATTCTTCTTCAAAGCATACTTGACCTCTTTTACAACGCCGGCTTCCTTAAGCCCCATTTCTATCTCTTCTATTCCGAGTTCTCCCGTAAACGAGAAGTATTTCTTCCCTTCGCAGGATATTCCATTTATTTTAAGTTCATTTTCGATAAATGGAGTCATCTCCTCTATCACTATAATATTCTTATATTCACTGGAAAGCTCTCTTATCTTGTCTATCGGCAAAGGATATATCATTCCGAGCTTGTATATTGGAATATCTAGTCCAAGCTCCTTGATGTTGTTATATACAATCCCCGACGTTATTATCAGGAAGTCCTTGTTTTTTGACTCCTCAAATATGTTTATATCCATATTTACTGCCTTTTGCTGCAGTTTTTCTATCCTACTTTTCATGCTGTGCTGCTTTTCAAAAGTGTTTGGAGGTATCATGTTGAAGTTCGACTTGTCTTTTTCAAATCCGTCAGGTTCGGGCTCAAACCTTTCGCAAAGCTCGACTGCGCTTCTGCTGTGGCAGAGCCTGCTTGTTATCCTCAGCATTACTGGCGTTGAATTCTCCTCGCTGACTTTTAGGGCAAGTTTTGTAAACTCCTTGGCCTCCTGGCTGTCCGAAGGGTCCAGTATGGCCATGTTTGCGAATTTTCCCATTATCCTGTTGTCCTGCTCATTTTGAGAACTTGCCATTCCCGGGTCGTCACCGGTGACAAGAAGAAAACCACCATTGGTACCACTTTGGGTAAATGTCATCATCGGGTCTGCAGCTATGTTAACGCCCACATGCTTCATGCTCACCATAGCCCTTGCGCCCGAAAAAGATGCTCCAATTGCAACTTCAAGGGCAACCTTTTCATTTACAGAAAACTCCGAGTATATCTCAGCTTTGTAATTATCTTTTACACTTTGGAGTATGTCCACCGTTGGAGAACCAGGATAGCTCGAAGCCACTTGTCCTCCCGCCTCATAAAACCCCCTGGCTATGGCCTGGTTTCCGGTCATGAGAACCTTATTTTCATCCATCATATAATCACCTCTTGTATTTTAAGCATATTATTTAAATACATATATACCCATTTGGGATGCTTTACTCTAAATATATTTATGGCTTTCTCGTTTTCACATCACGAATAAAATTTAATATTGCGTTGTATAAGTTCATGTGTTAGAATACTTAGTATTCCAATTCAATACAAGTCTTCCGGCTGAAGAGGGCAGAATACAATAAGTAAACTGCCTTTGGACGGAGCTCTGGAGAGATCCTTATATGGACACCGAAGGGGAAAGCCGCAAATGCGGTGAAACTCTCAGGTAAAAGGACAGAGAATGATGGCGTATATCGCGTTTTCAGTAGCTTTTAATATTGTATACTGTATTAAAAGCTGCAACCAGTTTTTGCGCCGCATCACGCTGTTCCTCCAGAGACCATTGACTATATGGTCTCTTTTTGATTCTTGGAAAACAAATATATAAATATTCAAGTGGAGGGATATGAAATGAAAGCTTTTATAACCGTAATAGGAAAAGACAACATAGGTATAATACACGGTGTCACTGAAGTCCTGGCGCAAAACAGGGTCAATATACTTGACATAAGCCAGACAATTCTGCAGGATTATTTTACAATGGTTATGCTTGTTGACCTTTCAAAAATGGAAGTGGAGCTCGAAAGATTGAAAGAACTTTTAGAGGAAAAAGGGTCTGAGCTTGGAGTTTCAATAAAAGTACAGCATGAAGACATATTCAATTCAATGCACAGGCTATAATTAAGGGGTGGTAATTATGATGACAATGGACAATATACTTCAGACAATAAAAATGATAGAACGCGAAAAGCTCGACATAAGAACAATAACAATGGGAATATCACTTTTTGACTGTGCCGATGGCAATATAGACAAGTGTTGCGCAAAGACATACGACAAGATAACAAGTCTTGCCCAGAACCTGGTGTCTGTAGGAAGGGATATAGAATCAGAATATGGAATACCCATAATAAACAAGAGGATATCAATAACGCCCGTTTCGCTGTTTTGCCATTCGACTGACGAAGAGGATTATGTGAAAATGGCAAAGACATTGGACAAGGCTGCAAAGGCAGTAGGGGTTGACTTTATAGGTGGTTTTTCAGCGCTTGTCCAAAAGGGTTTCTCATCAAGCGACAGGGCCCTTATATCATCTATTCCAAGGGCCTTGTCTGAAACTGACATAGTCTGTTCGTCAGTGAACATCGGTTGCACTAGAAGCGGTATAAACATGGATGCGGTTAAAATGATGGGAGATATAGTAAAGCAGACGGCATATCTGACTAAGGATAGCGATAGTATAGGCTGTGCAAAGCTGGTTGTATTTGCAAATGCAGTGGAAGACAATCCCTTCATGGCCGGCGCATTCCACGGACCTGGAGAGGCCGAATGCATAATAAATGTTGGAGTGAGCGGTCCTGGAGTTGTAAAATCTGCTCTTGAACAGGTAAAAGGAGAGCCATTCGATATAGTTGCCGACACAATAAAAAAGACATCGTTTAAAATAACCAGAGCGGGACAGCTTGTCGCAAACGAAGCTGCAAAAAGGCTTAACGTCCCCTTTGGAATAGTAGACCTTTCACTAGCGCCCACTCCAGCTGTTGGAGACAGCATAGCAAGAATACTAGAGGAGATGGGGCTTGAAAAATGCGGAACCCATGGAACAACAGCAGCCCTTGCTCTTTTAAATGATGCCGTGAAAAAGGGGGGCATAATGGCATCTTCTCATGTAGGTGGGCTGAGCGGTGCATTCATACCTGTAAGCGAGGATGAGGGAATGATAGATGCAGTCAAGAGCGGCTCACTCACACTTGAAAAGCTTGAGGCAATGACATGTGTGTGCTCTGTAGGCCTTGACATGATAGCTATTCCTGGCGACACGAGCGCCGAGACCATTTCAGCAATAATTGCGGATGAAGCGGCAATAGGCGTGATAAACCACAAGACCACAGCTGTAAGGCTAATCCCAGTATACGGCAAATCCGTAGGTGAACATGCAACATTTGGAGGGCTCCTCGGAGAAGCCCCCATAATAGGGGTCAATAAATTTTCGAGCAATGACTTCATAATGAGGGGCGGAAGGATTCCAGCTCCTGTTCACAGCTTTAAAAGCTAAAAAACAGCTTTAATATAAAAAACAGGAAGCTTTCGCAGTTTGCGAAAGTTTCCTGTTTTTTATATCGCTAAGCAGAACACTTCTACTTTAACTCTTAAATCCTGCCTCCTGCTACCATTTCTACGATGGCAGATATGGCCTTTTCAGCGTCTTCACAAGGCCTCAAATCCGACATATCCCCCGTGTAGTGCATAAGACCGTATGCTGGAAGGCTTTTCCCCGGAATCAGGTTTGAAGGCACAGGCATTGGAATCATGCCCATATGATGTGCAAATGTGTTTATAGCGCCAAGGCAAAAGTCTCCTCCGCCTTCTGGAGTTCCGCATGTTGTAAATGATATAAGCTTTGTGCCGTAGAGCTTCGCATCCACCCAGAAATCACAAAGCGAATCCATGTAAAGCTTCATCTGGCCCGACACGTTACCGAAATACGTCGGGCATCCCATGAAAATATAGTCGCAATCAAGCGCGTCTTTTGCACTTGCAACAGGCACTGCCTTTATTTCGTCCAGATGCTCCCTTGCGACTTCGAACATTCCGGCTATCTTGTCTATATTTTCGTCTTGCACACGGAAAAGAGATGAATCTATTCCATGCCCATTTAGTTTTTCATGAATCATTTTTGCCATTATATAAGTGTTTCCGCAAACACTGTGAAATATTACATTTGCCTTCATAAATTCCTCCTACTCAAAAAGTTTCTTATATTCAGCATAGCCCTCCTTTTCAAGCTCATCCTTAGGTATGAACCTCAGGGCCGCCGAATTCATGCAGTACCTGAGTCCCGAAGGCTCTGGACCGTCAGGGAACACATGCCCCAGATGGGAATCCCCATACTTGCTCCTGACTTCTATCCTCTTCATAAAAAGCCCCCTGTCCTCTCTTTCTACTATGTTACCAGGTTCAAGCGCTTTTGAAAAGCTTGGCCATCCAGTTCCCGAAGCGTATTTGTCAATGGAGCTGAAAAGCGGCTCTCCCGACACTATGTCAACGTATATTCCTTCTTCCTTGTTGTCCCAGTACTCATTTTCAAAAGCCCTTTCAGTTCCGCTTTTTTGCGTGACCTTGTACTGCAGCTCTGTAAGCTCTTCAAGCCTTTTTTCCTTGTCAAAATCCTTGTATCTTGACGAGTCATCACCCTCTCCTTCAGGGAAAACATGGTCTTCTTCTATCCCCTCCCACTGCTTTTTCAAAAAGCCTTTTCTTCCCGAGCCCTGAGTGTATATGTTGTATCTTACGGGATTTTTTATATAGTAGTCCTGATGGTATTCCTCTGCGGGATAGAACTCGCTTGCCGGAAGAATTTCAGTAACTATAGTCCCGTCAAATACACCCGACTTTCCAATCTCCTCCTTCGACTTTTGAGCCTTTTCTCTTTGCTCTTCGTCTTGATAGAATATCGCACTCCTGTACTGGCTACCTCTGTCCGCAAACTGGCCTCCGGAATCAGTAGGATCTATCTGCCTCCAAAACACATGGAGTATCTGCTCGTATGAGACTTTTTCAGGGTCATATATTACCTGGACAGCTTCATAGTGCCCTGTCGTTCCGGACGACACCTCCTCATAAGAAGGATTTGCAGCATCCCCTCCAGTATATCCCGATATGACTTCCTCAACCCCGTCCACCTTCTCAAGGGCTGCCTCCATGCACCAAAAGCACCCCCCTGCAAAAGTCGCCTTATCGTACCTTTCATCGTTTATGTCTACTTTCGCCTTTTTCATGTCCAGTCTCCTTTCAATTATAAAATTGTTGTATGCAAAATATGAAACTAATGCAACTACTAAGGCCAACGCTACAAGTTTTTTAATACTCATAATATATCATCCTCCAAACTTTTCGCCGTGCCTTTTATAGACCACGATATAGTTTAAAAGTGCCAAAACAGATGCCACTGCAGCAATATACATGATCACAAGTCCGATGCCCGGGCTGAAATACAGCGTGAAAACTGCGGCGTAAAAAAACACAGTAGCCAGTTTTCCGAATATATTAGACTGTACTACAACCTCTTTCTTGTATAGCATGGATGATCCTATTATCATGATAACTTCCTTTGCCACAAATACAATAATAATCCAATTTGGCAAATACCCCACATATGCAAGCACTCCAACAACACAAAGAGTCATCATCTTGTCAGCAAGCGGATCTAGGAGCTTTCCAATATCGCTTTCCATTTCGAATTTTCTTGCCACCCATCCATCAAGCACATCTGTTATCCCCGCAAGTGCAAACACCAGCATCGCCTGCAGCTTCATATCTGAAAGAAATAAAAATGCGAAAACCGGAACGAGAAGCATTCTGAATATTGTTAGCATGTTTGGTATGGTCATATGTTCTCCTCTTTTCCCTTTATTTTAATCTTACCCTTTCATCACTAATTTCCACAGCAGTGGCTGTATTTATGGCATTTTAATAAAATTTTAATATTTGCTTATTTAAATGTTCATAAAAAAAGTCTATTATTATAAGTAAAGCACCTATAATGCAAACAGGAGGTTACAATGACAATAAAAAAAAGACTGCAAATGTCTTACATAGCAATGACACTCATATCAATGACCCTTATGATATTTCTCAACTATTTTGTCAATATTAGAGTTTTTAATTCAATAGGCGAAGGCAATACTTCAACCAACCCATACTCCATGCTCAGCAACATATTTGCCGTACAGGAGAGTATAACAAGAAGGATAAATATAGCCGATTTGGAATTTGCAAATGATCCTGATTCACAGGAAGCCGTGGAATTTTTAAAGTCATTTGAATCCGACCTCGCCGAAATACACAGCGGAGTGCTTATTAGAAACAGTGATGATATCGTATACAGCTCGGACATAATAAAAGATTCAATCGGAAAGATATATCTTCCAAAATTCAAAGAGCCTTTTGAGGAAAATCATTTTTTTGTCTCTGATAAGCAGTACATGCTGATTTCACAGCATGATTTTTATCTTGACGACGGTTCAGAATACAGCATGTTTGTAGTGCTAGATACAAAGTTGCTGCATGCCGCTATGGGGCATATGCGAACTAAGTTTTCACTTATAATATCATTTGCAATACTATTCACCTCGGGAATAATAACTTATTTCATGCACAAAAGCATAGCCCTGCCGCTTCAAAGACTTAAAATGGCTTCACAGGAAATCAAAAATGGAAATCTTAATTTCAGCATAGACCCTTTTTCTGATGATGAAATAGGGGAGCTCGGCATAGCTTTCGAGGATATGAGAAAGCGGCTTAAAGATATGCTTCACCTCCACATGAAATATGAAAAGGACAGGCAAAACATTATAGCAAACATATCACACGATTTAAAAACGCCTATAATGTCAATAAAAGGACATATAGAGGGAATACGCGATGGAATAGCAAATTCACCTGAAAAGCTTGAAAAATATATGGATATAATATATAAAAAGGCTTCTGAAATGGAAGTGATGATAGGCGAGGTGTTCACATGTTCAAGGCTTGACCTTGGAAAGGTTTCATTCAATTTCAAGGACATAGACATATGCGACTATATTGATTTTTGCGTTGAGGACCTGAGCCTTGCCGTTGAAAAGAGAAATGGGACACTCGGATTTGAAAAACCGGCTGCAAGCCCGGTAGTAATTGCAGACCCCGAAAAGCTAAGGAGGGTTTTCACAAACATAATAACAAACGCACTCAAATACATGGATAAGGGAATCCCAAAGATTTGGATAACACTTGACGAATGCCATGAAATGGTCAAAATAGGAATACATGACAACGGGATGGGTATTCCAGAAGAATCTCTGCCCTTCATATTCGACAGGTTCTACAGAGCTGATGAGTCAAGAAACACAATTGTTCCAGGAAGTGGAATCGGCCTTGCAATATCAAAACAGATAATAAGCACTCACGGCGGAGATATATGGGCAAAAAGCCACTACGGCAGTGGAACAAGCATGTATTTCACGCTTAGAAAAAAATTGGAGGATGGTAATATTGAAATTGAAAAGGATACTTATAATAGAGGATGATTTGAGCATAGCAGAGCTCGAAAAAGACTACCTTGAAATGAGCGGCTATAGCGTTGAAATAAGCCTTACAGGGATAGAGGGGCTAAATCTTGCAAGAAAAAATGAATACGACCTTATAATCCTGGACATAATGCTTCCCGAAATAGACGGGTTTCACATATGCAAGTCACTGAGATCGGAGATTGACATACCCATACTCATGGTGTCTGCAAAAGGGGAAGGCATAGACAAGATAAGAGGACTGGGGATCGGAGCCGATGACTATATAACAAAGCCATTCAGCCCAAGCGAGCTTGTTGCCAGGGTGAAAGCCCACATCGAACGATATGATAGGCTTACAAACAAAAACTCTTCGAGTGCGGACACCATAGAAGTGAACGGCCTTTTCATTGACAAATTCTCAAGGCGTGTGACTGTTGACAATGAAGAGCTTCACCTTTCGACAAAGGAATTCGACATACTGCTTCTTCTGGCCTCAAACCCAGACAGGGTGTTTAGCAAGAATGAAATATTTGAAAGAATATGGGGCGTGGACTCTCTTGGCGACATATCCACCGTGACAGTGCACATACGAAAGATAAGGGAGAAGGTCGAGTCAGATTCTTCAAATCCAAGGTACATAGAGACCATATGGGGTGTGGGCTACAGATTCAAAATTTGACTATAAACAGGTCTCTTGCCCGTTAAATTGACCATGAGCGGTTTATTCTATGCAGACCTTGTTGAGTAAACCTGCAATCTGACATTGAAACTGCAAACACAATATTAAAATAAAAGTCTGAAAAACTATGTTTTTCAGACTTTTATTTTATTTATTCATTCATATTCAGCCTGTTAATCCCCTGCTGCAAACCTTCTTATCATAGACAGCAGAAGGTCGACTTCTTCAATTGTAGTCCTGTAATTCGAAAAGCAAGCCCTTAAGCAGTGCTCTCCCTTTAGGCTTGCGGGAGATATGAAAAACTCTTCTTCTATTTCGCTTAAAAATTCCATGTTTTCAGAAGCACTGCCAAATGAAAAGCATACAGCGCTTGTCTGGGGCCTGTTTAAAAGTCTCACCCCGTCCATTTTTCCGATCTCGCCTGCAAAATAATATGCATTGTCCATGTTCACATCCACAACCTGGGAAAGCTTTCTGATTCCGTAAGTCTTAAGGGCAAACCACGTCTTTATGGCCCTTGAAGTCCTAGTCGACTGTATTCCGTAGTCAATATAGTTTATGGGGGCATCAGCGTCAAACTCTGCAATGCCTGTACTGTATGCATTGTAAAGATGCCTCCTTTCTTTTACAAGCACGCATCCCGCCTCAGCTGGAACAAAAAACCACTTGTGGGGGTCCACCGATATTGAATCGGCCTTTTCTATCCCCTTTAGAAGCTCTCTCCCCCTTTTTGAAAGTATGGCCCCTCCTCCGTATGCTCCATCGACATGAAGCCATATTCCATATTTCTTTGCAATGCCAGAAAGCGCCTCTATGTCGTCGACAGCGCCACAAAGCGATGTTCCAGCCTGAGCTATTATGCAAAATGGCCTGAAGCTGTTTTTGATGTCATTCTCTATGCGCCCTTCAAGGTCTTGAACGTCTATCCTAAAGTCGTCATCCACGGCCACTTTCCTGAGCATTTTCTTTCCGATTCCCATAACTCCCACGGCCTTGTCTATAGACGAATGTGCTTTTTGCGATGTATATAGGGTAAGGGGCTTTGAAACAGCTTGAATCCCATCCTGGGCGCTTCCAGGCAGAAAAGCTTCCCTTGCGGCTCCAAGTGCCGTAAGGGTAGATATGCTTCCCCCGCTTACAAGAATCCCCCCTGACTCCTTTCCATATCCAAAGAGCTGCGCCATCCAGCTTATCACCATTTCCTCTACTACAGTGGCCGCAGGGCCCGCCGTGAAATTAAAAGGGGCCTGGCTTATCCCTATGTTTGCAATTTCCCCAAGTATCCCCGCCTGAGAAGGGCTCGTTATTATCCACGAGAGAAACCTCGAGCTTCCCACTTTCGTAGAATTCGGTATGACCTTATCCTTGAACTGCTTTATTACATCATTTGCGCTGAGGCCTTCGACTGGGAGCTCTTCAAATAAAAGCTTCTCAATGTCATTTCTCGAAGTCTTCGGAACAACCCTTCCAGTAGATATGTCTCTTTGATATTCCTTTATTGTATTAGAGACCATATCCAAGTATTCATCAAACTTTTCAAGACTTAGCACATCGCCACCTCCGAATATTTTAAAATTGGAATTAATACATCTATTTACATTTTATCATCAATCCTCTTTTTTACACATATATTTCAATCTGCACTAGCCAAAATTCTGTTCATGCACTATGCTCTGATGCAAAGCTTAAAATTATCATAATTCTTGTATGAATGGATAATATTGTATCCATGCGGTGCTATAATTGACTAGTACATCAACTTTGACAAAAACTCGTGTCATAAATTTCAAGGGGGAATTGCAATGAAAAAGCCATCCATATTAAACGTATTTATGATTTCAATGTGCATGAGCCTTGCATATATAAGCCTGGCATATTGTGATTCCAGTGGCTTATACGAAGGAACAGAAATACTTTTTAATAGTTTCATTGGAGAAGACGAAAGCAACATCTACATTGACAGCAAGGAGATCTTCTGGAATCCTGATGCCTATGGCGAAAGGCATTCAAATGAAAATCCCGTGTTTGTGCTTCCAAAATCGAACATTTCGGGAATTTACAAGGAAGACGCCGGCTCATTTTATAAGAGAAATGTGTATGAATACGGCGGTCCGGATTCGGGCACTTACTTTAAATCTGCAGACTGCAATGTAATGGGATCGAACCTGTATGTCGACGGAGTGCTTGTTGACTATGTTGAAAACTACCATGACTCATCAAATCCAGATATGGTAACCCACATATATGCAAGAAAAGCTCCTCTTCCAAACTCGAAGGAATTGATAATTGTAAACAGAGAAGACCTTCCTCCGGGAGTGGTTCCCCCACATTCTTATTACGATAGAACCCTGTATGTCAAGGACTCTTACGGCATAAAAAAGGTGAATATAGACTCATGGTTTTCAATGCAAAGCGCAACTGTATGTTCAAACGGCTCGGTAATACTCTTTGGAAAGACCAATCATCCGGTGTTCTATTTCAATACTGCATACATAATGGATCAGGATATGAACATGACATCGGCCGCAGACTTTATCTCACAAAAGCTCGGAGTCGGAATTGTTCAAAACAGCAGCACCAAAAACATATTCGTAATTGGAATGTCGGGTGAAAGCGTAGTCATGCTTGTCGCTCCAAATCCAGAGAAATCCCTGCTGGATCAGCTTTCACACTCAAACTCCTATGGATTTTACAATCTTAACGGCGACCTTTCCATGGAAAAGAGGGTCGAAAGCTATGATGTGTTTTCGAAGCTGCAGCATGAACTGGACAGTATTGATTCTGATGAAATTCAAGTTTCAGATTCAAAGCATATATATGTCATTTCAGACTCTTTCGACACCGTGGCCAACCTGTCTTCCGGGGAAAGCTTCGAAATCCACAAATTCGGCGAAGAAATAGGGCGGTTCAAAGCTGCCGGAAGTGCAAAAGTAAGCTTTGAAGGCGTATTCAAAGACAAAATGATACCTGTCTACAAATACAAGACCGGAACATGCATATGCGCTGAAGACCTTGTAATCTACGGCTTTGAAATGAAGTGGGACCCAGATAAGAGGAGGACCGACTTTAACACGACGGGCACTCTTAGAAGTGGGAAGCACAGGAATTTAAGAGATGGTCCCGTATACAAAAGTGACGTTGGGATATATGTGAACGGAAAATACACGGAAAGCTTCAATACGGGGGGATATTCTCTCGTTGACATATACAGCCTTGAATACCTTACGGATTATAAAATGGATTTTAGTCTTGAAAACTAGACTATATGGGATCAGATTAAATCCATCTCTGTTTCAAATTGAGTTTCCATCCGCTGTATACAAGTGTAAACTATGCAATTCCAATAATTTGCAGTTTTTAATGCAGAATGCCGGGCCTTTCACAATGAGGTGCCCGGCATTTTGACCTTTTTGGCTTTCCAGTATTCCCCATGCGTCGTTTTACACCCCACACCGAGAGGGTATATAATAATAGTCAAATAGTATACAATGAAACTTGTGAAAGCAGATCATATTCCATATATTTTTAGAAGGGAGCCATATAATGCCTGTAAAGCATCTTATGAAATTAGTCGCAATCACAATCGTGATATTCATAATATCCGCCTTGGTCTTTGCAAATAACATGAAAACCCAAAGCGAATACGAATTCAAGCAGACTGGAGAGTTGCTTACAACCGAAATTTCAGATATGATGGAACTTTGGACTCAGGATCAGCTTAGAATTTTAGCCGGCATTGCAACAAATGAATATGTCATAGACATGTGCCTTGACCCGCAAGACCCTCTCAAGGTCGAAAAGTGCGAAAACTTCCTTAAAGAGCTTCACAGCAGGTATCCTTACTATGAAAATCTTCCCGTCGCGGTAAATCTTGAAAGCCCTGTGAATCGGGCAATAAACGGCAGCAGCATATCCGTTGACTACGGGGAGTTCTTAGTCGACACCGTCGCTGGAGAGACTATAGGGAAAGGAGGGCCTCAGTATTCATATATAAAAGAAGTGTTTGCAGGCAAGCCATATTATATAAGCGAAATATATCCAAGCATACTAAGGGGAACTCCCATTTGCGTCATGAGCATGCCCATAGTTCATGACTCCAGCATAATAGGAATTGCCATAATCTCACCCCAAATGCACTATTTCACAAAGATGTTCGTAGACAACGCAAAGCTTGGAAGTACCGGATACATGTTCCTACTAGACGAGAATTCAAAGATAATAGCTCATCCAAACAGGGATTTCATACTCTCAGATGATGCTGATACTTTAGAAAAATCTTCATTCATAATATCTCAAATTCAAAACAAAAACAATTTCTTTAAGGCCTCGCTTTTGGAGCGCAGCAAGCACTACTACGGCAAAGCCATAAGCCTTGGAGACGGGAATGTAAAGGACAAGTGGTATATAGTCTTCAGCCAGGAGACAGCAGAAGTCCACAGCGACGTTTACGATTTCCTAAAATTAATGGCCCTAATAGCCATAATGTCAACGGCGCTGTTTGTAGGCTGCGTCGCTATAGTCGCAGACATAAACAAAAAAGAGCAGTCGAAGCTTCAGCTCATAGAAATGAATTCAAAGCTTGAACTCCTTGTTGAAGAGAGGACTTCAGAACTTAGAATACTTGCCTACACGGATGGGCTTACGCAGCTTTACAACCACAGGCATTCGTATGATCTCCTTAACAAAATCATAGAGGATGCGCAAAAATCCAGTTCCCAGATTGTCGTGCTGCTTGCTGATTTGGACAAGTTTAAGATAGTAAACGACGTATACGGTCACCCCGTAGGCGATATGGTGCTTAAAGAGTGTGCCGATGCAATAAGGCAAAACATAAGAGCCAACGACATAGCCGGCCGCTATGGAGGAGAGGAATTCTTGATAATCCTTCCTGATTGCACATTCGAATCCGGCGAAAAAATCGCTGAAAGAATCCGAAAATCCATAGAAGACAAGGAGTTTGACATAAAGGGACTTCGCATAACAATAAGCATGGGACTTACCATGTGGAACGGGCAAAACTCAAGCGAGCTGGTAAGTTCCGCCGACGAGCTTCTTTACAAGGCCAAAAATAACGGAAGAAACAGAGTTGAAATAGACCCTTCTATAATATCATTGTTTGCAAAAAACAAGTTGAGTGATTCACAGCCAGGAATATAGAAATAACTTTTTTAAGATGAAAAATACAAAAGGCCAGAAGATCTTGTTTATCACAGATCTTCCGGCCTTAGCACCGGCAATTTTCAGAGCTACCCTCCCCAAGGAGTCCTCATATACTCTTCCATTCTCCTTTGGTATTCTTTTTTAAAAAGCGCCGCATGGCCCTGCTCCCAGCTTGCAAGCATTTCAAATATGTTTTTCAGATTTTCGTCTTCCGTTTCACTGGCAACTCTATTGTAAAAATCAACAGCGTCTTTTTCTATAAGATATGCCATTTTGAGTATTGTGATGTCTGGAATATCCGACTCCACAATTGTCTCTTTTAGGTGCTCAGACTTTTCACGATCTTCAAACATATTCCTTTCGATTCTCATGCGCTTTAGCAGTTCCTCTTTAGTGGCTTTTATTGCGCCCGTCTTTTCGTAGTGCTCAAGTTCTTCCTTCAAAAATTCGTAATGCTCTCTTTCCGTATCAACCAGTTCTTCAAATATGGCTTTGCCCGTTACATTTGAAAGCTTTGCTGCATTTTCATTATAAAATTCAATGCCTTGCAGTTCAATGCCCATTGCATATTTAAAAATAGATTTTATATCCTTCATAAAATTTCACTTCCTTTCGGTAATTATATGCTGTTAGATATTCAATACCCAATATGCCTGCAGAGTTCACAATTTCATGCGCACTTATCAATCCAGCTCGAGCCCTGCAAGTGCGTCCGCAAATCCTAAATCGATAGGAGAATCATCATTGTTATTTGTAAGTTTTTGTTTTTATACCCTATTATTAAGCGCAACCAGAAATTTTTTTGTTTGGATTTTTACAGCTAAACGGCCAAGTTTTCGAGAAATGTCCCCCCAATATGTTCGAACAATCCGTTTTGGCACGCTTATTGCTTTATATACTATAAGGATATATGAAAGGGGGCTATTCACCGGCGAAACCATGAAATTATGCATTAAGCAGACTGGTTGAGTGTGTGAAAACAAGCATACACTGTGTCATATGACACACAATACTAAATTGTAAAAGGAGAATATATTAATATGAGACAGGAAACGTTAAAAATCGGCGGAATGAGCTGTGCGGCCTGCGCAAAGGCTGTCGAAAAGACAGTCGGGAGAATTCCGGGGGTGGAGAATGCAAACGTAAATTTTGCCACAGAAAAACTGAGCGTAACATATAAGGATTCCGTCATTACAATGGAGGATATGAAGCAGGTAATAAAAAAGGCCGGGTTTACAGCACAGAATGACATTGAACTAAGGGAAGTGACCATTCCCATAGGCGGAATGAGCTGCGCCGCATGTGCCATGGGGGCGCAGAAAAAGATAGGAAAGCTTGATGGAATAAGCGATGTGAGCGTGAACTTTGCCACTGAAAGGGCGAATGTGGTCTATGATCCTTACAAAATCAGAATATCGCATATAAAGGAAGTCATAAGGCAGGCGGGATATGAGCCAATGGACATGGATTCATCTTCCAAAATGGACGATGAAGGAATTAGAAGGCAAAGGGAGATAGGCGGCCTCAAGCTCAAGTTCATAGTGTCGCTAATATTTACATTGCCGCTTTTGTATATCGCAATGGGACATATGATGGGGCTTGCAGTGCCAGCGTTCGTAGAACCTTCGGCAAACCCGATGAATTTTGCAGTGGTACAACTGGCTCTTACAATACCGGTCATGATTGCAGGAAACAAATTCTACACGATAGGGTTCAAATCCCTCTTTAGAAAAAGCCCTAACATGGACTCGCTTATAGCAATAGGTACCGCGGCGGCTGTAATATACGGCATATATGCGATTTTACAGATATCAAACGGTAACGTTCACTATGTAAAGGATCTATACTTTGAGTCGGCAGCGGTCATAATCACCCTTATACTGCTTGGAAAATCGCTTGAGGCGGTTTCAAAGGGAAAGACTTCAGAGGCCATAAAAAAGCTTATGGGCCTTCAGCCAAAGACGGCGATTGTCATAAGCGGCGGAAAGGAAATTGTAATGGCTGTTGAAGAGGTTGAAGTTGGAGACATAGTGCTTGTAAGGCCGGGAGAGAAAATACCTGTTGACGGGACTGTTGTTGAAGGATATACGCTTGTTGACGAATCAATGCTTACAGGGGAGAGCATACCGGTTGAAAAAAGCACAGGAGATGCGGTCATAGGGGCCAGCATGAACAAAAACGGGGCGATAAGGCTTAAGGCCACAAAGGTTGGGAAGGATACGGCATTGTCTCAGATAGTAAAGCTTGTAGAGGATGCGCAGGGCTCCAAGGCGCCAATAGCCAAAATGGCCGATGTCATATCCGGGTATTTTGTGCCTGTTGTAATAGCTGTGGCGTCTGGAGCGGCTCTTATGTGGTATCTTTATTCAGGCGATGCGACATTCGCGCTTACAATATTCATATCAGTCCTTGTAATAGCTTGTCCTTGTGCGCTGGGGCTTGCTACGCCTACGGCAATAATGGTGGGTACGGGAAAAGGTGCGGAATGCGGAGTCCTTATAAAAGGCGGAGAGCCTCTTGAAACCACTCATAAAATAGGCACTGTTGTGTTTGATAAGACCGGGACTATAACCCAGGGCAAGCCCCAGGTTACGGACATTGTATCGGCTGGGACATACTCACAGGACAAAATTCTGGGACTTGCGGGCTCTGCTGAAAAAGGCTCTGAGCATCCTCTTGGCGAAGCTATAGTCATAGAGGCTCAAATCAAAGGAATTGAATTTAAAAAGGTCGAGGCTTTCAAGGCAATACCGGGACGAGGAATACAGGTATCCATAGAAGGGAAAGAAATACTTCTTGGAAATAAAAGGCTGATGGATGAAAGGAATATAACTGTTTCGCTTCAGGAAGAATCTGATAAATTGGCCGAAGAAGGAAAGACGCCTATGTTCATGGCTGCAGGCGGAAAGCTCGCGGGAATAATAGCAGTTGCGGACACTGTGAAGGAAAGCAGCTTTGAGGCAATAAAAAAGCTCCATGGCATGGGTATAAAGATTGCTATGATAACGGGGGACAATAAAAGAACTGCCGATGCCATAGCAAGGCAGGTGGGAATAGACATAGTGCTTGCGGAAGTGCTTCCGCAGGACAAGGCAAACGAGGTGAAAAAGCTTCAAGGCCAGGGCGTAAAGGTTGCCATGGTGGGGGACGGAATAAACGACGCACCGGCTCTGGCCCAGTCGAATGTGGGGATGGCCATAGGTTCGGGAACTGATGTGGCAATAGAATCCGCGGACATAGTGCTTATGAAAAGCGACATCATGGATGTTGTAACAGCTATAGAGTTGAGCAGGGCCACAATAAAGAACATAAAACAGAACCTTTTTTGGGCTTTTGCCTACAATACTGCGGGAATACCTGTTGCAGCAGGGCTTCTTTATGCATTTGGAGGGCCCAAGATGAACCCGATGTTTGCAGCCGCGGCGATGTCTTTGAGTTCAGTTTCAGTGCTTAGCAACGCACTCAGGCTAAAGGCGTTTAAGCCGTCCAAAATGAATTAGGGGGCGAGTCAATTGCAAAAAGAGACTTTTAATGTAGGCGGCATGGTGTGCGGAAGCTGTGAGGGCATAATTGAGGAAGAACTGCTGCAAATAGAAGGCGTCAAAAGTGTAGATGCAAGCTTTGGGAAAGGGACTGTTTCGGTTGAATATGATGATGAGAATCTGGATCGGACGGTTTTTAAGGAGGCCATAGGGCAGATGGGATATTGTGTGCTTGAAAAGCCCAACGACTCTAAAAGGAAAACTTTCGCACTCGCTGCAATTCTATTTGGACTCTACTACATTGTAAAAAATACCATAGGATTCAACTATATTCCTCAGATAAGCGAGCAAATGGGATATGGGCTGATATTCACAGCCGGGCTGGTTACTTCTGTCCACTGCATTGCCATGTGCGGCGGCATAGCCGTTTCACATGGCATTGGAAGCGGCGGCAAGACGGGCAATATAAAACCTTCGCTGCTGTACAATGCCGGGAGAGTGGTTTCCTATACCATTGTCGGCGCCGCGGCCGGGGCCATAGGACAGGTGTTGACACCCTCGGGACAGCTAAAGGGCGCAGTTGCAATTTTGGCCGGCATGCTTATGGTTCTTATGGGGATGAGGATGCTGGGGGTCATATCCCTTCCCGACTTTTTAAGTATCAGGATTTCAAAGTTTGTGCCAGGAGGGACTGGAATACTCAAAAAAAGCCCCTTCACGCCGTTTTATGTGGGGCTGGCAAACGGACTCATGCCGTGCGGACCGCTCCAGACGATGCAGATTTACGCTCTTGGAACGGGAAGCGTGCTCAGGGGCGCTACGGCAATGTTCTTGTTCAGTCTCGGCACTGTCCCGCTAATGCTCGGGTTTGGCGCTGTAACCTCGGTAATCGGAAAGGGTCTGGGCAATAAAGTTGCAAAGCTCAGCGGCGCAATGGTAATTGCACTTGGAGTGATAATGACCGGAAGGGGCATGGCGCTGTCAGGGATTTCACTGGAATTTGCGCAGGAGCAAAAAAACGCCCAAGTTGCAGAAATCGAAAACGGGGTTCAAACTTTGAACATGGCAGTAACCGCCTACGGCTACGATGTTGACGCCCAGATAGTAACGGTGGGTACTCCCGTAAGGATAAATGTAGATGCACAAAATATCAACGGATGCAACAATCCAATATCGATTCCCCAGTACGGCGTGGAGGTCGACATTATGGAAGAAAATATAATCGAATTCACTCCAGACAGTGAAGGCGCCATAACCATAAGCTGCTGGATGGGAATGGTCACGACTAAAATATACGCCGTGAATGACACTTCCAGTATTGACGAAAGCTCATTTGAAGCCGATGATGAATATGCAGGGGGAGGCTTTGGAGGATGCTGCGGCGCACAGGGCGAAAGCGAAGCGGCAATTGCAGAAATGGACGGGGAAGGACAGACCGTTAAGATGAATGTAGGCTGGGACGGCTTTTCTCCGAATGTGCTTGTGGTACAAAAGGACATACCTGTGACATGGGAAATATACGGGGACGAGATAAGCTACTGCAACAAAACCATAACCATTCCCGGGACAGACGTTTCAATCGATGTGGAAAAAGGGAAGAAAGAGGTGAGGTTCACACCTAACGCCACAGGTGAGATTCGATTCACATGCTGGATGGGAATGCTTCAGGGGAGGATTGTAGTGGTCGACGATATAGAAAATGTGGATTTGGATTCACTGTAGTATGTTTTGATGCAGTTGCCTTGCAGTCCGGATGGAATAAATACTCCTTCTGGACTGCGGCCTGTTTTATTGGAAAGGAAGGTGTTTGATTTGAAAAAGTGGTTTGAAAATTTTCTAAAAAAGCTTGAGAAGGCGAACAAAAAAAGCCTCGGGAGTGAAAGGCTGGACTGTTGCAGGCTTAATTCCCAAAATCCGAGCCAAAGCAAATAGCACCATATGACGCAGCTACAGTGTCATATGCTACAGTATGTATGAGTCTTGTGTGATACAATGGGTATTAGGGAAAATGTAGAATCAAATGAGACTTGTCATTTGAAATGCTTTTAAATAAGAAAAGAGGGGAGATTCTGTGAGAAAGAGGGACATAAGGGACGCCGCATTTTTGGGGGCGGCCATAATGGCAATAACGTTCGCCCACTACTACACCGCCACATGGAGATGGGACATACATGATTTTTTGAGGAGACTTTACTATATTCCTCTCATAATGGCTGCATTCAGGTTCAGGCTAAAGGGAGGAGTATTGTGCAGCATAATAATATCGGCGGCATATGCGCCCCATTTCCTATTTCCGCACATAAACTGTTGCGACGCTCAGGGGGTTGGGATTTTAAACCAGCTTCTTGAAATGGTTATGTTCATAGGCATTGGAAGTATTACCGGATTTCTGGTGGAATCGGACTACAAGAAAAAAGCTGAGCTGAGCAGTCAGATAGATCAGCTCACCAGGCTTGAGGAACAGGTGCGAAGGGCTGAAAAGCTTTCGGCGGTGGGAGAGCTTGCCTCCGGCGTGGCTCATGAAATAAGAAATCCGCTTGGAATAATAAAGACAATCGCTCAGACCATACTTCCTGACATTCACGATAAAGAGGCCAGCGAAGGCGTCGAGATAATAATACACGAGGTGGACAGGGCCAATGCTGTCATAAAGAGTTTGCTTGACTTCGCAAAGCCTGGAATATCCCATAAAAAGAGTGTCAGTCTGGGCAGAGTGGTAGATGAGGTGCTCATGATAGCTACAAAATATGCAGGAAAGCACAATGTCCAGATAAAATCAGATATTGTGCGAGATATAAGCATTAATGCCGACATAGAAAAGCTGAAACAGGCATTTATAAACATAATATTCAATTCCATAGAAGCGATGCCGTCGGGAGGCACTATAGAGATTCTGGCAGATGAAAATGACGGCATGGCCCAAATCCACATAACTGACAGTGGCAAAGGAGTACCAGATGATATAAGAGACAGGATATTCGATCCGTTCTACACTACAAAGGACAAGGGGACGGGCCTAGGCCTTTCCATAGTGTACAGCATAATAGATGAACACGGCGGACAGATAATATTGGAGAAAAGCGACAGCAGTGGGACTGTGTTTTTAATAAGCTTGCCTGTAGATGCTGGTGAGGAGGCTGAATATGAGAAATAAAATACTTGTTGCAGACGATGAAAAAAACATGCTGTGGGCAATAAAGGCGGCCCTGAAAAAAGAGGATTACGACATAATCACGGCTTCTGACGGAATGGAGGCCTTGGAAAAATTCAAAGAAAATATGCCTCAGCTGGTGATACTGGATCTCAAGATGCCAGGAATGGATGGAATGGAGGCTTTGAGGCAGATAAAAAGCATAAGCCAGAAAGTCTCAGTGATAATGATAACGGCTCACGGAAGCGTAGATTCCGCCATAGAGGCCATGAAGATAGGCGCATTAGATTATATATCAAAGCCGTTTGACGTCGAGGAGCTGAAAATAACAATCAAAAAGGCTCTTGACGTGGAAAAACTCAAGGATACCGTGGACTTTCTGACGGGAGAGATAAAGAGCAAGGAAAAGCAGGTCATAATAGGAAAGAGCCAAAAAATGAAAGATGTATTCGAACTTGTTGACAAGGTTTCAAAAAGCGACGCCACGGTTTTGATAACAGGGGAAAGCGGCACGGGCAAGGAGCTTCTTGCAAATGCCATACACTATAGAAGCAAGAGGAAAAGCGGTCCGTATGTCAAGGTTAACTGCGGCTCAATCCCAGAAAACCTTCTGGAAAGCGAACTATTCGGATATGAAAAAGGCGCGTTTACGGGAGCTGCCGCAAGGAAGATTGGAAAGTTTGAAAGGGCTGACGGGGGCAGCATATTCCTTGACGAGGTCGGGGAGTTGCCCCTGGCAATGCAGGTGAAATTTCTCAGGGTGCTCCAGGAAATGGAAATTGAAAGAGTCGGTGGAACGGAGTCCTTAGGCGTAGATGTGAGAATAATTGCAGCTACAAACAAAGACCTTGAGAAGATGGTGGAAGATGGGCTATTCAGGGAGGATCTTTACTACAGGCTAAATGTAATACCGATTGCCATGCCTGCACTTCGGGAAAGGGCCGAGGACATACCACTTTTGATAGAGCACTTCCTTAAAAAGTATTCTAAAAAGATGAGCATGGACAAACTGGAAATTGACTCGAAAGCCGTAGAGGCAATGGAAAAATACAAATGGAAGGGAAACATACGTGAACTTGAAAACCTCATAGAAAGAATCGTAATCTTATGTGAAAGCGACACTGTAGGGGTGGAGGACCTTCCTATTGAGCTATTGCGAGCAGGTGGAGAGGATTTCGAATTTGCGCTTCCTAAGTCGGGAATAGATCTTGAAAAAGTGGAAAAAAGCTTTATAGTCCAGGCTCTACAGGCTTCTGGCGGAAACCAGACTAAGGCGGCAAAGCTGCTTGGGATAACGAGGCATACACTTATATACAGGATGGAAAAATACGATACAAGACAATAAGTGAAGGTGTTTTTTTATTTTATAGCTGCCGCAGTTTTAAAATAATGCCCTGGGTTGTATAAAAAGATGTTAGGGATATACTGAAGTGGGTAAAATGTATAATATGAAAATATTTAAAAAAATATTATTTTTTATGAAAAGGCAAACTTGTCGAAAGATGAGGACGCAAAGCTAAGGGTCTAAAGTAAATTCAACTATTCTATGATCGCCTGGCTGCCATATTTATGGCAGCCTTTTTATATGCCACTATTTCAAATTATTTAAAAAAGGGAGGTATAGAATTTTAAATTGGAAAGTTTGACTTTACTCGTTCTACGCAACTAGATTATATTGTTCATAACTATGCTAAATAAGTATGAAAGGAGATGTCTTTATGAAACGCAAAATGTTACCGTTGACTATTTTGACCATATTGCTACTGGCGATAACTGCTACTACATAATTGGCAGGCCAAAATAAGGGATTTGTACACGGGATAGTAGTCGAAGTCGATGGCGAAGAGTACTATCTTGACGGTGCTCCAGACGGTCCTAACGGAGAAACAGACGTTCCGGGCCACTACTGGGTAATTGCGGGCAAAAAGCAGCTTGTCGGCAAGCACTATAACACCGGGCCTTTCGGCGCACCACAGTGGTGGTCATCAGATGCGCCCGATGGCGAACTGCTCTATATAGTGCATGGAATAATAGACACTTGGACAGAAGAAAAATCCGAAGAGTATGCAGCCAAAGGCTATACACACTATCATGAGTTAGTTGAAGTAGACGGTGGAGATCCCCACCCAACAAAAGTTGTGTGGTTGAAACACACCGCTAGGACATCATTTACTTTGGACGGCGGTCCTGCGCCACAGTTTAGTCATGAAGTAACACCTGGAATAGACTACGAATTCATACCAAACTATGAAACTCCATATTCACCTTAATATATAATTCAATTTGCATATGAACTACTCAACACTACAAATCCCTGAAAATTCATTCAATGAATTTTCAGGGATTTGTAATTAATCCACCTTCAAAAGTTTTGCGTTGATTGCAACAATTACTGTGCTTAAAGACATGAGTATCGCCCCGACTGCCGGGGAAATTATAATCCCCCACCTGTAAAAGACACCTGCCGCGAGCGGTATGGCGAACAGGTTGTATCCTGTAGCCCATACCAGGTTTTGTATCATTTTTTTGTATGTGGCTCTTCCAAAGATTATAAGCGATGTGACGTCTTTCGGGTTGCTCTCCACAAGTATTATATCCGCTGTTTCTGCTGCAATGTCTGTTCCAGAGCCTATGGCAATACCCACATCAGCCTGGGCAAGTGCAGGGGCGTCATTTACACCGTCTCCAGTCATGGCTACGTATTCATTTTGGGATTGAAGCTCTTTTATTTTTTCAAGTTTTTCGTGGGGAAGCACTTCGGCGAAATAGCCGTCGAGATTCAGCTCGTCATGTACCTTCTTGGCTATCTGATTGTTATCGCCAGTAAGCATCCAGCATTTAATTCCCAGTTCTTTCAGTTTTTGAATCGCATCATATGAATCCTCTCTTATTCTGTCTGAGAGGCTTATTGTTCCTATTATCTTTTCATCCTTCAGCACAAATACGACTGTAAGCTGTTCGTCTTTCGCGTGATCTGGAATATCGATACCCGCTTCCTTCAGGTACCCGGGGCTTACGACTTTTACCTTTTTTCCATCGACAATTCCCTTTACTCCTTTTCCTTTTATTGCTTCAAAGTCTGAAACATCGGGAACGGAAAGCCCAAGTTCCTGAGCTCTGTCTAAAATCCCACGGGCAATAGGGTGTTCAGAGCTTTTTTCAAGGGCCGATGCAAATTGTATTATTTCCTTTTCGCCATAGCCAGTATCAGAGCTTTTGACTGAGCTGACCCCGAATTTTCCTTCTGTCAGCGTACCTGTCTTGTCAAATACTACAATGCTTATATTCCTGGCGTTTTCAAAAGCGGTCCTGTTTTTAATGAGCAGACCGTTTTTTGCGGAAAGGGACGTGGACATGGCGACAACGAGCGGAATGGCAAGTCCAAGTGCATGGGGACATGTAATAACCATAACGGTAGCCATCCTCTCTATGGCAAATGTAATGCTCTGTCCGACTGAAAGCCATGCTGCAAGAGTTGAAAATCCTACGGTCAATGCTATCATAGTAAGCCAGAATGCGGCCTTGTCAGCCAGAAGCTGTGTTTTTGATTTTGACTTTTGCGCCTCCCTCACCAGGTTTATGACTTTTGAAAGGTATGAATTCTCACCGGTGTTTTTCACCTGCATTTCAAGGGAGCCATCCACGTTAATAGAGCCTCCTATAAGTCCGTCGTTTTCCTTTTTCTCAACGGGTACGGATTCTCCCGTCAGCATGGACTCATCGACATAACTCCTGCCCTTTACAATAACGCCGTCTCCTGGAACCTTTTCTCCGGGTCTGATAAGCACGATGTCTCCCTCGGAAAGCTCACTTACACTGATATCCACGATATCTGATCCCTTTAGCAGATGAGCCTCGTCAGGCATAAGCTCGGCCAGTTTTTTGAGGGCGTTTGAGGCGCTTACCACAGATTTCATTTCAATCCAGTGGCCCAGTAGCATGACATCAATCAAAGTCGCCAGTTCCCAAAAGAAGAGCTTTCCTTCAAGTCCGAAGACAACAGCACTGCTGTATAGGTATGCCACGGCTATGGCCAGTGCTATAAGGGTCATCATCCCAGGGGATTTGTCCTTAAGTTCGTTAAACAGCCCTGTAAGAAACGGCCAGCCTCCATAGAAAAACAAAAAAGATGCAAGCAAGAAGAGTACATAACTGCTTCCGTAAAATTCAACCTTAAAACCAAACCACTCTTGTATTATAGGGGAAAGAATTAATATTGGAATTGTTACTACAATTGATACATAAAATCTCTTTTTAAAGTCCTCAATCATCATTTCATGGTGGGCTATGTGGTCGTGTTCTTCGTGGTGTGAATGTTTATCTCCTCCATGATTGTGCATGCTATGGCTGTGCTGCATTATGACACCTCCTTAAAATCTCCAGTTTTATAGGTGAATTTATAGTGAATACATACCCAGTAAAAAGTGTCTTGAATTTCCATTCTAATAAAATTCCTTGTTTTTATTGTTATTATATTTGTCTTGTTAGGGTATAACATTTATGGTAAATCCATATTTAAATAAATATAAAACGGGGGTATGTCAGATGGAAATGAATTATGAAGTCAGGACTAATAAGTCATTTGAAGAGGCTATCAAATCAGTAAAGGAACATCTGGAGAAATACAAATTCGGAGTTTTATGGGAGGTCAATTTCAAAGAAAAGCTTGCAGAAAAGGGATTTGAATTCGGTGGTGACGTCAAAATACTTGAGGTATGCAACCCTGCAATTGCCAGCAAAATTCTTGAAAAAAACATAGAAGTCTCTTACCTTTTACCGTGTAAAGTTGTTGTCTATGAAAAGGATGACGGCATGTATATCGGCATGGTGCGCCCTGAAAAACTTATGGAACTGCTTGGGGATGAGAGTTTGTATGACATGGCTAAGGATGTTGAATCTGACTTGAAAAAAGCTATTCAAGATGCTTCTAAATAAGTCTGAATATATGTGTGGTCTAGATATTAAATAACAACATTATTTGTTTTAGACTATATGCGAGTTCATATATAGTTATATACACTTGAAACCTATACTTTGTATAGGTTTTTTGAATTTGAAGATTGAGCTTTAATAAGAATCATTGCTTTTTCAGAATTAAGCCAGCGGGAACAATCTTTTTTGGAAAAAGTGATTTTTATAGAGTGAATTTGAGCACAGGTTTTATCTCCATGATAATGTTCCTTTCTGTTTTAAAAAGGTTTAGTAAATAGCATGTATATTAAACTTTCCCCAGTGAATAGACCTGCTTTGCACCAGCTGCGTCGCAAGCTATAAATATGCTGCAGCTATTAAGCGGACTTTCAGTATACTCATCTAAAAACAAAATCCATTACAAAATAAAACCTTAAGAATTAAATATATTACTAGAGTACCCAAATATACGGTCTCGAATTTAAAAATGCATAACGAATATTTGTTTGGTGTTTGCGATTTTCATTGAGACAGCAATAGATTTTATAGTGGCAGATGACATAAGAGGTGTGTTATTTGACACGAAAAAATCTCGCGGCAATTGAAAAATTTACGCATATATTGAAAAACACAGGCATATTTCATGTTGGCATGAAATTTGCTTAAACATATAAGTGGATATGTGACGATATGAGGATTTTTTTGAAAGAGCTTTGTAGAATTGGGCATTTTAGCATTTATTTTCTAGGCACAACCATTGGCTTGGGAATGTCAGTGGGGTTTTGGATTACTATGAAGGGAGCGGAAAGGGCTTAAATTATGGACATTTCCATATATATGATTTTGGACTCTATAATAGGTGCTAGACTATATTATATTTTTACTCAGGGAGGAGGGATATAGGGGGATTATCGGAGGTGTTTTATTTGCCTTTTGGTATACAAGGAAGAATATTCCATTTCGGAAACCTGCAGATAGTTTCACACCAGGGATTACCATGAGGCAGGCAATTGATGTGGCGGGGCCTTGGGCCTATTACTTTATACAATAGAGATCATAAGGAGGAAACAAAATGATAAATTTAAACAAAAAAAACCAGCTTGGAAATAATAACGGGGAGTCAAAAAATCATATGAAACACGGCCTGCTGATGATGTTGTGCTGCTTGCTGCCTATTGTAATTATAGCGGGATTGCCTCTGTTTGGTATTAGAAGCGGAATATTATCATCTCTTGCATTCTTGATATGCCCATTGATGCATGTAGGTATGATTTTGATGATGAGAAAATCAGGAAACAGTGGAACTTGCTGTGGGGATAAGAACAACAGTGCCAATGAGTAGGGGACATGACTGCGATGCAATAAGATGTAAATAGATATAAAAATTTTAAAAGCCTCGGACGAAAATGCCTGAGGCTTTTAAAATAACGAATATGATGCCGCCATAAAACCAGTCCTGAAAGCTGGCATGAATGTTACTGTAAAATAAATTGAGAATGCATTAGTAAATTTGATTTAAAAAAGATTAAAATGCAAGGCTTCACTATTAACTAACTGATGGGAGGACACAGCCGAAACCACTGCAGTAAAAGAGAGGAGTGATTCTGAAATGAAACAAGCCAGATCAAGGTTGAAGAGAATTTCGAGGCAAATCAATATAAAGCAGCGGATACGCTGCTTTATATGACTTTTTGAAAGGTTGTTTTAAAGAAAATAAAAACGTTATAGATATTAGCTTTGACTTCCATCAGAATTTAGGCTCAACTGTTTGTTTAAAAATATTTGAGCTTTGCGAATAGCTTTTTGATGGTCTGGGTTTATGCGATTTGTACCATGTGTCTTGCTCTTGAGAAAGTGTACATCAAAATGCCCTTTCATATTATTATCCCCTATAAAATCAGCACCATGGGGCATTCCAGCCATTGAAGCCGCAAGCTTATAATTGCCGACTTCAACGATGATGGGCCTCCTCATCCAAGACCAAGCGTCACCGTATATTTCTTTCATAATCAGAGTGTCTTCCTTGGTTAGTGTTTCAGAATCCGCATGGTTGGTTCCATAGGTACGCTTTACATTAAAAGATTTGCCGGTTTGAATATCCGTAACTCTATATACAGTTCCCCTTGGCAGTATGTCTGTTATTTTTCCGAACCAGGTCCACTCTTCTATTGGTTTAATTCTGCTGGATCCCCTAGATACCAAAATATTCTTTTTATCGCCTGAAATCACTTCATGTGTGCTCTTGCCTACAATGCCGTCAGCCGTCAAATTATAATCCTTTTGCAGTTTCAATACAGCTTTTTGGGTGATACTGCCAAAATAGCCGGTTGTCCTATGATTGAAATATCCCAATTCTTTTAACTTAAGTTGCAGGTCTTCAACCGATTGACCATGCATGCCCATTTTCAATGTAGTTGAATTATATGTCTGGCCGGTGGCATGAGAATTGGTCAATGCAACGGGCTGGGATAACAGGGCAATACTTATGATTCCCACAATTAATCTTTTCTTATTCATTATGTCCTCCTGTTTTGAAAAGTCATATATTAAAAATATGATATACACAGTGTATTAATAAAGCAATTTACATGCCAATAATACATCTGCTCTTTAACCATCAAAACGGAACCCTATTTTGATATTAAACATATTGATATAGTGGGATTTTTGAGATAAAGTTTTTATTTTTTTTGAAAAGGTTGACTTTCAATCTAATTAAAATTATAAAATATAATCATATACTGTTGGATATGCCACACAAAGTGTAGTATATCTACCGTATAGCTTACACTAAAATGGAACCATCATGGTTGATTTGGAAACAAAGTTGACACTTACATATAAACAGCACAAAATGCCAGAAAAGCCTGCTTGCCGCAGACTTTCTGGCATTAATTAACACAATTTTATGCGCGCTTATCAGTCCAGCTTGAGCCCTGCAAGTGCATCCGCAAATGCCGAATTTATAGGAGCCTCGTCAGTGTTCTTTTTAAGATATTTTTGTACATCACTTTTGGATACCTTGGTTCCGCCTTCCTTTTTCCTCTTGTTGAATGCCGAAAGCTTTTCCCTGTGACCGCACGGACACACGAATATCTTGCCTTCCCCTTCGCCTCTCAGCTCCAGCTTTTTGTGGCAATTTGGGCATCTAGCATTAGTCTTTTTTGCCACGCCTTTTCTATGTCCGCACTCCCTGTCCTGGCACACTAGCATCTTTCCTCTTTTTCCGTTGACTTCGAGCATGTATTTCCCGCACTCAGGGCATTTGTTCTTAGTCATATTGTCATGCTTGAAGTTATGGCTGCTCGACTTTATCTCGCCCACAATCTCCTTTGCATAGCCCTTCATTTCGCTTATAAAGGCTTCTTTCTTGAGGCTGCCCTTTGCAATATGTGAAAGCTTTCTCTCCCATTGAGCCGTAAGAGTCGGCGATTTTATGTCATTTGGTACAAGCTCAAGAAGCTGTCTTCCCTTGCCTGTTATTTGTATTTCATTTCCCTTTTTTTCAATAAGAAAGCTTGAAAACAGCTTTTCTATTATGTCTGCCCTTGTTGCAACAGTTCCAAGTCCACCTGTCTCTCCTATGGTCTTTATGAGCTCCTTACTCTCTGTGTTCATGTATTTTGCCGGGTTTTCCATAGCTGACAGGAGTGTTCCCTCGCTGAAGTAAGGGGGTGGACTTGTATGCCCCTGTGTAGGTGATATTTTTTCTATTCTCACGCTGTCCCCTTTGTCTATATGGGGCAATGTCTGGTCTGAAATTCCATCTTCGTCGTCTTCTTCAAGCTCATTTGAATATATGTCCTTCCATCCAGTGTTTGTCACAAGCTTTCCCCTTGCTTCGAATCTACATCCTTCAATTTCCATTGTGAGTGTCTTTTGCTCGTACTCGAAAGGAGGAAACATTACGGACATAAATCTTTTGACCACAAGGTCATATATCCTCTGCTCACTTGCACTGAGGCCGCTTAAAAACACAGGCTCCTCAGTCGGGATTATTGCATGGTGGTCTGAAACCTTGCTGTTGTCCACAAATGACTTGTTTCCATTTACCGGCCTTTTCAAAAGAGATGCTGCAAACTTTCTGTAAGGCCCCACACCACATGCTCGTATCCTGTCTTTTAGCGTTTCCACCATGTCGCTTGTTATATATCTCGAGTCAGTTCTGGGATATGTCAGGAGCTTGTGGTTTTCATAAAGCCGCTGCATTATCGAAAGTGTCTCTTTTGCAGAATATCCGAATATTCTGTTGGCATCTCTTTGAAGCTCAGTGAGGTCGTAAAGCTTTGGAGAAAACACCTTTTTATGCGCGCTTTTGGCCTCACTGACCCTTCCAAGCCTCCCTGATATTGAGTTTACAGTTTTGTCACGCTTTTGTATGTCAAATGTCCTTGTCTGTCCGCTCTTCTCGTCTTTCCAAGTCCAGCTCAACCCCCCGGCAGACACTGATATCCCGTAGTATTGTTTCGGCTTGAAATTCCTTATCTCATCATCCCTTTGGGCTATTATCCCAAGAGTCGGAGTCTGGACCCTTCCGCATGAAAGCTGGGCGTTATGCCTGCATGTAAGCGCCCTTGTAGCGTTTATTCCCACTATCCAGTCGGATTCAGCCCTTGCCATTGCAGATGCATACAGATTGTCATACTCACTGCCAGGCTTCAGCTTTTCAAAGCCTTCCTTTATGGCCCTATCTGTAACTGACGATATCCAAAGCCTTTTTATCCTCTTTTTGACGTTGGCCTTTTCTATTATAAGTCTTGCAACAAGCTCGCCTTCTCTTCCGGCATCTGTCGCTATGACTATTTCAGATACGTCCTTCCTGTGCATCTGCTCCTTTACAGCACTGTACTGCCTTGAGCTTTGCCTGATCACCTCGAGTTTCGGCCTGTCGGGGATTATTGGAAGATCCTCAAGCCTCCAGCTCTTATACCTTTCGCCGTAGCTTTCCGGATCCGCAAGTGTTACAAGGTGTCCAAAAGCCCAGGTTACAATATACTTGCCGCCTTCCATATGGCACTTGCTCTTCTTGCTGCAGCCTAAAACCTTTGCTATGTCCGCTGCAACAGATGGCTTTTCGGCCAGAACTAATGTCTTTCCCATTTTCAAAACCCTCTCTATTTGCCTGTTTTATTGCTGTTTATCTGTCCCTTGATCCCGACTTTCTTGAACTCCCCTTTTTAGGGCCAGACCAGCGGCTATTCGCACTCTTGCCTGAGCTTTTGCCGTTTTTATTGTTTCTGCCGCCCTTAAATTCTGAATTTCTTCCACTTTTGAATTCCCTGTCAGACTCTTTGTTTTTGCGGTCATTCGATCTAGATCTGCCTTCATCTCTTCTTTTTCTTGAAACCCTGTCCTCGCCCCTCTTCTCATGAGAAGATCCGTTTTCATTTGACGATTCTATTTTTCTTCTTTCAATGTCCATCATTATGTCGGCTTCGATCTGTCTGACTGCGTCCATGTCCCTTTGCGTTGCAAAAGTGATTGCCGCACCTTCATTTCCGGCCCTTCCTGTACGTCCTATCCTGTGTATATAGCTTTCAGAGTCCAGTGGTATGTCGTAGTTGAACACGTGGGTCATGCCGTCAACGTCAAGTCCTCTTGCCGCTATGTCAGTCGCTATCAGGAACTGGAATTTCATCTCACGAAATCCCTTCATTACCTTTTCACGCTTTGCCTGCGTAAGGTCTCCGTGCAGCTCGTCGCAGCTGTATCCAAGAAATCCGAGGTTGTTGCAAAGCTTGCTGGCTCTTTTCTTTGTACGGCAAAATATCATGCCCATGAAAGGCCTCTGCTCGTTTATTATCTTGCAAAGCGCATTTTGCTTCCCTCTGTCTGTAGTCTCAACCACAAGCTGTGATATTTCATCAAGAGTCACCCTCTTGCTGCTTACGATGATTTGCTCAGGATTTTTCATGTACCTTACAGCCAGCTTTTTAACCGATTCAGGCATAGTCGCTGAAAACAGCATTGTCTGCCTGCTCTTTGGAGTTTTGGACATTATAACTTCTATGTCCTTTAAAAATCCCATATCCATCATCTGGTCAGCCTCGTCAAGTACAAGCATTGAAAGACCGTCAAGCTTTATAGTTCCTCTTCTTACGTGGTCCAAAAGTCTTCCAGGAGTCGCCACTATCATCTGTATGTCGTTTTTAAGCTTGTGCACCTGTGCAAGAACATCCTGTCCTCCGTATGCCGCCAGTATCCCAACACCCTTGGCTTGGGCAATCTTCTTTGCCTCTTTGCTTACCTGGAGCGCAAGCTCCCTTGTAGGCGTTACGATTAGCGACTGTACGCATTTTTTGTTCGTATCTATCCTTTCCATCATTGGAAGAAGGAATGCAAGTGTTTTTCCAGTTCCCGTCTGCGCCTGCGCTATTACATCAATCCCCCCCAAAAGAGCCGGGATTGACCTTTTTTGAATAGGCGTTGGGTTTACTATGTTGTTTTGCATTAGAATGGACTCAAGCGAGCTGCTGAGTCCTAGATTTGAAAAATTCGTTTTCATTATATCTACCTCATTTATTCTCTCTATTTTTTGTTTTGTCTTATATCTTTATAATTCAAGCCGGCCACTTGGCTTTATATATTTTTTTTATTTTATTTGCACCAACTATTATATTTAAAGACACATATTCCATTTTACCACATTATGAGTCATTGTGTACGCTGTATTTGGGTAAAATCCATGTGTTTTTGATATTTATATAAAATATCCCCTTGATTTTTTCACATCCTTCATGTTATAATTTGGCATAATAAGACAAAATCATAAATGCTTTGAAGGAGATAAGTAGCTTTTTGCGGTTACAACCAAGAGAGTTTGCCGGCGGTGAGAGGCATTCAGCACGCAAAAATGCAAAATACAGCTCTGGAGCTTCGGGGGAGTATCCCGGCGGCTATCCGTCCGTTACAGCGGTCTTAAGGCGCATACATATCTATAGTTTTACGTATCGGTGCGCAAAATAAGGTGGTACCACGTCCCTGTTCGTCCTTAATTCGAACAGGGCTTTTTGTATTATAAAATAAATTAAATAATATATTATTTGACTGCAGGCATACTACCCAGATGATTTCACTTGGATACTGTGCACATAAAAAGGAGGAATAGCAATGGAGAGAAACGTATTTGACGTACTTCAGGAACGTGGATTCATAAAGCAGGCAACACATGAAGACGAGATAAGAGAGCTTTTGGGAAAAGAAAAGGTTACATTCTACATAGGATTCGATCCTACGGCAGACAGCCTTCACGTTGGACATTTCGTGCAGGCAATAGTAATGATGCACATGCAAAAGGCAGGCCACAGACCTATAGTTCTTCTTGGCGGAGGAACTACAATGGTAGGAGACCCTACTGGAAAGACTGACATGAGAAAGATGATGACTAAGGATACAATTCAGCACAACGCTGAATGCTTCAAAGAACAGCTTTCAAAATTCATAGACTTTTCAGATGGCAAGGCAATAATGGTAAACAATGCCGACTGGCTTTTGAATCTGAACTACATCGACTTCCTTAGAGAGGTCGGAGTTCATTTTTCTGTAAACAGAATGCTTACTGCCGAGTGCTTCAAGGCCCGTATGGAAAAAGGCCTTTCATTCCTTGAGTTCAACTACATGATAATGCAGGGATACGACTTCCTTGAACTTTACAGAAAGTACAACTGTAGGCTCCAGTTCGGAGGAGACGACCAGTGGTCTAACATAATAGCTGGAGCGGATCTTATAAGAAGGGTTGAATCAGCACCTGCATTTGGAATGACATTCAAGCTTCTTACTACAAGCGAAGGAAAGAAAATGGGTAAAACTGAAGCCGGCGCGGTTTGGCTTAACCCTGAAAAGACTTCTCCATACGACTTCTACCAGTACTGGAGAAATGTTGCCGATGCTGACGTCGAAAACTGCCTTTCGCTTCTTACTTTCCTTCCTATGGACGAGGTAAAAAGACTTTCTTCACTTGAGGGTGCCGAAATAAACAAGGCAAAGGAAATTCTCGCATACGAAGTCACAAACCTAGTTCACGGAAAAGAAGAGGCTGACAAAGCCCAGGCGGCCGCAAAGGCGCTTTTCGAATCTGGCGCTATGGCAGGTTCAATACCTACAACTTCAATGCCTGCTTCAGAGTTCGACGGAGGAATGGATATACTAGAACTACTTGTAAGAACCGAGCTTGCAGCCTCAAAGAGTGAGGCTAGACGCCTTGTGACTCAGGGTGGAATTTCCGTAGAAGGCGAAAAAGTTGCAGACATATCATTTGCTGTAAATTCTGACAGCTTTACAGACGGAAAAATAATGATCAAAAAGGGCAAGAAAGTATACCACCAGGTGGAACTTGCATAAACCCAATATATTTAAGATTGATGAGCGCTGTGCCTTCTGTATAAATGACGGTACAGTGCTTTTTTATGAAAAATATTATATTATTTAGAATAATCCCGCTCTCTTTGGCTATAAAAATACATATGCAAATGGATTTCTACAGTTAGAAATTACAATTCAACAGATAATGAAGGAGGGTTCCAATGAGTGTCATAAGAAGTGCCAAAAAAATTTTAAAGGCCTCTGCTGTTCTTGAAGGCGCAGGCGTGAAGCTTGACAGGGTGTTTGGCTATAATGAGGTTCCCCTTTTTGATCCTTTCCTGCTGCTTGACCATTTCAACTCTCAAAATCCAAGCGACTACATGGCGGGATTTCCCTGGCATCCTCACAGGGGAATCGAAACGGTTACATACATGCTAGACGGACAGGTTGAGCATGGCGACAGCATTGGAAACAAAGGTGTGATAGAGTCAGGTGACGTTCAGTGGATGACTGCGGGAAGCGGAATAATACATCAGGAAATGCCAAAATCAGAAACTGGAATAAATGGATTCCAGCTCTGGGTCAACCTTCCCGCAAAGGACAAGATGACAATGCCGAGGTATCAAGAGATAAAGTCAAATGAAATACCGGTTGTCACTCTTGAAAGCGGATGCTCCGTCAAAATAATATGCGGTCAGTTTAGCGGAGTCAGGGGCCCTGTAAGCAATATCGCCGCAAATCCGAACTATCTTGACATTCAAATGCCCGAGGATGAGGTTTTTGAACTGGACATAGATGAGTCTAAAAACGCATTTGCATACGTCTACTGCGGCGAAGGTCTTTTTGGAGAAAACCTTGAATTGGCAGAAGAAAAGAGCGCGGTACTGTTCGGCCCTGGAGACCGAATTAAAATCAAGTCCCAATACAGCCCCCTTAAATTTCTACTTGCATACGCTAATCCTCTGAATGAGCCCGTGGCTTGGAGAGGGCCCATTGTAATGAATTCTGACGAAGAGCTAAAAAAGGCCTTCTGGGAGTATAAAAACGATCAGTTCATAAAATAAGTGCTGCAATCAAAAAAACAGCGTTCTCGCGCTGTTTTTTTTGATTGCAGCAAAGTCAGTGACCTCTTTTTTTATCTTTTCTCTTTTGCTGCCTGATTTCAAACTGCCTGTCCTTTTCAACCTTCTTCATTTCTTTTGACTTTTCTTTTCTCTGCAGCTTTTGGCCCTCCCGCTGCTTCTTTATGGCATTTTGAGCTTTCGTCCCAATTCCGGTGCTTTGAAGCTCCTTTTTAATCTTCCTTTGGAGCCTTTTGGGACTTATCTCCTTTTCCACGATTTTATGGTCTGACACCGGCTTGCCAAACACTATGGAATTGAACCTCTTGTTTATAAGATCTAAAATTTCGCCGTCCTTGGGCTCCGGTCCGAATATCACCCTTGCGACCTCATACTTGCCGCCTGATGAGCTTTCAAAAATCCCCACCCAGAACTGGCCTTCAAAAAAAACTGTAAGACTGCCTTTGACTTTCATATTGTTTCCTCCCCTTGGTTTGCATTTTACAAACGAAGAACGGACGACCCGAGGAGGGAAGGTTACTTCTGCCAGTGGCCGGTCCGGACTACCAACCGGACTGTGTTTTTATCTTCGCCTTAGATAATTATACCTTTTTTTGCCTCTTCCATCAAATCCCCTTTTTCTGATTCTCCAAGTCCATAGCCCCTCTTGATTTGAGGGATGAACCATACAAATAGTATTATGCCCTTTATTATGCTGGTCATACTAAATATCCACCATATGGCATTGAGTCCAAACCCCTTTGATGCCGCCCACATTGCAAAAGGCACCCTCATTCCTGTAAATACTATTCCCACTATTGAAGGCGGAAGTGTTTTTCCTATTCCGTTAAACGCACCTGATGCAGTTATCTCTATGCACATCAGTATCTGGGAGTACCCCAGTATCCTCAAATAGTCGGCTCCATATAAAAGAGCCTCCTTCTCGTTTATGAATATCTTGAATATGGGCTCTGCCCAAAACACGAATGCGAAAGTGGCGGCGGCCCCCACAGCCGAAACCATTCCCATTGATGCAAAAAATCCCCGCGTTATCCTGTGTGCTTTTCCGGCTCCGTAGTTTTGTCCTGTAAAGGCCCCAAGGGCTGTCGAAAACCCGACCGATGTCATCCATGATATGGCCTCCACCTGAGCCCCCACCTTCTGGACCGCTATGGCTGCGCTTCCCCACTGCGCTACTACCCTTGCAACAATCATTGTAAATATTGTAAACAATCCGTTTTCAAGCGCTATGGGCATGCCCAGCGTGAATATCCTCTTCACCCTGTAAATTTTTGGCGTTCGGAATATGTTCATGGTCACCAAAAGATCAGTCTTTATTTTAATCATGTATATAAACAATGTAAATGCCACGACCTGTGAAATCACAGTGGCTATTGCAGTCCCATTCACTCCCATTTCAGGAAATGGTCCAAGTCCGAATATTAGAAGGGGATCGAGCACTATGTTCGTCAATAGCCCCGCCGCATTCACCCAAAATGGAGCTCTACTGTCGCCATATCCATTGAATATTCCAGTAAATACCGGGTTTAGAAAATAAAAAACCATGCCCAGTGATATTATAGAAAGGTATCCCATAGCCCAGTCCACCACAGCCTCTTCTCCAAGTCCAAAAAATCCTATTAGGTTTTTCCTGAAAACAATAAGAAATATCGAATAAAAAAGGGCCAGCACTGCCGCTATTTGAATGCTGCATCTTGCATAACACCTGGCCTGCTCTTTATCATTACTGCCTATGGACTGCGAAACACCTATTTCGGCGCCTATTTTGGGTATTAATATGAATGCCATCGCAAGCCATGTAAAGAATCCTGCCGTTCCCACTGCTGCCACGCTACTACTTCCAAGCCTTCCTATCCATATCATGTCTGTCATGTTATATGCCATTTGGATGAATGAAGTCCCCATTATCGGAAGTGCCAGATTTATTAGTGATTTGACTATTTTCCCTTCTGTCAGTTTTGCCCCGCTTTTCATATTAAAATCTCCATTCCAATAGACAAGCCCGAAACCAACGGCCTCGGACTCAGTAGTCATTTATTTTCAATTTTTATTTTCTAGGAAGGTTTATTCCATAAAATATCTCGGTCATTTCCCTTTCAAGCCTTGCCATTATATCATTTCTTTCATCTTCAGCCAGGTTGTCCTCTTCTATTTCAAACAGGTAGTTCGAAAGCTCCATATCACTTAATTTCATCTTGGTGTGGAATATATTGGACTGGTATATGTTCATGTCTATAAGGTTGTATCTGCCTTTTGTATCTTCCTCTATGAAATCCTGTATGGAATTTATATCATGATCTATATAGTGCTTTTCTCCATTTACATCCCTTGTAAAGCCCCTCACCCTGTAGTCAGTAGTGATTATGTCTGAGTCAAAGCTTCCTATGAGGTAGTTTAGCGCCTTTAGCGGAGATATCTCACCGCATGTCGACACGTCTATGTCTACCCTGAAAGTGCTTATGTCATTTTGAGGGTGACTTTCAGGATAAGTGTGTACTGTTACGTGACTCTTGTCCAGATGGTCGACAACGCTTCTTCTCGGCGGCACAAGTATGCCCCTGTTGCATGAAGGATCCAAAACGCAAAGAGGAACTTCCTCTTCCGATATCAATAATGTGACACTTGCTCCCTGAGGATCATAATCCTGCTTTGCAACGTTAAGAACGCTAGCACCTATTATATGCGTAACCTCAGTAAGTATATTAGTTAGCCTTTCTGAATTGTACTGCTCGTCTATATATTCTATATACTTCTTTCTGTCCTCTTCTGTCTTTGTGTAACAGATGTCGTAAATGTTGAAGCTGAGAGTTTTAGTAAGATTGTTAAATCCGTATAGCTTCAGCTTTCCTTCAGTCTTTTTTGTCAATTATCCTTCCCCATTTCTTCAAAATTTTATTTTTCAAAAACCTATTAAAAAATATTGCACAGGCCGCATCTGAGCCTGATACTCCCTAATATCAGTTTCCATTATCACATATTTGCTTTTACGCTTAGTTGCCGTTTTGAATGCCCAGCAGATAATTTGCAACACTGTCTATATCATTTTCACCTATAACAACCTTGGCTGACAGCTTGACCTCTTTCAGTGCATTTGCAACGGCAACACCTATATCTGCACTCTTTATCATTTTTATGTCGTTTACATTGTCACCAAATGCGACAACCTTGGAGTCTGAAAGGCTTGAAAACTCCTTGAGCAGCCTTATGCCATTTTCCTTTGTGGCATACTTACTTTGGGCCGTAAGCCAGCACCACCCTCTGAGGTACATGTCCTCAGAATAGTGTATTTCGAGGCTGTCCCCAAGCTCCGCTTCGAGATTCCCCGCAAGCCTTTCTATCTTGTCAAACTCGTTTATCACATTAAATGTGACAACCTGCTCGAAAAGTCTTCCGTAAAGATCTTCTGTCTTTTTAAGCCTTCTATCCTTATTTTCTACCCTATCTCTATAGAATATATTCATGCCTTCGCAGTTGATATTCGAAAAATACAAATTGTCGCTTCCATTATTGTGCGAAGATATGAAAGGCTCACAACCGCCAGAGTGTATTATCTCAAGGGCTCTTTTTTTAACGCACTTTTCAATTTCACTTACATGTATGTGTCTGTGCGTTTTAAAATCTGTTAAAAAAGCGCCATTTGCAGTGATAACCGGAAGACTTATTTCAAGCTCTTTCGTTATGGGCTTCGAACTTTCTATGCTTCTCGCAGTTGCAAATGTAAAATTCATCCCCTCTTTTATGAGCTTGTTTATAGTGTCTCTCGAATAATCAGAAAGAGTCGCATTGCTTCTAAGCAGCGTTCCGTCCAAATCAGTTATATAAAGATGCTTTTCCAATGTACCCCTCCTAGAATATAACCTTTATTATTTATCTATAACAGTTGTAATAAATGCAATTTTATCTTATCATTATATTATATCATTACTGTGCATAATTTTATTGTAATTTTATATATCTATAATATAGCAGTTAAAAGCTTCACTATGCAATGATAATATTTAAAAATTTATTTATAATATATATTTTTGTCTGGAGAGATTATTATGAGAATAACACAAGAAGCCGATTACGCCTTAAGGGTGATCCTGTTCCTTTCAAAGCTTGGCTTTGGCAATAAGATAGAGGCTAAATCTATTTCTGAAAGTGAGGGAATTCCACTTAGATTTCTTCTGAAGCTTTTGAGAAAACTAAAGCAATCCGGAATAGTCGAGTCTTATAGAGGTGTCCATGGAGGATATTCTCTTGGAAAAAAGCCCCGAGAAATCACTTTGAAGGATGTAATAGAGTCAATAGACGGTCCCATATGCATGAACAGATGCCTTTACGACCCTCAGGCCTGTAATATAGGAAGGACAAGCGAGTGTGAAATACACCATGCTATGGACAAAATACAATCCATGCTTTTAAAAGAGCTTGAAGATATAAATTTCGAACAGCTTATAAACAAGTAGACTTCACGGCGATGGCACCCAATTGAAAGCCAGGGGCAAATCCGCCTGCAAAACACATAATACCTAAAACATCCGCATGTCTTATGCGGATGTTTTAGGTATTATTATTGTAAAGCAAGTTCCAACGTCTATTTCACTTTCTACGTGAACCATTCCCGAGTGCGAATCCACTATTATCTTTGCTATGGCAAGTCCAAGGCCGCTGCCTGAGCTCTTTTTGTCTTCTTCAAGCCTCGTTCTCGACTTGTCAGCCCTATAGAACCGTTCGAATACATGGGCCATGTCATCTTTTGAAATTCCAATACCCGTATCCGATATCGATATTATAACGTCCCTTGATGTACTTTTGAGGGAAATCCCTATTTTCTCTCCATCTGGAGTGTACCTTATGCTGTTGTCTACAAATATTCTTATTGCCTGTTTTAATTTTTCCGCACTCCCATATATAGTGCAGCTGTCCTGTATACTCTCCTCGATCACATGGCTGCCATCTATCAGCTTAGTCTGCCTTGCGATCTCTTCCACAAGCTCCGAAATGTTAAAATCCTCTTTTTCCATTTTGAGTGTGTCCTTGTCGCTTCTCGCTATAAAAAGAAGACTCTCCACAAGGCTTTGCATTCCATCGGCTTCATCTTTTATGGCAGTTATTGACTCTTCCAATATTTCCTCGTCAGTTTTCCCCCATCTTGAAAGCATGTTGGCATATCCCTTTATTACAGCTATAGGCGTTCTCAGTTCATGAGACGCATCTGATACGAACTGCTTTTGCTTTTCATATGAGCTTTCTATGTCATCCATCATTTTATTGAATGTAGAAGCCAAGTCCTTGAGTTCATCCTTGGTTCCCCTTATGTCCAGCCTGGTGCTCAAATCACTGGACGATATGTGCATAACCTTGTTTGTCATTGTCTTTATTGGCTTTAGATGCTTTTTTGACATTCTTTGCGCTAATGCAATTGCAAGCACATAAAGCATTAATGAAACCACCGACAGTATGGCAAATGTCTTTTGGAGCATATTAACAGAATCACCCATGTAGCTTCTAAAAACTATTGTGATTGAATCCTGAATGCGGATTTTTCTGTATATCCATTTTGGAAACCTCAGATCAAAATACCTGTGGCTGTAATCTGGAATGGTACCAACTTTGTCAATCCCACTAAAACCATTGGAATAGAGTATGTTAGACTCTTCATCAACAACTGCAAACTCCACTCCGTTGTCGCTCAAATAGGAATATGAAGGCCTGTCTTCCAGCATGCTTTCATATTGAAATTCGGCTATCACAAGGTCTACGCTTTTCCTTAATCCATCCACTTCATTTTCATATGCAATGTTTCTAATGCTCAAAATAAGCGCAAAGTTAAATATATTTACAAACAAAAACATTATCCATGCAAACCCCAAGGTGAGCTTGAATGTTATATTGAACCTGAAAAGAGAAAGAAACTGATCCCTCATTTGCCCCATTCCCGAAAACAAGAACCTGAAAAGCATTGATATGGCCCTGAAGAAATGCCTGAACACCATAAAAACCCCGACTATTACGGCCTTTATATTGCCTGCAAACCCAGCTGCCCTCTTTATATACGAGTCTTCCCTTTTACCGTATTTGCTGGTACTTTTATTTTTCATGTTTGAATAAATAACCCACCCCTCTTACAGTGTGAATAAATTCCTTTGAAAACCTGTTGTCTATTTTGCTTCTCAAATACCTTACGTATACGTCCACTATATTTGTATCCCCGTAAAAGTCATATCCCCACACATTTTCAAGTATCTGATCCCTTGTAAGGGCTATTCCCTCATTAGTCATAAGGTATGCTAAAAAGTCAAATTCTCTCTTTGTAAGCGATATCTCTTCGCCACCGCAAGTCACCTGATGGCTGTCCATATCAAGCACAAGCATTCCCTTTTTTATGACATTCGACTCTTCCCTTTGCGCTGTTTCAGACCTTCTGAAAAGCCTTCTTATCCTGGCAAACAGCTCCTCTATCGCAAAAGGCTTTGTCATGTAGTCATCTGCTCCAATGTCAAGCCCCATGACCTTGTCCATTGTATCGTCCTTTGCGGTAAGCATTATTATGGGAACATCCAGCTGTCCTCTTACCCTTCTGCACACTTCCATCCCATTAAGACCCGGAAGCATTATGTCCAGGACGATAAGTGAAAATTCACCTGAAAGGGCCCTTTCAAGCCCGCTTCTGCCGTCATGACATGACTCGACCTCGTAGCCTTCGTGCTCCAGCTCCAGCTGCAAAAATCTTGCTATCTTTTTTTCATCTTCAACTATGAGTATCCTATTCATCATATGCACCCCTTGGATTCAAAGCAATGTGTATTTAGCCAGCGCTAAACATACTTGTACATATCTGTACAAGCCCTTTGTTACAATTATAAGCTTTAATCCCTTGATATTACAAGTATATATGATATATTAATACGATCTTTTCTCTCAAAACAACCGTAGAATAAGGCGGCAAAATGCCGCCTTTACATGTGATTCTATTCAATTTGCATATTTATATTTCTATTCGCTTTTATTTTTCTCTTCATTCTCAAAGGCCTCGTCTATTTTCTTTTTCAAATCCAGCTTTGCGCCGTTTTTCTTCTTTATTACAACCTTGCATCCCATTAATATTGCTGCAAACAAAGCTATGACAGTCATTGGGAATGCGAACAGCAAAAGAAGCAGTGCTATTGTAGAAGGAATGTTTATTATACTTTCAGCGTTTTTTTCTATTATGAAGCTGTGGCTGTGTATTTCCTTTACAAAATCCTTTATCCTCTGTCCAAATGTGCTTTCATTCACCCTTCGTCCTATTGAAATTCTTTCCTTTCTTATCTTTTCATCCTTTTCAAGATAAATAAGGGCTTCCACTATGTCTCCCGATGATTTTTCAAGTGCATCCTTTGCCTCTTCATAGCTCACATTAGCCCTTTCCCTTATTAAATCCACCTTGTCTATAGATACTGTCATATTAATCCCTCCAAATTTTGATTGATTTATTCTATGCTTTAATAATACCCTTCAAAACTTAGAGGATTTTTAAACAAAGATTAGAAAGTGATTAAAATCAATCCGTCAAATGCAAAATACCCTATGGAATTGACTTCTAACAAGTCTGTCCTACAGGGTATTTTTAATATAATAAAGTCTAATTAAAAGCAGTTTCTAGTTTCCCGAATTTATGCACCTGTATACAGTGGCCTCTGAAACTAGGAGCCTGTTTGCAACTGATTTTACGCTGCCCTTTATAAGGAAAAAGCCCTTGCCGTCGAGCTCGCATATGATCTCCTTCTTTTCGTCAAGAGACATCCTTTCAACCGGTATCACGAATTTTGATATGGATTCATTCATCATATACTGGGCCACATCTTCTATTGAGTCACACAGGTTCTGGGAAAGGCCTTTTGTAAACGGCACTTCCACCTCTTCAACAGGAGGTATTGTCTTTTGGCCCCTTATTATGTCCTGAAGGTATTCGTCAAATAGCATGGCCTTTGTAACATCAACGTTTATGCAAAGTATGCCTATAAGCTCTCCATATTCATCCTTTATGAAATATGTCGCAGACCTTATTGTCCTTCCGTCAGAAAGAGTGCTTGTATAGTTGACGCAGTATTCTTCATTTTCATATGTCTTTTCCTTTATGAATCTGAGGCCTAGCTGGGTTATGAAGCCTCCTGTCTTCCTGCCCGAAAAATTGTTTTTGATATACACTATTGAATTTTCTATGTCCGATACGTCATGAAGCACCATTTCATAATCCGAGCCGAGAAAGTCGGCAAAGAAATCCATGAGCTTCATATACATTTTTAAAATTTCATCGTTACTTTTATTTTGCAACCTAAAAACCCCTTTTTTTCTATAGTTATAAGACATTATGCAGCCAGGCCAATCAGGCAGTTAGTGCCACATTTAGACTTCCGGCCGTATGAGCTTAGCATATATTGGTTTTTTCTTATGTTTAAATAATACCCTTTCGTATAAGTTTTGTAAATTAAAAATCTCAGACTGAAAATTTTTTCACAAATTTATCCAGTATAAATTATAGCTGAAAATCAGGGTTTTAAATGCTGCGCAATATTCATATTAAACCAAGAGGCTCTTCTATATTTCCTGCGGAATCATTTTTTCAAACTCATCAAATGTAACCGGGCGGCTGTAATAGTATCCCTGGATTAGGTCGCATTCCTTCTCCCTTAAAAACTCCACCTGCTCAAGGGTCTCAACCCCTTCGGCCACAACCTTCATATTTAGTATCTTGGCTATGGCTATTATAGTTGATACTATTGCCGTATTGTTCGGGTCTATATTTATGTCACTTATAAATGATCTGTCAATTTTCAGCTTCCTTACCGCAAATTTTTTGAGCTTGCCTAAAGATGAATACCCAGTTCCAAAGTCATCTATAGAAAGTGCTATTCCCATGTCGTCCAGCTCGCGCAGTATCTCAGTCCTGTTTTTGAGGTTTGTCATGGATATACTCTCAGTTATCTCAAACTCCAAATGCCTTGGATTAATGCCTGTCTCCCTTATTATTCTCTTTACATTATCCAAAAATTCGAGACTTTCAAGCTGCTTTACAGATATGTTTACTGCAATAAACCTCACTGGATAGCCGCTGTCTATCCATTTTTTCATCTGCCTGCATGCCTTTTCCAAAACCCATTCCCCTATGAATCCTATCATACCCTTTCTCTCCGCAAGAGGTATGAATTTTGCCGGAGAAACAAAGCCATGTTCCTTGTGGTTCCACCTTATAAGGGCTTCAACCCCCACTATTTTTTCGCTTGAGACATCTACAAGAGGCTGGTAATTCAATGAAAATTCCTCTCTTTTTATGGCATGCCTAAGCTCATTTTCGAGAATGAACTCCTCAAGCGCCTTCTTCTTTAAGTCTGAGTTGTAAAATTCAAAATTGTTCGACCTGTTCATCTTTGAATTATACATGGCCATGTCGGCCTTTCTTATGAGCATTTCCGCCTCGTATCCGTCATCTGGAAACAGCGATATTCCTATGCTCACACCCACATGGAATTCCTTTTCATCATAAATTATTGGTTCTTCCAGGCTTTCCACTATTTCTCTTGCTATATTTGCAACACATACTCTGGAATCTACATTTTTCAAAAATACGGTGAATTCATCCCCGCCCATTCTGGCCAGGTATCCCTTTTCGCCTATGCATTCAACTATCCTCTTTGAGATCTGCCTTAGTATCATATCCCCCACATTGTGTCCCATATTGTCGTTTATCCTCTTGAAATCATCCACATCTATGAACATAACTGCAAAACCATTGTGTGAGTCTGCTTTTCTGTGCATTATCTCCTTCATTAGGTTCTCTATAAAATAACTTCTGTTGTATGTCCCCGTCAGGCTGTCTTTCATTGCAAGATATTCTATCTTTTTTTCTCGCTTCTTTTTTTCTGTTATGTCTGTATATATGGCATATATACCTACCTGAACACCATCATGTATTATAGGATATCCCAGTATTGAAACATCTATATCCTCTCCATGTTTTGTACATCTTATGCTATCTCGCTTTACAGTCTTTGCACATACAACGTCACCTGAAAGAGTGCTGGCTTCAAGCTTTAATTCCTGTGACACTATCAAATCATTTATGTAGTTTCCCTTTATTTCAATATTGGAATACTTGAATAATTCCTCAAAGCCTCTGTTTACCTTTACGACTCTGTCTTCATTGTCAAGTATTGCTATTGCCTCGGGAGAATTTTCAAATAGCTGCTGAAAGTATGACTTTCTAAGTTCCAGCTCCTTTTTAATATGTCTGATTTCACTTATGTCGTTTACTATGAAATATGAAATGTCCTCATCTGAAGCTGACGGCACCTTGAGCACCTCAACCTCCCTGCACTTTCCCCCAGAAAGCCTGTGAACTACGGTTTTGCTTTTGCCCACTGTCTTATTTGTATTTTCCCCTATAGACAGCATTTCTATATCTTCGATATATTCTATCTCTTCTATCTCGGCATCCTTCATATGCGGTCTTTCATATCCATAAAGCATGCATGCCGCATTGTTGGCGTCTATTATTCTTCCTGTCCTGCTGTTTACAATAAGTATTGCGACATGGCTGTTTTCAAACAGGTCCAAATGATTGCTTATGCCTACGCTTTGAAAAAACTCTCCTTCATATTCGTTTTCAGCAGAAAAATTTGAATCCTTATCAGAATCTGCAAACTTGTCTTTGCCGGTCATATTCAAAATCACCTCCAAAAATTTGCACTTTAATCAGTCTTGTAATACGTATCGCTTTTAATCATGATTTCCATTTGCAAATACATAGTAAAAGTGTCTTCAGCAATCATAAATACACTTTACAGTTTACAATATATGAAAAGACCTTTGGTATACAATAACCATAGGCCTTCTTAGCATCAGTCGATCTTATGGGCTTCACATCTGAATATTTTCATACCCTTTTGAGCGAATTTTTCTTCATACTCCGTAGTAATATTTCCCTCATAGTCACTTGCGTGAAGGTCAAATGTAATGTTTTTAAGCCTTAGCCCGCTGCCACTCATTTCATTGAGGGCAAACTCAAACAATTTTTCATTGTCCGTCTTAAAATGAATTTCGCCCCCAGGGATTAGTATTTCCTTGTATACATCCAAAAACTTTCTGTACACGAGCCTTCTCTTTGCATGCCTTCTCTTTGGCCATGGATCGCAAAAATTGATGAATATCCTTTCAACCTCTCCGTTTGAGAAGTATTCATTCATTCTCAGTGCATCTCCAATGATGAACTTGATGTTTTGAAGTTCCATATCCTCAGCTTTTTTGACAGCCTTTATGAGAACCTCTTCCTTGCACTCTATACCCACATAATTCAAGCCTGGGTTGTTTTTTGCAAAAGATGTTATGAACTTGCCTCTTCCCGTACCTATTTCAATATTTACGGGTCCTTTTGAATCGAATTTATCGGAAATCGAAAAATTTGCTGCATCCTCTTCTTTTACAACATATTTCGAATAGGAAAGAAGCTTTTCCATGGCCCCTCTTTGTTTTCTAAGTCTCATAAATAATCTCCCTCTAATGTCGTTTGCAAAATCAAATTGTAAACATATGTCGCTTATCTGTCAAAATATATGCTTTTTCCACTTGCCGAAAGAGGTATCCCATATACCATCTTCACTTCTTCTCCTAAAAGCCCCAGCTCAAGTGCGGCCTTTCCTATAGTGAACATCACCCTGTTGTCTACTCTGCTGTCTGCAGCTATGGATACGGCTGAACCTACAGCTATCCCAAGGTCCGTAATGTCAAATGCGCATATTCCGGAATGCTTTTGCTTTTCGGCACAGTTTTCATATCCGCAAAAACCGCAGTAAGGCACTCCTCTTGAAGAATATTTCACTCCCAATAAAACCACTGCCTGGCTGTTTCTTATATTTTTTGCATCTCTGACAAAAAACGCTATATTTTCTCTTTCGCCTATTTCATTTATCTTGTCCGCAATGCTTGCCTTGTCTTCGTCCGTTATTACGGCGGTTACAATATTGTCAATACCCCTGCCTTTGGGAGCTGTTCTGGCTGCAACGCACATACTTTGCGCCACTTGCAAAATCGCTTCTTTTTCTATTTTGTCCGAAGTGTATATCATATATGTACTACATCCTTTCCAGTGTTAAAGTATGTATGTTTTTCATTTATAAATAACATTATACCATATAAGCTCCAAACAGCCACCATGTCTGAACAATCAAATGTCGTTTTTTTATTGAAAAATAATTTTAATTTTATTTCGAATTATCCAGTTTTGCTGGATTTCATCATCTGAAAACAAATGTAATCACACGCACGAAATTATTGCTTATTTTTTAACCATTATGCATTCTCATATTGACATTCATCTATTTAAAATATATAATTTCATTAAAATATATCTGTATTATTCAAAATAACATTTCAAAGGAGTGAACAGATGAAAACCTTACTGGATAAGCTCTATATCGAAAATGACCTTTCAGAAAGAGAACTTGCACTGCTGCTTCAAAACATGGACTCAGAATCTGAAAAACAACTTTTCGAGTATTCAAGTATGTTAAAAACAAAACACTATGGTAAAAGCGTATATATGAGAGGGCTCATAGAATTCACTAATTTCTGCAAGCAAGATTGCCTTTACTGCGGAATAAGGCGAAGCAATTCAAATGCCGAAAGGTACAGGCTTTCAAAAGAAGAAATATTAAGATGCTGCGAAGAAGGCCATGTACTCGGATATAGAACTTTTGTGCTCCAAGGCGGCGAAGACAGTCACTATGACGATTCAAAAATAATAGACTTGATAAAATTAATAAAGTCTAATTTTCCAGATTCAGCAGTGACTCTTTCAATAGGGGAAAAGAGCTTCGAGAGCTATAAGTCGTATTATGACGCCGGAGCCGACAGGTATCTTTTAAGGCATGAAACTGCCTCAAAGAGGCTTTACGAACAGCTTCATCCCGGAATGAGCTTTGAAAACAGGATAAACTGCCTTAAAAACCTGAAAAAGATAGGCTTTCAAACGGGAGCGGGCTTCATGGTAGGGCTTCCCGGCCAGACCAACGAGGATCTTGCAAAAGACCTTGTATTTTTAAAAGAGGTGAAGCCCGAAATGGTTGGGATAGGGCCTTATATTCCTCATCCAAACACCCCCATAGGGAAAAATAGTGGAGGGAGTCTTGAAAAGACACTTATAATGCTTGCTCTTGCGAGGCTTCTTCTTCCTGATGTCCTTCTTCCGTCGACCACCGCACTTGGAACCATAGACCCCCTTGGCAGGGAAAAAGCTCTTAACGCCGGTGCAAATGTAGTAATGCCTAATCTGTCACCTACAAACATGCGTAAAAAATACGAGCTCTACGCGGACAAGATATGCACAGGTGACGAAGCCGCCCACTGCAGAAAATGCATAGAGGGTCGAATAAACAGGGCCGGATTTGAAGTCGACATGTCAAGAGGGGACCATCCCAGCAAACAGGCTTAAATCCGATGTGATGTCCCTATTCCAAAATTCATATGTATAGTATGAATACTCTTAATAACATTTGAATGACTGTTCTTAAACACAAAAGAGAGGCGCTGCGATTCATAAATGTAAACATCGCAGCGCCTCTCTTTTGTGTTTTTCCATATGATACATTGCTTTTGATATAGGTCTCATGAGCTCTTAATAAAAATCAAGGTACGAGTGCTTTTCATTGTCCTTTTCCCATCCTAAAATCGCATCCATGTTTACATTTTGCGTGGATTTGAATATGGTTTTGTCTATGTCCTTGAAGTTTTCTTTAAGGGTTTCTATAAGCTTCTTTACTTCATGCCTTTTGCTTGAAGTCTTTTTGGCAGCCACCATGCATGCGCAGTTGAGAGGCCATATTCCGCTGTTTTGAGTAAACCTTTCTATGTGCTTTTCCCTTATATAATACATGGGCCTTATAAGCTCCATGCCGTCAAAATTTGTCGACTTCAACTTTGGAAGCATGGTCTTGAAGCTTCCCGCATAAAACATGTTTATAAGGGTTGTCTCTATTACATCGTTGAAGTGGTGTCCAAGAGCCAGCTTGTTGCATCCAAGCTCCTTGGCCTTTGAATAAAGGGCTCCCCTTCTCATCTTCGCGCACATATAGCAAGGATAGTCGCTTGCAATCTTGTCTACAATTTCGAATATTCCCGACTCGAACAGGTGGAGAGGGATTCCAAGGTGGCTGCAGTTGTCAATCAGAAGCTCTTTTATGCTCTTATGATAACCCGGGTCCATTGCCACAAATTCAAGCTCGAAGTCTATCTGTCCATGGCGCTTTAGCTCTTGGAAGAGCTTTGCCATTAGCATGCTGTCCTTGCCTCCCGATATCGCTACCGCTACCTTGTCTCCGTCTTTGACCATTTCAAAATCCTTTATTCCCTTTATGAAATTGGACCATATGTCTTTTCTGTATTTTTTTATTATGCTGCGCTCTATTTCCCTAAGCGAAAGCCTTTCATTAAAAGGTACTAGTATATCGCAGCCGCTGCCCGCAAGGCCGCTTTCTTCAGACGTTAAATTGCTATCTAGAACTTCACTCAAAGTATCTCCTCTTTCCGTAAAAATAATATGTCATTCAAACTATATTTTCAGCAAAGCAAACATATAGATATATATGAATATTTTATAATCCAATTCATTTTTTTGCAATAAGAACATTATAGTTCCAACTACTGTGTAGTAAATAAACGCGGCAATTGATTTTCCAGCCGTAAAATCAAACCATCCTCTTTATTATGTCATCGCCGTATCTCAATCTTATGTTGTCGATAACACTATCAAGCTTACCCTCTCCGCAATTTCCCTCTTCCAGAAAACTCATCTGCTGCTCGTTGCCGCTTTCAAGCTGCAGTGCCCTGATTCCAATATGCCTCACCGGCCTTTTTTCCCAAAGTTTTTCAAAGAGGCTCTTGGCATTTTGATATATTTCCAGATCACCCTCAACAGGTGAGTGCAAAGCTGACTGCATTTGCACATTTCTAAAGTCGCTATACCTTATCTCAATGCCTATGCAATGTGACACGAGCTTTTTTTGCCTGAGCCTTCTTCCGACGTTTTCCGAAAGCTTAAGCAGATACTTGCACGCTTCTTCAATGCTTTCAACATCTCTCGGCGTGGTTGTCGAATTTCCTATGCTCTTTGCCTCTCCTCTAGGCTCTACAGGACTTTCATCAATTCCATTTGCCTTTTGGTGCAGTACTGCTCCATAGCTTTTGAATATGCTCTTTAGGTATATCTCATTGGCTACTGCTAAGTCCCCTATGGTTTTTATCGCAGCTCTATTAAGCTTTTTTTGCGCGCTGCTTCCGACCCCGTTCATCTCCCTTACTGGCAGAGTCCAATACTTGTACTCTATTTCATCTGGATACATTGTATGGGTTCTGTTTGGCTTTTCAAGCTCGGATGCCGCCTTTGCAAGAAGCTTGTTGCAAGATATCCCTATGTTCACCGTGAATCCAAGCTCATTTTGAACCCTTCTCCTTATGCCGTCTGCCAGCTTTACAGGTGGAACCCCTAGTTTTTTTACAATGCCACTTACATCCATAAACGCCTCATCTATGCTGCACTGCTCAACAGCATCAGTATATTCATATATCAAATCCATGAGCGCATTTGAATATCGCTTGTATATTCCCGGCGTGGGCGATACCACCTTTAACCCCGGACATTTTTTCAAGGCTGCATTCAGGCTCTCACCCGTATTTATACCGTATCTTTTTGCCGAGGTCGACTTTGCAAGAATTACTCCCCTTCTCTTATTCGGATCCCCCGCCACTGCGCTTGGGATGTCCCTGATGTCTATGTCTTCACCGCTGGACATCCTGTGTGCTGCCTCCCAGCTTAAAAACGCCGAATTGACATCTATGTGGAATATGGTTCTCACCACACTCACCTCCAAAGCTAAAAAATCAAATCCCGAGAACTAATGTTCTTATTTATATTTTATAATTTGACCGCCCAATGTCAATACTACATCATGTTGATTTCTGAATACTGTACTATTCATATCCCCCATTGAAGCATATGGATGCCAAATTGCTCATTTTAAAAACAAAAGATATATAAATATTTTTTATTTTTAACTTATATTGACAATACTTTTCGACATATTATATCCTTAATTTAGCCTATGCAAGCAGTCATTGCATTTGTCTAAATAAAGCAAAGCCATAAGGGGGTAAATATGTTAAAAAATCATGTACTAAAGAAATTAAAATCAACTGCATCAATTGCAATAGCTTTTTTCATTTGTATTCCTCTAGCAATACCGCAAAACTACACTTCAAATGCTATGCAAGACTTCGAATCTAAAAGGACTCTTGCGCAAAAACCTCAAATGCAAATCAGTTCTGTCGACGAGATAGACGACATAACTGTTGAAGATTCAGAGAAAGGAAACACATACATACGGGTTGCTGACTTGAACGAACAGTCCGCCGAGGATATTGTAAGTCAGATAATGGGAGACGGAGTTGAAATAAACGAAGTAAGGTATTTTGGCACTTCCGAATCTGCAGGAACATTTGAAACAGATGACCCAAATACCATAGGCTTTTCTAATGGGATTGTACTTAGCAGCGGGAACGTCAAATATATAGACGGCCCAAACAGCGACTCAGGCGTTACTTATGAAAATATGACCGGCGGAGATGAGTACCTTGATCTTTTGATCCCAGGATATACAACTTACGATTCAACCGTACTCGAATTCGACTTTACTCCGAATGAAAACACGCTTTCATTTGAGTATGTTTTCTCATCTGAAGAATACAACGAATTTGTCGGCTCAGACTACAATGACGTGTTCGGATTTTTCTTGAATGGTGAAAATATAGCTCTTATTCCAGACTCTAACAAAGCTGTTGCCATAAACAATGTGAACAACGGATACAAAGAAGACTTCTCTGAATCGGAGGACTACTACGATGAAGAATATGCTCCAACAAACCCTCAGTACTTTAGAGACAATACAGATGGGCACTTGAATACCGAAATGGACGGTCTTACTACCGTCTTGACTGCAAAAGCTTCGGTTAACGTAGGAAAGGTAAACACAATACGCCTCGCTATTGCTGATGCGGGTGATGAGATCCTGGATTCAAACGTGTTCATAAAAGCTGCGAGCTTTACAGCCGTTGAATCAGATGTGGTTCAATTTTCTTCTAAAGGCTTCGACTGCTCTGAAGACGAAGGATATGCTACAATCACGGTAGAACGCAGTGGCAATGCAGACAGCATAGTGGAAGTTTCTTACTATACGCAAAGTGGAAGCGCAGATTCTGGTGTTGACTATTCCTCTGCAAGCGGCACTCTTACATTCGCACCTGGTGTCACAAGCAAGACATTTAAAATTCAGCTGCTTGACGATGATATGACAGAAGGCAGCGAAACTGTGAATATATTTTTGAAGGAAGCCAGTGGAAATGCATTTATAGGCCAAAATATACAGGCAAAACTATACATTGAAGACAACGACGCTCAAACTGATTCACCTGCTGAAAAAACAGTCGTATGGGACAAAATGGATGAAGTTCCTACAAACAAGAATTTCGTAATAAAATTCAATATGGAAATCGACCCTGAAACTGTAACATCAGATAATTTCTATGTAACTGATTCAGCTGGGGATATTATCTCTGGAATAAACCCTGAAATCGCATTCAATAATCTTTCTGTGATAATGAAACCCGAAGGATACTTCAGCTACAATTCAGGAAGCACTTATTTCCTAAATATTGGATCGGCAGTAAAAACAAGCTCAGGTAAAAGCCTTGGACAACTTGTAAAAATGCAGTTCACAACTAGTGATTTGACAAACTAAACATATTTGGAATCTATTTTTCACATTGCAAAAAACCCCTGGAACCTTTGAAGGTTTCAGGGGTTTTTGATATACTGAATCAAAAATACTATTTTGACTCTCTGACCATGTTGACAAAGTATTCATGCACCCTCAAATCATCCGTAAGCTCAGGATGGAATGATGTGACAAGCATGTTTTTCTGCCTTGCCGCAACAGTATTTCCGTCTACAACAGAAAGCGTCTCGACATTATCTTCAGACTTGTTTATATAAGGGGCTCTTATGAATACCATAGGGACATCTCCCTCTACGCCTTTCATTGGAACATCCGCTGAAAAGCTTCCAAGCTGCCTTCCATATGCATTTCTTGTGACTTCAATGTCCATCATAGGCATGTGCACCACATCTGAGCCTGTAAGCTTTTTGGCAAGAAGTATCATTCCGGCGCACGTTCCCCAAACAGGCAGGCCTCCAGTTATAAGTGCTTCCATCCTATCCTTTATTCCAAGCTCCCTTATGAGCTTTCCTATTGCGGTACTTTCTCCGCCTGGAAGAACTAGCCCGTCGAGTCCTTCAAGCTGTTCAGCCTTTCTGACTTCTTTCACTTCGACTCCAAGCCTTTCAAGGGAGTTTCTGTGCTCAAGAAACGCACCTTGCATGCAGAGTATGCCTACTTTTAATTTGTCACTCATTATTACCACCCTCTGTTTGCCATTCTGTCTCTGTCTGCCATTGTACTTATGTTTATTCCGACCATGGCCTCTCCAAGGTCCTCTGAAAGTTCAGCAAGCATTTTAGGATCATTGTAATTTGTAACTGCCTTTACTATTGCCTGAGCTCTCTTAGCAGGGTCTCCAGATTTGAATATTCCAGATCCTACAAACACTCCGTCACATCCAAGCTGCATCATCATAGCGGCATCTGCTGGAGTTGCTATTCCACCTGCAGCAAAGTTCACTACAGGAAGGCTCTTGTTTTCATGAACATATACGACAAGATCGTAAGGAGCGCTTATTTCCTTTGCGTAGTTCATAAGCTCTTCTCTTCCCATTGAAGCCACTCTGTTTATCTCAGAAGTCATTGCCCTCATGTGCTTTACAGCCTCGACAACGTCGCCTGTTCCCGGCTCTCCCTTAGTTCTTATCATTGAAGCTCCTTCGCCTATTCTTCTAAGAGCCTCGCCAAGGTTTTTGGCTCCGCACACGAAAGGCACCTTGAAATCTGCTTTGTTTATGTGCAGTTTGTCATCTGCAGGAGTTAGTACTTCACTTTCGTCTATATAGTCCACTTCAAGAGCTTCAAGTATTTGAGCCTCTACAAAGTGTCCTATTCTAACTTTTGCCATTACAGGTATTGAAACTGCAGCCTGAATTTCCTTTATAAGCTTTGGATCAGACATTCTCGCAATTCCGCCTTCTTGTCTTATATCTGCAGGAACCCTTTCAAGAGCCATTACAGCGCAAGCTCCCGCTTGTTCAGCTATCTTTGCCTGAGTAGCATCTGTAACGTCCATTATTACTCCGCCCTTTAGCATCTGAGCAAGGTTCTTGTTTAATTCGTATCTGTTTTCCATTATTAATTCCCCCTATATTATGTTATGTATCCATACATTTTATTGTTTTAGTGTTTTCTTGTACTTAATTATCACACCAATTGACAATTTTATCAATACAATTTATTTAAAAACATCATAAACGAAGTTTGTATCCATACAATAGGGCCCTTTATTTAAAAACACCTATAACTACCTTTCTCTACAATATAAGGATGAAAGCCCTGCAGAGTATTCATACTCTGCAGGGCTTTCATCTATTACAGTATTGATACAACTTTCAGCATATTCTATTTTATACATTTAAATCCATTTGGTTATATTTTTATCCAGTAGCTTTTTAAATTAAGCACACATTCTAAAATTACATTTCAATTACTCAGCCTGCGACATCTCAGAAACATATTCCCCTTTACTCCTCTGCTTATCGTGTTTAATTATTTTATAAACACCCACAGTCATTAGCGGAAGCGCATATACGGCTATCATACCATACGCCATCAAAGTGTACCCCTTGCCTATGAGGTCTATTATACCTACCTTTGAAAGCACCATCGCAATCAACAACACACCCATTGTAAGAACGGCTTTTTGAGAATTGCTCATGGATTTTCTTCCAACCTCGCAAAGACCTGCATCTATTCTCTCCACAAGAGCATGGAGTATCCCTGTTGAAGTTTCTATAAGTGTCCATCCCATTACCATACCAAACACTCCAATAACCCATGGTCCCGCACTATTTTGAAGCATTGCAAGCCAAGGAACCCCTGCTTCAAGTACGTCTTTTGAAGGATAGTGACCCATAATTGAAAAATATGTCATAAACCAAGGTATTGTCATAAGCACTCCTGAAATTATTCCCGATATTACAGTTTCCCTTCTCTTAGTCTGTCTTTCAAGAGTAAATAGTGTCGCAGGATAAACCGCAAGGTTGTATCCAACATAGACTATTCCAGTCCAAATAACAGTTCCTACACCTACGTTTCCTTGAATATAGCTCGTATCAGTATTTGCAAACACATTTTGTATGTTTCCCTTTGTGCTCGATATCACTATCACACTGAAAATTATATATCCTACGTAAAGCGCTATTGTCCCATATGTTTCAAATCTTTCAATAAGCCAGCTTCCATAAAAGTTTAGTATACCAACCAAAATTGCAACTCCTCCCACTCCTATCCAGTATGGAAGGCCCAGCGTCTGTTTTACAATTTCTCCAGTAGCCGAAGACATTACAGCTATTATAAGCACGCAAAGAAGTATATATATGACATCATAAAGAACACTGAACTTGCCTGCAAATTGCCTGACAAGAGATTTATAGTCATAAGTCCTGTATATCCTTGCGACTTCAAATGTCAATATGCTCATGAGTGTGAATCCAATGAATATACCTATTCCTCCGAGCCATCCCAAAGCTCCAAATTTGCCTCCAAAGGCTACGATTTCACGGCCTGTTGCATAACCTCCTCCTATTAGGACAGACTGTAGTACAATCCCCGGAATCAAATATCTTCCAAAAGCTCCATCAAAAAAACTATTTTTTGTTCCACCTGAATTAGACATAGTTTTCACCCTCCTCTATATTTTGAATATTCAAATTTTGCAAATTTTCAGACCCCGCTGCCACATTTACATCTTCAATATCACCAGCCCTTAGTAGTTTCAAACACCTCTTCTCCTATATCCCCATTCAAATATTCATTCATCGACTCTTCTATTATTTCAATCGCTTTGTCCACCTGACCCCTTGTTATCACTATCGGGGGCTGTACCCTAAGCGCCGACTGCCCTACAAATATAAGCACAAGACCCTTTTGAATGCATCTGTAGCATATCTTCGCAGCTGCCTTATAATTTTTGTCCATGGATTCCCTGTCTGTCACCAAGTCCACTGCTATGGACATTCCTATGCCTCTTACATCTCCTATTATTTCGTATTTTTCTTTAAGCTTTAAAAACTTGTCCTTGATGTATTCTCCCATTTCAATAGACCTGTTATTCAAGTCTTCCCTTTCAAAAATTTCAAGCATTTTTAAGGCCGCTGCGCAAACAGTGGAATTGCCCGACATAGAAAACAAGTGTCCAGGAGAGTCCAGGCTATCCATTATATCAGTTTTTCCTATCACCACGCCAAGAGGAAGGCCTGCCCCTACCGATTTTCCCATCACTATAAGATCCGGCTCCACTCCAAAATGCTCTATTCCAAACCACTTGCCAGTTCTTCCCATTCCCTGCTGTATCTCATCAGATATGAACAGTATTCCGTTTTTTTTGCACAGTTCATGCAAAGATTTCACATATTCTTCAGGTGGAACTATAAGCCCTGCGTCACCTGCTATTGGCTCCATGAAAACAGCGGCAACTTCTTCTGTAGGCAGATAGTGATCAAATGCGTATTCTATTTCTTTTAGGCATTCCATTTCGCAATTGTCTTTATCTTTTCCATACTTGCATCTCAGGCAGTTTGGATAGCTGAAATGATATGTTTCGGGAAGCAGCGGACCCATTTTCCTCCTCATGTTTGTGCTTATTGCCGATATAGACAAGGCTCCAAATGTGCTCCCGTGGTATGACTCGTAGAATGATATTATTTTACTCCTGCCCGTATACGCCCTTGCCAGTTTGATAGCTCCATCTATCGAAGCAGATCCAGTGGTGCTAAAAAGCACCTTTTTGTCATCGTCTCCCGGCGCCATTTTTACAAGCCTTTTCGCAAGTTCAACAGGCTCGTTTGCATAAAAGTAAGCCAGTGTATACTGCGCCAAATTTACCATCTGTTCTTTCACCACTTGTGCTATCTCTTCGTTTCCATGTCCTATGTTCGCAGATGAAGCGCTGGACAGAAAATCTATATACTCATTGCCTTCAACGTCATAAAGCAGTGCTCCGATGCCCTTTTTAAACGCTACAGGATAGTACGGTATCTTCTGAGCCCTTGACACATATTTTTTTTCATTTGCAGCAATGACATCGTTTTGATTTAAAGTCTTCTCATTCATTTTTATACCTCCATAACTTTAGAATGGTTTTAATTTTTCAGCTTGCACAGTTACATGCGTTTGTACTTGTTTTCATTAAACTCTATATTTTGTTTTCAATATCACCCAGTATTCTAGCCAACTCATATGGCTCTTTTGGAATTCTGAGTCTTACGTAATTTTTTCCAAGATTTACAAAATCCGATCCTGCCTCTGCTAATACTCCATTTTTAATAAGCAGCTTTTTAAAATCAACACTTGAGTCCGGATACTCTAAAGTCATTATTGGCACACCCATGTCTGTTTGCATTACACTGATTTTTGATAGTGAGTCCATTATCACAGACTTGCTCTTCTTTATATTGGATATGGAGTCTTTCAAAAATGATTCATCACTCAAAGCAGTGACAGCGGCATAGTGACCAAATGAGTTGATATCAAAGGGCATACTCACTTTTTTATAAAATTGTGAAAATTGCCTAGAACATATTGCATAACCAATTCTAAGGCCTGCAAGGCCAAAACCCTTTGAAAATGTCCTTACTACTATAAGGTTTTCGTTGTCCTCCACCAGTTTAATTGCCGAATTCTCCTTTTTCATAAAATCACCATATGCCTCGTCGACTATCACCCAAATATCATTTTTTTTAGCCGCTTTGACAATCTCGTTGATTTTAGATATCTCTATCACTTGTCCTGTCGGATTATTCGGATTGTCAATATACAAGACCTTATATTTTGTAGATATTTTGCTTTTAAACTCCTCCAGATCAAATTTCAATTTGGATTCTTTCCTAAGAGGGACATATTCATATTTTCCATTATGAATGGCAACACAGTTCATATAATCTGTAAACTGAGGACAGTACCCTAATACAGTTGCACCCTTATCAATAATCAATCCACTGATCTTATCAAGTATTGAAATAGATCCGTGTCCGATTATCACATTATGATCATTTATGCTTGCATGTTTTTTCCAATAGCTGCATATCCTTTTTTTAAGAACGCTGTAAGGGTACTGAGGGTATGAATTAATAAAGCTTTCACTTAATTCTTCTTCCCAGCGTATTCTTTTTGAAAATCCAAATGGATTTATGCCGTGAGAACAATCAATAATGTCATCCATTGTGTCCACTTCCAAATCTTCCTTAATGTAACTCTTCTTCTCAATGTCTTTGATATGCTCCTTCAAATTTAATCCCAAATCATCAATCCTCCTCCCAATGATAAGCTTTAGCTTTCAAAATATTAATTAGCAATTTCTATGCCAAAAATAAAAGCAACTGCTGAATCAGTTGCAAATATCATATTAAAGAATATTTTTAAAATTCAGAACAAAATAAAAAATCCGTTTGGAGTGTAAATGCATTTACACTCCAAACGGATTTTTTGAAGTCTTTAATCTCTTAATTCGTTTATATATCAAGTATAGAGGCGTTGTGTAAACACTTTACATGTAAAGCATTTACAGTTAATCTATGTTATATTTTTTTAGCATTTTATATAGAGTGGGTCTTGAAATTCCAATTGTCTCTGCAACCCTCTTTTTGTTACCATTCATCTCAGACATAATCTCCACGAGGATCTCCCTGTTTATTTTTATGCTGTCTTTTTTTATGATTTCATCATATCGGGACCCTTTTATTCCAGCCTTGAAAAGTATCTTTTCAGTCAGTTCGTCCCCTTTGCATATAAAAACCGCCCTTGAGATTAAATTTTCAAGCTCCCTTACATTTCCAGGCCAATTGTATTCCAAAAGAGCCTTCTTGGCGCTGTCCGTAATAATCATAAGGCCCTTGCCTGACTTGTCGGCTATTTTTCTCATGAAATATTCGGCCAAAAATATCACGTCTTCTCCCCTCTCTCTAAGGGAAGGAGTCTCAAGACAAAGCACCTTGAGCCTGTAGTAGAGATCTCTTCTGAAAGTACCCTCTTCTACAAGCTTTTCCAGACTCCTGTTGGTGGCCGCAATTATCCTTACGTCTATCTTTACCTGGTTATTTCCTCCTATCCTGGCTATGCACATTGTTTCAAGCACTCTTAAAAGCTTTGCCTGAAGATGGATTTGCATCTCACCTATCTCGTCCAGAAAAAGTGTCCCTCCGCTTGCAAGCTCAAATTTCCCCTGCTTTCCACCTTTTTTAGCTCCCGTGAATGCCCCTTCCTCGTATCCAAAGAGTTCGCTATCTATAAGCTCATTTGGAAAGTTTGCACAGTTCAAGGCAATAAAAGGCCCTTCCTTTCTATCGCTGTAATTGTGTATAGCTTGAGCTACAAGCTCCTTTCCGGTTCCGCTCTCACCAAGCACAAGCACCGTCTCATTACTTTTTGCAAACAGCTTGGCATGGTCTATAAGCTCAACTATTTTTTTGCTTTTCCCTATTATGTTGTCAAATGTAAAAAAAGCCCGGTATCCCGCAATGTCGTTTGCAAGCTTTCTAGAACGTTCAATACTTCTGAATATATCTATTGCACCAATAACATCCCCTTCGTCTGAATATACCGGATATCCTGAATTTATGAAGTGAAATTTCTTGTCATTGTATTTCACAAAATAATCAACATCTATTATGCTCTTTTTGTTTTTCAGCACTTCAAGAAGCATGGGCTTTCCGCTTGTCAACTCCACAAGATTGTGCCCAAAAAGCTCCTCCCTGTTCGTTTCAAGTATTTCAAAGCACGCCTTGTTTGCATACCTTACATATCCATTCTTGTCGCAGTACGAAATTGCATCGTTTACGTTGTCAAGAGCCCTTAATACCATGTCTCCATAACTAGAATGCTTCTTTGATATATTGGCGCACCCTTCTATCATGTTTGAAATGTTTTCTAAAAGCACATCTATACTGCCATGTTCATTTTTTCCCGTAATCATGTATACGACATACCTGTCGTGGTCAAGGCTTAAATTTTTGCTCTCTACATGGATATCTGCATTTTCATATATGCCATCTGAAATAACCCTGCCTTCATATCCATGAGCAAAAGAATTGATTTCAAAATCATATGCAAAAATCACGCAGCCGTCTTCATTTGAAATCACAACAAGCCCCTTTTCCAGGCTCTCTTTTGCGCATGCATTTTCTACTGCAAAATGAAAGCAGTCCCTTAAAAGCTCAATACTCCCGTTTTCATATGAGCTGTGTTCGTTCGAAAAAAATCGAGAATAAAAATCAAATCTATTCATAAAAATGCCTCTCCCCCAAACTTTTATCTCATTATATACCTATTCTAAACCATTTTTAAAATTTATTCCTCTGTTCGTCCAAAAATCTTTCCGCACTTTTTTGCCTCGGCTTCTAATTTATTCCGCTTATAGTTGCCGATGTCGCCTTATATTTCATTGACATGAATTTTTATTGGATTTAGAATAGTATAATCAATAGATTGCATTAGCCTGCTAACCTTTATGCCGTCTCATGGTAAAACCTATAAAATCAATGTACACGCACATTTCGAAAGGAGATGAATTTTTAGTATGATGGAATCTGCTCCAATACCGTCAGTAAAAGCAATCGATTTATTTCCAGACAGCATAGTCACCGAATGGACAATCGCAGGAAAAGAAATTTCATTCGAAAAAGGAGCGCTAATATCAACCCACCGCATATCAACTGAAATCGCGCTGATTATAAAAAGTGGAATCGCAAATGCATACCAGCTCCATGTGGACGGCAAGGAATGCATACTTGGACTAGTCTCTCCCGGCGAGTTCACCGACGTATTCAACATATTTGACAGCAAGGAAAGCGATGTATTATGTCGAGCCCTGACAGACGTAACAGTCACAGCCGTTCCCAAGAAAAGAATAAAAGAAGCCGTAAAACAAAATACAAACCTTGCCACCGAGCTTCTTGGCTATTTCTCAAAGCAATACAAAGATGTAATCAACATACTCAGCCACGTTGCGTACGGAAAAGTTGAAGAAAGGCTTATATTTCTTATGGAAAAGCTGGCTGACCCCTATTCTGCAGATTCGAACTGGCAGCCTATACCATCAGTTATAACCCACAAGGATATTGCAGGCATGATTGCCTCTACTCGCGAAACAGTCACTGCACTTATAGGCAAGCTTATCAATTCTGGAATTTTGCGCCAACATGAAAACAGGCTCTGGATTCGAGTGAAATAATATGGATCAGCTTTACAATTTATTTTGGCCGATGTAATCCTCCTTACATACATCCCTTTAAAATTTTGTTACCATGAATACACAGACTAAACACATATTGTTTTGAAGGAGGATTTGAAATGAATAACATCGACTTTAACACACTGTCTCAAACTGCAAATGCAATGAGTGAAAACAGGGAGCTTGCAATGAAAAAATGGAGCGCCAAAATAAACTGGATTGATGGTGTCCAAAACCAAATTTCAATAAGGGACTTTTCACCATTTTTAGTTGACGAACCCACTCCCCTTGGCGGAACAGACAAGGCTCCAAATCCTGTAGAGTACTTGATCGGGTCTGCAGGCAGCTGTTTTGCAATAACATTCCAAGTAATGGCAAGCCAAAACAATATAAAGCTAAACGATGTTCAAGTTGAAATTGAAGCGGATTTAAATGCCGCGGTATTTCTTGGGCTTGAGGACGGCAACGGCGGAATATTAAAACCAGTTATAAAACTTACAGCCAGAACTTCCGCCAAAGAAGCTCAAATAAAGGAGATCGCGTCCATTGCACTCTCCAAGTCCCCTGTCCTTTTAAGCCTTAATCCAGAAATAGAACTGGTTATTCAGTAGCATCATCTGAATGATCAAGCACTTACAATTACCTTTTCAATATAAAAAAAGCTGCTGACACGCAGCTTTTTTTATATTAGATCAATTTCCCGTTTAATCTTTACTTTATCTGGATTTAAGTGTAATATTATCTCACAAGCAGGTGTATATACACCTGTAAATACATCTGTTAAGGAGCGATACCTACATGAATATCAGTATTTTTAATAAAATACTTCAGCTGAAAAAGGAGAAAAACGCCATTATTCTCGCACACTACTACCAAAGACCTGAAATACAAGAAATTGCCGATTTTGTTGGAGATTCATACTATCTTAGCAAGGTCGCAAGGGACTGTAGCGAGGATATAGTTGTATTTTGCGGAGTGAAATTCATGGCTGAAAGCGCCAAGATAATGTCTCCTCAAAAGACTATTCTGTTGCCGGCTATTGATGCTGGCTGCCCCATGGCCGACATGGCTGAAGCTGAAGAAGTCCAAAAGATGAAAGAAGACCATCCAAACGCCGCTGTCGTAGCTTATATAAACTCTTCAACCGAGGTCAAGGCGCTTTGCGACGTGTGCGTAACCTCTTCAAGCGCCGAAAAGATAATAAGCAAAATAGAAAACGACGAGATATTATTCCTTCCCGACAAAAACCTCGGGGGATATATAGCAGAGAAATTCCCCGACAAAAAATTCATACTCTGGGACGGCTTTTGCATAACCCATGCAAAGGTGAACAAAGACAGCATAATAGAGCTTAAAAATATTTTGGAGGATGTACAGGTGCTAGTTCATCCCGAGTGCGAAAAGGAAATAAGAGACATTGCGGATTATATAGGCAGCACTAGCGGGATAATAGAACGTGCCACAGTATCTGAAAACAAGAGCTATGTTGTAGTTACGGAAAAAGGAATTCTCCACGAGCTTAAAAAGAAAAACCCTCATAAAAACTTCTACACTCCTGGAGCTACAATGACATGCATGAACATGAAAAAGACCACGCTTGAAGACGTCTATGCAAGCCTTTTAAACATGAAACATGCAATTGAAATTGACGAGAAGATGAGGCTAAAAGCACTAAACGCACTGGTTAATATGCACAACATGGCCAAATAGTCTGAATTTTTTCAACTTTACCATTGACATATAGATGGTGATTGATATATCATTATATAAATTAAATATTTCTTATCAAGAGCGACCGAGGGACTGGCCCTGTGACGTCCAGCAACCTGATTCAAATCAAGGTGCTAAATCCAGCAGACGTATAGTCTGAAAGATAAGGTGTGGTGCTGTATTCAAATCCTGATCTTGTATTGGGATTTTTTTACAGCCAAAGTATTAGGCTTCCCATCTTATATAGACGAGGGGCTTTTTTAATCCATTTTTTTAAAAATAGGGGGGACTATTATGAAAAAAGAATTAGGATTCGAAACCATTCAACTGCACGGAGGATATACTCCGGAAAAAGAGAACAAGTCAAGGGCTCTGCCCATATACCAGACTTCTTCATTCGTATTTGAAGATGCCCAGGATGCTGCCGACCTTTTCGCACTCAAAAAGTTTGGCAATATATACACCAGGATCACCAATCCGACAACAGGGGCATTCGAAACGAGGCTTGCCGAACTCGAGGGGGGAGTCGGAGCTGTGGCAACAGCTTCGGGAATGGCCGCAATAACATATTCAGTACTTAACATCGCAAAAACAGGAGACAACATAGTTGCCGCATCGACTCTTTACGGAGGGACATATACGCTTTTTGCAAACACCCTAAAGGACTTTGGGATAGATGTGACTTTTGCAGATTCTGACAACATCGATAGCTTTGAAAATGCAATAGACCAAAATACAAAGGCCGTATATATAGAGACCATAGGAAACCCAGGAATAAACGTCGCTGACATTCAAAAAATTGCCGACATAGCACATAAATGTGAGGTTCCGCTGATTGTAGACAATACATTTGCCACAGCGTACCTTTGCAGACCTTTCGACCACGGGGCCGACATAGTTGTCTATTCTGCGACAAAATATATAGGCGGAGCCGGAACGTCTATAGGCGGCCTTGTAATCGACTCTGGAAAGTTCAACTGGGACAACGGAAAGTTCCCAAAGCTTGTCGAACCCGACAAGAGCTATCACGGTATTTCATACACTGGAAGCTTCAATGAAGCTGCATATATAGCACGTCTTAGGGTTGTCCTTTTGAGGGATCTCGGAGCATGCCTGTCGCCGTTCAATGCGTTTCTTCTGGCACTAGGCACTGAAACCCTGTCATTGAGGATGGAAAGGCACATTGAAAACGCAAAAAAAATTGCAAAGTACCTTCAGGATCACCCTAAAGTCGAGTGGGTAAACTACCCTGGCCTCGAAAGCAGCCCTTACAAGTCACTTGCCCAGAAGTACCTTCCAAAAGGGGCAGGCGCCATACTCTCATTCGGTGTAAAAGGGGGATATGAAGCAGGGAAAAAATTCATAGAGTCTTTAAGCATATTTTCCCACCTTGCAAACATAGGCGATGCAAAGTCTCTCGTAATACATCCGGCATCGACCACTCACCAGCAGCTTGACGAGCAGCAGCAAAAGGCAAGCGGAGTGAGTCCTGAAATGATAAGGGTGTCCGTAGGGATAGAGACCGTATCAGACCTTATAGATGACATAGAGCAGTCGCTTTCTCGAATATAGGCAATTTTGGCGCCAGATGTGTGAATGATACAAAAAGGCCCGGCTTTAAGCCGGGCCTTATAATGTCAGTAAATCTGATAACTACTGCTCTTCTATCCAAATGTTGCAAAAAAACGGCTGAATCGTGTCAGGATATCCCTGAAGCGACTTGTTCGCCAGATGAAGTCTGCTGTAGTTTATTGTCTTGATGTATGGGAGTGTGTCCCAAAACTCATTGTACCATTCCTTTACAATTTCATAACGCTTCTGATAGTCTGTCTCCCCAAGCATTCTTGCAAATATCTCATCCATTTGCTTTGAATGCTCATCATCCCAGTTGGAAATTCATCCATTGCTTCCAACCCACGCGCCAAACACCTGAGGGTCCGGATTCGTTTCAAGAAAATACGTAAGGTGAAGATTCCAAGCATCCACCTTTGACCTTTGTTCTACAACAGTAGGCCTGTCGTAAAGCTGAAGCTCTACATTGAATCCTATGTCTTCAAGCTGATCCTTAAGGGCTATTGCACCCTGGCTTTCGACATTGTCATCCTTGCCGTTAAGTATCACTATAGGAGTTCCGTCATAGCCCGACTTTTTGAGCATTTCTTTTGCATTTTCAATATCATGCACATTATATACGCCCTCTCCGGCGTTTCCATCATACCATATGTTTCCCTTGCTAAACAGCGAACCACCTGTACGCCAGAATTTCTGGTTCCCTATTTGAGAAAGTCCCAGCTCATCCATGTCCATACCATATGCCAGAGCCTTTCTTGCATATATGTTGGATTCCCGCAGTTTATGGCGATCATTCCCATAAGATCAGGCTCTACTATAGCATTATAACTGCAATTGATATGTTTTTCTTCATCAGATGCTCCTCCTAGCTATTACTTATAATTCCTTATTCTAGTCAAAATCCAAATGGTATTTCCCATACTTTTTAACGGCTCTTGCCATGGCTCTTATGTTTTCCATCTTGCAGTAGTTGGGCAGCCCATTCGACATACCTGTCCAGGACCCGTTCAACCAGTTTGGGATTCTTGTAAAGCGCACGTGAAAGCCCTTCTATCCACATGGAATAGAGTACCCCGTCAACACCCCATCTGCATTCAGTATACATCGCATAATCCGCATTACCGTACTTCTCCACAAACCTCTTCGCCGGATCATAGAAGCTCTCATCATGCGGATCCGGAAAAACCATAAGGTCAATATCCTTGTCCTCCTTTATGAGTCCATCCACTATGAATTCCCTTCCTCCAACCTTTTCAGTCCTGCAAAATATCGGCGCGGAGTAGCCTGTAAACTTTATCGCATCAAGTCCCATCTCCTTTGCAAACTCTATCTCCGAAAAGTCATTTCTGCCCATTAACAGGTCCTTGACATCCTCGTCAAAATCGTCAGCAAAAGGTATCCTGTCGGGCTGCTTAAGCGCCAGTGCTGCCATAATTCTTTCTCTTGAAGTCATAAACAAGACCCCCAGTGTATTAATTTTCCCCTTTTAATATGTGCACATAATAAAGCGGTAGTCAGTGGTTATTTTATCATCGCATAATACACATGTCCAATTGAAATAATCTATTAATTGGAATAATCTATCAAAAGGAACAGGATATTAAAAACTTTTATGTGATTTTGTTCCAAATCAATCATTTATTGCATGCCGAACATCTGCGAGCATGTCCATAAACGAAGTCTTTATTTGCAAAGCTCTATGAATTTATTTATACTTCCATTTATAAATTTTCCTAGATTGAAATAATCTGTAATTTTAAAGGTATAAATATCAATAACACTATTTTATTTTTTAAGGAGATGATTAACTTTGAAAAGTTTAAAAAGCAGATTTGAGCTTTCCATACTTAACATAATCATTAAAATGTATTCCATAAAAAGAGCCGAACATTTTGCCCCCGAAAAGATTAAATCAATACAAAGACTGCGCCTGCAGAAATTATTAAAACATACTCTCTCAAATTCTGAGTTCTACAGGAGCTACTATAAAAGCCGCGGTATAACCATAAATGACATTTACGATGTGCATCTAAAAGACCTGCCTATAATAAACAAAAAAATCATGATGGAACATTTTGACCAGTTCGTATGCGATAAGGCTCTCAAAAGGTTTGAACTGGAAAACTTCATAGCCGATGCTTACACACAGGGACAAAAATATAAGGGCCTGTATGAAGTCATACACACATCGGGTTCGAGCGGCACTGTCGGCATATTCGTATACGGCCCAAATGACTGGGCTACTCTAAAGGCCCTAACCATAACAAGGGTTGCCAAACCAAAAATAAGCTTATTCCATAAGACAAAACTAGCCTATATAGGCCTTATCCACGGGCACTATGCCGGAATAAGCCTCACTCAGGATGCACCAAAATTATTTTTTGATTTTCTGCCCATAGACGTAAATGAAAAACTTGAACAAGTCCTATTAAAATTAAATGACTTCCAGCCTGAAAGTTTAAGTGGCTATTCGTCCCTTATACACATGTTAGCCGAGGAGCAGCTAAATGGCAATTTAAGTATAAATCCCAAAAGGGTGATGTGCTCTGCAAACGCCCTAACCCCTGGCATGCACTCTGTCATAAAAAGTGCCTTTGGCATAGACCCCATAAATTTTTATGCAGCATCCGAATCAATAGGCATGGCTTCACCATGTGATTCTCACGGAACAATACATCTGTTCAACGACTGGCACTGCTTTGAATTTGTGGACAATGACTATAACGTTGTAATCCCTGGCAGCCCTGGCAACCTAATTTTAACAAACCTGTACAATTACACCCAGCCTCTAATACGCTATCAAATGAACGACGAGATCATGCTGAAAACCAATCGCTGTGAATGCAGCTGGCCATTTCCTGAAATAGAAGAGATTGCGGGAAGAGAAGAGGAATTCCTGTGGTTTGAAAGGGCAGATGGCAGTAGAGACAATATACACCCTTCATTGATGGTTGAGTTCATGGTTCCGGGTCTTGAAAGATTCCAGATTATTCAGACCGGAAAAAACAAGCTTCTCATGAAGGCTATAATAAGAGATGACATTGAAAATGTGATTCCGAATATACAAAATATGATGAGGGCTATCCTCAATACAAAGGATTTTTCTGAAACAGTGCGCTTTGACATTGAAATAGTGGATGAAATAAAAAATGACCCAGTGACAGGAAAGTTCAAATTGATAATTCCATACAAGGTATAATATATACTTATGATTGGCCTTCAATATTTGAATTGCAAATTGAGAACCTATATATTGTTTGCATTAAAATCGGCACCTAAATACATGAACAACAAGAGGGCTTGCGCCAATATAGTGTACATTGGCGCAAGCCCTCTTGTTTTATTGGGGCATTTTAAATTTTACAAACAAACTCTAAATATTGCCTTGAAAAGCGCTTTCTATTTTCTCCAGAGCTTCCATTATGTAATCCCTCGGACATCCTATGTTAAGCCTTGCAAATCCTTCTCCCTGTTCCCCATAGTCCTTGCCATCATTAAGGCCCACCCCAGCTTTTCGAACGAGAAAATCCTTAAGATCTTTAGATGTCTTGAATTTTCCTCTGAAGTCAAGCCACATGAGGTACGTGCCCTCCTGCTTTTTAACCTTTATGAAAGGTATCCTGTTTTCTATAAAGTCAACCACATAGTCCGCATTTCCCTCCACATATGAAAGCATTTCTTCAACCCAGCCTTCGCCTTCCCTGTATGCGCTCATCGCCATAGATCCGTTAAATGCATTCACTGCCGGTATATGGAGTTTTTCAATTTGCTTTTTGAATATATCTCTCATATTTTCATCTGGTATTACTATTATCGAGAAGAACAGCCCAGCCATGTTAAAAGTCTTGCTTGGCGCAAATGCCACTATGAGGTTTTCAAATCCTTTTGCCGCTGAAAGCATGGAACTGAATCTGCTGCCTTTAAATATTATATCCGCGTGTATTTCATCCGAAAAAATCTTTACTCCGTATTTTATGCAAAGCTCACTTATCCTGGCAAGGTCTTCCTTTTTCCATACCCTCCCCACCGGATTGTGAGGGTTACACAGTATGAAAAGCTTAACACTTTCTCTTTTCAGCTTTTCTTCAAAGTCCTCAAAGTCCATCTCATAATATCCGTCATTAAATTTAAGCTTGTTTTCCACAACCGCCCTGTTGTTTTGCTTTGCAGTCTTGAAAAACGGCGGATACACTGGTGTTTGGACTATAATTTCATCCCCCTCGTTTGTAAATGCGTTTATGGCCATAGCTATTGCATTTACAACTCCCGGAGTATTAACTATGTGGTCCTTGTCAACAGTTATGCCATATCTCTTTGCAGCCCAGTCCGCAAACGGCTTGAACTCCTCGCTTTCAATGAATGTGTATCCATATACCGGATGCAATACTCTTTCCGCAAGAGTCCTTCTTACGTTTGCCGGAACTGCAAAATCCATGTCAGCCACCCAAAGCGGAAGCACTTCGCCGCCGAACACCTTTTCAGCAGCATCCCATTTGTAGCAATTCGTACCTTTTCTTTCTATCTTTTCATCAAATCCATAATCTACAAATTCCATATCTCTCCTCTTTTCTAATATTTTAAGTTTTTGAAATTCACCTCAAACTAATCAAATCCATATACAAGCTCCGTTCAGTGCCTTCAATACAATGATTATTTTACTACTCATGCTAATTTTTTCAATAAAAATAAAATTTTTCTATCGCATCCAGTATGCCAATTGATTTTTATACAGCCTTTCGTCAGAAGCTACGGAATTCTTATATAGTTTTAACAGCCACCATTTATACTACGTTAATTCCACATATATGCAAACTTTAGGACACATTTGCCTTCGGATGATTTTATTCTTGCACTAAAAAACCATGCTTGTTTTCAGCATGGCATTTATGCAAAAATCATTTGATTTTTGATAGCAATATATTCTTCTTTTCAGTGAATTCCTCTTCACTTTATAATTCCATCAGTCATAAGCTCATGCAACTTTCTTATGCCCTCTGCAAAATCAATAAAGTGAGTTTCACATTTTTCCATTTCAACAACAGTCCCGTTGGCTATCAATCCAATTCTGTTACTTGTAAACTCCGTGTAATCGATATCAATTCCTATAACAGCATTTCCGCCTTTTTCAGCTGCATGCATCCTTAATTTTTTAAATGCAATTTCCTTAGCGTTCTTCAACTTATTTTCAAAAGCAGTTGACCTTTCACCAAGAAAATCCTCTATTCCAGTGGATATCTCCGAAAACACTCCCGTACCTATCACTATCTCAACACTCTCAATGCATATGTATTTTCTTACTCCAAAACCGTCTATGTTATTGGTTGAAGTCATAAGAATGCTGTTTACACTACTCCCCTCTCTCTAAGTGTATTTGATTTAAAATCTAATGCCGTATATGCTTCAAACAACTTTACTATTCATTATACTATAACTCCACTTATATATCCCGCAGCTTATTATAAAACCACCCAAAGCTTAATTCCCGAAATTTTCAAACCCAAGAGTCATCTAACCTTCCAATTCACTCAAAAGCCTTTCAACAATCTCCTTTGCCACATCTACATCCTCCGCATGGTACACTCTGCTTCCCCTTCCGTAGTCGTCCATTCCAAAACTCTCCCAACCTATAACCACTATGGGCTTTTTATTTTTTACTGCAAGCCCTATTTCTGATAAGGTTCCTCCTCCGGGGAACGCCACTATAATGCTTGATGACTTTATGTTTATTGAATTTCGGGCATCAGACATACCAGTATATATCGGTATATGGACGTATTCATTTGGATACCTCTTTGAATATCTCAAGTCATCAGGTCCATCCGATGGAAGAATTCCAATTACAAGCCCTCCTTCTTCAAAAGCCCCCTTTGAAGCCGCCTTCATTATGCCGTCGCCCCCACCCGTTAAAAGTATGCAGCCTGATTTTGCAATGAATTTTCCCATTTTGTAAGCCTTGTTTTCATATGCACTTTCAAGACCAGATCCTATAACCCCTATTATGGGCTGTTTTTTGTAAAATTGCTTCACATCTCTTCCCTCCTTTTTTCTTCAATACCTTGTTTGTATACGGTTTCTTAAGAACATGATAGTGTAATTTTAAATTTTTCTCAATGTTGAATATAGTTCGAATTAGTTTACTCTTTTATAGCGTTTTTTAATTTCTTTTTTATTTTTGTTTTCAATTTTAAATTTTATATCATTTAAGATAATATATATTAAGATAATTAATTGCTTTCTAGTTTTACTTTTTTGTATATCCCCATTTGAAACTGTAATCTTCTTCGCTGTTGTATTCAATCTGAAATATCTTCAAAAATAAAAAACACATTGATTATCCCAATATCAGGGTATATCAATGTGTTTTTAAATCTGTGATTTTGTATCCTGAATCAATCTGAAAACGCTAAAGCAAAAGTTTTATTCCATTTCAGCAGTCAAACCGAATAAAGCGAATTCTTGGCGTTTCTACTGAGTCTTAATTTCTATAAGTTCTAGGCTTCCTTCTCCACCCTCAATCACTTCCTCTAAAATCATTCCTACTCCCTTCGCATAGTATTTGCTTTCTACAACGCCTGGCTCCAAAGGAGTCCACTCTTTAGTCCTTAACACATCGTCATATTTTCCATATTCGACTTCCAAGCTTTCGTCAAGGCTTATAACTTCCGCCATGTCTTCTGCTTCTCCCTTGTAGTATTCCTGGCGATATGCATCTCCTTCCTTTGGATCCGCCTTCATTGCTATTCCAGGCTGAGCTCCATCAACTCCGGCCTCCCATGAGCCTTTAGTGCTTATTACTTTTCCTTCGTCAATCTCTTTTGAATCCTCACCAAAATACCATACGTTCCCATTTATATCTTGAGCAAACCAATCGTATGTGTCTTCTTCAAGTTCATCGTCCACCCATACCCTGTCCCTTACAACTGTACATGTTATTCCCATTACTTCTCTTTTTTCATTAGTCACATAAACCTCAACGTGCTCAAGCTGACCATCCGCTTCTCCCTCATAAACAAATGTGGTTCCAGGGATTAGCGGAAAGTACGGATTGTCAATTGTTTTGACAAAATTTTCAGGCTCTACTGCAGAATATGAAGGGTCATTAATTATAATGGTCTCCGTTTCTTCATCCCACTCGATTTCCAACCCAAAAGTCTCCAGTACGAATCTGAGCGGCACGTACGTCCTGCTGTTTGTTATTTGCGATTGGACATCCAGCTCGATTTCTTCATCATCCACTATGGCTTTATTCGTATCCAGTATAATAATTATTCTCATGTCATCTTTTTCTATTTTCGCCTGTCTGCTTTCTTCATCCCATTCTACCTTTGCTCCAAAGCCTTCTGTTAGAGCTCTTACAGGAATCAACGTTCTCCCATCTTTAATCACTGGAGGCGTATCGAATTTAAACTCCACTGCATTTGAAAGTATGCTTCCTACAGGCAATACCTTGGCACTCGCATCCTCTTCTTTTATTTTATCTTCGGAGTTCCTGGCTTTTTCCATTTCAAGTTCAGTATATCTGGATCTAGTCAGTTCTCTTCTTTGCAAAATCAGCAGGCGCCTTTCTTGCTTTAAATTTTCAAGCTGATTTTCGACTTTTTCCATCTCCTGTTCTAATTTTTCCATCAATTTCACGTCTTCGCTTTTTTCGGCTTCTTCATAGTCCTCTTCGAGTTTATCTTTTAATTCTTCCAGCCTGTCTTTTTTATCTTTAATTTCCTTTTCATTTACAATTAATCTGTTTTTCAACTTCATCCATTCCTCATCTTTACCGTCGTCATCATCCGAATCACTGTCGTCATCATCCGAATCACTGTCGTCATCATCCGAATCACTGTCGTCATCATCCGAATCACCGTCGTCATCATCCGAATCACCGTCGCTATCGTCGATACTGTCGTCATCTTTTACAATTTCAATCCCATCCGAATCTCCTGATTCGCTATTTGGATCAAAAGCAAACGAAAATGTTGTACCCAGTAAAATCAGCATGAGAATCAATGTGAACAGAAAAAACCTTCTAAACATAACAATGCCCTCCTTTTCAATATATTATAAGTATTTTACCCGTCTGAGTTATCTTCAAAAGTAATTACAGATTTTAATATAATTAGATTCAAGTAAGCCCTTATTATATAAAATCACAGTGCTGCAAACAATCTATTGAATTATCTAAGCTCTTGTAGCCTAGAATATCCGATTTTTATAACTACTACGCAATAAATTTGTAATAGTTATACGATAATTATGCTTAATATTTCGATGGTATTCATATGAAGTTTCTGGTATCAAAATAGAGACCATAGCTTTTTCAATGGTTTGAATGATATTTTACACACTATGCGAATGTTTTCTCTCTGTTCCAAATGTCATTGCCTCGTGCCTTGCTTCGTTGTTAAAAAAGTCACTTACATTTTTAAACTTTTTTTGTGCTATAATTAAATATACAAAGAGTAGTTTGGATGGCGTAAATCTAGTTGTCCAAACTATATTTTTTGCCAAAATATATATGAAAATAGTATTTTGAAACTCATACGTAAGGAGGAATGATTATGTTCAAGATAAATGATTATGTCATGTACGGTTCTATGGGCGTATGCCAGATTATAGATATTAGTAAAGAAAAATATTTGAATTTAAGCAGTGACGAAACTGAATTCTATGTTTTACAGACCGTTTACAATAATAAAATGACCATCAAAACTCCTGTGAATAATCCAAAAGTTTCGATGAGAGAAATCATAACAAAAGATGATGTTTTATCATTGATATCTACTATATCGGAAACAGAAACAATGTGGGTAAATGATGATAGAAAAAGAAATACAGATTTTAGGGCCGCCCTTAGAAGAGGTACTAGCGAAGACTATATAAAAATCATCAAGACTCTATACCTAGAAAAAAAAGAAAAGTCTGCCGCTGGTAAAAAACTAAGAAAGATGGATGAAGAGATTATGAAAGCTGCAGAAAAACAATTATATGAAGAGTTTGCAATAGCTTTAAACCTTTCACCCAGCGAAGTTGTTCCATTCATCCTGAATAATATTTCATAAAATAATCATGATCTTTAGTTCTGTTCACTATATATCATTCTATTGATTTGGGTTGCTACGCAAAATTTCAGAGAATTGAAAAAGCTATGTTCTCAGAAAAAGAACGTAGCTTTTTTAATAGTTTTGATACACTCCATCAGGGATTCAAGTCCTGGACACCCTGATTAAGAGCCAAGTGCTCCAGCCTGCCAAGCTAATATTTACCAGAATTTAAGCTTTAAAACCATGAGCTTTATGTTTTCAAGTATTTCTTCAAGAAACGACTTTGCCTCTTCGTTTTGCTCTATGATTTTCGAAAGCTTGTCGCTTATCCCTTTGAGCTGCTTGGATATTTCCTTTATGTCTATGTCCAGCTTGCTTATTCTTTGCATTACGTCTATTATCTGATTTATCTGGTCTTCCGATAGTTTGACTCCATTGTGCTGTGCGATTTTTTCTATTATGGTCCTTATGTCGTCTGTGTCCTTGATCTTGTTTTCAAGCACTTCCTGCTTTATGTCGTTCATGAGCTTTACGGCCTGGTCTTTCCCAATCTCCTGTGCAAGCTCTCCCGTTGTTATCATTTCCCTGTTTGCGGCATCCTTTGCTTCCACGTCAAGCTTCTTCCCCGTGGCCTTTTCAAACCCCTTCATCACCCCGGTAAGCGCTGCTGTTCCAGAAACCTTGAACGGTGCGCCCGCAACAACCTTGGCGTCCTTCACTCCCGCTGTAGCAAGAGAGTTCGCTATCATCTCCTCGCTCACCCATGTAAGGTTTGAAACCGAAACATCCAGCCCGCTTCCCTCTCCAAGAGGCTCCACATAAGAGCAGGATATTGCCTTTTGGCCTATTGCGGATTCAGATGCTATCCCCGAAAGATACTCCCTCTCTTCATCGTTTGTGACAGTCACTATCATGGCTTCGTCCTGTGAAACTCCGAAGAAATCGAGCATTTGCTCCCTCTGGCTTTGCGAAAGGTCGACCCCTATGCTCACCGTCTTGAAGCTGTCGGCGTATGCGGAAAAGCTTGTTGCAATTAAAATAAGAGCCAATGCAATCAGACTCTTTTTCATGTCGTATTCATCTCCTTTGATATTCTCAGAAATTCCAAAATTCAGGCATTGGCTGAATTCTGATGCTTCCTGACAAAATTTGAAATCCCAATTTATTCTGGTGACAATACAATTATAATCGCATTTTCAAATAAATCAACATAAACATTGAATCTCTCTTGATTTCCAGAAAAAAACAAATTTTCCGGTCTTCAGATTTTTCAGAATGTTTTGCATATATAAAAATTATTATACTATTTACTTTTGATTCCAAAGCGATACAATATATATAATTTCTTTTTTCAGGGGGTCTCAACAGTTGAAGTGAATCTATAAAAACATGTAAAAATCTATTGATTTTTCACATGCATCTCATCATAATTATAATTGAGGTGATGTGAATGAAATACTATTCAATAGGTAAATTTGCTGCATTGATAGGAAAAACACCGCAAACACTAAGAGATTGGCATAAGAAAGGCTCTTTTATGCCGCATCATGTTACAGAAGGTGGCACAAGGTATTATTCTCAAGAACAACTGAATCATTTTCTTGGTATTAAAGGCATAGAAGCTAGGCAAAAAAAAATAATTGGATATTGTAGAGTTAACTCGCCCAAACAAAAGAATGATTTAGCGCGACAGGTTGAAAATGTTAAATCGTACATGATTGCTAAAGGCTATCAATTTACAGTCATTTCAGATGTCGGAAGCGGAATAAACTACAATAGAAAAGGGCTGAACCAAATTATAGATATGATAACCAACTCTGAGGTCGAAAAATTAGTAATCCTATACAAAGACAGGCTGCTGAGATTCGGGTTTGAACTCATAGAAAGCCTATGTGCAAAGTACGGGACTGTTATTGAAATTATCGATAACACGGAAAAGACCGAAGAGCAGGAGCTAGTTGAAGATTTGGTTCAGATAATCACAGTTTTTAGCTGTAAACTTCAAGGCAAAAGGGCTCATAAGGCGAAGAAAATGATTAAGGAGTTGCTTGAAAATGATAATGGGTGTGAAGGTTAGGCTCCGTCCAACCGAGGGGCAAGAGCAATCATTATGGCAGTCCGCTGGAACAGCTAGGTTTATCTATAACTGGACGCTTGCAAGGCAGGAAGAAAACTACGCAAACGGCGGCAAGTTCATATCCAACAACGACTTGAGGAAAGAAATAACCCAGCTGAAGCGAAACGAGTTGTCGTGGCTTAAAGAAGTGTCAAACAATGTAGCCAAGCAGGCCGTCAAAGACGCTTGCGATACCTATAAGAAGTTCTTCAAGGGGCTCTGTGATAAGCCAAAATTTAAGAGTAGAAAGAAATCGAAACCGTCTTTCTACAATGACAACGAAAAGCTCAAAGTCAAGGAATCAGCGGTATTAATCGAGAAGGTCGGTTGGGTCAAAGTCAAGAAAAATGCAATTCCAATGAGCCTTAAATACTCGAATCCGAGAGTAAGCTTCCACGGCAAGTACTGGTTCATATCCGTTGGAATAGAGAAGGAACAGCCCAAGCTTGAGCTTACCGGCGAGAGCATAGGCATAGATGTAGGCATAAAAGACCTCGCCATATGCTCAAATGGAATGAAATTCAAAAACATCAACAAGACACAATCAGTCAAAAAACTTGAAAAAAGGCTACGCAGGTTACAGCGTAGGGTATCTTGCAAATACCTAAAAAATAAGAATGGAGGCACGTTCGCCAAAACTTGTAATATCATAAAAATCGAAAGAGAGATTAGATTGCTCCACAGGCGATTAGCCAACATCAGAAGCAATCACAATCACCAAGCAACGAATGCTATAGTGAAAACCAAGCCAAGCAGAGTTGTCATGGAAACGCTAAATATCAAGGGAATGATGAAAAACAAGCACTTGTCAAAGGCAATAATGCAGCAATGTCTGCACGAGTTCAAAAGGCAAATTAAGTACAAATGTGCCTTTAGTGGCATTGAGTTTGTCGAAGCCGACAGGTGGTATCCATCGTCAAAGACTTGTAGCGGGTGTGGTCACATAAAAGCAAAGCTTTCACTGTCCGAAAGGACATATGTCTGCGAAGAATGTGGCTCTGTAATAGACAGAGACCTCAATGCGAGCATCAACCTGAGCAGATATGAATCAGTAGTGTAATCACCAAACGATACTACTGATATGTACCACTCGTTGTATGGGAATTTAAGCCCTTGGACTGTTATATCAAACCAGAGTAGCATGCTTCACCGCAAAACGGGACAGGATGAACAGGGAATTAAACAAAAATCTTGGATTTTTGAATTTTCTTTAGATTTTTATAGATTTTCGGCAACGTATTATTATGAAAAGCAAAATCAGGATCGCAGCCTCAATGCTTGTATGGGGAAGCATTGGAGTTTTTGTACGGGGGATAGAGCTCCCTTCGATAGGAATAGCACTTCTTAGGGCAGTCAGTGCAAGTGCGTTTTTAGGCATAGTCGGAATATGGCTTATGGGAGACGAATCAGTACATACAATAAAAAAGAACATTAAGCTTCTCATTTTTTCGGGAATTGCAATGGGGTTCAACTGGTTCTTCCTTTTCCAGGCTTACAAATACACAACAATATCAAACGCCACTCTCAGCTATTATTTTGCACCTGTATTCATCACTCTGCTTTCTCCTATATTTTTAAGGGAAAAGCTCACTTTCAGTAAGCTCTTTTACGTGCTTTGTGCTATGGCCGGTCTTTACATGATACTTTCATCCCAGCCTTCATCGTTGCCAAACATGAACTTCAACCATCCTCTCGGCATAGGGTACGGACTTTCAGGGGCTCTAATGTACGCCGCAATAGTTCTTATGAATAAGAACATGAAGGGTTCAACTGGATTTGAAACCACGCTTGTACAGCTTTCAATAGCATCACTTGTCATTCTTCCAGTGGCACTTGCAAGTACTGGAATTACTCCATTTTTGAGCATGAGCTCAAAATCATGGATTCTCATGATGACTCTTGGGATCGTACACACAGGCATAGCATATATTAACTTTTTTTCTTCCATAAGGGATATAGACGGACCTTCAATAGCAATACTCAGCTATATAGACCCTATATCTGCAGTAGTAATAGCATCGCTCTTCCTTGGCGAGAGCATGAGTCCGCTTCAAATGATCGGTGGCGCTTTCATACTGGCGTCCACCTTTTTCAGCCAATTCGACTCAATAGGCTCTGTTATTTCAACAGTATTCAAGAAAAAAGCTGTCAATCAAAACCCATAATTTCAAATCAATATACAATCAGTAAACATACCCAAACCAAAATGCGGCATATGCCGCATTTTTTATTTATTCGAAACTCTCTAATCTATTCGTTTGCGATATCTTAATGAGTCTGTTTGTGTTAAAATATCATTGGTGAATTAGTATATTTAACACCTATAAGGAGGGTTCCGTAAATGAAAAAGAATGCTACAACGCTTGCAATAGCCCTTATTCTTTGCCTTTTCCCCGCTTCGGATTCATCGGCTTCAGATGGTTTCCAGCCCGAAAAGCCTTTCGATGTGAATCAAAGCTCACATTCAAATCAGTATTCTGATGCAGCTGTGGCAAGGGATGTAATTTATAAAACCACAAATGAAAAAGAACTTACTCTGGACATATACAAACCCCTAGTGCAGGTTTATCAAAAAAGCCCTGCCATAGTCTATATACACGGCGGTGCATGGGTCATGGGCAACAAGAATGGAACGGATACAAAATCCCTTATGCCGTATTTCAACATTCTAAGGCAAAACGGGTATACAATAATCACTATAAACTACAGGCTGCTTTCAGACGGTTCGGCTTTCCCCGGCCCTGTTTCAGACTGCAAGGATGCACTCAGGTGGATTGTCCAAAATAGCGACTCATATTCAATAGACAGCAATAACATAGGCCTTTGGGGGGTCTCTTCTGGTGCTAGCATGGCATTACTTTGCGCATATTCTTCTGACAATGAGTTTAAAGATGAAGGCAGCCTGTCTTCGCAAAGCACCGCCGTGAGATATGTAATTGACTTTTCAGGGCCTACTTCATTTGAAGGGTATTTAAAAAACACCCCTGCGGCTTTCAGAAAATATGTAAGCGCTTTTTCTCTCGATAAAAAAATAAGCCGCTCGCCCACACCCTTGCAATATATAAAAAACACTTCGCCGCCAACATTGATAGTTCATGGTAAAAACGACAGAATCGTCCCTTACTATCACTCTAAAAATCTTTATGAAACTGCCCTTTCAAGGGGTGCAAATGCAAAATATATTTTATTAAGCGGAGCCGACCACACTCTTTCTGGGGCGTCTGCAAGTGATATCTCAATGCTTTCAGAGACTATTTTCGACTTCATTGATGAAAATTACCAAAACTGAACATATCGCCCTACAGATAATGGGCCTTTTGCAAGCTCTGAAAGTTAAAGTATGCAAAGCCCATATGCAAATACTTCATGTTTAAGAGGCTTGATTTCTTTACCATTTTGGTGTATATTTAATTTTGTAATCGTTATAAATCAAGGGAGGGTTTTATATGCTTAAGTGGAATGACAAATACAGCGTCGGGGTAGAGTCGATAGACTCTCAGCACAAAAGACTTTTTGAAATAGGAAACGAACTCATAGCTGCAATGAAATCAGACAAGTTCGACAAATACGATGACATAATGTACATATTGGGAGAGCTTAAGGACTACACCGTATATCATTTTGACTTCGAGGAAAGTCTGCTTAAATCCAATGGCGTTGAATTTACAGATTCACATGCCCAGCAGCACACGTTTTTCATCGATAAGCTCATGGAAACCACTACATTGGATATAGACGCGCAGCAAGGCCAGGTCCTAAATGACATATTTGAATTTCTTACCGACTGGATAGTAAACCATATAATGAATACCGACAAAACATACCAGGCTTCTTTAAACAGCGCCGGCGTCCATTAATAGGCTTTATATCTCATGCGCCAGTTTCAATCCGGCTTTGATTCAAATGTATATTAACCAGCTGACCTTTATCGAAAAGCAAGTGGTCTGCCTATCCAGTCAGACCGCCTGCTTTTCACTTTAGTAATTCAAATTGGATTCTCACGCCGCAGTGTCTCTTTAAAATCCGGCCTATAAATTCAAACTGTCCCTGTATATCTTCAATATGTCCTTCTCTTCTACGCAGCCCGGATGGTTTTTAAGCTTCTTTTTATTTTTCATCATATCCCTTGCATACGATTCAACCTGAACAAGAGCTGCGCCGCAGCTAACGTCCAACACTTCCCTTAAAAACTGTCCAAACTCATCAACACTTGAAAATCCAAGTTTTTTAACTATTGTGTCTTTTTTTACAGTGTCTCTGCAAAACTCAATATATGCCTTTAGCAATATTCCATTGGCCCTTCCGTGCTCCATCCCGTGAAAGTATGTAAGCGCATAGCCCATTCCATGAGGAAGCGAAGTTCCAGCCTGAGCTATAACCATGCCTGCGATTGAAGAGCAAATCATGAAGTTTTCCCTGTCTTCATATCTAAAATCTCCGCTTTTAAGTGAGTCCATACTCCTTCCAAACAGCTCAAGACCTTTTTCTGCAAGCGCATCGCTTACAATATTCGCTCCGCTTGACATATATCCCTCAACAAGATGAGAAAGAGCATCCACTGCGGTGTTTACTGTAACTGAATGTGGCATAGATTGAGTGTACTTCGGGTCTACGATGGCGTATTTTGGAAAAATGCAGTGGGAAAAATTCTTCTTCGTCTTTTCCTCATGGTCTGTAAATATGGCGTACTGAGTAACTTCAGATCCTGTTCCGGATGTCGTCGGAATTGCTATGACCGAAAGCCCGTCATGCCTGTCGCCCCTTACAAGGTCCCTGGCTTTTAAATTTTTATGCTTTGCAAGCACTGCTATTCCCTTTGCAGAGTCAAGTGCAGATCCTCCTCCGACCGCCACTATGAACTGTGCATCCATATTTTTTGCCATTGTTGCCGCTTTTTCAACCATTTCAAGTGGAGGGTTTTCCTGCATATCGTCAAATATACTGTACTCTATTCCCATTTCGTCCATTGCAGATTCCAAGTCTCCAAGCGAGCCGTTTTTTCGCGACGAACTCTTGCCTGTAACTATAAAAGCCCTGCCTCCTTCTCTTTTTAATACTTCCTTGTTTTTAGAAAGCGAATCCCTGCCGAACAAAACCTTTGTCGGCATGTAATAATCAAATTCTATCATGCTTTTCCTCCTTGTGTTTGAGTTTTAGTGTGGCCTATTAATAATTTTACCATATTCGCTTTTTTTATATTGAATTTGTTAACTCTTCATAACCAGTCTATATTCAATCCCCGTAATATCCATACACCAAACCAAATATTTGTGCTACAATATTTAACATACCCATATGTATTTCTCCAGTCAAATCAATTTTATAAACAATCTAGCAAAGGAAGGTGCAGCAATGCTTTTTGACCTTGATTCATGCATAGCATTCATAACAAACAACGCATCAAAAAAAATATCGGACTGCTTCAACGAAAGGCTTATAAAACAAGGCCTTACAAGGGTCCAATGGATAGCGCTTTATTTCCTTGAAAAGCACGGAGATATGAGCCAAAAGGACCTAGCTCAAAAAATGGACATAAAAGGTTCTTCTACAGCACGGCTTGTTGACCGGATGGAAAGGGATGGATATGTAAAGCGAATTCCCGACAAAAATGACAGAAGGGCTGTAAAGCTTATGATAACCGACAGCGGCAAGGATATGCTGCAAAAGCTCACACCTATCGGGGAGCAGCTAAGCCAAGACATTTCAAAAGGCCTTTCCACAGAAGAAATTGCCGTGTTCAAAAAAGTAATACAAAAAATGATTGAAAATGTAGAACCCTAGACCCCTCGCATCCATGTAAAGACTTTGCGCGGGGTCTTTTTCATTATTTCAACCATATCTATCCCTGCCGACAATTCTACATCGATCCAAAACGCTACATATTTTATCCATTCAAAATTCCTATAACAGCACTTTATTTGATAAATATATTTAAAAATCATGTTAAAGTATTGTTTTTTGAAAAAATAGTTGCTATACTAATTAATGTAGCGCTAACAAAATAAAGCGAATGGCTGAGGAGGAATTTAAAATGGCAAAAGACCCAAGACAAATGCTTAATGAATTTACCGGAGGACTTGAAAACCTGGGAGCTACAAACCCTGCAAATCTTGAAGCTTTCATGAATCTTATGGGAACTTCATACGAGCCTGTAAGTATTGACCTTAAGACGAAAGAACTTATAAGCGTTGCAATAGGCGTTTACAACCGTTGCGAATATTGCATAGTGTTCCATGCCTACAAGGCCCTTGAAGCGGGAGCTACAAGAGCAGAGTTAATGGAAGCTGCAATGGTTTCAGCTGCATTTGGCGGCGGCCCTACAATTGCTTACTCTGTTACACTTCTTAAAAATTCAATAGACGAATTTGAAAAAGATTTCAACTAGCAATTTCGCTCTAACTATTCACATCAGTAATTGCAAATAACAGTATCACAGCACAAGAGACAGTCGCCACTGTCTCTTTGCTCTTTGAAATAAACACTTCAAACACGGAGGTATTAATATGGCAATAGATTTCAAGCTTGAAAAACTGACAGGACATGCAAGGGATGCAAAGCTTTGCAAGATCAATATCGCGCCCGGTGATGAGGTTTCAGTCGGAGATATACTTTTTGAAGCCGAGTCGAAAAAAGGAAACATATCCATAAAGTCGAACGCGATTGGAAAAGTCGCATCCATACATGTTGATGAAGGCGACACCGTGAAAATAGGCGACCTGCTCGCCCGGATAGAAGGCGAAGTCTGCGCCGGCAAAGCCGAATCTCCAGCTTCAAAAGGAGGCTATTTCGCAGGACTTATAAAACCTTCCAAAGAGGATATCGAGGTCGACATAGCAATAATAGGAGGAGGCCCTGGAGGATATGTAGCAGCGCTTCACGCCGCAAAGCTCGGTGCAAGCGTTGTCGTTGCCGAAAAGGAAAGCATTGGAGGAACATGCCTGAACTGGGGATGTATCCCTACAAAGACATTTGTAAGGTCTGCCCATCTTCTTGAGGACATGAAGTCTTCGTCTTCTTACGGAATAAACTGCGACAATATAAACATAGACATGGGCGCAATAGTCGACAGGAAAAACAGTGTGAAAAGCGAGCTCGTAGGCGGAATAGAGTTTTTATTCGAGAAAAAGGGCATAAAGCTAGTCAAGGGAGATGCCGAACTTGTTGAAAAAGACAAAGTTGTTATAAAAGGCTCAAGGTGCGAAACCACAGTAATCGCTAAAAACGTGATAATAGCCACAGGCTCTGAAAGTTCAGTCATTCCAATACCTGGAATTGAAAGTTCAAATGTGGTTACAAGCACTGAACTTCTCGACATACAAGAAGTGCCTGAAAGACTTGTGGTTGTAGGCGGCGGAGTCATAGGTATGGAATTTGCCTTCATATTCTCAAGCCTTGGAAGCCATGTAAGTGTTGTAGAATACATGGATTCAATACTTCCAATGCTTGATGCCGATGTATGCGAAGAGATAACTGCCATAGCGCAGGAAAGCGGAATAAGCATAAATACCGGCTCAAAAGTGAAACAGATTCTCAGCGGTGAAAACGGTGAAAGCATAGTTGTATTCGAATCCGAAGGTGTGGACAGATATGTATGCGCCGATAAAATTCTGATTTCAGTCGGAAGAAAGCCAAGACTTGACGGCGTAGATGTTCAAAAGCTTGGAATTGAACTCAACATCAACGGAAGAGGTATAAAGGTTGACGACAGGCTTAGTACAAATATCGAAGGCGTATACGCAATAGGCGACGTTACAAACAGGCTCCAGCTGGCACACGTAGCCTCGCATCAGGGTATAGTTGCAGTGGACAATATAATGGGTGTAGACAGCCTTATGGACTACAGCGTCGTTCCAAGTGCGATATTTACAATGCCGGAAATAGCGACAGTGGGATTATGTGAAAAAGAACTTGCAGAAAATGGCGCCGATGTTGAAATAGGAAAATTCCCATTCGGCGCAAACGGAAAGGCCCTCACACTCGGAGAGTCCAGGGGCTTTGTGAAAATGATAAAGGACAAGACAACCGGCAAAATACTAGGCTCCACAATAATAGGCCCTAATGCAACAGACCTTATTGCCGAAGTCGCCCTTGCCGTAAAAAACGGCCTTACGGCAAACGACATAATCCACACTATACACGCTCACCCTACAACTGCAGAATCAATACACGAGGCTGCATTATCTGTAGAAGGTGGTGCACTGCATTTTGAATAATATCAAAACGAGAATAATAATATCAAACTCGTTAAATCCGTGGGAAAACCTGGCTCTTGAAGAAGCCCTTTTGGACGATGTACAAAAGAACGAGGCTATACTGTATCTTTGGCAAAATGAAAACACCGTGGTCATAGGAAGAAACCAAAACCCTTGGAGGGAGTGCGACCACAGAAGACTTGAAAGCGACGGAGGAAAACTTGCCAGAAGGCTTTCCGGAGGCGGAGCCGTGTTTCACGATAAAGGAAACCTCAATTTCACATTCATAGTCGATCGAAAGCTTTTTGACATCAAAAGGCAGCTTTCAGTAGTTCTCTCATGCGTAAATGAAAACAAAATACATGCAGTAGCTTCAGGACGAAACGATATACTTGCAGATGGGAAAAAATTCTCGGGCAATGCCTTTTATTACAAGGACGACAAGGCCTATCACCACGGGACAATACTTGTCGATTCCAACCTTGAAAATCTTACGAGATATCTGACCGCTCCAACTGAAAAAATAGTTTCAAAGGGCATAGATTCTGTAAGATCTAGGGTTGTAAACCTCAAATCCCTGAACACCTCAGTAAGTATACAGTCTATTTCGGACTCAATGGTCAAAAGCTTTGAATCCGAATACGGCAAGGCTTTTTCAATAATCGAACCTTCTGAGTTCGATATATCATCGCTTGTTCCCAAGTATTCATCTTGGGATTGGAGATTCGGCCAGGCTCCCAAATTTGACATATCATTTGAGAAGCGCTTTGGCTGGGGAGATTTTGAAATCTGCCTTACTCTCAGAAGCGGTAAAATCGCAGCATCAAAGATATATTCCGACGCCCTGAATGTAAGCATAATGCACAAGATAGATGGGGGCTTGAGCGGATGCGAATTTAAAATGGCTTCAGTGATCGACAGTATAAGCTCCTGTGCGTTCACGCAAGACGAAAAGCTTATTGCAGACGACATAGTATCACTTTTGCTCGAAAAGAAACATGTGTTCTAGTCGCATGAAGTTAAAGCCGGCTTAGGGAATTTGAGCCGGCTTTGACGTCATACTTCTTTCTATTCTATTCCTTCCATTTCTCTTTGCCCTGTATAAAAGCTCATCAGCCCTTCTTATGGCATTTGTCGGACATTCTTCGTTTTCAAGCTCTGTAACCCCTCCGCTTATAGTTACCCTGACGCCCAGATTTTTGACTATCTGTTTTTCCACTTCTATCCTGAGCCTTTCAGAAACTTCAAAACTCACATTTTCATCGGCGCCGTCGAATATTACTATGAACTCCTCTCCTCCATACCTTCCCACCGCATCTGAATTTCTGGTATTTTCCGACAATATTCTCGCGACTTCTACTATGACCTTGTCGCCAAACTGATGCCCGTAATTGTCATTTACATCCTTGAACCTATCTATGTCAAACATTCCTATGCTCAAACAACTGCCATACATATTCGCCTTTATAGCTTTTTCTGCAAGCTTTTCATGTATATGCCTGTGGTTGTACAGTCCAGAAAGCCCGTCCCTTGTAACCCTGTTTACAAGGTCGCTGTTTCTCCTTTTTAGCTTTTCATTAAGCTCATTCACCTTTTCCACCATCTTTTCTTTTTCAAGCGCAAGTTTTTCAGTATCTATAACAGCCGCCGAAAACTGCTTTGAAATCGCAATCGAAATCATCAGTATAAAAAATATCATACCCCAAAACAAAGTGCCCTGATACCCGAGCACTTTTTGAACGCTCACTATCTCCACAAGCACAGCTGCAAAAAAACCAAAAAAACCAACCGAAAACTCCTGCGCTCCATTTATATTATCCCTTACGGCACTCACAATGGCTCGTATTACGTATATTCCAGATATTATTATAAGCACATGGTATGCGCTTAGTGTACGCGTATATGCCTTAGCCGGAAATACCAGCACAATGATTGAAAATATAAAAGAAAAAGCATATACTGTTTTTAAAAAGGCCCTGCTAAATTTGCATTCAAACAGATAGTCTATAAATCTTATGAACACAGGTAACATCATGTAAAAAGAGAGGTACTCAATTTTTTGAAGAGTCTCCCAGTTTGTGTTTTCAAATAAGTCCACTATGCATCTTTCACCCGTTATAAAAATTCTAATCGACATTAAAATGCAAAAAACAGAAAAGAACAAAAATGCCTTCTCCTTTCTTATAAGCGATGCTATTACCATGTGGTATATCGCCATGCTGACTATGAAACCCATTACAAAAAAATTTGCCATGAGGCTCTTACCGTTCATGGCCTCTACGGACTTTTCATTTCCTATTATTATTGACTCCCAAAAGCCTCCCTTGTAGTGGCTGTAGTTTGATACTTGGACTATGATTTCAACCCATTCATTTTCGCGGTTGAATTTGACTATTTGGGGGTTGAACTCCGGATGTGCCATATCTCTGTCAGCTGAAACGTCGCCGTTTTTCCCTATCAGCGTTCCATCTGCATAAATCCTGTATGCACTCGACATGTCATATGCCTTAAGGTAAACGGTCTCCATTCCTTCGGGTAGCTTTATACTGGCAATGTAGGTTGCAAAGCCTTCCCCTCCTACATTTTTGCCATTTACAACATGCCCATTCCATATGGACGGTACATCAATGTAACTCACCCGGGTGTGGCTAGGTTTTATTTTAAAATCATCGCTATATAAAAGTTTTTCCCAGTAAAATTCCCACTCCCCCGAAAGCCTTACACCTCCTTTTTCGTCAAAATCCCAGCTGCTTAAATCTGCCTGTCCATTTTTCACTACCGGTTTGTTGCCATCACTCATCCCTCTAATACAGACTGTGGTTATTATTAAAAATATAATAGCCGCGAAACAAGCAGCCAAGCTAATTTTTTTCATGCTCATCTCACACCTCCCTACTATGAATATTATTTTAAGTCTATCCGGAAAAAGCATTCTTATCGAGTATAATTTTTTGTTAAATATAAGTTGAAATCATTCTGTCGTTTTGCCTATGTATGATTTTTTATACCCAATATCGAGCCACTTACACCTATTCAATTCGACATTTTTTTCACGGATCACCATAAAAAAACGGCCTCTATCGGCCGTTAGTCCCGAAATTCAAATACTATTTTTACGCCTTGCAAACATCAACCCAGTCGGCTTTTGTAACCGTCTTAAGCTCATCAGGCGTTATCTTTACTGCTGAATTTGTCGAACCCGCTGCAGGGTATACATATTCGAACTGCTTTAACGAAACATCAAGATATATTTCCATTGAGGTTTTCAGCCCAAACGGGCAAACTCCCCCAACAGGATGTCCCGTAGCCTCCAGGACCTCTTCATATTTCATCATCTTTGCCTTTGTATTGAATGTATCCTTGAACTTTCTATTGTCTATTTTTGCATCCCCCTTTGAAACCACCAATACATCCTTTTCCTTTAATCTAAATGCCATCGTCTTGGCAATAAGCTCAGGCTCGACACCTATGGCCTGTGCTGCAAGCTCCACGGTAGCAGTGCTTGCTTCCTTTTCTATTATTTCGTAATCGTATCCATTCTCCTCAAAAAACTTTCTCACGTCTTCAACAGCCATGTTTAACCCCCCAAATACTTTTTGGTATATATTATACTACAAATTTTCGCACGCAAATGTCTTTTTAATGAACACAATGAGAATTTCGTTAATACTGCTATTGTTCGTAATATCGTCCTTTCAGCAATAAAAACGGATATGCTCCAAATCCAATATTGAAGGATTGCAATTCGGAACCGTCAAAACTACAAGCCGCTTGTCCATATCAAAAGAAGCTGTATGCCTTGAAAACCTTTTCACACAGACCATTTAAATTATTTTCAGAAAATTTCAAAAAAAGCTTTACAGTGCAAGATTGCCGTGGTAGAATTTCATTATATCAATTTCAGGGGGCAAGGCTGCTTCAGCAAAAAACCGGCACATCGTCTGTTTTAAAGGTTTTCAGCAGTTTCACTCCGACTGTATCGCTTTTTATTTTTGAAGGAATGACAGGTTCGCGCGTCATTTTTCAACTTAAAATCAACAGCGATACCTGAATTGAGGTATACAATACTTTGCATATAGTATATTTAAGGGAGGAATTGTAATGTCAAAACTACAAAATTTACTGGAAGATGTGAAAAAGAAAAATCCTGGCGAGGTTGAATTTCATCAGGCAGTGGAAGAGGTTCTCACTTCACTTGAGCCTCTTGTCGAAAAGGAGCCTCAGTACTTTAAAACCGGACTTATAGAAAGGTTCTGTGAACCCGAAAGGCAAATAATGTTCAGGGTTCCATGGTTTGACGACGAAGGGAACGCAAGAACAAACAGGGGTTTTAGAATCCAGTTCAGCAGCGCTCTTGGGCCTTATAAAGGGGGCCTTAGATTTCATCCATCCGTTTATTTGGGTGTTGTAAAGTTCCTTGGATTTGAACAAATACTCAAAAATTCACTCACCGGCCTTGCCATAGGCGGCGGAAAGGGAGGCTCCGACTTTGATCCAAAGGGCAAGTCTGACAACGAGATAATGAGATTCTGCCAGAGCTTCATGACTGAACTTTACAGGCATATAGGCGATTCAGTCGACGTTCCTGCAGGTGACATAGGAGTTGGCTCAAGAGAGATAGGATATCTTTACGGCCAGTACAAGAGAATAAGAGGTGCATTCGAAAACGGAGTCCTTACTGGAAAAGGACTGGTTTATGGAGGTTCTCTTGTAAGAAAAGAGGCTACCGGATACGGCCTTATGTATTTTGTAAAGGAAATGATAGAAGATAACGGCCACAGTCTTGAGGGTAAAAGGATAGTGGTTTCGGGTTCTGGAAATGTCGCTACATATGCGTGTGAAAAGGCTGAGCAGTACGGTGCCAAGGTAGTAGCAATGAGCGATTCAAACGGATTCATACACGATGAAGGCGGTATAAGCCTGGACACGGTAAAGCAGATAAAAGAGTTCGAAAGGGGCAGAATAAAGGACTACCTCAAGTACCACCCACAGGCTTCATACCATGCGGTTGACAGCAGCGATAAAAAGTCGATATGGTCGATACCTTGCGACATAGCCCTGCCTTGCGCAGTCCAAAATGAAATCGGCATGAGTGAAGCGAAAATGATTGTAGAAAACGGCGCCATAGCTCTTGGCGAAGGGGCAAACATGCCTACTACAAACGAAGCTGTGAAGTTCCTCGTAGAAAAAGGAATTCTGCTGGCACCTGCAAAGGCTGCAAATGCTGGCGGAGTTGCCACATCGGCACTTGAGATGTCCCAAAATGACATGAGGATAAACTGGACATTTGAAGAAGTCGATCAAAAGCTAAACGATATAATGGTTAACATATACAAGTCTTCAAAAGAGGCTGCAAAAGAATATGGTTTCGACAAAAACTATGTAGTCGGAGCAAACATAGCCGGTTTCAAAAGAGTTGCTCAGGCAATGCTTGAACAGGGGGTAGTTTAATACACTAAAAGCCGCCAATTTGGAATATCCAAACCTGGCGGCTTTTATCAGTTTCAATATTTTCATTTAATTTGCATTACAATTCGAATGCCTTTTTAAGCAGCCCTTACAGCACGCTCACCACTATTTCATCTCCCTCTATATCGACAAATACAGATGATCCTTCATTTATTATGCCCCTTATATACCTTTCAGCTATCTCATCTTCAATGTATCTTTGAATTGTTCTTCTAAGAGGCCTTGCTCCGTACTTTTCGTCGAATCCCTTTTCTATGAGGAAGCTCTTCATCCTCTGCGAAACCTCTATCTTTATGTCTTTTTCCACTGCTTCCTCAGAAACCTCGGCAAGCATAAGTTCAACAATCTGCACTAGCTCCTCCTTTCCAAGAGGTCTGAACACAACCGTCTCGTCAACCCTGTTTAGAAATTCCGGCCTGAAAGTCTCTTTGAGTGCGTTATTGACCTTTTCTTCTAGAGCATCATACCCTGTATGGCCAAATCCTATACCGGCTGATTTCGTATCAGTTCCGGCGTTGGAAGTCATTATTATCACGGTATTTTCAAAGAATACCGTCCTCCCCTGGCTGTCAGTAAGCCTTCCATCGTCAAGTATTTGAAGAAGCATGTTGAATACATCGGCATGAGCTTTTTCAATTTCATCCAGAAGTATCACCGAATAAGGCCTTCTTCTGACTTTTTCAGTCAGCTGGCCTCCTTGGTCATATCCCACGTACCCTGGCGGAGCCCCTATTAGTTTTGAAACGGTGTGCTTTTCCATGTATTCCGACATGTCTATCCTTATCATGGCCTCTTCACTTCCAAAAAGCTCTGTCGAAAGAACTCTCGCAAGCTCAGTCTTTCCAACTCCCGTAGGCCCTACGAATATGAACGATGACGGCTTTCTCTTTTTCTTGAAGCCCGACCTGTTTCTCCTTATGCTTTTCGCTATAAGGGATACCGCTTTGTCCTGGCCTATGACCTTTTTCCTGAGGGTTGCCTCAAGTTCTATGAGCTTTTGCGATTCTTCCCTTGTAATCTTCTTAACTGGAATCTTAGTCCACGACTCTATTACGTGGGCCACATCCTCCACAGTTATTTCACAGGAGCTTTCCGCCCCGAAATTTTTTATCTTTTCCTGCACTTCAATCTCTTTCATTTTGAAATTTGCCGCCGCTTCGTAATCATCCTTGAGCGCTGCTTCTTCCTTTTGCTCCTGGATTGATTCAAGCTCCCTTTTAAGCGCTTCAATCTCAAATGCACACTGGTTTTTAAGGTTGACCATGGAGCCCGCCTCGTCTATGACGTCTATAGCCTTGTCCGGAAGGAACCTGTCAGTTATATACCTTTCCGACATTTTGGCTGCCGCAACTATTGAATCGTCAGGTATTTTCACCTTGTGGTAGTCCTCGTAGTAGTCCCTTATCCCCTTTAGTATTTCGATGGTCTCTTCAATGGAAGGTTCGTCCACCATTACCGGCTGGAACCTTCTTTCTAGCGCCGAATCCTTTTCAATGTGCTTTCTGTACTCCTCTATCGTCGTGGCGCCTATTACCTGTATGTCACCCCTTGCAAGGGCGGGCTTTAATATGTTGGCGGCATTCATCACTCCGCCTTGAACCTCTCCTGCTCCGACTATGTTGTGCAGCTCGTCTATTACAAGAATGACATTCCCACTTTCAGTCGCCTCGTCTATTATGGCTTTCATACGGCCCTCAAACTGACCCCTGAACTGTGTTCCTGCAACTATTGCTGTAAGGTCGAGAAGGTATATCTCGCAGTCCAAAAGCTTCGCCGGAACCTCGCCTTCTATTATCCTCACTGCAAGCCCTTCGGCTATTGCCGTTTTTCCAACTCCAGGCTCCCCTATTAGCACTGGATTGTTCTTGTTCCTTCTGTTTAGTATTTGTATTACACGTTCAATTTCGACATTCCTGCCTATAACCCTGTCTACTCTGTTTTCCCTGGCCTTGTCAGTAAGATTGCTGCCGTACTTATCCAGGTATTTTCTCTTTTTCCTCTTCTTTTTTGTCTTTTCATTTGATTCCAGTTCCATATCTTCAAAATGCGCATCTTCCCTTATTTCCTTGTCTTCATCTAGTTCAAAGTCCTCATCCTTAGGCTCCGGCGAGAACATGCCGTTCATCATTCCAAGCAGCGACTCATCCGCATCCAAATCGTCAAGATTTATGTCTCCAAGCATGTTACCCATCTGCTTTGTTATGTTTTCTATATCTTCAGTGGACATGCCCGTTTGCTTTATAAGCTCATCCATTATTGTAAATCCCATTTTCTGGGCACATTCCAAGCAGTATCCCTTGAGCTCCTTCTTTCCGTTTTCAATGCTGGATGTAAAAATAACTGCGATATTTTTATTGCATTTCGAACAAAGCTTCATAAAATCATCTCCACAATCAATCACTTATTTTTTCTGCCACACTTAAATTATACCATATACCTATACATTTATTTACAACCGGCCGACACTTTAATGAAATTTTAATTTTCATGGATAGAATACCCACAAGCGGCTTGATAATATACAATGTCGCCCAATTTCATATGCAATTCAGTGTATTTTTAAGCTGCGTTTAAATTGATTATACCTTTTTGGTCTAAATAATTAATTTTAAAGCTTATGTACCCATGTATTTGGGTATTTTATATAGTATTGCTTAAAATTTTTTCATAATTATACTATTATCGAGGTGATACATATGGATGAAAACAAAAAATTTGTTCTAGACAAGAAAATAGCACACACTATCGAAAATCTCAATAAGAATAACATGGACGCATATTACGTCCAAAATTCTGATGAAATGCTTCAAAAAGTCGGTGAGCTGCTAAAAAACGGAGATACAGTTTCCGTAGGCGGTTCAATGACTCTTTTCGAAACCGGCCTCATAGAATTTTTGAGAAACGGAAGCTACAATTTCCTTGACAGGTACAAGGATGGTCTTACTCCTTCAGGCATCAAAAACATATACAGGGAGAGCTTCTACGCCGACGCTTATTTGGCAAGCTGCAACGCCATAACCGAAAAAGGCGAAATATACAATGTCGATGGGAACGGAAACAGGGTTGCAGCCATTATATATGGCCCTGACAGTGTAATACTAGTTGTTGGAGTCAATAAGATAGTAAAGGACATAGACGAGGCAGTAGAAAGGAACAGAAGATATGCAGCTCCTGCCAATGCAAAAAGGCTCAACAGGGACACGCCTTGCGCCAGCCTTGGATACTGCACAGATTGTTCAAGCTCTGACAGGATATGCAGCAGCTACGTGACACTCAGGCAGCAGCAAATCAAGGGAAGGATAAAAGTAATAATAGTCGGGGAGGAGCTGGGATATTAAATTCATATTTTGAAACAATTCAAAAAGCAGCGCTTCTACTTGGCGCTGCTTTTTAGCATTTATATTGAACATATATTCATATTGCACTTTTCATTTTGAAACTCCGACTCTTTATCAATTCCTTCATATTCATTACACGCTATTTTAAGATGCATTCAATACATCACTAATCCCGCTTTGTAGTTTCGTCAGCAATCTCCTTCCACGCTTTGTATTTTTCTATATCAGAGCTTATCTTCTTTATTAAAATTGATATTACTGCAGCGTCGTCTACTATTCCCATGCCCATTATAAAGTCCGGTATTACATCCATAGGCGCTACAAAATAAAGAAGGGCGCCTATTATCATAATTATGGAGTTCATAGGAACACTGTTGTATTTGCCGGATATCCAGTCCCTGAACATTTCAAACAGTAGCACTAAATTTCCCCACACCTCTTCAAGTGCTCCATTTCTACTCTTAATGGCTTTTTTCATGGCCACCGCGAGGAGTTCCTTGGACTTTTCCCTGTCATTTGCATACTGAGACGCCCTACGCCTGTACTTTGCATATTCCTTTTCTACATCTTTTTTTTCCACTGAATCCACCACCTCTATGAATCATTCTCGTGAATGCTGCTTCTAACAATCCATTTCACTATATATATTCGAAATAATATAAAACTTTAACAAGAGGAATGTGTAGGTATGAATCATCACTGCTTTTTTGAGGCTTTCTAGAGCCGCTCATTGAAATTTTGACCAAGAACCTGTATTACAGCTCTGTTTTAAAGCTTAAAGTCCACCCCTATCGCTCCGACAATTTTTCCGTTTGAACGGACTGTTTTCGAAGCGCTCACAATCTCCCCTCCATTTATTATGTCTGCATACGGATTTGACACATATATTCCCTTTTCCACCGCCACCTTATACCATTCGCGTTCTCTCGGGTCATATCCTTCAGGCAGCTGCACACTCGGGATTATTTGCATATTTCCATTTTCATCTGCGAAGTAAATATTTTCGATACCTGCATCATAACTATCCATTTCCGCTTTTAAAAATGCATTCATGTCGTCCGGCCAGCCGCTTTCAAGTTTTGATGCAATCTTTGAAACCACACTTTCATACTGCTCTATTTTAAAACTTTTGTCAATCTCACCACTCTCTTCCTGTGGCTTAACCATTGTTATTCTACCTGTCTTGCCATACCACTCAAGCTCTCGCCCGAATGCCCTTACCGCATCCCCCAGATATACATACGTCCTGCCTTCATATATGAACGGCTTTTGCTCCATATGCAGAGCTTTCCCGTCCATTACAATATCATTTACATTGTAAAACACTTATATAAATGCTCCCGATCCAGAAGCGCTCACCACTCCCCGAGATATAACAATCCCCACTATCAATCCCAAAATAAATTTTTTCAAAAGACCACCCCTTCATATTCTCTATTTTTCATAAATTTCAGCCTGCCCCACCTGGATAGGAATCTCTCTCACATAGACTTCCCTTACATTTGGATTATACCATTATCGGACTCATTTTCTCAAAATATTCACAGAGCCAATCTATTTAAAAAAACATGCCGATTCAGGACTCCAGGCTCTAGGTATCTGCCTATAGCTTCTTGTTTTCGTCATAAAAAATTCTAAGGTCTATTTTCGTCTTTTCGTCCAGTTCATGCCATCTCATTCCCCTGACTGCACCTTCAAGCGCGCAAATGGTATTAAAGCAGGTGTCTCCTTCCAAATCCAAAAGCATCTTGAAAGCATCATTGCTTCCAATTTCCTCAAGCTTTTGGGGATTTTCTATTCCCACCCTAAATAAACGCTGTTCAAGCTTTTTACCTATATTATGACAATCTGAAAGTTTTTCCATTTTTAACCATCTCCATTTTTACAATTTTATATAAAGCATACAAATTTCGAAATATTAGTGCTTATATAATCCTGTTGTGGTATAAATAATACAAATCAAATGCAACTTACCCTTTGATGACAATTACGAGATATGGAGGCGAGAATATGAATTTTAAATTTGCACACAATAACATAAACGTGCTCAACCTTGAAAAAAGTCTGGCGTTTTACAAGGATGCCCTTGGCCTTGTCGAGACGAAGAGATACGAACCTGAAGACAAAAGCTTTGTTCTTGTATACCTAGGAGATTCACAGACTCCCCATCTTTTGGAGCTCACCTGGATACGCGACAGGTCAGAGCCTTATAACCTGGGCGAAAATGAATTCCATCTCGCATTTGAAACCGATGATTTTGTAAGCGCCCACAAAAAACACAGTGAAATGGGCTGCATATGCTATGAAAATACCAAAATGGGCATCTATTTCATAAACGACCCTGACAATTACTGGCTTGAAATAATACCTTCTAAAAAAGATTCGCCAGAAGACGAGCGTATGGCAAGACTTTACCTTCAGGGTCTATAATAGCACACTCATCCATATAATAAAGCATTGGAATAAAAATCAATTTCCAATGCTTTTTGTATGTGCTCTGCAAATCCACAAGAAAAACTAGGCATTCATATTGTCCCTTTAAGCCCACTGAATTCTTGCAGCTGATTTTCACGATTAGCCAGACCTCCAAGTCACAAGCTTAATATGTGCGTCATAGCAATTTAGGAGTATCGGATGAGTTCCTGTTTACCTGTTAATGCTCCAAAATGCATAATTTAAAACGCTAGCAAAAGACACCCACATAATATATGGAATCATAATATAACCTGCAAATCTGTCTATATTGAAAAATTTAACAGTAGTTAAAACAATAAACGCAAGGAGCAAAATTATATCCACAAATGCAACGCCCCGAAGCTGCATTCTGAAAAATAGTATAGTCCATATAAAATTCAAAAACAGCTGAAGAGAGTAAACTCCAAGCGCACTGCTTGCATTTGAATCCTCTTTTCTTTTGACCCATATCCTAAATGATGCATATCCCATCAGTGCATAAAGAAGTGTCCATACCGGCCCAAACATCCATCCCGGAGGTGAAAATGAAGGCCTCCTAAGATCCATATACACCATCATTGTATCCGCTGTAAGCAACGCACTTAACATTCCCACAGCTTCCGGTATTGCAATGGCAACCAGCATATCTTTTATGTTCTTCATTTAAAACACCCCTTCCCAACATTCACACATACAATCTGCAATGCTTCCCTTTATATTATATGAAATAGCTGCAATAGGCAGGATTTCCCAAGTTGCAATCCGCATAACGCATGACTTTTTTGATTTCAATATAGTTATACCCATGTCAGAATAGTTCCAACACGGGCATAGGCTTCCAATATTTTTTTGTGTTTGTTTTACGGTTCCATAAGTATTTCAAGCATTTTATCAGTATTGTTCAAAAACTCCCTTGCAACCTGATAGTGCTCCGTTTGTCTGTAGTCAATCCTTCTTATTCCGTTATTGACTTCATATATGCAGCTTCTTGGATATGCCATTATTATGGGCGAATGGGTTGCTATCACAAACTGTGAATCGTCATTCACGAGTTCATGCAGCCCTTGTTTAGTCAAATTTAAGAAAATACAAGTTCTTCAACGCAGTCGAGCACTCTTCCCAGATGATAGTTGAAAACAATTCCAGCCTCATCATTTGCGCTTCCCTTATTTTCAAGATGAGCGCCCTTAAAACCGCAAATCCCCTCAAGCCTTTTTGCATTGCTTTCACTTATATTCAGTTTCCCCGGAATGCATGCAATTGCAGCCAAGTGAGTGCACGCCTCCTTGAATATGCTCAAATCTGCCCTTACTGAGTCTATTTTTTCAATTTCATGCTTTTGGGGTCTTCTTTCTTTCGAAAAGGCATCAACCTGACTTTCCAGCTTTGAAATTTCTTTTCGAAGGCCGTCCAAGTCCATATGACCTCCAAATCTAGTGGTGTCCGAAGCCATCGAAATCATTTTTTTTGAAAGTTCTCCGTGCCTTTTTATTATGCTGCCGTAATAATTGTATGGAAAAAGCATATAGTTGACAGTCAGCGCTATGCTTATTCCCATGAAAGTGTCGATAAGTCTGCTTATGCTGTATTCAAAAGGGTTTTTGCCATCCATATTGACCATTATGGCCATGAATACAATGCCCGCTATTGTCACCGAGTCATTCCATTTGAGTACGTTGCATATATATATGAGAACCACCATGCCTATGCCGCACAGAATTGCGTTTCCAGGCTGTATCAGGGCAAATAGAAGGCCTGTAAGCGCTCCCACAGCGGTTCCCATCATTCTGTTTTTGCCAACCTTGAATGAATTGGCCATGGAAGTTTTCATGGATATTACCGCCGCAATTGCAGCATAAAACGGATATTCCATCCCCAGTGCGTTTGATGTGGCCACGCACAAAAATACTGCTGTTGCAGTTTTAATATTTCTCATTCCAATTTTAGGTATCATGATTATTTTTACTCAGCCCCCTGTTTCCATATCTTTTAGTCATTTATAAAACCTTTCAGCACATTATTTTTTCTTCCATTTTGGTATGAACCTGCCGTTTTTTTTAATCATTTTTCCCTCAATATTACAGTTTCACTTTATCACCACAGCTTGTCAGACTATTTTAACACACAAAGGAATCCATGTGAAATAGCCCCAAGGCCTTTTCTCATGGATTCCCTCTTTATTTTTAATATTTAATTCGATTTTCTTGTACCCTTATGTGTTTCTAATGTTTTTATTTAGTTTTCAAATACTCTCCTTGCTACCTCCACGGCTTCCTTTGCATCTTTTGAATAATAGTCTGCGCCTATCTCCTTTGCGTATTCCGGATTTAAAACAGCTCCTCCGACCATTACCTTGCAGTCTAGATTTTGATCCTTTATGAGATTGATTGTATCCTCCATGCTTGAAACCGTAGTTGTCATAAGTGCGCTGAGTCCCACAAGCCTTATGTCTTCATCTTTTGCTGTCTGGACTATTGTCTCGGGTGCCACGTCCCTTCCAAGATCTATAACATCATATCCGTAGTTTTCAAGGAGTATTTTGACTATGTTCTTTCCTATGTCGTGTATGTCTCCCTTTACGGTCGCAAGTATCATCTTTCCCTTGGATATTGACTCGCTTCCCTCGCTTACTATTTTCTCCTTTACAGCATCGAATGCCATCTTCACTGTCTCTGCCGACCTTATAAGCTGAGGCAGGAATATATCTCCCTTTTCATACTTCTCTCCGACCTCGTCGAGCGCCGCTATGAGTTCGTTGTTGACTATGTCCATGGCATCCCTTTCATTAAGGGCGCTTTTTGTGGCCTCGTATGATTCGTCCTTCATTCCGTTTAGTATTATGCTTTTAAGGCTCCTCTTCTCATCTGCAGCTTTCGAAAGCGTTTCCTTGGCCTTTTGGCCGTCTCCCCCGTAAGCCCTTATATAGTCCTCGGCCATAGGGTCCTGGTTTGTTATTACCCTGAAAGACCTTATCGCCTCCATAAGCCTTTGGTTTGTCGAATCCGTTATGGGAGCGTCAAGCCCGTATGAAAGTGCCATTGCAAGGTATGTCGAGTTTATTATCCCTCTTTGAGGCAAGCCGTACGATACGTTGCTTGCGCCAAGAGTAGTCCTGACCCCAAGCTTCTCCTTCACAAGAGGTATGGCCTTTAGAGTCTCCATTACGGCCTCCTGCTGGGCAGAAGCCGTAAGCACAAGGCAGTCTATTATTATGTCCTTTTCGTCTATCCCATGCTCCTTAGCCCTATTCACTATCTTTTGGGCTATCTCCACACGCTTTTGAGCGGTTTCAGGAAGGCCTTCCTCGTCAAGTGTAAGCCCTATTACGCAGGCTCCGTACTTTTTGGCTATCGGAAGTATCTTTTCAAGGCTCTCGTCCTTGCCGTTTACGGAGTTTATTATGGCCTTTCCGTTATATATCCTGACTGCGGCCTCTATGGCATCCGGATTCGAGCTGTCTATTTGAAGCGGAAGGTCAATAACCGACTGAAGCTCCCTTACAGCCCTTGTCGCAGCGGCCACCTCGTCTATCCCCGGAACTCCCATGTTGACATCTAGTATGTCCGATCCCGTCTCCTTTTGGGATATGGCCTCAGATACCACATAGTCGAAGTCCCCTGCCTTTATTGCTTCCCTGAGCCTTTTCTTTCCGGTGGGGTTTATCCTCTCCCCTATTATGCTCACACCCTGTCCAATCACTACGGCTTTTGTGGACGAGCAGACGCATGCTAGGTTCTTTTTTGTGGCAGGCTTTGGCTTTTTGCCGTTTAAAGCCTCTTTTACGCTTTTTATGAATTCAGGAGTTGTACCGCAGCACCCTCCGAACATCGCCACTCCCATATCCGCCATTTGGGCTATGTAAGATGCGAATTCATAAGGTTCCACGTCGTATACCGTTTTTCCGTCTTCAATCCTCGGAAGACCCGCATTGGGCTGGACCATTACCGGAATGCTTGAATAATCCACTATATCCTTTACTATAGGCATCATCTGAACAGGTCCAAGCGAACAGTTCATCCCAATGGCGTCGCAACCCAGCCCTTCCAGTATGTTTACTGCCGCAAGGGGGTTTGTTCCCGTGAGAGTCCTTCCGTTTTCCTGGAAAGTAAGTGTGCAAAGCACCGGCAGGTCTGAGTTTTCCTTTGCCGCAAGCACTGCAGCCTTGGCCTCGTATATGTCCGATATGGTCTCTATGAGTATAAGGTCTGCGCCTTCTCCAGCAATCACCTGCTCCTTGAATATTTCATAGGCCTGCTCGAATGAAAGAGTTCCAATCGGCTCCATCATCTGCCCTATGGGCCCTATGTCGAGAGCCACAAGACCATCTTCACCTGCTGCTTCCCTCGCTATTGAAACCGCGCTTTTCACGATCTCCTCTACGCTGTATGGGCTTTCATCAAGCTTGTACCTGTTGGCCCCGAATGTATTTGTTATTATGACCTGTGCTCCGGCAGACACATACTCCCTGTGTATTCCAAGCACTATATCCCTTTTTTCCATATTATAGCTTTCAGGCAGCTCGCCGGGCTTTATTCCGCTCTTTTGAAGCATTGTTCCCATGGCCCCGTCAAATATTAAATGTCTGTTTTCAAGTATCTCCCTAAGATCCACAGCTTTTCCCCCTTTTTTGGTAACTGCATTTTCCATTCATGCTGCATATTCCGCATGTAAGCCTCGAGTGCGTCTTTTTCTTCGAAAAACCTATCACTGCAGTGACCGATTTTCTCGGTATGAGAAGGAGGCTGTCGGTTGCCGTAAGCCCTATCTTCTTTTGCGCGTCCAGCAGCCTCAGTATCCCAGGTTGAACGTCGAGGGGCAAATCCCCGTATCCCGGGCTGTATCTGAAAGTGGTATTGTAACCTTCATTTTTCGCTATTGCCTTTATGGACTCCTCTGCCGCGTCGCAAAGCGACTCCACTCCTGCCGCCCCGCAGGCATCCAGTATTATCCCCTTTGAAAGGCTCGCCTTCGAATAGTACCTTATCCTCATGTCAAGCTCGCTTCCAAGGGTCGCCGCCATTATGGCGCATTTCTCACAGCCCTCAAGGTGCTTTACTATGCTATCTCCAGTCAGTACGATTCCCGAATTTTCAATCTCTATTCCGCCCTTGACCTTTTTTATGTCAAATATTCCGAATGTCACTCCCTGTGATGCCAGCCCCTTCGCCTCGTCTATGCACTCGTCGATTGATCTCATTGTAATTTCATCATCAATGCTTTCGTGGCACCCCATGTATCTAAGCACTTCTTTTTTTTGTATGTCCACCTGTTGCTTCCCCCTTCGCCTTACGAAGCCTCCACTTCTCCAAGCACGTTTCTTATCGTTGATATGCTCTTTAGTATATTTATAGTCTCCTGCGATTTGTTCATAGTGTATATGTGAACCCCGTCGACTCCCCACGAGAGAAGGTCAATTATCTGCTCCGTCGCATATGCTATGCCAGCCTCTTTAAGGGCTTCCGGCTTGTGCTCGTATCTTTCAATTATCCTCGTGAATTTTTTTGGGAACGTGCATCCTGTAAGGGAGACTATCCTGTCTATTTGCTTCTTGTTAACGACGGGGAGTATTCCCGCAATTACAGGAACGTCTATCCCCATGCTCTTGCTCTTTTCCATGAATTTGTAGAATATCTCATTGTCAAAGAAAAGCTGGGTTATAAGAAAGTCCGCACCGCAGTCAACCTTTTCCCTCAGATGCACTATGTCGTCCCATACGTTTTTGCTCTCACTGTGCTTTTCAGGATAGCAGGCGGCACCTATGCAAAAGCCGCCTCTGTCCTTTATGTGTCTTATAAGATCAGTTGAATGCTCGTATCTGAACTCATTCGAAAAATCCAGGCAGCTGTTTTGGGGAGCATCGCCCCTTAGCGCCAATATGTTTTTCACTCCGTTTTCCTCCAGCCTGTCAAGCACTCCGTCAATTTCACTCTTTTCAGAAGTAAGGCATGTGAGGTGTGCCAGTGCCGGAAGCTTGTAGTGGTTTTGAACTTTTGAAGATATCTCAACGGTAGTTCCCCTTGTACTTCCCCCTGCACCATATGTGACGCTTATAAAATCCGGATGGAGCCCCTTGAGCTCATCCAGAGTGCTGTATATTGTATCCAGCGATCCGTCCTTCTTCGGCGGAAATATCTCAAACGATATTGTAGGTTTGGCCTTTTTTACTTTTTCACTTATATACATAATTCATCCCCCTTGTATGGTTCTTTTTGGGAGATGTGAAAAACACGCCCTCCCATCTTTGTCTTTTGTTTCACTTTTAAAAGATGAGCGTTTTTTGTAAACAAAAAAACTCTTTCGACATTGAAAGAGTTTTAAGCACGTGCCTTTTCTCATCTTCCGGTCGAATAACCGCTGGATTTAGCACCTTGCATATTAATACAGGTTGCCGGGTTTCACAGGGCCAGTCCCTCCACCGCTCTTGATAAGAACAATATTAATTTGATTATTAAAAAAGATTATATACATTTAATCGTTTCTTGTCAACAAAATTTTCGAATATTCCGAATATCTATCTGTGATCATTAAAAAACCTCACGTACTCCTTTTTATGGCTCTCTACTATTTCCAGTTCTCCATCTATAAAGGCCATCTCCCAGACGTTCTTCGAGTCGCCTTCACCGCTTTTGTAATAGTATATCCTCATATGGTTTTCCATTATGAATATTCCAAACTCTGAAAGCATATGGTCCACCTTCTTTACAAGCAGTTTCTTTATGCCGTCAATCACCTGCCTATTTGAAAGATCCAAGTCAGTTGTACTTTGAATTATCACGGCCATGAGATGGTCTTTGTTTTCCATTCTGCCGTATCCCCTGAGCTGTATGTTGAACCCCAAAATCACACCTTCCACTTCAAATAGAACGTCCCTTTCAAATATAGCATACGGTATCTTTTCTATGTGATGCCTTTCCAATCCTTCCAATACTCCGTTCACAGTCACAGGATTGCCCATTTTTTCATCCCCCTTCAATATTCGGCAATATACACACCATATGTGTCAAGCTTCTATTAGGATTTTTACCCATGGCCAGCCCGTCTATTCATCCCTTCATTTGAAACTGGGTATTCTTCAGCATTTAAGTGAACGCTCACTGATTTGTCAACCTATTCCAATATGCAAAGTATATTTTTACGCAGCCGGCTTTTCAAGCCATCTTTCTCCCAAAAACTTTATTCCTGCCGCACCTATTGGCGCAGTTAGAACTATTGAAAGCACCGCCATCGCAAGAATCAAATCCCCGCTTGCCACTCCTGCCGAAAGTGGCACCGCACCTATTGCAGCCTGAACTGTGGCCTTTGGCACATATGACACCGCACAAAACAGCCTTTCCTTAGTATTGAGGTTTGTTCCAATAAGGGATACCATAACTCCCACGCTCCTGAAGGCAAGTCCCGCTATTATTATGAGTATTCCCTTTACTCCCGCATCCATTGCAACGTGCACGTCAACCTGGGCCCCCACAAGCACAAACAAGAACACCTCCGCAAAAATCCATATCTTAGACAGAGTCTGAGCCACTCCTATAGCTTCCTTTGGAATCCTCTCCAGTATTACAAAACCTGCAAACATTATCCCTATGAAGCTTGAAAATGGAACCTTCCCTTCGAAAAGCGTTTCTGCCCCGGTAAGAAGAAATGCCATTGAAAGTAGTATTATTATCTTCTTAACCTGGGGCATTACAAGTTTTTTCCCAAGTCCTATGTATGCAAGCGCAGCTATCGCTCCGGCCGCAGCACCGAATATTATGGAAAGTGGTATGTTTAGAGCCGCAATGGCTATGCTTGTTCCCTTTCCCGAATATATGCCCAGCAGTGATGAAAACACGGTTATTGCAAATATGTCATCTATTGAAGCTCCAGCAAGTATTAAAGTAGGTATTCCCTTTGCATCGCCAAGCCTTCTGTCTATGAGCGATATCATCTGAGGAACTACCACAGCAGGCGATACTGCTGCTATTATGAATCCCATTATGGCCGCCTCAAGCTTTGGTATCCCAAGAAGTGCACTTGCAACAAATGTTATGGCAACTCCTTCAAGTATTCCCGGTATGCAGCTCATTTTCATAGCCGGCACCCCGACCCTTGCAAGGGTGTCCCTTCTTATCCCAAGCCCTGCCCTCAGGAGTATCACAACAAGTGCTATTTTTCTTATATCCGAAGATATGCCCAGAAGATCCGGACTTATGATATCCATTCCATACGGGCCTATCACAACCCCGGTTATAAGCATTCCCAAAAGTCCAGGAAGTCTTAGTTTTTCAAATGCCATTCCCGCCAAAATTCCAACTGCAAGTATTATTCCAACGCTTGTTATCATTTTTCTACCTCCATGTGTATATTTTGCCCAACCTTTCCCTTAAACGCAAAAAACTCCTGCAGAGCCTAAGGCCAGCAGGAGCCATCAATTGCAACAGCAATGTTTGAAGGCGAGCTCCATCGCCTGATATTGATTTGTACAATGTATATATTAACATCTGCCTAATTATATTTCAAGGTGTTTTTCTCATTATAAAACTTGCGTATTAATACATCTCCAAGATATGTATTTCCGATACTCGGAAGTATATCAGTTTCAATCCACGCACCCGTATGGGGTGCGACGTTTGCAAAATATATCTGTTGCAGTTCCAGATGTGTTTCAATCCACGCACCCGTATGGGGTGCGACGACAGGGAGAGCATAGAAAATTATTTAGAAATAGTTTCAATCCACGCACCCGTATGGGGTGCGACCTTTCGATTTTTATTCAAGTTACCTATTGGTACGGTTTCAATCCACGCACCCGTATGGGGTGCGACCCAAACCACAGATTTAATCCAGACATATTAATTGTTTCAATCCACGCACCCGTATGGGGTGCGACCCGACATTAATGTCGGTACCAGACAGGAGGGATGTTTCAATCCACGCACCCGTATGGGGTGCGACAAGGCAGAGCCTTGCATGGGCTGACATTGCGGCGTTTCAATCCACGCACCCGTATGGGGTGCGACAC
>NZ_FSRH01000002.1 GCF_900141635.1 Peptoclostridium litorale DSM 5388 | reverse complement strand
CCTGCAGGAGTTACATGTGCGGGAGACCTTGCTAAAATGGGATACGAAATAACAGTATTCGAGGCGCTTCACGAGCCAGGCGGAGTTCTTCTTTACGGAATACCAGAATTCAGACTTCCAAAAGACGCTGTTGTAAAGCCAGAGCTTCAAAACCTTGAAAAGCTTGGAGTTAAAATAGAGACAAACGTAATAGTTGGAAGAACTATAACAATAGACCAGCTTCTTGGAGAAGAAGGATTCGACGCCGTATTCATAGGATCTGGAGCGGGGCTTCCAAAATTCATGGGAATAGACGGAGAGAACCTGAACGGAGTATTCTCGGCGAACGAGGTTCTTACAAGAAACAACCTTATGAAGGCGTTCAAAGAAGACTACGACACTCCAATAAGACCAGGAAAGAAAGTTGCAGTAGTGGGCGGAGGAAACGTTGCTATGGACGCTGCAAGAACTGCGCTAAGACTTGGAGCTGAAGTACACGTAGTGTACAGAAGATCAGACGCCGAGCTTCCAGCGAGAGCTGAAGAAGTGCATCACGCTAAAGAAGAGGGCGTAATATTCGACGTTCTTACAAACCCAGTTGAAATCCTCGGAGATGAAAACGGATGGGTTAAGGGAATGAAGTGCGTGAAAATGGAGCTTGGAGAGGCTGACGAGTCAGGAAGAAGAAGACCTCAGGTTATAGAGGGATCTGAATTCATACTTGACGTAGACACAGTAATAATGTCACTTGGAACATCTCCAAACCCACTTATAACAGACACTACAAAAGGACTTGATGTAAACAAGTGGGGCTGCATAGTTGCTGACGAGGCTGACGGACAGACTTCAAGAGAAGGAATATTCGCAGGTGGAGACGCTGTTACAGGAGCGGCTACAGTTATACTTGCAATGGGCGCTGGAAAAGCGGCTGCACAGGCAATAGACAAATATGTAAAGAGCAAGTAGTTAATTTAGCATCATATTGTATAAATCCTTATATTCAGCCGAAAGGAAATGTCTCGGCTGAATATAAGGGTTCAAATGTTCGAAAAGGAGGAAAAATTATGAGCTACGCACTTAATTTAGAGTATGGGAATTTGGATTCTGAAAGCAAGTCTAAACAAAGGAAAAGAAGGAAAAAAAACCTTTCGCCAATATTCAAGTGGACAAGGGACGAAAAATATATAATTGAGGAAATTCAAAAGCACATACCAAAGAGTTTTTCAAGCTACTGGGATGCATATGCAGGCGGAGGAGCGCTTTTATTCAATATTCAAAGCAGAAAAGCAGTTATAAATGTATGCGATGAAGAACTCTACAATATATACAGGGTGATAAGGGACAATGTTGAGGGACTTATAGAAGAACTTAAAAACCATAAAAATGAAAAAGAGCACTACTATGAAGTAAGGGACAAAAGCTCAGTTGAAATGAACCCTGTCGAAAGGGCAGCAAGAGACATATACCTTAGCAAAACTTGCTTTAATGGTTTTTTCAGAAAAGATGAAAATGGACAGTTTGATGTGCCATTTGGATCATATAAGAATTCGCAGGTGACAAACAAAATAATACTAAAGGGAATAAGCAGATACCTTAAGGAGCAGAATGTAAAGCTTATAAGCAGAAAATTTGAAAGTTTTGCAGATAAGATAGAAGAAGACTCATTTGTATATATAGCACCTGAAAATAACTTTGAAATGCAAAATTTTTCAAAATTTCAAGAATGCACAAGACTTAAGTTTATATGTGACAGACTCAACTCAAGAGGGGTTAAATTTTTAATATCACATTCAAATAATGAACTTATGCATGATACGTTCAGGCAATATGAGATTATAACAGTAGATGCCAATAAAAACATCAGAGCGATAGGTTCTAAGAGAGAAAATCCAAAAGAAATAATAATAAAAAACTACTAAAAGTATATTTTGGAGACTCGAAAAACCTATAACTTTTTTCAGAGATCATAGACTGAGAACAATGAAAAAGGGGTGATGGAATTGGTGTTCGAATGGTACAATATTGATCTATTCCTATTTATAAGGATGCAAAAAAAGGTTACAATGGAAGACGTAAAAAAGCAGTTTCCGCGTACAGGCAAAAAAGATTTGGAAAAATTAATAATTTTAGGTAAAATAGTATATGATGACAAGTATTATATGACTTCATAGATACCGAAAATTGCTTGTCTGGGAAGGTGTTTAACTTGAATACTGTTGGCGGGAAAAAACTTGAAGTGGATATTGGCAGTGATGTCATGAAAATATACGATCAAAGCGCTCATGCAAGCGTTGAATCTGCATGGGATCATATGGACTCCTATTACGTGGGGATAAGAGGCGCTGCTTGCAGAGAAGAATATATGAATAGACTTTCACAAATAGACATGCAGCTATACAGGACAAATTTTGATTATATGTTTTCTTCCATAGGAGCCTTGGGATTTTACATATCCATAAGAAATGCCACAAAGGCTTACCAGATGCATGAATATATTCCACTTTTACTTTTCAGCGGAGTTTGTACATTAATAATAGCTTTGGGTGTTAAATTTACTGTTTTTAATATGAAAAATTATGCGCAAATCAACAGGAAGAACAAGCTCATAAGACATGAAAAGGAACTGCTTATTCAAATATTACAGGAATTTGACTGCAAGGAGTAAGTCTGTGCAAGTGCATGGGCTTTTTTTATTTTTTGTAACAAATGACACGTAAAACTATACTGAAAATGCATACAATGAGAATATAGAAAATGCGATTTTAAAAACTGTGAATTTAATATCTAAGCAGACGACTGTATAAACTTATATTATATGAGAAAGGTGAGTGGAATATATGAACAACAGCGACATAAAGAAAAAGATGAAAGATAGTATAGGATATGTGCCTCCGGGAGTGATGGTTGCACAGCAGCTTGGAGAAGATTTTCAAGATATAATAGGGATGTATAACGACCACATATGGTCTGAAGGCGTTATGCCATTAAAGTACAGATACCTAATTGCTCTTGCGACGGCCATATTTGACAACAATGAGGCGAGGGCAAAGCTTGAAATGAATAAGGCCATAAAATACGGGGCCAACAGAGAGGAAATAATAGAGGTCATAAAGCAGCAGGTATGGATGAAAGGCGCTCCGACACTTGTGCAGGTTGCACCTCTCATACAGTTTATGAATCATAAGTTTAATGAAAGTAACATATAACTAACGAAATTGAAAAAACAATTAAATTCAATTTTAAAAAGGCTTGATATTAATCGGGCCTTTTTTGTTATTATAAATATTAATGATATAATGTCTATAGAAATTGAGTTTTTGATTTTGTTTTAACAAATTGCAGTTGGAGGAATGACTACATGAAAAAGAAAGTCATACACATAGTTTTACTTTTTTTTATGGTAATACTTTTACTTGCGGAAGGATATATAAGAATTGAATATGATGTAGGCATGTATCAATACTTCACAGGATATAATAGACTTACAAAGCAGGAAGCTAAGTGGCTCAAAGATCATGGAAGCATAATATATGGCGCGGATAACAACTCGCCTCCTTTAAGATATGTAGACCATGAAAGCAAGCAATATGAGGGTCTGGCTGTCGATTATTTAAGGGCTCTATCAATAGAAATAGGGGCGGAGATAGAGTTTGAACCACATGTTTGGAATGATGCACTTAAAGAGCTGGAAGAGGGCAGAACTGATATTTGTGACATGTATCCATCTGAAAAAAGAGGTGAAAAGTATCTCTTTTCAGATCCCATATACTATCAAAGAGGTGTAGTACTAGTCAAAAATAGCGAAAACAGCATTAAAAACCACATGGAGCTTTCCGGTGGGAAAGTCGCAGCACAAGAAGGCGATTATGCAGTTGACTTTCTAAAGCAAAGAGTGTCTCAAATTGACTTTGAATTTACAGATGACTATTTAGAAGCTATGAACCTATTGAAAGACAGCAAGGTAGATGCGGTAGTGGGAGACGAGCCTGTAATAAGTTATTTTATGCAGCAGCTTAACATGAAAGACGGATACAAAATGTTAGATAAGCCCCTGTATGAAAAGGAATGTGTATTGGCACTTCCAAAGACAGAAAGGACATTTCTCAACATAATAAACAAGGGCATATACAATTTGAAGAAAAAGGACACTATGGTTAAGATACAGCAAAAATGGTTTGGCATATCGAGACCAATAGTAAAAGACAAGGCCCCTCAGAGATTTATGCTCATAATTGCATTTTTCATGGCAATAATATCTATGGCATCGTATCTCTTTACAGTGTGGAACAAGGAGCTGAAGAATCAAGTTGAAAAAAGGACTAGAGAACTTGATAGAAGTAAAAAAGATTTGGAGATTACGTTTGACGGATTGCCACATTTCATGGTGGTTTTGAATGACAACTGCAATATAGTCAGTACTAATAAATCTTTTTGTGATTTTAAAAAGCAATACAAATATGAAATGATAGGGAAAAGTTGCATGCATTTCAATGGAATTATAAATATGGATTGTAGTAATTGCATAGTCAAAAGGACTTTTTCAGACGGACAGCACTACAGCAAGGAAATAACATTTGAAGAAAAACTGTATGAAATAAACACATTTCATCTTGATGACGACAGGAACTCAAAGCAAAGAGTGCTGGTAATGATAAGGGACATAACAAAAATAAGGATAAGTGAGCAGCAACTTCTTCAATCCAATAAAATGGCTGCAGTGGGACAGCTTGCAGCAGGTGTTGCACATGAGATCAGAAATCCCTTGGGCGTGATAAGAAACTATTGTTACGTTTTGAAAAACAATATAAATCAAGGATTGGATGACAAGGCAAAGCCAATAGTCGTGATTGAAAAATCTGTCAAAAAAATTGCGGGGATAATTGACAATCTGTTGAATTTTTCAAGAATAACAGATGACGATATCGCGGATATAGATTTGGAGACGTTCATACGGAATGTGCTTGAGCTGAACTCAAAATTAATGGATAGGCATAATATAAAAACAGATGTGGTTTGCAGCGGAAAAATGTATTTGAATTTTAATGAAGAAGCGTTAAAGCACGTACTGATAAATCTCATTTCAAATGCAGTTGATGCCATGCCGGATGGTGGAACACTCACTTTAATTTGCAATGACAGTTTGGAATCAACAGAAATTTCATGTGTTGACACGGGAAATGGAATAAATGAAGAAGATTTAAAAAACATATTCAACCCATTTTTCACCACAAAGCCGCCAGGAGAAGGCACAGGATTGGGGCTTTTTATAGCGTATACCGAGATGGAGAAATTCGGTGGAAAAATAGAGGTTTCAAGTGAAATTGGAAAGGGCAGCGAATTCAAGATAGTGCTGCCTAAGAAGGAGGGCAAGAGCCATGGCAAATAACAGCGGAAAATTCAATTTGCTAATTGTTGATGATGAAGAGGAATACAGGGATAGTTTAAGGATAATACTTGAGAGCGAAGGTTATCTGGTAGATGATGCGGCAAGTGGGGAAGTTGCACTTGATATGCTAAAATCCAAAGATTATGATTTGGTGCTGACAGATCTTATGATGAAGGGCATCGATGGAATAGAGCTTGTTGTCAAAATAAAGGCGGTAAAGCCGCATATGGATGTAATTATAATAACTGGATATGGGAGCATAAAAAATGCTGTCGAGGCGATGAAAAAAGGAGCATTTTCATATTTTGTAAAAGGCCACGACCCGGAGGAATTGATTATTGAAATTGAAAAATTGAGAAAACTCAAAGAACTCGAGCGTGAAAACAGCATATATAGAGAGCAAAATAAAGAGCTTGACTTTATGCTGGACACTAAAAGCCCAAAGTTCAAAAGGGCTATTGAAATAGCCCAAAAGGCGGCAGTTAGCAATGTAAACATTCTCATACTGGGAGAGTCGGGAGTTGGAAAGGAAGTTTTCGCAAAATATATACACAGTTGCAGTGAAAGAAAAGAAGGACATTTCATAGCAGTAAACTGTCATGCCCTTTCAGAAAGCCTATTGGAGTCGGAGCTTTTTGGTCATGAAAAAGGGGCCTTTACGGGAGCCATGGAGAAGAAAAAAGGGAAATTTGAAGCAGCCCATGATGGCACACTGTTTTTGGATGAGATAGGCGATGCAACTTTGAGTACCCAGGTAAAGCTTCTCAGGACAATAGAAAATAAGAGAATAGAGAGAATAGGAAGCAATAGGTCGATAGATGTCAACTTCAGGCTTGTCTGTGCAACAAACAAAGAATTGGAGAAGGCGATAAGGGAAGGGGAGTTCAGAGAAGATTTATTTTACAGAATAAGTACAATTACTATAGAAATCCCTCCTTTGAGAGAGAGGAAAGAAGACATTCCCAAACTAATAGAGTTTTTCTTTGGCAAATCTAAAGTTGAAATGAAAAAAGACATTACAGAAATAGAAGAGGGAGTAATGAATTTCTTGATTTTGCATGACTATCCAGGAAATGTAAGAGAACTCAAAAATATAGTTGAGAGGCTGGTTGTCCTTTCAGAAGGTGGTGTAGTCAGGGAGGCTGATATTCCAAGGTCGAAGATGAAGGCAGATGACAATTATTCGCCAGACGGGATTAATTAAAACTATATTTAGGGGTGCTAATATGAAAAAAATACTTATAGTTGCGACGGGAGGAACAATAGCTTGCTCGGATTCAGGTGACGGACTTTCGCCAAAATATGACGTAAATGAACTTTTGGAATACATTCCACATGTTTTAGATTTATGCAAAATAGGCGGCGAGCTTATTATGAATATTGACAGCTCGAATATGAATCCTTCCAGATGGAAATGCATAGCCCAAAAGATATATGAAAACTACGAAAACTATGATGGTTTTGTAGTGACTCATGGAACTGACACCATGGCATATACTTCAGCCGCATTGACATACATGCTTCAAAATATGGACAAGCCTGTTATAATTACGGGATCGCAGTATTCAATTGAGGAATCTGGAAGCGATGCCATTCAAAACTTAAGCGATGCAATATTGTTTGCACTGGAAGACATTGCAGGAGTATTTGTGGCTTTTGACGGTAAGCTTATAAATGGAACAAGAGCCATGAAAGTAAAAACCCGTAGCTTCGATGCATTTGAAAGCGTGAACTTCCCAGATATAGCCACGATAAAATACGGAAAGATCATATACAACAAGTCGATACTTGGATTTTACAAAAAGCATGGACAGCAGATGGAATTTGCAGATAGCATATGTGAAAAGATAATGGTTTTAAAGCTATTTCCTGGAATAAACCCAGATATATTTGACTATATAAAAAATATCTGCAGAGGAGTAATAATAGAGAGCTTTGGTATAGGTGGAATTCCATTTGAAAACTTCGATATAACATCAAAAGTAAAAGAGCTCATAGATGAAGGAATAGCAGTAGTTGTAACTACACAATGCATGGAAGAGGGCGTTGACCTTAACATATACGAAGTCGGCAAAAAGCTTTCGCAAAACAACATAATATTTGCAAGAGATATGAACACAGAAGCACTTGTTCCAAAACTCATGTGGGCACTGGGAATGTCAAAGGATATGGGAGAAGTTAAAAAATATATTGAAACCTCTTTTAAAGGAGATATAACTATAGAAACTGCTGTATTGAACGAGCTTCAAATTGCAAAATAATATTTTTGAATGCAATGCTTACTATTAAAGAAATAGGCTACCGGCATACTATCCGGCAGCCTATTTCTTTTGTATCTGGATGAAATTTCAATCATTAATGTTCTTCCCAACGCATTGATCTCCCAACTGCCTTTTTCCACCCACTGTATAATTTCTCTTTTTCCAAAGCTTCCATGGAAGGGCTGAAAGCCATGTCAAGTGAGCATTTTTGGCTTATATCATCAATGCCGCTCCAAAATCCGGATGAAAGCCCTGCAAGAAAGGCCGCCCCAAGGGCAGTGGTTTCTGTAACTGCAGGCCTTTGAACCTGCACTCCAAGTATGTCGGATTGAAACTGCATGAGGAAATTGTTCCCAACAGCTCCGCCATCCACTTTGAGCTGGGACAGGCTTATGCCCGAATCATCCTGCATGGCCTCTATGACATCTCGGCTCTGGTACGCTATTGCCTCGAGGGTGGCCCTTATTATATGGTTCTTGTTTGAGCCTCTGGTAAGGCCTAAAATGGCCCCGCGCGCATACATGTCCCAGTATGGAGCCCCAAGACCTGCAAATGCGGGAACCATGTAGACCCCGTTTGTAGAATCGACCTTGCCTGCGTAGTATTCGCTTTCGGAAGCGTCATTTATAAGCATCATCTCGTCCCGGAGCCATTGTACGCAGGCTCCACCCATGAATATGCTCCCTTCAAGTGCGTAATAGACCTTTTGGTCTATTCCCCATGCGATGGTCGTCAGAAGGCCGTTTTTAGATGATATCATGTCTTCGCCCGTGTTCATGAGCATAAAGCACCCCGTTCCGTAAGTATTCTTCGCCATTCCAGGTTGAGTGCAAAGTTGGCCGAAGAGTGCAGCTTGCTGGTCTCCTGCCGCCGAGCATATTGGTATATGGGAGTCTTCAAACAGCCCCCTGCCAGTATGCCCATATACATGGCTTGAGGGCATAACCTCGGGGAGAATTGAGCGTGGGATTTCGAGAGCATCCAGTATTTTTTCATCCCACTGCAGCTTTTTTATATTATAAAGCATCGTCCTAGAGGCGTTTGAGTAGTCTGTAATATGAACTTTTCCCCTTGTGAGGTTCCATATTATCCAGGAGTCGACGGTTCCAAATAAAAGTTCGCCACTTTCGGCTTTTTCAATTGCTCCGGGAACGTTTTCGAGTATCCACTTTATTTTGGTGGCTGAAAAATAGGCGTCTACTACAAGGCCTGTGTTTTCTCGTATGTAATCTTCAAGACCGCTGCGTTTTATGTCTTCGCATATGTCTGCGGTTCTTCTGCACTGCCAGACTATGGCGTTATATATGGGTTTTCCGGTGCTTTTTTCCCAGACCACTGTTGTCTCTCTTTGGTTTGTTATCCCTATGGCTGCGATTTCAGACGGTGAAATTCCAATGCTTTCAATTACTTCGTTTGCAACGGAAGCCTGGACTGCCCATATTTCCATGGGATCGTGTTCAACCCATCCAGACCTTGGATAAATCTGGTTTATTTCCCTCTGTGCGGCTTTTACTATTTTTGCATCTTTGTCAAAGAGTATGGCCCTTGAACTCGTTGTCCCCTGATCTAGTGAAAGAATATATTTTTTATCCATAAGCGTACTCCCCCCCTTGAAAAACTAAAAATAATACATGATTTTCAAATCAAATAGAAGCCCGATTACAATATAAGGTGATATAATTATAATATATCATAATCGGGAGGCCTTATTATGAAAAAAGAAAAAGCAAACAATGAAGCAATGCTTGAATATATTATTTTAAACGGAAAAATTAAAAGCACAAATGAAATTAATCCTATGGAAATTGCAAAGAAGCTCCCCATATATGAGGTTGTAAAGATAAAGGAAGGAGCCGCGCTTTATATTGAAGAGCATATAGGGAGAATGAAAAAGTCTGCAGAGCTTATGGGAGTTAAGCTTGAAATGGACGATATTGAAATAAAAGAACATATTAAAAGGCTTATAGAGGCTAACGGAGAGCACAATATGAACGTAAAGCTTTTGGCTTCAAACTTCACTGATGAGGGGTTTGATTTTGCGGCATATTTCATAAAGAGCTTTTATCCGCCGGTAAATATGTATGAAGAGGGAATCCATACAATACTATACAGATCCGAGAGGGAAAATCCACACGCCAAGGTTGTAAACATAGAGCAAAGAGAAGGTATAAACAGAAAGAGAGAAAAAGAGGCAGCCTTTGAGGCCATACTTGTAAATGAAAAGGGATATCTTACTGAAGGCAGCAGATCAAACATTTTCTTTGTAAAGGACTCGAAAGTGCATACTCCGCCTTCGGGGGACGTGCTGCTTGGAATAACGAGAAAGAAAGTGCTTGAAATATGCTGTGAAAATGAAATTGGGGTTGAGGAGCATGAAATACCTGTGGAGAGCATTAAAGAATACGACGGCGCATTCATAACAGGAACTTCGATTAATGTACTTCCGGTAGCTACAATAGATGACATGAAACTCCATTCTACTACGAATGAAGTCGTAAAACTTCTTGTTGAAAAAATGAATGAAAATGTGAGTGAGTATATAAAAAGTTGTAAACTGTAAAATGAAACAATGCTATATATGACTCATATCCCCTTGAATTCAATGTATGTAGTTGTTTTAAAGTATAGTTTGATAATATGTGTTATAACACTTGTGTAAAAAGGTATAAACATATATAGTAAACATGTTAAAAGAACACTGAAAAGCGGGACATATGTCCTTTTTCAGCGGGGCTTTTGCAATTAGAATAGTATATTGTGAGAGGTATATAATGAATATAAAATGGAATAAAAAGCTTCCGCTTTTAAAGCTGATAAGCGATACGATAGATGAGGAATTTCTGAAAAAGTGTAAAATTTCGAAATACTTTCCTGGCCAGACTATATGCAGGCAGGATCAGGTTTACGACAGTTTTTATGTTATACTTTCGGGATGTGTAAAAGTGTGCCATACATCTGAAAAGGGAAAGGTCTATTCGCAAGCAGTAAATAAAGAGGGAGATTTTTTTGGAGAAATTGAGGTAATCGATTCCCTGCCGTTTATATGCGAAATTAGAGCCATAACAGAGGTCGATGTAATCCGGATATTCAGAAAGGATTATTTGAATTGGATTAAAGAGAATCCAGATGTAATGATGTACATATTTAAAGCGATGAGCTCCATATCGTATAAGACGTCAAAAAAAAGCATAGAGGACACTTTATATTCGCTGAAGTTCAGAGTGTGTGACTATCTAATAAACTGCAGCCAGGATGAATTCTTGAACAAAAACCCGCACATATTCCTCGGCAAGCAGTATATGAGTGAAAATTTCGTGGTTACCCAAAGAAGCATAAACAGAGTGCTCAAGGAGCTTAAGGACAAGGGCCTTATAGAAGTGAGCGACAAGCAGATAAAGCTTCTTGATGTCAGCGGGCTTGAAAGAGAAAGGGAAATCGAAAGATTCAGTTGATATGCAAGGCACATGCCTGTATATAAAAAATAAGGAGGGAAACAAATATGAAGAAAAAAATTTCAGTTCTTTTAAGCATCATAATGATGCTTACATTTGCACTTGCCGGATGTGGCGGACAAAAAGCAGAAGAAGAAACGCCAGCAACAGAAGAAGCAAAGCTTAAAGTGGCACTTGTAGTTGCGGGCGGACTTGGAGACCGTTCATTCTACGATTCAAGTAATGAGGGATTTGATAAGGCAAAAGCTGAGCTTGGAGTTGAAGGTTCGGTATTCGAGTGTAAGAACGATCCAGGTCTTTACACAGACCAGATGATTAATGCAGCTCAGACAAGCGACGTTATAATAGCTGTAGGTTTCGAATTCGACCAGACTCTAAAGGAAGTGGCGCCACAGTTCCCAGACAAGAAGTTCATATACATCGACAACGTTATAGAGGGAATCGACAACCTTACTTCAATAGACTACATGGAAAACGAAGGAGCATTCCTTGCTGGAGCGCTTGCAGCGCTTGAAAGCGAGAGCGGAAAGATAGGAATGGTAGGGGGAGCAGACATACCTGTAATAAGAAACTTCAGAGCAGGATATGAAGCAGGAGCTAAATACGTAAACCCTGATGTTCAGATAGAAGTAATATTCGCAGAAAGCTTTGAAGACCCTGCAAAGGGAAAAGAAAGTGCACTTGCTCTTTACTCAAAGGGTGTTGACATAATATTCCAGGTTGCAGGAAAAACTGGAGAAGGTGTATTTGAAGCTGCTAAGGATGTAAACAAAAAAGCTATAGGCGTTGACTCAGACCAAAGATATATAAATCCTGACGTCATAGTTGCCAGCATGATAAAAGGAGTTGGACTTTCAGTTTACGAGTCTCTTGAGAAAATACAAAACGGAACATTTGAATCAGGAACAGTTTACAAGTACGGCACAAATGAAAATGGTGTAGACATAGGATATGGAACAGAAGACATGCCTCAGCTTGTAAGCGAAGAAACAAAGGCTAAAATACAAGAACTTAAGGAAAAGATATCTAGCAAAGAGATAACAGTTCCAGAAGTTTAATGTAATAAAAGATGAAGAAGCAGCCTGCTTCTTCATTTTTTTAAGGAAAAGTTTATACCGGGAGGTGCAGGTAGATAATATGCCAGAAAAAATAATAGAACTGAAAAATGTAACAAAGAAATTTCCAGGAGTGCTTGCAAACGACAATATAAGCCTAGATATAAACAAGGGCGAGATATTTGCCGTGGTAGGCGAGAATGGGGCCGGAAAATCAACTCTAATGAAGACCATGTACGGGATTCACCCTCCAACAGAAGGAGAAGTTTATATAAGGGGAAAAAAGATCCAGTCATTCAGCCCCAAAAGCGCCATAGAAAACGGAATAGGAATGGTACACCAGCATTTCATGCTGGTACCTTCATTTACAATAGCGCAAAATGTGGTGCTTGGAATGGAACCATTGAAGGACAAAGTGCTTGTGGATCAAAAGGATGCAAATGAAAAGGTCAAGTCGGTAAGCGTCCAGTACGGACTTGAAATAGATCCAACAGCTAAAATAGAGGACATGTCAGTAGGTGTGCAGCAGAGAGTGGAAATACTAAAAACACTCTACAGGGGAGCCGACATACTGATTCTCGATGAACCTACAGCAGTGCTAACGCCTCAGGAGACTGAGGACCTTTTCAGGGTAATAAGAAAGCTTGTAGACGAAATGGGAAAGACCGTAATAATAATCACTCACAAGCTGAATGAAGTGCTTGCAATATCAGACAGGGTTGCCGTAATGAGGCAGGGAAAGCTCATAGGAGTGCACCAGACAAGCGACATGACGGAAAAATCACTTGCAGAGATGATGGTTGGAAGGGAAGTCCTTTTTGAAGAGATTGACAGGGAAGAAGTGGAAGGAGATGTCCTAATAAGGGTTGAAGACCTAAAGGCTCTTGACAACAGAGGATTTGAAGGACTTCGTGGAATAAGCCTTGAAGTGAGGGCTGGAGAGATACTCGGTGTTGCCGGAATAGAGGGCAACGGCCAAACCGAGCTCATAGAAACCCTTTCCGGGATGAGAGACATAAAAGGCGGAAATGTTTACATGAAGGATATCAGGATAAACGGAATGAGCCCTCGCAAGATAAGGGACATAGGAGTTGCCCACATACCTGAGGACAGACTTGTGATGGGGCTGAGTAAAGATGACTCCATAACAGAAAATATGCTTATGGGCAGCCAGCACAGCAGTGAGTTTTCTAAAAAGGGAGTCCACCTTAAAATGGACAAGATAAGGGAATTTGCATCAGACCTTATAAAGAAGTTCGACGTAAGGACTGCGGGACAGGATGTAAGCGCAGGTTCGCTTTCGGGTGGAAACATGCAAAAGGTTGTAATAGCAAGGGAGTTTTCGTTTAACACTCCGATACTGCTCATAGCGCAGCCTACAAGAGGTGTGGATATAGGCGCCATAGAATTCATACACGAGCAGATAGTAAAAAAGAGGAATGAAGGCTGTGCAATACTTCTTCTTTCAGCCGAGTTGGACGAGATATTCAGGCTTTCAGACAGGATAATAACCCTTTATGAGGGACATATAACTGGAAACTTCAAAAATGGAGAAATAAACAAAAAAGACATAGGCTACTATATGACTGGGCACAGAGGACAGGAAGGTGTATAAAATATGAAGGAATGGATAAAGAGAAAAGGGGGCTATGCATTGTCTCTTGCAGCTTCGATAGGCTTGGCTCTGCTTCTTGGAGCCGTTATAATGCTGCTTAACGGACAAAACCCCCTGCATGGATATGGGGCGCTTGTATATGGAGCTTTCGGAACAAAATACAACATGGCGACAACGCTTGTCAAGACGGTTCCGCTTATACTTACAGGGCTTGCAACTGCAATAGCCTTCATGAGCGGCATATACAACATAGGAGGAGAAGGACAGCTTTATCTTGGCGCATTTGCGGCCGCATACGTAGGATTTACGTTCACAGACCTGCCGGCATTTGTAGCTGTAATACTTGCTGTTTTGGCCTCGATGGCAGTCGGAGGGTTATACGCATATTTCCCCGGAGTATTGAAGGTTCACTTTAAAATAGACGAGGTAATAACTACCATAATGCTAAACAGCGTTGCGATACTTTTTGCAGGATATCTTGTAAACTATCCTTTCAGGTCTTCGCAGGGAAGCATGGGTGGAACTGACATGATAGCGGAAGGTTACAAGTTCCAAAATCTTATTCCTCTTTCGAAGCTCAATACGAGCATATTCTATACGATATTCATAGCATTTTTAATGTACTACCTTATAAAGAGAACATCGTTTGGATACAATTTCAAGGTAGTTGGAGCAAACAGCATATTTGCAAAATACGGAGGCATAAACAATAAAAAATACATGCTTGTTGCAATGATGATATCGGGAGCGCTTTGCGGGATAGCCGGAGCTTTCGAGGTTTACGGAATCCACTACAGATTCCTTCAAAACATTTCTAAGGGCCTTGCGTTTGACGGAATGCTTATAGCACTAATAGTTAAAAACAGCCCTATCGGGATAGTGTTTATGTCGATATTCTTTGCAATGCTAAAGACAGGCTCAACGTCAATGGAAGTAACGACAGGAGTCCCTTCAGAGCTTGTGCTTGTAATACAGTCCGTAATAATACTTTTCATAGCAGGTGAAAACGGACTTAGAGAGATACTTACGAGGAAAAAACTCACTTCAAGAAAGAAGGTGAAGCAGATATGATAAAGGATATATTAAATCTCGCACTGATTCAAAATACAATAAGAACGGCAACTCCGCTTATACTTGCAGGCCTTGGAGGTCTTCTTACAATGCATGCGGGCATACTCAACATAGGAATGGAAGGAATGATACTCATAGGGGCTTTCTTTGGAGTCCTTGGAAGCTATTTCTTTGCAAGTTCATTTATGGGAGTTATAATGGCAATAATTTCTGGAATAGTTATGGGATTCCTTTTCGGATTTTTTGTAATAGAGCTGAAAGCGGACGAATTCATAATAGGAATAGCAATAAACATATTTGCAGGAGGTCTTACTGTATTCCTATTAAGGAGTATATTTGGAGTAAAGGGTGCGTTTTCATCACCAGACATAAAACCCCTTCCGGATGTAGCACTGCCGTTTATAGGCAATATAGAATTTTTAGACACAATACTAAACAACCACTCGATATTCGTATATATAAGCTGGATACTGACGATAATAATATTCATATTCCTCTACAAGACGCCTTATGGCTTTTGGCTCAGGGCATCGGGCGAGCACCCACAGTCTCTTGAAACGGCAGGAGTAAGCCCTAAAAAGATGAAATACATGAGCTCTGTTATGTGCGGAGTATTCTGTGGAATGGCCGGCGCGCACCTTTCACTTGGATATCTTACTCTGTTTACGGAAAACATGAGTGCGGGAAGAGGATTTATCGCGCTTGCTGCAATAATATTTGGAGCATACAACCCTGCAAAGACATTTGCGGCGGCGCTTCTTTTCGGATTTTTCGATGCGCTTGGGATAAGGCTTCAAAGCGTTGGGATACCTTCGCAGTTTACGCAGATGATACCTTATCTTGCTACAATAGCAGTTCTTTTCATTGTTGTTCAAAGAAAAAATGCAAAAGGCCTCATGGGGCTTAAGGACGGGATGTGATACCATGATTCAGCCTCATATAAGATGTAGAGAAGAAGACGTGGCGGAAATAGTGCTCCTTCCGGGAGATCCTGAGAGGGTCACAAGGGCCGCACAGTACCTTGATGAATACAGGGAGGTAGCGTTTAACAGGGAGTTCAAGACGGTTACGGGAAAGTACAAGGGTGTTCCTGTCAGCATAACCTCGACTGGAATCGGAGGAGCTTCAGCGGCTATAGCTCTTGAAGAGCTTATAGCCTGCGGCGCAAAAAAATTCATAAGGATAGGAAGCGCCGGAGCTGTGCAAAAGGGAATAGAAATAGGAGACCTCATAATAGTGGATGCGGCAGTAAGAGAAGACGGAGCTTCCAGGATGTATGTGGACAGTGCCTATCCTGCCGCTGCGGACCACGAGCTTTTGGAGTCCATAAGAATGAATGCACAAAACATGGGAATACCATTCCATGTAGGCGTGGTCAGAAGCCATGACTCGTTTTATATAGACGAAGAAGAGCAGATAATGCAGATGTGGAGCAAAAAAGGAGTCCTGGCCTCTGACATGGAGACTGCTGCCCTGTTTGTAGTTGGAAGGCTAAGGGGAGTCAAGGTGGCGTCCATACTTAACAATGTTGTGAAATATGGAGAAGACGTAAAGGAAGGAATAGACCTTTATGTCGACAGTGAAAAGCTTGCAAGCATTGGAGAGGAAAATGAGATAAGGCTTGCGCTTGAAGCCGCAATAACGATATAGACAAAAAGTATTGTTGGATAATTAGAATCTGAAATTTACTTGATTTTAAAATGAATTATTGACAATGAATTTGAAGAATAGTAAAATTTGAATGGTGATATTAAAAGATATTTGAAAAATTGGGCAAACCTGCCGAAAGACAGGGACGCAAAGCTATGGGTCTAAGGAAGAGATTCTATGACTGCCAGGCTGCTAAAAAATCGCTGTGACTGATTCTGATATTGGATTGGAAATTTTGGATATTGAAACCATGGTGGCTTAGCAGTTAAAAGCCTCTGTGGTTTTTTGTTTTGTAGAAAAGGGGGGATAAGAGAGATTAGCTGGAGAAACTCCAGTGGAAATAAAAAATGCAGAAAGGATACAGGTGAGGCAATGAAGTTTACATTTAAAAGCGTTAAAAGCAGACTTATAGGTATGATACTGATTCCAGTAATCACCATACTTGTATTATTTGGGTATTATGCACATCATATTGTATACGATCTTCTTGGGAAAAAACTTACAGTTACTACTACTCAGGCCATAGGGGAGACCGAAAAATATGTGGACCAGTTTTTGTTAGGGACTGAGACCCAGCTTCTGTCAGTGGCTAAAAATAAATCCATAATAAATTTTGACGAATTTTCAGGAAATGAAGTCTTAAAAAGCTTAAAGGAAAGCAATGGAGAAGTAATAAATGTCTACTATGCAACCCAGGAGGGAACACTGCATGTCTATCCTGAGGTCGACCTTCCAGAAGGTTTTGACCCCAGGGAGAGGCCGTGGTATAAAGATGGGATGCAAACTCAGGACACAGCGGCATGGACAAATCCGTATAAGGATGCAGTAAGCGGAAAGACGCTGGTTTCAGTAGTTAAGGCTGTTATCGATGAATCCGGAAAAACAGTTGGCGTTGCAGGAATGGACATCGATCTTTCAACGATTTCAAAGGGAATATCGAAATCAAAAATAGGTTCCACGGGGTACATATGTATGACCGATCCATCCGGCATTATGCTTGCTCATAAAGTTGAGGAGGAGATGGGGAAAGACAGCATAATAAGCCTTCCGTTCTGGGAAGAGTCAAAATCGACTAAAAGTGGATTTTCAAAATACCAGTACAAGGGAGTAGACAAGTTCATAATATTTGTGACAAATGAGAGAACTGGATGGAAGATATTCGGTGCCATGGAGGAAGAAGAGCTTACAAACGATGCCAATCGTGTGATGAAGGCAGTTGCATTCAGCGTGATATTAGGCTCGATAGTTGCAGTTATACTTGCCCTTTATATAGCGAGGATGATATCCAAACCTTTGGCTGAGGGCGTCGGGCATTTGAATGCAATGTCTGAGGGAGACTTTACAGGTGAGGTTTCAAAAGGTCTTATTGGACGAAAGGACGAATTTGGAAAATTTGCGTTGGCGCTTGAAAAGCTCGAGGATAACCTTAGAAATATGATTTCTGATGTGAGAAGCTCTGCAAATGAGGTTGACGAGTCCTCGGCAATGCTAGCCAGCATATCAGGACAGTCTGCGCAAGCATCGGCAGAAGTTGCAAAGGCAATAGAGGAGATATCACAAGGAGCCGAAAGCCAGGCGCTAGACACTCAAAGCGGAGAAAGCAAGATGAATGACATGTCGGGAATAATAGAAAACCTGTCTGAAGAAACCGATAAAATGCAGTATGTGTCTCAAAATACAATAAAACTTGTAGAGAATGGATTCGACATTGTCCAAAAGCTAGATGAAAAGAGCAGTGAGACCGACAAAATGGCAAACAGCGTCAGCAACATATTTTCAGAGGTTGTTCAAAGCGTAGGGGGAATAAGCTCAATACTTGAAGTAATAATGGCGATATCAGACCAGACCAATCTGCTTGCACTCAATGCAAACATAGAGGCGGCAAGAGCAGGGGAACACGGAAAGGGCTTTGCAGTTGTCGCCGAAGAAGTCAGAAAGCTGGCGGAGGAGTCGTCAAAATCGGCCGACGAGATAAAAGGTATAATAAACCAGGTTCAGGAAAAGACGAAAACGGCTTTTGAATCAATGGAAAAGACTGCGGACGTTGTTAAGGAGCAGAGCACTGCGGTCGGAGAAACTAAGGCGGTATTCAAAAGCATATTTGAATCAATAGAGTTCCTAGTCGAAAATATAGGCAAGGTAAAGACAGGAAGCGGTGAAACTCTTAAATTAAAGGACGACATGGGAATTATAGTACAAAGTATAGCGTCTGCGGCAGAGCAGTCATCGGCTTCAACAGAAGAGGTGTCGGCGGCGGTGGAAGAGCAGCTTGCATCTATGCAGGAGCTTGCGCAGCACGCCAAAAACCTCGAAATGCTCTCGGGAGAACTCTACAGATCGTTTGAAAAATTCAAGATATAGAGACATAAAAAGCCAGGCAATAGGCCTGGCTTTTGTAATTCAGCGCAAAATTGCAGACCAAACTCCACCTGGATATAAAGTGGGGTCTGTCGAAAATATTATTTTCTCCAATAAAAAAAGACTCATAGACAGTGGATTATGTTAGAAAAAACAGGGTATAAAAGAATTTGGCAATAGTATTGAATACAATAAACAAATAAACTGCACAAAAATGAGAATGTTTTTATGGAGGTTGATGACATGAATGTCATAGATGTGATGGACTGTGCATTTGGGGGATGCATGGCGGAAGACACGCTAAGGGAGGCAGCCAAAAGAATAGTGGACAGTAATAAAAACAGCTTGATTGTAGTGGACAATTATAAACGGTATTTTGGTATTTTAAGAACATCGAAGCTTTTAGAAAATAGAGGAGACAATTCGAAAAAAGTGAAGGATGTGGCTGAGTATATAGAGCCGCTGGAGGAATTTCAAAATATAAAGACAATTAAAAATACAGGGTCTGATGTTATTCCCGTTGTAAATAAAGAAATGATACCTGTTGGGGTTGTTAGTCTAGGATGTATTATAGACCACTGCAGATGCTTAAAGGAAAAACGAAAGAGCTGTAAAGTAATGGGGCCGAAATACACAATAGATAATATAATAGGTGAGAGCGAAGCAATCCGAAACCTAAAAAAGCGTATAATAGCGGCTTCGAAAATTAAGTCAACGGTGCTGATAATGGGGGAGACCGGAGTCGGCAAAGAGCTTGTTGCAAATGCAATAGTGAGTCTGAGCAAAAGAAGGTATGAGCCATGGGTGAGAATAAACTGCGCTGCAATACCTGAGAATCTCCTTGAATCGGAGCTTTTCGGATATGAGCAGGGCTCATTCACAGGAGCGATAAGGGGCGGGAGCACAGGAAAATTTGAGATTGCAGACGGGGGAAGCATATTTCTAGATGAAATAGGGGACATGAAGCTTGACATGCAGGCAAAAATACTGAGGGTGCTTCAAGAAAACGAGATTGAAAAAATAGGGGGAAGTTTCCCGATAGCTGTCGATACAAGGGTAATAGCTGCAACTCATGAAAACCTTTCAAGCCTGGTGAATGAGAGGCGGTTTAGGAAGGACCTCTTTTACAGGCTTAACGTGATTCCGATAAATATACCTCCACTCAGGGCTCACAAGGAGGATCTGTCGCTTTTGACGGAGCATTTTATAAGTGAGGTTTCATTTGAATTTGGAATTGAAAAGCCCTGCATAGAAAAAGAGGTTTTGGATATGGCGTATGAATATGACTGGCCGGGAAACATAAGGGAATTTAGAAACTTCATAGAGATGATGGTAAGCGCTTCATCAGGAATGATAACGGCTGAAAGGGCGAGTGAATTTTTCATGTATCATGCCCATGAGGATTCTAGGCAAGAGAAGAATCAGCTGAAAAGCAGTTCTTATGAAGTGGAAAAGGAGACCATAAGAAGAGTTTTGAAAATACATAATGGAAATAAGAACAAGGCCGCAGAATCACTCGGAATATCAAGAAGCACATTGTATAATAAAATAAACAGGTTTAATATAAAAGAGGCTTGATCCGGGTGGAATTCATATAAATACAACAAAAGCGACTGGAATGCGAGAAATTTCCAGTCGCTTTTGTTGTATTTATATGCAGAAACAAAGCTTGTTTTTCCAAAAAAGTAGACACATGTGTAAAAAAGTAGACATATTTATGCATTCGGCGAATTTGTTAAATGGTCGCTGGTTTTGGAAAGCAACGGCTTTGCTGAATTTTGAAAACTTGGCATGGTTATTGCATCAATAGAATAACAAACAAATAGAGATGAGGTGAATTAAATGGTTGAAGTTTTGGTTTCTGAAGTTTATCAAAAGCGGTGTTCCATACTTAAAACTAAAGGCGTTGCGGCGTGATATTTGAATTCAATATACAAAGGGAGGGTTAATTATGAGCATTCCATTCATCATAGTAATGCTTTATGTATTTGCGCTATTCGGGGTGTCGTGGTATTCTACAAAACTGGCTAAAAAAGGAAATGGAGGAGCGGAAGGCTTTTTACTGGCAGGCAGGGGCCTTCCAACGACAGTGATTGCCGTTATGATTGCAGGCTTAGCGGTAGGGGGAGCTTCAACTGTAGGCGTTGCGGAAAGTGCATATTCAAAAGGGATTGCGGCAGGCATGTATAACGCAGCCTGGGCTGCAGGCGCAATTGCCACAGGACTTGTAGTGGTTAAGAGGTTCAGGAATATGGCCATATCAACGGTTCCTGAACTATTGGGCAAATATTATGGCAAGACAGGAAAATTGATAGGGGTGATAGGCCAACTGGTTATTCAAATAACAGTCACATCTCTTCAATATGTTGCAGGGGGATCAATACTTACGGCACTGCTTCCAAACATATTCACATTTAAAACAGGAATGCTTGCTACGGCCATTGTTTTTGTTGGAATCAGTTTAATAGGGGGATTTTGGGCAGCGGGACTGAGCAATGTCATAAATGTCATAATGATATATGTCGGTCTTTGCATGGGTGCCATTTTTGCAATAAAAAATGTAGGTGGATTTTCGAATGTCGTCTCAGCATTAAACCAAAGGCCGGATGTACCATGGTTCAATCCCATATCCGGAGTGGGCTGGGCCCTTATTATAGCATGGTTTGTTGTCATGATAACCCAGTGCATGTCCAATCAGTCATGCGTTCAAATATCTTTTGCAGCCAAAGATGCCCAAACTGCCCAAAAAGGTTATATACTAGGCGGCTTGATAATACTTCCGGTGGGATTTTTGGCGGCTTTATTTGGAATTATTGCGGCAGTCCAGTTCCCGGGGCTTGAAAATCCGGCAATGGCCCTGCCGAAGGTTGTTATGAGCCTCAATCCGGTTATAGCGGGACTGACCCTTTCAGGACTGTGGGCTGCAGATGTATCGAGTGCCGTGGGACTTCTACTTGGAAGCGCCACGCTTGTGATCAACGACGTATGGAAGGTTTATGTAAAATCAGATTTGACCGAGAAGCAGGAGCTCATGTTCTCCCGTGTTATAGTATTGATTGTAAGCGTTATAACATATATACTTGCAAGCACCATAGTTGGAATACTGCAGACAATACTAATAGGATTGTCTCTAACGACGGCATTTACAATAATTGTACTGTTTACAATGTTTGCGCCAAGTCTTTGCAAAAAAAGCTCGGCCACATGGACACTGACGGCTGGAATAGCAGTGCTGGCACTGTGGGTGTTTGTTCCTTCAAGCCATATAGTGTCCCATCCGATATATCTGGAATGGCCTGTGTGCCTTGGTGCATTCCTGTTGTCGAGTGTGCTTGATAAAAATGCGGCGGATATTCCAGAAGACGCATTTGACAAAAAGACAACGGGAGTTGCTTGATGAGCTGTCTGCCTGAGTCGTTCATGCACGTGGGAAATTAATTATGTAAGACTAAAAAGCAGCCCGGGAACATCTTCTCAGGCTGCTTTTTTTGTTACAAATGTATTTTTAATATCGTCCTTGAAGGTTATTATGAATACTGCCGCTATTACAAGAATGCATCCGGCTATCTTTTGAGGAGTCACTTCTTCTCCTAGTACAAAATAGCTTGTGGCCATTGTTATTGCCGGCATTATGTTCATGTATGCCGAAGAGATGGCCACTCCAAGATGTTTTATGCCGAGTATGAAGGCATAGTAGGCAACTGCCGAGCCGAGCACTCCGACAAAGAGCACGTTCCCCGATAGAAAGAGCATTTGGGAGGCGCTGAAATTTGCATTTAAAATATGGGGCAGCTCAAATGCGGAAAGAGGAATTAGTACAATTACCGCAAACATGTTCTGGTATGCCAAAACTTTCATGTCGTCATATTTTGAAAGAAGATATTCAGTCTTGAAAGTATACGCTATCCAGGAGCATATTGCAAACAGCATTAGAATAACCCCGCTGAGCGCCGACGAAGAGGAATGGGAACGGCTTGCGCTTCCTATAACCAGGTAGACGCCGTATGTAGAAATCAAAAGAGATATGACAGCTAAAGGCTCAAGCTTGACTTTTTTAATGAAGCTTTCGCAAAACAACGTGATTATGGGGATAAGAGAGCAAAGAAGGCATGCCACAGATGCGCTTATAAACCTAAGCGAAAATGAAAACAGCACATAATATGCAAACATACCCAAAAGACCTGTTATAAAAAGAGGCTTGTAGTCGTGCTTTTCAACTTTCAAGTCTGCTTTTTTAAATGCCAGGAATAAAAACAGGGAGACCATAGCAACTGAAAACCTCAAAAACAGCGTACTCATTGCAGGCAGGTTTTCAAGCAGTACTTTCATAGACACAAAATTGACTGCAAATATTCCGGTACCAAGACCTGCAAAAACACTTCCGCGAATTTTATCCATAATGCCACCCCTTTGTGAAAAATAGTTAAAAAATAGATAATCATAATCATAATATACCATACAATCATGATTTTTAATATTGGAAAGTCAAAAATTAGAAATATATTCAAATATAACAATGCAAATTGATATTTTATAAACAATGATGAAAATACAAGGGCGATGATATATAATAGATAGGACTATATTTAAAGCGCGCTTATGATAGGGGGAAATATTTTGAGTATACTTGTATTTGGTCATAAAAATCCCGATACGGATTCTGTGGCATCTGCAATAGGGCTTTCGAGGCTTAAAAACAAACAAGGGGTAAAGTCAATGCCCTGTGTGCTCGATGAAATCGGAAGGGAAAGCCAGTACGTGCTTGACAGATTCGGGGTAGAGCGTCCGGACATTATAGATAACGTGAAAATCCAGATAAAGGATCTTGAATACGAAAAAACACAGGCCATAAGGAGCAATTCGTCTATAAGACATGCTTACAGGATTATGGAATCCCAAAACATAAAGATACTTCCCATAGTGGGTGAAGAATCAAAGCTTGAGGGGATAGTGACAATGAAGGACATAGCAATGGCCTTCATAAGGGGGAATCACTACCATATAGAAACTAATATGGACAACCTTATAAACGACCTTGATGCCAAGGTTTTAACGGACAGGGACGAAGGCGAGATAACAGGGGATGCGGTCATAGGGGCATTCTACCATGAAACACTCAAAAAGGTTAACCTTCTCGGGGAAAACAGTATAGTGATAGTGGGGGACAGATACGACATAATAGACATTGCAATACAAAGCGGAGTGAGGCTCATAGTTGTGACCGGGGGAAATGAGATTCCAAGTGAATATCTCCGTGCGGCGAATGAAAAGGGAATATCTATGATAGCGACTCCTTATGACACATATACGACCTCAAGGCTGATATCACAGTGCAATTACATATCGATTATAATGAAGTCGAAGGGCATAGTAAGCTTCAATGAAGAAGAATACCTTGACGATTTCAAGGAAGAGATAAAAAACAAAAGGCATTCGAACTACCCCATTGTCTCGGGAGTTGGTGCGTATCTTGGTTTTGTAAACAGAAGGCACATACTTACACCGGGAAGGAAAAAGGTAATACTTGTAGACCACAATGAATACGGCCAGAGTGCAAAAGGGCTGGAAGAGGCTCAGATAATGGAGATTGTGGACCACCACAAGATAGGCGACATATCAACGTCTATGCCGATATCATTTAGAAACATTCCGGTTGGAAGCACCTGTACAATAGTCTACGGCATGTATGAAGAGGCGGGCGTGGAAATTGACCGTCAGACCGCCGGGATACTGCTTTCCGGGATACTTTCAGACACTCTCATATTCAAGTCTCCAACCAGCACCCATGCAGACAAAAGGGCTGCGAAAAAGCTGAATGAGATACTGGATATTGACATTGAAGAATTTGCAATGGACATGTTCAAGGCAGGAACATCAATAGAGGGCAAGAGCATAGAGGACATATTCTACGGAGACTTCAAAGAGTTTGCAATAGAGGGACACAAGGTCGGCATATCCCAAGTGTTTACGCTGGACATAGACCAGATATCGAGCAAGCGAGGGAAATTCCTTGAATATATGGAGGGTGTGCACAAAGAGGAAGGAAGCAGCCTTACAATGATGCTTGTAACGGACATAATAAAAAACGGATCATATGTTATATTCGTGGAGGATGTGCCCATACTAAAGCACGTGCTTGGCGACATAGAGCAGGGGGACTTCATGAAAGGCGTGGTTTCCAGGAAAAAGCAGGTTATCCCTATGATATCCAGGGGGATAGGCATGCTGGGATAAAAGGGAGATTCAGATGCATAATAGGCTGATGACTTTTCGTTTTGAAATCTCCAGAATCTCATTCGGCTCTGAAAACTGGGAACCATTTGAAACTCGCTACAGCTCAGGCAGTCAAAGGTTCCAATCAGTTTCAGGCTGTACTTCGATTAGAGATTTTGCAAAACTTCACTAAAATCAGCCACTTATGTCATCTGAATCTCGTGATAGAAAAAGAATATAGCAGGAAAAAGAATGGAAAAAGCCTTTGGATATAAGGGCTTTATTTTTTACTCTAAAACTACAACTCATATACATAAAGAATACACATCTTTTTTATATAGTAGTCTCAAGAGGAAAACAAAAACAATATGGAGGCGATTTAAATGACTATGAAAAAGACCATGAAAAGAAATATGAGAAAATTTGCTGTAGGTGTAATGTGCGCAGCTATTCTAGCTTCAAATGCGATGCCGGCGTTTGCCGATTCTGCAGAACATGCTCAAAATTCGAAAAGCATCTGTATGGCAATTGAATGTGGCGATATGGACGACAATTCAGTTGGCTGCGTAGAGCTTTCAGAAATGAGCTTCAAGGATTTCATAGAGGGATTGGACGTGGAAGATGTGCCCAAAAGCGATATGGATGCCCTGGAAGATGAATACAACAAGGCGGTGAAGGCTGAAGAGTCACAGAACTATGAAGCGGCGGACGAGCACTGGGACGAGTTCGACAAGCTTTTTGACAAGCATGTGAAACTTGAAATGCCAAGCTTTAAGGAGTTCATGGAAGGGTTTGAGCTAGATGACATTTCGCAGGGAGACATGAAGGCTATGGAGAAGGCGTACAATGACGCGCTAGAGGCAGAAGAAGAGGGAGACTACGAGAAGGTAGACAAGAACTGGGACAAGTTTGACAAAATATTCGACAAATATGTTGATTACCAAATGATAAGCTTTGAAGAATTTATGGAGGAGCTTGACATTGAAGGGATATCAAAGGACGACATGAAGGCTATGGAGAAGGCATACAATGACGCATTAGAGGACGAAGAAGAGGGAGACTATGAGAAGGCAGACAAGAACTGGGAGGAGTTTGACGAAATATTTGACAAATATGTTGACTATGATATGACGGAGATTGACTATGGAGATTTTGATGAACTGGAAGGGTGTGATGGAAAGTAGAATCGCGCATTCCCGACACGAAATAGAATTGATTGGCATACGAAACTGCAAGGGAGACATATCCTCCCTTGCAGTTTTTGTATAAACAAGAAAAGTATGTGTTAAAATTAGTGTAAACGATTTGGAAAGGAAACTACATATGAACAAAACAGTACTTATTGTGGAGGATGAAAAGAGGATAAGGGAGATAGTATGCGATTATTTCTGCGCTGCGGGGTTTGAAACTATAAAGGCCCAGGACGGGCGAAAGGCAATTGAGGAATTTGAATCAAATCAGGTTGACCTTGTGATACTCGATATAATGATGCCGGAGCTGGATGGATGGTCGGTATGCAAGAGGCTCAGGAAAAAATCAAACGTTCCAATAATAATGCTTACGGCGAGAAGCGACGAAGATGACAAACTCATGGGGTTTGAACTTGGGGCCGACGAATACGTGACAAAGCCGTTCAGCCCAAAGGTTCTTGTGGCAAGATCAAAAGTACTTCTAAAGAGAGTGGAAGGAAGCATGGGAAAAAGTGAAAGCTGCATCGAGGCGGGAGTAATAGAGATAAGCAAGGATGCAATGCATGTTTTGGTGCAAGGAGCCGAGGTGGAGCTTACTCCAAAAGAATACGAGCTGCTTGTATACATGGTGGATAACAAGGGCATTGTACTTTCAAGAAAGGCCATTTTAGATAACGTATGGGGTTATGACTATTTCGGGGATGAAAGGGCTGTGGATACACATGTTAAAAAGCTCAGAAAAAAACTTGGAGAGAAATCCAACTACATAAGAACAATTACCAAAGCGGGATATAAATTCGAGGTGGTCGAATGAAAAAAAGCATAGTGGCAAAACTGTTTATAGTGACAACTGTTGCTTTTATGGCATTTTTAGCTTTTGAACTCGTAGTGCAGACTATATTTTTTGACAGTTTTTATGTGACAAGAAAGATAGAAAACACCGAAAAAAGCATGGATGAATTTGCAAATAGTTACATTGAAGGCAAGGGAGAACAGAAGCTTTTTAAAAGCGAAGTCAAACGTTTCAATGAAAACAACAATGCGGTAATAGCCGTTTCAGATGAAAAGGGTCAGCCAAAAACAAATGAGTTCTACGGAATTGACAGCAATACATCTTTAATAGTGGACGGTGAGGGAAAGGTTTATAATATAGACCTCATAGGACTTTACGATGCAATAAAAGATGACGAAGCCGGGTTTGAGAGCATTAAAGTCGGACAAACGCTGGCTGTCAAAGGGATTAATTATGATAGCGGCTTAGTCTACAGCAAGAATGACGGTGCACAAAGCAGTGTTGAAAGCTATAATGAAGACGAACAGCCGTGGATTGAGCCCTACTACATTAAAATAGGTGGGTTTGAATACAATGATGGATATGTGCTTGATGAAGTGACGGAAAATGCAGAAGTCTTGGGCGTCGATGGAATCATTCCTAGAACGATTGATATAGAAGGCGAGATAGTATATCTTCAAAGCGATGTGCTTTATGAAGAATATGGAGAGGTTGCGGATTACAAGTACTGGATGCTTCTGGATGAGATAGATGCATGGTTTTATGAAAGTGCAGCACCGGCAAAAAGTAATGGAATTCACAGATACAGTTTCACTGATGAAATGACTGGCAACGAGAACATGGTGTTTGTAAAAAAGATTGCTCCTGAAGGAGGGGGGACTGAATACCTGTTTGCTATGATAACGCTCCAGCAGGTGGACGAGGCTATTGTCGTATTAAAGGACTACTATGTATACATGTTTTTTGCTGCCATTATATTCATACTTATACTTTCGTATTTTTACACTAGAGTCATAACAAGGCCCCTTATAGTGCTCAACGACACAGCAGGCAAGATGGCGCAGCTTGACTTCAGCGTGAAATGCAACATAAAAAGCTCTGATGAAATGGGTTCGCTGGCAGATAGCTTGAACAACATGTCGGCAAGGCTCAGAGCCACTTTGGGTGAGCTTGAAAGGGCGAATGAAGAACTCCAGGCGGACATAGACGCAAAGACAAGGCAGGAAAAGGCGAGAAAGGATTTCATCGCAAGCGCATCCCACGAGCTCAAGACGCCTCTTAGCATAATAAAAAGCTATGCAGAGGGGATCAAGGACGGAATATACAGTGAAAAAAGCGAATACTACCTCGATGTAATAGTGGACGAGATAGATAAGATGAACGCCATGGTGTTTGAAATGCTCGAGATATCAAAGATAGAGTCGGAAAAAATAGAAATTGAAAAAAGTGATTTTTGTATTGAAGATATGATGTTGAGGGTGCATGAAAAGCTCAGATGCATGGCGGACGAAAAGAATATGCAGGTCATTATGGATGTGAGCCGCGTCAGGGTGCATGCAGATGAAAAGAGGATAAAGCAGGTCATTATAAATCTGTACAGTAACGCAATAAGGTATTCTCCGGTGGGTGAAAGCATCTGCATTTCAACAGAGCAGACCTCGGGCGGAATGGTTTTTTCAATAGAAAACACCGGGGCCCACATACCCAAAGAGCATATGGACAGGATATGGGAAGGATTTTACCGGGTTGAAAAATCGAGAAGCCGTGAGCTTGGAGGAAGCGGGCTTGGGCTTTTTATAGTCAAGAACATACTTGAGCAGCACGAAAGTGAGTTCGGGGTAGAGAACACTGAAAAAGGGGTGAAATTCTGGTTTGAGGTAGAACGGGTTGAAGAGTAGATGTTTTATTTTGCAGGAGTCAGATGTGGAAAAGAGAATGTATATATGGTAAGTTATAGATATAAAAAGCGTATCTACGATAAAAAACAAATAAGAGGGTTAAAGGGATAGGAGAGAATGAAATGGCAGGCATAAAATACGAAATAGAAGAGCAAATAGGAGTGGTTTCGGAATCGTCGAAGGGCTGGACAAAGGAGCTGAATCTCATAAGCTGGAATGAAAGAGAGGCCAAGTACGATTTGAGGGACTGGGCTCCGGAACACGAAAAGATGGGTAAGGGCATAACGATGAGCAGGGAAGAGCTTAAAAAGCTCAGAGACATTCTCAACGACATGGATCTGTAGATGCTTTTGCAGGCAATAGGATAAAAGAGAGGCAGATATAAATTTATGAGACTTACAGATTTTGGAAGAGATGAAAAAGAGGTTTTAACTGAAGGAATAAACCTATTAAAAGGCGCCAACGAGATACTGAAATATTCATATGAGACGTGCAGCAAGATAGGAATAAAGGAAGAGTACACATTCGACGAGCTGGACAGGTTTGAGGCTCTTACAAGCAGGTTTTCGAGGGCGAGCGACATACTGATCCAAAAGGTTTTCAGGCGTATAGACATAATAGAACTTGAAGGCAGCGGAACCGTAATAGACAGGATAAACAGGGCGGAAAAAAGGAATATAGTAGAAGATGCGGAAAAGCTGAAAAAGATAAGAAGGCTTAGAAATGACATCGCTCATGAATATTTGCCTGAGGTTGTAAGTGGAATATTCAAGGAAGTTTTGAGGATGACAGCGATTCTTATAGGCGACATAGAAAAAACCATTGAATACGCATCTGCACTGCAGTAGTGAGACGGGAAATGGAAGTGAATCATGGACTACACTGTAAAGTATAGAAGGCGAAAGACCATAGAACTGAGAATAGACAGAAATGGAGAAATAACAGTAATAGCCCCTTTGGGATACCCCAAAAGGGCTATTGTTGAATTTGTGTACTCAAAAGAGAATTGGGTGAATGGGAAGCTTGAAAAGATAATGGAGTGCAATTCCAAAAAAGATGAATATGCAAATTCCATTAAAAACGGCGGGAAGATATGGATACTTGGCAAAAGGCATGGCATAAGTGTTGAAATCATAAAAGGTGATGGAATTAAAGAGTGCGTAAATATTGAAAACGGCATGGTGACCATAAAAAGCAGATCAAGGACCAAAGCCGTACTAAAAACTCATATGGAAAACCACCTGAGGGAAATGGCAAGAAGCATAATGGCGGAGCGGATAAGCTTTTATGAGCAGCATATTCCCGCAAGGCACAATTCATTCAGAATAAAAAACCAAAAGACAATATGGGGAAGCTGCAGCGCCAAGAGGAATCTCAATTTCAATTTTAGGCTTGTAATGGCGCCTGTAGAGATACTAGACTATGTGGTTGTACACGAGCTTTGCCATATTGTCCATATGGACCATTCCGCTGTATTCTGGAATCTTGTGGGTAGCATAATTTCGGACTATAATGAAAGAAGACACTGGCTCAGGGAGAATGGGCCAATGCTGGAAATTTAATTGGATGTGATAAAATTATGGAAATAGGGGAAAAGCTTTTAAAGCAGCTTACGGAGGCAAAGTACCTCTGCGTTGAAAACTCATGGAGGTATAGGAGCATAATAAGGTTTTTCTACATTGAATATGAAAAGATGAACTATTGGCTATACAAGGAGGACGTGCTGGAAGCGCTTATCAGCAGCGAAAGGTTCAAGGACTACACTGTGGAGCAGTGCAGGCAGGATCTTGACGCTCTTTGCGAATGGGGCAATCTCGTGCCCGTTCAGGACACGTCCAAGGCCATGACAATAGAGGAGTTTAAGAATAAGCAGTTCAGGTATCAGCTCTCGCCATACAGCGTGGAGATAGAGAGGATGGTCATAAGGCTTGAAAACCTGAAGGTGGAAAATGCTTCGCTTGAGCCAACTCTGCTTGAAAGGCTCAAAATGGAAATTGAAAAATTTGAAATGATGAGCGACAAGACTCCTCAGCAGGTAGGGATATGGTGGAACAATCTGAATGAGGATTTCAAAAGGCTCAACCAGAACTACCAGGACTATATACGCGAGCTTTGCAGCATAAGGGCAGAAGAGCTTATGAAAAGCAGGGAGTTTTTGATATTCAAGGACAAGTTTATAGAGTATATAAGAAGCTTTGTAAAAGGCCTTCAGACCAATTCGTATGCAATAGAATCGGTACTTAAAAGCGTAGGAGGAGAGTGTGAAAGGGCTGTGTTCGACAAGGTGATCGAGTACGAAATGTCCATTCCGAGGATAGAAAACATTGCCACGGAACAGGAGATGATGGAGAGCATATCGGGAAGGTGGCACAGCATAAAGAGGTGGTTTCTGGGGCAGGGAGCTCACGAGAGCGAGGCGTCGAGACTTTTTGAGACCACAAACGACATAATCAGGAAGATAACCAGGTTTGCATGCCAGATAATAGATACAAAAAACAGTCTGGCAAACAGAAAAGAGGAGTACAAGAAACTTGCTGAAATGTTCGTCTCGTGCAATGACATAGATGATGCACATAAGATATCGTCTCTCGTGTTCGGCCTGTTTTCGACAAGGCACATAAGGGGTGATATAGAAAGGCAGAGCGAGAGCACGAGCAGCAGTGTGTATGACGAAGAGGCACTGGAAGTCACTATAAAGCCTAGGGTGAGGACATTCAGGGAAAAGTTGGTTAGAAATGCAATATCCGAAAATGAAGACAGAAAAAGGGTAATGAGGGAGAAAATAATGGCCCAAAGGCTCCAGGAGGCTGAAATACTCAGGGAAATTGTAAATGGAAACGAGATAGATTTTGAAAGTATTGGCAATATAGAGCCGCACATAAGAAACACTCTTTTGAAATGGGTGGCCAAGGGGAACTCCTCGAAAAACAGGAGGGCGAAAACTGACGAAGGGGCTTCATTTGAGCTTGTCTATCCGGCAGACGGCAGAAAGTGCACTCTCGAGTGCAGCGACGGAAAGTTTATCACGCCTGCCTACAAAATAAGGTTTGAGGGGTGAAGCTATGAAGATAGTTGACATGATGCTTGAAAACTACTGGATACTCAAGGAAGACGACAAGGACGCATACTATTACGCCAAGGACAATGTCTCCAAGGTAAGGGAGTTTTTCTCAGAAAAGCTCGGATATCAGGTGATAGTGAATCCAACCCTCATAAAGCTTGAAAAGCTTCCCGGAGCTTTGGAGTGCTGGATGGGCATAGACGGATTTGAAGACTGCATGGAGTATGCGTTTCTTTGCATGCTCCTTATGTTTCTTGAGGACAAGCCCGGCGGGGAGCAGTTTCTCCTTTCGCAGCTCACGGAATACATTGAGGGTGTTTTCACGGGAGACGGAAAGGTCGACTGGACGCTGTACCGCCACAGGAGGTTTATTATAAAGGTCATAAAGTTTGCGCTCGAAATGGGGATGATACGGCTCAATGACGGAAGCGAATCAGACTTTGCGTCCGACGGAGCCGCCGAGGCGCTGTATGAAAACACCGGCATATCGGTATATTTCATGAGGCAGTTCACGGGGAATTTCATGTCATACGGCGGAATTGAAGACATAATGGGCGACGAGTGGAGCCATATGGATACGGAGCGGGGCAGGATAAGAAGAAACAGGGTGTACAGAAGACTGGTAATGTCGCCGGCGGTATACAGCGAAGGTGGAGACGATTCCGACTACGAATACATCAAAAACTTCAAGGGAGTTGTGCAGTCGGACATCGAGGACAGGCTTTCAGCCCAGCTGCATGTGCATAAAAACGCGGCATTCGTAGTGCTACCCCAAAACAAGGGCTACAGGGGAGTCTTTCCGCAAAACAGCGCACTGAGCGATATTGCCCTTCAGATGAATCTGATCATAAGGGAGCATGTAAATGAAGGAGTTCTCAAGGTATCAAACGACGATGTGATCAGGGTTTCGCAGTATGAGTTCAAGGGGATTGTCGAAAAGCTCAAGAGAAGGTTTGTGAAGGGATGGAGCAAGGAGTACAGGGACATGGGATTTGAAAAACTGTATGGCAGTATAGTTGAATACATGAAGAGTTTTTCAATGATAAGACTGGAAGAGTATACGGGAGATGTCCACATAATGCCAATTTGCGGCAAGATAGAGGGAAATTATCCTGAAGATTTTGAAAAGGCGGCAGGTGAAAATGATGGCAAATAACGGCGAAAAAAACAGGTGGAGCATAAACCGGGCTGGACTTGTGAATTTTTGGTGCTACGATGACGAGGCGTTTGAATTCGAGGATGGAAACATTCTGCTAAGGGGCGCCAACGGTTCGGGAAAATCGGTCACAATGCAAAGTTTTGTGCCACTTCTTCTCGACGGGAACAAAAGCCCCGAAAGGCTTGACCCTTTCGGATCTAGGGCCAGAAAGATTGAAAACTACCTTATAGGCGAGAATGACTCGTCGAAGCAGGAGAGCACAGGGTATTTGTATATGGAGTTCAAAAAGAAGGAGAGCAAAAACTTCATCACCATAGGAATGGGGCTTCACGCCAAGAGGGGAAAGGCCCTGTCCTCTTGGGGGTTCATAATAAACGATGGAAGAAGAATCGGAAAGGATTTTGAACTTGTCAAAAAGTCAGGAGGGAGGATACCCCTTACAAAAAGAGAGCTTAAAAACAGGATAGCCGAGGGCGGCCAAGTTTTCGAGAGCCAGAAGGATTACATGGACGGGGTCAACAGGCATCTTTTCGGATTCGACAGCATAGAAGACTACGACGAGCTGATAAAGCTTCTCATACAGATAAGGACCCCGAAGCTGTCTAAGGAGTTCAAGCCCACTGTAATATACGACATAATGAACAATTCACTTCAGCCCCTTTCGGACGAGGATTTAAGGCCTATGTCGGAGGCCATTGAAAACATGGACAGCATAAAGGGCAAGCTTGAAGAGTTGAAGCTCAACAGGAAGGCGGCCCAGAAGCTAAAAAGGGCTTATGACCAGTACAACATATATGTGGCGCTCGAAAAGGCCAAGGATTTTGCAAAAAGCAAGAGCGAGCTTGAAAGGCTGAAAGAGGAGACTTCAGAACTTGAAAGACAAAGACATGGGCTTTTGGATGTGGCGGAATTCGAAAAAAGGAATCTGGAGAGCCTCGAGCTGAAAAGAGAGACCCTTGAAGCAAAAAAAAGGGAGCTCGAAAAGCATGATAGCTATGAGCTAAGGGAAAGGGCCTCGAGGCTCGAGATGGATATGAAAAGGCTTGAGGATGAAAAGGGGTCGAAGGAAAAGCTTCTCGACGAGAAAAAATCGAAGAGAATAGTCATGGACGGCGAAGTCAGAGAAATAAAGGCGAGAGGGGAGTCTTTCAAAAGTGACATTTCAAGAAGGCTTTTGGAAATGGATGGTATTGCGCGGGAGTTTGACTTTGACGAGCACAGTTTCATGAAAGGCGAAATTGAAAAGGCATTTGAAGAGGAGTATGATTTTTCATTTGTTGAAAACCAGCTCAAGGTACAGTGCCAAAAGATACACGACGCGAAAATTGCTCTTCAGCAGCAGGCGGGTGACATCAGGGAGTACGACAGGCTTTTGGAGAAATTCGCCAGGATATCAGGGGAACAGGAGCAAAAAGAGAAAAAGCTCGACGAGTGCGCGCTTCTCTTTTCGGAGGTGAAGGGGGAGTTTGTGGATAATGCGCATTCGTGGGAGAAAGGCAACACATATATCAAGATTCCAGATGCGGTTATGGGTGAAATTGCGCAAATGGCACAGGGCTACGGTGAGAAATTCTCATACAATGAAATATTTGAATGCATGAGGGGTGCATATGAGGATGTAAGAATTCACGAGTCAAGGGAAAGGGAATCAGCTTTGGCGAGGCTTGACGGAATTAGGGAGGACATTGGAGAAAAAAACGGGCAGATCGAAAGCTGGAAGCAGATGAAAGAACCGCAAATGCCGCTTGGAGATGAGGTCAGGGAGAATATAAGAAGGCTCAAAGAACTTGAAATCCCTCACATTCCGCTTTACAGGGCGATTGATTTCGAAGAAGGGCTTGCAGAGCGTGATATGGGAATTATAGAAGAGGCGCTTGAGAGCATGGGGCTTTTGGACGCCCTTATAATACCGGACGAATACAAAGTGGAGGCCTTGGCAGTACAGGAGGGAATGGCGGGCAAGTATGTCTTCTCAAGCCAGAGCCATGCGTTTAAGAGCAGGGACAAAAGGATAAAGGCGGATGAGAGCCTGGGGGGCATAATTCCATCTGAAATTGTGGACGGGCTCATAGGAAGTATAATGGACGGAAATGAAGAATCCATATCATTTGTGGATGAATCGGGACGCTATGGAATAGGCCCTGCAGAGGGTGTTGTTTCGAAACGGGTAAATGCGAGGTATATAGGGGCTTCTGCAAGGGAGCGGTTCAGGAAGGAAAACATAAAAAGGCTTGAGTCGGAAAGGGATGTACTCGAGCTTTTGGAAAAAGAGGCGTCATTGGACATAGCACGAAGGGACGAGATTTTAAAGTCAATTGAAAATGAAAAGGATTCATTTCCGGGTGGAGCTGACATGGATGTTGCTCACAAGGCGATTATAGCGGCGAGCATAGAGCTTGAGGTTGCACAGGCGGCTTATGAAAAGGCTCAGGCAGAAGAGCAGGACGCTATGAAGAGGCTGCAAAAATCCAAAAAAGAAGTCTATGAAAAAACAAGGAACATCCAAATTCCCGTAAACCTCGACAGTTACGAGGAGGCTGTTCAGTCGGCAAGGGAATACGAGAGCGAACTTTCAAAGGTCGAAGTCCTGCACTCAAAATTCATGGGAGCAGTTTACGACATTTCGAGGGTTTCGAATCAGATTGAGGATATAGGAGTCGATATAGACAACCTGGCGTATGACTTTGGGGAGATTGAGAGAAAGCTGAAATGGTGCCGTGAAAATATCAAAAGCCTCAAAGAGCAGCTGGAGCTTTCGGGTTTTGAGGATGTTCAAAAAGAGATAGCCCAGTGCATAAAGGAGCTTTCGAACATACCCGAGCGCATAAAGGATTCTGTTGGGAAAAGGGCCAGGGCAGAGGAGGGCGCAAAGGGGATAGGCGAAAAGATAGATGCAAACACAGGGGATATCGTATTCGCACAGGCTTTGTGCGGCATACATGAAAAGGGCTTTGCAAGCGAGATCAACCTTGGATATGTGGGTGAGAGCTTATCCGAAGACGGCCTGTTTGAAAGAGCAGTGAGTATGATAAAAAGGCTTGAGGGTGAAATATTGTCTCAAAGGGGCATGAACGAGCACATCAAAAACATACAGGAGAAATACCATGACGTCAAGCAGTACATGGCGGAATATGCGCTGAAAATAGACAATATTTTCACGCCGGAAAACGAGTATGAGGACGAAAGGCTCCAAAAGGCAGAAAAGGCCCAGGAAAGACTCGAAATACAGGGAATGGTAGGGGGCCGGTATATAGGGTTTTATGACGTTGTAAAACACATAGACTACCAGATAGAGGAAAACGACAAGCTTTTCAAGGACAGCGACAGGCACATATTCGAGGACATACTCGCAAAGAACATAAGCAGGAAGATAAGGGCCAAGATATACCACAGCGAAAGCTGGGTCAAAAAGATGAACTCTCTCATGCAGTCCATGAACACATCGAGCGGGCTTTCATTCAGTCTGGCATGGAAGAGCAGGGGGGCGCAGGACGAAGAGCAGATGGACTCGTCCGATCTTGTGGAAATACTCAAAAAGGACGGCGGGCTTCTTTTGGACTCGGAGCTCGAAAGGCTTTCGATGCACTTCAGGTCCAAGATAGACCAGGTCAGAAGGAGCATCGAGGAAAGCGGACAGCACCAGACATTCCACTCCATAATGAAGGAGGTTCTTGACTACAGGAAGTGGTTCGAGTTCAGGCTCTACTACAAAAAGACTAATGAAAACAGGAGAGAGCTTACAAACAACGCTTTTTACAGGTTCAGCGGCGGTGAAAAGGCCATGGCCATGTATGTGCCGCTCTTTTCGGCGGTATATGCGAAGTACAAGGGGGCGAGAAACGACTGCCCGAGGATAATATCTCTTGACGAGGCTTTTGCTGGAGTCGACGAGAACAACATAAGGGACATGTTCAGGCTTTTGGGGGAACTCGAGCTCGAATTCATAATAAACTCCCAGGTTCTCTGGGGAGACTATGACACAGTGGATGCACTTGCCATATGCGAGCTTTTAAGGCCTGACAATGCGGATTTTGTTACAGTTCTAAGGTACAGGTGGAACGGGATTCAAAGGGAGATTGTTGACAATGAAATGCAGTAAGTCTGATGACTCATACAACGGCCTTGTCCAAAAGGCCGCGGGATACTTCAAAAGCAGCAAGGGGTTCGACAGGCTGTTTGAAAAGATGAAAGATAAATACAGGAGCATGGGAAGGATAGGAGGCAGTGTTAAGCTTTTGGACCTTAGCGAGGAGGAGAAGGAATCCCTCACTGGCCTTTTGGGAAAAAACTGCTACAAGCCCAGAATAAGTATCAAGCTGGAAAAGGTCCAAAGCGCCCTTGAAAATACTCCTTTTTCAGGAGTCTCACTTGTGGATTTGATATGCGAATATTTTGAAGAGGACGTACTGACAAGGGAAGCTGAAAAACTTATGCATGAGCGCCAAAAGGATGAATTTTTCGAAGAGATCATTGAAAGCTTCGCAGGGTCTTCCTCCTGTGAATGGCTTGTCAAGGCGCTCAGCAACGGCGATGCCGGACGCAGGACAATAGTGAAAAGGTATAATGCCGACAGGGTCGCTTTGAGGCATGATATACAAAAGGTGATGCATGCGCTGAGCAACCTCCCTGAAAGACTAGGGAAAAAACAGCGGCTTGCGATATTTGCATCTGAATGGGGTGACGGCCCGCATGACTTCGACAGGGGAGGTGAATGCGACAAGCTGTTTATGCATGCATTGTCGGACATATACGGCGAGAAAATCCCCCAAAATGCAGAAGAAAGGGCGTACCTTCTCTACGGGGCTGGAATAGTGATTGATGAGGTTTCAAACTTTACTATCTGCAGCGGCATTGTCGGATATATTGGAGAGGAGGAACATGAAGGCTGGATGGGGTTTTGTCAAAGAGGTGAGCCCCTTCAGGTCTCGGTATCCAACCTTGGGAATGTAGACAGTGTGGAATGCAGATTCGACAGGGTGTTTGTGGTCGAAAACCCTGCAGTATTCAGCGAGATACTTGAATGCTCAAACATAAAGAGTCCGCCCCTTGTGTGTACATTCGGGCAGGTGAAGCTTGCATCATTAATACTTCTCGATATGCTGTCTGCCCAAGGAACCCAGATATGGTATTCAGGCGATTTTGATCCCGAAGGCCTTCAAATAGCAATGAAACTTAAGGAAAGATACGGCAAGGGGTTTGTATTTTGGAGATATGCATCTTGTGACTACGAGAAGGCTGTTTCAAGCATATTTATTGACCCCGCAAGAATGAAAAAGCTAGGCGGATTTGAAAATACGGAGCTTGAAGATATAGCAAAAGCCATAGAAAAAAAGGGATTTGCAGGGTACCAGGAAAATATAGTGAAAGAGCTAATATGTGATGTGGATGGCCTGGCTGAGGGGAATTGCAATTATGCTGGAAATTTAGAATGGAGATGAAGGAATGAGCGAAGAAGAAGTTTTTGAAAGGTTCAAGAGGGCTGTAAGATTCAAAAGATACGGATTCATAAGCTTCATTTTGAGCACTATTCCTGCAGTATTTCTCGAAGGCGCACTGAGATTTGCGCTGTTCATTCTAATTTTTGGAATGGGAATCTATTTCGACATGCAGTTCAAGTGTCCTGCATGCGAGAAAAGGTTCGACAGCAGAATTCGAAATGACGACTTGAAATACTGCAATAGCTGTTCAAGCAGGCTTCAAAGATGAAATACATATCATATTCGATTGCAGCATATGAAATTTGTTTTTCCATGAAAAAACAGCTGCATGACTTTTAACAAAGTCTGCAGCTGATATATATTGAATTTATAAATTGTATTACACGTTGAATCTAAACAGCATTACATCTCCGTCGTTTACGATGTATTCCTTGCCTTCTACTCTGACAAGGCCCTTGTCCTTTGCAGCATTCATGCTTCCCTCTCTTGAGATGTCATCAAAAGCTACAACCTCGGCTCTTATGAAACCTCTTTCGAAGTCAGTGTGTATTCTTCCTGCCGCCTGTGGAGCCTTGCTTCCCATCTTTACAGTCCAAGCCCTTGTCTCCTTTGGTCCAGCAGTAAGGAAGCTTATAAGACCAAGAAGTGAGTATCCAGCCTTTATAAGCTTGTCAAGACCTGACTCGGCAAGTCCAAGATCCTCAAGGAAAGCCTTCTTCTCGTCTTCTTCAAGCTCTGATATCTCGGCCTCTATCTGCGCGCATACCACAACTACTTCCGCATCTTCAGTTTTTGCATATTCTCTTACAACTGCCACGTTTTCGTTGTTTTCGCCGTCATCTGCAAGATCATCCTCAGATACGTTTGCAGCGTATATAACAGGCTTGAAAGTAAGCAGGTTAAGTGACTTTACAATTTCAGCCTCGTCGTCTGAAAGATCCATTGTTCTTGCACATTTGTCACTTTCAAGAGTATCTTTTATCCTGTTTAGAAGTTCAAGCTCAGAAACAAGCGATTTGTCGCTCTTTGAAAGCTTTTGAGTTTTTTGGATTCTTTTTTCTATCATATCAAGGTCAGAGAATATAAGCTCAAGGTTTATAGTTTCTATGTCTCTTAGAGGTCCTATGCATCCGTCAACGTGTACAACGTTAGGGTCCTCGAAACATCTTACAACGTGAACTATGGATTCGACTTCCCTTATGTGAGAAAGGAACTTGTTTCCAAGACCTTCACCCTTGCTGGCTCCCTTTACAAGTCCTGCTATGTCGCAAAACTCTATTGCAGTTGGAAGAATCTTTTCAGATCCGTATATTCCGGCAAGAACATCAAGTCTCTTGTCTGGAACTGAAACGACACCTATGTTCGGGTCTATTGTACAAAATGGATAGTTTGCAGATTCGGCACCTGCCTGTGTTATTGCATTAAAAAGTGTACTCTTACCTACGTTAGGTAGTCCTACTATACCTAATTTCATTAAATATCTTCCTTTCATATGTTTATTATAAAAGCTTTGGCTTCTTATTCAATATTTTTCCAAAAATATATCTCATGCAGAAATATTATACTCTATATGGAACATATATTCAACATAATGTGACATTATAAGAAGTTTTTGAAGCTAATAGGTTAAGAATTTTATTCCTACATTTGTAGGTGTTATAATTTTGTAGAGGGATAAAACTTGCGTAAGATGCTTGGATGCTCATCCCACCACATTGCAACAACATTTGCAATTATATGAGTCTGGTTTGCATAAAAATGGTATAATACGTATGTATGAATCAGTTCAATAATAATATTATAAAGGGAGGTATGCCATTTGGAAGGCTTTGAAAAGATAGAGATAAAAAAAGGTGTCAATCTTATATATGTTGAAAACAATAAGTTTAAGACTAATCTTGTAAGTGTTTACATAAAAAGGCCACTTGTTAGGGAAGAGGCCACTAAAAACGCACTTCTTCCGTATGTACTTAAAAGCGGAAGCAAGGGGTATGAAAATCAGGTTGAAATATCAAGGATGCTCGACGAACTGTACGGCTCAAAGCTTGTTGCAAGCGTAGGCAAAAAGGGAGAAAGACAGATAATGAGCTTTAAGCTCGTTATGACCAATGACAAGTTCATAGATGAGGACATATTTGAAAAGGGAATGGACTTTTTAAAGGATATAATTTTCAATCCGCTTATGCAAGATGGAGGCTTCAAGCCGGAGTATTTCGACATAGAAGCCCAAAACCTTAGAGATGCAATAAGGGGAAGGATAAATGACAAGGCAAGCTATGCAGTCGAAAGATGTATAGAGGAAATGTGCAGTGGTGAAAACTACAGCATACACGAGGACGGATATGAGGATGATATTGACCTTATAGATAGAAATAGCCTTTACGAGCACTATGAAAATATAATAAGCACATCACCCATAGACGTACTTGTGGTTGGAGATATTGAAAGGGACAGGGTAATAAGCAGCATAAAGAGTCTCTTTGACGTGAATATCGCCAATGACAGGGAGATAGTCGAAATACCCAAGGAGGAAGTATACAAGATTCCCGAAAAGAAGAAGGAAATTACAGAACACTTCGACGTCACCCAGGGCAAGATGTGCATAGGATTTAGGACGAACATACACTTTACGGACAAGGAGTACTATCCGCTTGCGCTATATTCAAGCATACTAGGTGGGGGAGCGCACTCTAAAATGTTCCTAAATATAAGGGAGAAGGAAAGCCTTTGCTACTATATATATTCGAGCATAGAAAAGTACAAGGCGCTTATGTTTATTTCCTCGGGAATAGAAGTTGAAAACTATGAAAAGGCTCTAAAGCTTATAGAAAAGGAAATGACAGACATGAAAAAGGGCAGGATAAGCGACGAAGAGATGGAAAACAGCAAAAATGCCATAGTAAATTCGCTAAGGTCCATGACGGACAGCATAGGGGCGCTTTCAGAGTTTTACTATGGACAGCTTGTGAGCGGTATTTTCGAGACTCCGGAGCAGATGATACAAAAGATAAAGGCCGTTACAAAGGAAGAGGTTTCTGAGGCTTCTAAGAAAATAAAAATGGATACGGTCTATTTTTTAAGAGACTAGGGGGTGTGGGATTTGAAAAAAATGACAAACGATATATTAAAGGAAGAACTTTACTACGAAAAGCTTGAAAACGGGCTTGAAATTTTCTATATGCCAAAAAAAGGATTTACGAAGCAGTACGCGGTATTTTCGACAAACTACGGGTCAAACGACCTTGAATTCATACCGCTTGGAAAGAGTGAAAAGCTAAGTGTCAATGAGGGGATCGCACATTTTCTTGAGCACAAGATGTTCGAGCAGCCCGACGGAGGTAATGCCTTTGACAGGTTTGCACAGCTTGGGGTAAGCGCAAATGCATACACCAATTTTACTATGACTTCATACCTTTTCACGGCCACTGCAAACTTTTATGAGGCTCTTGAGCACCTCATAGAATATGTACAGTCGCCTCATTTTACAGACGAGAACGTAGAAAAGGAAAAAGGGATAATTGCCCAGGAAATAAAAATGTATGACGATAATGCCGACTGGAAGGTGTATTTCAATACTCTTAAGGCAATGTACGTCGAGCATCCAAATAAAATAGACATAGCGGGAACTGTCGAGAGCATATACAAGATAACAAAAGAGGAGCTTTACGACTGTTACAATACATTCTACAGCCCTCAGAATATGGCCTTGTTTGTTGTGGGGGATCTTGACTGGGGCAACATAGTTGACGTTGTGAAAAGATCTTCAAAAGACCAGGACAAGAGCCTTGCAGATAGGGAGATAGAAAGATTCCAGCCAGAGGAGCCTTCAAACATAAGCGTTGAGGAAATGGTCGAGAGCCTTTCGGTTTCAATGCCGATGTTCAACATAGGGTTCAAGGAGACCGAGGTTGGCGATTTTGGGAAAACCCTTCTTAAAAAAGAGCTTGCAACAGATATACTAATAGACATGATATTCAAAAAGGGAAGCGAGTTTTATGACGAGCTGTATTCAAATGGTATTATAAACGAAAATTTTTCGGCGTCATACACTCTTTTGCCTGACTACGGATATACAGTTGCCGGCGGAGAGTCAAAAGACCCTTACAAGGTCAGAGAAAAGATGTTTGAGTACATTGAAAAGTACAAGAAGGAAGGCCTTGACCGTGAAAAATTCGAGAGGATAAAGAAAAAGCACATAGGAGCTTTCATAAAATACTTCGATTCGCTTGAATTTATCGCAAACAATTTCATATCATACCATTTCAAGGGAATAAACCTCCTTGAATATATGGATGTATTAAAGGGAATAGAGTTCGAAAGCGTTCAAAAAAGGCTGTTTGACCATTTCAACAGGGAAAATAGCGTAATATCAATAATACATCCCAAATAAATTGACTTTGGGATTGTCTACAATTATAATGAAGTATGAAAAAGCTAGGCTTTTGCCTGGCTTTTTTATAGGCTGTAAAAGAGATTGGATTTAAAAATATAAAACTGAATTTTATTGTAAAGCATTTATGTGTGCTGGAGGTGTAAGTATGATAGATCCTGTTGCATTCAGGATATTTGGAATAGACATAAGGTGGTATGGCATACTCATGGCATCGGGAATACTGATTGGAATGGTTTTGGCGCTCAGAGAGGCCAAAAGGCAGGGGATTGAAGAAAACACAATGCTTGACCTTTTCCTTGTGGCGATACCATCAGCCATAGTTGGTGCAAGAGCCTACTATGTCATATTTAACTGGAGCTATTACAGCGGGGATTTTCTAAAGATGATCAACACTAGGCTTGGAGGAATGGCCATACACGGAGGAGTCATAGGGGGCGTTTTGGCAGGATATATATTCTGCAGGGTCAAAAAGCTCAGCTTTCCAAAACTTGTGGACATTACGGCTCCCAGCCTCATACTCGGCCAAGCCATAGGAAGATGGGGGAATTTCATAAACCAGGAGGCACATGGGGGGCCGACTGATTTGCCGTGGGGAATAATGGTGGACGGCATGAAGGTTCACCCGACATTTCTTTATGAATCGATATGGAACTTAGGTGTGTTTGCACTTCTTCTTTTTATGAGGAGAAAAAAGAGATACGAAGGTCAGGTTATGGTGGTGTACATGATGGCCTATTCTCTGGGGCGTTTTTGGATAGAAGGCCTTAGGACTGACAGCCTGATGCTCGGACCGCTTAGAATGGCACAGGTGATAAGCATAGTTCTTATAGGTATTGCCATAATTATAAATATGATAATGACAAAGAAGAACACAAATGCCGCATAGAGCCGTGAGCTGAGCTATGCGGCTTTGCCATGAAAAAGAATTCAAGTTATAATGAAATAAGCATATAAATCAGAATAATGACTAGTAATATCGTACTATGACAAGGTTGTATGTTGACGTTGTATAATAGAGGATATATGAAAATAAGAGTGGGGAGAGATGGAATTGGAATTTAATCACGTTTCGGTACTTTTGGACGAATGTATACAGGGGCTTGACATAAAGCCAGATGGAATATATGTTGATGGAACGCTGGGCGGGGCGGGACATTCCACGGAAATAGCAAAGAGGCTTAAAGCCGGGCTGCTGGTAGGGTTTGACCAGGACATAAACGCAATAAACACTGCAAAGGAGAGGCTAAAGCCTTATGGAGACAGGATAAGGCTCGTGCGCAGTAATTTTGAAAACATAAAGTCGGAGATTGAAAAGCTTGGAATAGAAAAGATAGACGGCTTGCTTTTGGACCTTGGGGTTTCATCTCACCAGCTTGACGAGGCTGAAAGAGGGTTTTCGTACATGCAGGATGCGCCTCTTGACATGAGAATGGACAACAGGGTGAAAACAGGAGCCAGGGAAGTCGTAAACGAGTACTCCAAAGAGGAGCTTGAGAGGATAATAAGAGAATACGGAGAGGAAAATTGGGCGGCAAGGATAGCGCAGTTCATAGTGGAGGCAAGAGAGGAAAAGGATATAGAGACGACTCTTGAGCTTGTGGACATAATAAAAAGAGCTATTCCAAAAAAGGCGAGAATCGACGGGCCTCATCCTGCAAAGAGGACTTTCCAGGCCATAAGGATAGAGGTCAACAGAGAACTTGATGTAATAGAAAAGACAATAAGGGATGCCGCATCAATTATGAACAAGGGAGGAAGGATATGCATAATAACATTCCATTCCCTTGAAGACAGAATAGTAAAAAATGCATTCAAAGAGCTTGCCAAAAGCTGTGTATGTCCGCCAGAGCTTCCAATGTGCATGTGCGACAAGAAAAGCGAAGTGAAGATAATAACAAGAAAGCCAATACTTCCAAGCGAGGAGGAAATAGAGGTAAACCCAAGGTCTAGAAGTGCAAAGCTAAGGATTGCGCAAAAAAAATAATCCGAAAGGGTGATTTTATGGCTAAGAGGTCGAATGTTACAAATATCGAAAAATACAGAAAAGCGGCGAAAAAATCCTCGGATGCGATGGGGCCAAGGGCTAAAAACGCAAGGGCAAAAAAACGCTCCTCAAGGCTGAAGACAGGGGCTACAATATTCTTTATAGTATCGATATTTATGCTTATGAGCAGGTATTCGGCAATATCAAAGCTCAATTACGAGGCACATTCGCTGAATAAGGAACTGGATGACAATATAAACAGGAAGAAAGAGCTTTATTATGAGCTTGAAATGAAGACTAATAGTGCTAAAATAGAAAAGGAAGCAAGGGAAAAACTCGGGATGGACTATCCTAAAGACGAGCAGATTGTGTATATAAATGTGCACTAGAGCTAATTGGGAGGAATAGGAATTGGCTGAGGTTAACATAAGGAATAAAAGAAGACTTTTTGTACTTCAAAGCTTTGTGCTGCTTGTATTTCTCGGGCTCATAATGAGGCTCGGATACCTACAAATAGTAAGGGGAGACTGGCTGACAGAAAAAGCTCTTACACAGCAGGTAAGAGACATACCGATAGAAGCCAAGAGAGGCACTATATATGATAGAAACGGCAAGGAAATGGCCATAAGCATAGCCAAGTACACTGTATGGGCAAAACCATCAAGCATAGCGGAAAAGGAAAAAACTTCGGATACCATAGCGCAGATACTTCAGCTTGAAAAGCCTCAGGTACTTTCTGATATAAGTAGGGACACAAACGGGCTTGTGAGGATTGCAAGATGGATAGACGAGGAGCCTGCAAAAAAAATTCAAAAGGAATGCATAAAGGGCGTGTGGATAGTCAAAGATAACAAGAGGTATTATCCATATGGCAATTTTGCTTCCTATGTAGTAGGTCATGTATCGTCTGACAATTCCGGGCAGGCCGGCGTGGAACTTGAATATGACAAGGAACTTAGAGGGCTTCCGGGAAGAATGATAAGTGTAACCGACGCCTCGGGAAGGGACATACCTTATGAAAACGGAAAATACAACGAATCAAAAGACGGAGCAGGGCTAATACTTACAATAGACGAGGTTGTGCAGCACCACCTTGAAAAGGCGCTCGACAAAGGGCTTGTTGAAAATAATGCAAAAAGCGTCATGGGAATAGTAATGGATCCAAGTACTGGGGAGATACTAGCCATGGGATCAAAGCCGGACTACAATCCCAATGATCCGAGAACGCCAATATACCCAAGGTTCCAGCAGGAATTTGCGGGATATGACAGCGAGCAAAAAGTCAAGGGATGGTTTGAAATGTGGAAAAACCCTCTTGTAAACGCCACATATGAACCAGGATCAACGTTCAAGCCGGTGACGGTCAGCGCGGCGCTTGAAGAGGGACTCACCTATGAAGGCGAGAAGTTTTACTGCAACGGCTATGCGGAAGTTGGGGGCCGCAAGATAAAATGCCACGTATACCCGAGAGGACATGGGGAGGAAACACTAGCACAGGCGGTCCAAAACTCATGCAACCCTGTAATGATAGAACTTGGGCGAAGGCTTGAAAGAAAAAAACTGTACGAGTACATAAAGGCCTTCGGTCTTATGTCTAAAACGGGCATAGACCTTCCGGGAGAACAGGTGGGGATGTACCATAGAGAGGAAAATGTCGGCCCTGTGGAACTTGCAACCATATCGTTCGGCCAGGCGAACTCTGTAACTCCGATACAGCTTATAACTGCAATAAGCGCAATAGCAAACGACGGTGTTATGATGAAGCCTCATGTCGTAAAGGCGTATGTGGATTCAAAGGGGAACATAACAGACAGAGTCCAGCCGGAGCAGGTCAGAAAGGTTATATCAAAGGAAACAGCAAGGACCATGAGAAGGATAATGGAGTCAGTGGTATCTGAAGGCGGTGGAAACAGAGCGTTCATACCAGGCTACCATGTCGCTGGAAAGACTGGTACTGCCCAAAAGGTAATAAACGGTGGATATGCAGGCGGATACTACTACGCGTCTTTTGTGGGAATGGCTCCATCTGAGAGGCCCGACTTAGTAACGCTCATAGTCATAGATGAGCCGAACGGCCAGTCTAAGTACGGCGGGGTTGTAGCTGCCCCTATAGCAAAGGAAGTAATGTACGATACGCTCAGATATCTAAATGTCAAGCCCAACTATTATGTGGGCGAGGGCAGCAGTTTGATTATTGACGAGGCGATTATACCGGATGTTAGAAATGTAACTCTTGGCAAAGCAAGGCAAATACTTGCAGGGAGCCTTTTGAATCCTGTGATAGAGCCGGCCAACACAGAGTTTACAGATGAGGCGATTGTAATGGATATGTTCCCTAGTCCGGATACAAAGATTCCGGCGGGTTCAAGCGTTATGCTTTATATGAAATTGGATGTCAAGAGCCAGGGTGCGCAGGCTGGCCAGAATGTTACGGTTCCGGACGTAGCGGGCAAGACTCTAAAGGAAGCGGGTAATATACTGCAGGGAATAGGACTCAAGCTAAAGGCTACGGGAAGCGGAACAGCAGTGAGCCAGCAGCCGGCACAGGGAAGCGCAGTTCCGCCAGGAAGCGTAGTGAGCGTCGAATTCAATTAAAACTTGAAAAGGGACGACATGGCTGTAAAATAAGAACAATCCGCAGACACCATATGTTCGCGTTTTGAAGCAGTTTACTTCACGATAATTGCAAATGGAGGTAGCACATGAAGCTTAGAGAGATTTTATACGGAATTGATGTTTTGGATTTTAGAGGGGACATGGATACTGATATAGAGGGAATATGTTACGATTCAAGAAAAGCATCTGAAGGCGATGTTTTCATATGCATAAAGGGTTTCAGCTCTAATGGGCATGAATATGCATCAAAGGCATATGAAAAGGGATGCAGGGTATTCTTGGTGCAAGAGGACATAGAAGTTGAGGGCGCAACAGTAGTAAAAGTTGAAAACACTAGAAGAGAAATGGCAAAAGCCGCATCCAACTTCTATAACAACCCTTCAAAGGGCATCCAGCTTACAGGGGTTACTGGAACAAACGGAAAGACTACAATAACATATCTTGTGAAGTCATCTCTTGAAAGCATGGGAAGGGACAGCGGAATAGTGGGAACCATAAAAACTTATACCGGAAAACGAGACATTGAATCCGAGAGGACAACACCTGAAAGCCTTGAACTTCAGCAGTATTTCCATGAGATGGTCGGAAATGGCATAGACAGCTGTGTTATGGAGGTTTCATCCCATTCTCTGGAGCTTGACAGGGTGGACGGATGCGATTTCAAGTACGGCATATTCACGAACCTCACTCCCGAGCACATGGACTTTCATGGTGACATTGAAAGCTACATGAACGCCAAGGAAAAGCTATTTCACATGACTTCTAAAGCCAACATAATAAACATAGATGACGAGTGGGGAAGAAGGATATATGAAAATGTAAAATGCGCCAAGGCCAAGAGGATAAGCTATGCAATAAGGGAACAGGCAGACATAATGGCAAAGGGCGTGAAGATTTCTTCGGAAGGCGTGAAATATACAATGGTCACGCCGGATTACAAGATAGACATAGAGCTTTCGATTCCTGGAGAATTCAGCGTGTACAATTCGCTTGCAGCGGCAGCTCTCCTTTATGCAACGGAAGTGCCAAAGGAGCAGATTCAAAGGAGCATAAGCCTTTGCAAAGGCGTTCCGGGAAGATTTGAGAGCATAAGCGGCAAGGAGGGAGAAACCGTAATAGTCGACTATGCCCATACCCCAGATGCCCTTGAAAACATACTTAGGACTGCAGGTTCATTTGCGAAGGGAAGAATAATAACCGTATTTGGATGTGGTGGAGACAGGGACACTACAAAGAGGCCCGTAATGGGAGGGATAAGCCAAAAATACAGCGATGTCAGCATAGTGACTTCGGACAATCCAAGAACTGAAGACCCGGATGCAATAATAAATGACGTGCTCGGCGGGATGGATACGCAGAACCAGAACTACCAGGTGGAAAAAGACCGCAATATTGCCATAAAAAATGCAGTTTCAATGGCGAAAGAGGGAGACGTAGTGGTGATAGCAGGCAAGGGGCATGAGACTTACCAGATAATCGGAAGCGAAAAGATACATTTTGATGACAGGGAAATCGCCAGAAAATACCTGGAGGTAAAATAGAATGGAAAACGTACGGATAGTGGATATACTTGAATGGACAAGAGGGAAACTTTATTCGGGGAATGCCATGGACAAAGTGGCCGGAATATGTATCGACTCAAGAGTCGCAAAGCCTTCCCAGACATATGTGGCCATAAAGGGCGAACGGTTCGATGGACATTCGTTTATAGAAGACGTATTTGAAAAGGGTGCAAGAAGCTTCATAAAGGAAGCTAGAGTCGAAGTAAACAGGAGAATAAGGGATTTGAGCAGCATAGTGGAGGTTGAAGACACTACGGCGGCACTTGCAGACATAGCAAGAGGATACAAAAGCCTTTTTGACGTCAAATGCGTCGGCATAACGGGCAGCTGCGGAAAGACAAGCACAAAGACAATGGTTTACAATGTGCTTTCAAAGAAGTACAAAACCCACAGAAACAAGGGGAATTTCAACAATCATATAGGCCTTCCGCTTACAATGTTTGAACTTGACAAAAGTCATGAGGCGGCAATTTTCGAGATGGGAATGTCAAATCTTGGAGAGATAGATCTGCTTGCATCCATAGCAAGGCCTCAAATTGCAATAATAACGAATATAGGATATTCTCACATAGAAAACCTAGGGTCAAGGGAGAACATACTAAAGGCCAAGATGGAAGTGACTAATTTCCTCGACGATGATTCTATTCTCATAGTTAATGGAGACGACGAGCTTTTAAAAGGAATAGACCCAAATGGCGGATACAGGATTGTGAAATTTGGATTTGAGGGCCACAATGACATCATATGCACAGGTTATGACCAGGATGAATACGGCATCAGATTCAAAGTGCTCATACATGGAAGTGAAACCGAGTTTTATGTGCCGTCAAGGGGCAGACACAACATATATAATGCCCTTGCGGCGATTTGTACAGGCATTGAAGCCGATATTGATATTAAGGATATAGTATCGGGAGTGGCTCTTTTTGAGAATGAGAAAATGAGATTGGATATTATAGAAAAAAGCTTTATAATAATTAATGATGCTTATAATGCAAATCCCGATTCCATGAAATCGGCACTGGACTTTATGACATCCTATGAGGGCCGGAGGAAGATATGTGTATTTGGCGACATGCTCGAAATGGGAAGCTATGCCAGGGAAGGCCATGAGATGGTGGGAAAGCATGCATCAGACAAGGTAGATATAATGATAACTGTTGGAAAGGACTCCAAGTATATTTTGGACGAAGCTTTGAAAAACGGTTTGAACTGCGGAAGGCATTTTGAAAGCAGAGATGATGCGTCAAAATATATAAAAGCGATAGTAAAGCCAAAAGATGTTGTGCTTGTAAAGGGCTCGAGGGGGATGAAAATGGAAGAAATAGTAATCTCGCTTGAAGAGAGGAGCAGTATTTAATGTTTAATTATCACATGGTTTTAATTCCAGCGGTGGTTGCGCTTGCAGCTACTTTGATATCGGGTCCAATGCTAATACCTGTATTAAAAAGGCTTAAATTCGGTCAAACGATAAGGGATGAGGGGCCAAAGACCCATCTTGTGAAAAACGGAACTCCTACAATGGGTGGGATAATACTTGTAATAGGCATAATTGTGGCTTCGCTTTTAAGTGGAAAGGTAGACGGCAATATGCTCGTTGCGCTTTTTTCCATAATAGGATTCGGGCTTGTAGGATTTGTGGATGACTACATAAAGGTGGTACTGAAAAGGTCTTTGGGGCTTAGAGCTTATCAAAAACTTATAGGGCAGTTTGTGTTTGCGTTTTTAATAGTACTTTACCAGTATAAGACTTCTGACTATGGAAGTTCTATTTTAGTACCATTTACAGACGGATACTATTTTGACATGGGAATGCTCTATATTCCATTTACAGTGCTTGTAGTTGTGGCCACTGTAAACAGTGTAAACCTTACAGACGGGCTTGACGGGCTGGCGTCAGGGGTTACCCTCATAGTGTCTGTATTCTTTGTGATCACGGCTTCGATGCTGGGGTATGAGTCAATAGCAATAGTTTGCAGTGCCGTGTTTGGAGCATGCCTTGGTTTTTTAAGGTTCAACATATATCCTGCGAAGGTATTCATGGGAGATACGGGGTCTATGGCTCTTGGAGGAGCTGTTGCTGCAGCGGCTGTGATAATGAATGCGTCGCTTATGATCCCCATAGTGGGCGGCATATATTTTGCGGAGTCGCTTTCGGTTATAATACAGGTTACATCATTTAAACTTACGGGAAAAAGGGTTTTTAAAATGAGCCCCATCCACCATCACTTTGAACTTGTGGGATGGCACGAGACCAAGGTTGTTGGCGTGTTTTGGGCGACGAGTCTTGTATTGGGAGCAGTTGCACTTATTGCATTTATTTAAGTATTTAAAAAACGTATTCAGATAAAATATGGAAGGGTGGATAAAAATGAAATTGGAAGGCAAGAGGGTTCTTTTGATAGGCCTTGCAAAAACCGGAATATCTACAATAAAGTTTTTAAGCAGCAAAGGTGCTAAGATAACTGTAAACGACATCAAAAGCAAAGAGCAGGTAGAAGATATACTGGAAGAGCTCGCGGAGCTGGATGTCGAATACATACTCGGAAGCCACCCAGATAAAATTGAAGGGATAGAACTTGTGGTAATGTCTCCGGGAGTACCTGCAGACATACCGATAGTGGAGAGCCTCAGGTCAAAAGGCACTGAAGTAATAAGTGAGATAGAACTTGCATACAGGTTTTCGAGAGCTCCATTTGTTGGAATAACGGGAACGAATGGAAAAACAACCACTACAAGTCTTGTTGGAGAGATGTTCAAACTGTCAAAACACAAGACATTTGTAGTTGGAAACATAGGAAGACCTGCAATAGAGGTTGTTGATTCGGCAGATGAATCTTCTGTGCTTGTAACTGAGCTGAGCAGTTTTCAGCTTGAAAGCATAGTGGATTTTCGTCCGAAGGTAAGTGCGGTGCTCAACATAACTCCGGACCACCTCAATAGACACAAGACTATGGAAAACTATATAGATGCAAAGGCGAATATATTTAAAAACCAAAGAGATGGCGACTATACAGTGCTTAATTACGACTGCCCTGAAACTAGAAAGCTTTCAGGATTTTGCAAGTCCAAAGTCGTATTTTTCAGCAGGAATGAGAAGATTGACTGCGGAGTATATGTTGACAGCGGAGAGATAGTATCTGAAATAGAAGGAGCGCCAAACAAGCTTGCATGCATTGAAGATATAAGGATACCAGGAGCGCACAACCTTGAGAATGTACTTGCTGCAGTTGCAGTGGCACTGTGCATGGGAATGGATGAGAGTCTCATAGTAAAGGCCCTTAAAAATTTTGAAGGTGTCGAGCACAGGCTTGAATTTGTAAGGACTGTAGGCGGAGTGGACTATGTGAATGATTCAAAGGGGACGAACCCAGACGCTTCTATAAAGGCAGTTGAAGCCTATGACAGGCCGCTTGTGCTAATAGCCGGCGGCATGGACAAGGGAAGTGAATTTGATGAATTCATATTGAGTTTTGAAGGCAAGGTGAAAGAGCTTGTGCTTCTTGGAGAAACTGCTCAGAAAATAAGAAAAACAGCAAATGAAAAAGGCTTTAATAACTGTCATGATGTCAATAACATGCACGAAGCCGTTGAAAAGGCCAGCTCACTTGCTAAAAAAGGTGACATAGTGCTGCTTTCACCTGCATGTGCAAGCTGGGACATGTATCCGAGCTATGAAATCAGGGGAATGGATTTCAAACAAGAGGTTGGAAAGCTTTAGTTTTTTGAGGAGGTTTTTTGATGAGTGGGTCTCAAAAAAAAGAAGTTAAAAAAAACGGTGAGAAAAATCAAAAACAGAGGGCCAGAAGTTTTGACCAGTATATACTTTTTGCTACACTCATACTTGTTTCGATAGGGATAGTAATGGTCTTCAGTGCAAGTTATGTACAGGCCGGGAAAAGGCTGGGGGACCAGTACTATTTCTTGAAAAGAAATGTGGCATATGCTGTGATTGGAATGTTTGCACTGTTTTTCATGTCTTTCTTCAATTACAAAAAGATTGAAAAATATGCTTGGTTTTTCGCAGGTGCGTCAATACTCCTTCTTATTGCCGTTTTAACACCTCTTGGAACCAACCTAAACGGAGCGCAAAGATGGATTAGAATAGGCGGCATGACTATAATGCCGTCTGAACTGGCCAAATTCGCATCCATAGTGTTGATTGCGAAATATATAAACAGAAGGTATATAGAAAAGTCAATAGGGGGAGCTATTCTCCCTGGGATAATATGCATATCATTTTTCGGACTTGTATTTTTACAGCCTGACCTTTCCACTGCGGGTACAATAGTGATGACTGGAGTGTGCATGATGTTTGCTGCGGGCCTTCAGTGGAGATATGCATTTATAGCCGCGGGGTCGGCAATCCCTGCCGTACTCATTCTTGCGCTGAGCAGTGAATATAGGTGGAAAAGGGTCACTGGATTTATGGACCCATTCAAAGACGAACTGGGAAACAACTATCAGGTAATACAGTCCCTTTATGCGCTTGGAACGGGCGGTCTTTTCGGGCTGGGACTTGGAAGGAGCAATGAAAAATTTCTCTATATACCAGAGCCTCAAAATGATTTCATATTTGCTATAATAGGAGAAGAACTTGGATACATAGGCTGTATAATAATACTTATGCTCTATGTATTTCTGATATACAGATGCATAAAGGTTGCTATGAATGCTCCAGATTTCTTTTCATGCATGCTTGTAAGCGGAATAATATCTCAAATAGCGATTCAGATAATGATAAACATAGCGGTTGTAACATCGTCTATGCCGGCAACAGGAATGCCGCTGCCGTTTATAAGTTTTGGAGGGACATCGCTTATAATACTGATGGCTTCAATAGGCGTAGTACTCAACGTATCAAGGTATACTAAAAGATAGGAGATGGAATTTTTGAGGATCATAGTATCAGGCGGAGGAACTGGCGGACACATATATCCGGCTCTTTCTATAGCTGACAAGATAAAATCTGAAAACGAGGGCGCGAATGTGCTTTATGTGGGAACAAAAATGGGCCTTGAAAGCAAGATAGTGCCAGGTAGCGGATATGACTTTGAAACGGTAACAGTGAGCGGTTTTCAAAGAAAAATAAGTTTTGAAAACATGAAAAGGCTCATTATGTTTTTCAGGGGTATTTGGGAATCAGCATCGATAATAAGGCGATTTAGGCCTGATATTGTAATTGGAACAGGAGGATATGTGTCAGGGCCGGTTGTGTTTTGCGCGGCTATGATGAAAATTCCAACGGTTGTGCATGAACAAAATGCATTTCCAGGTATGACAAACAAGTTCCTGTCAAGGTTTGCAGACAAAGTACTGATAAGCTTTGAAGATGCGAGAAAATTTTTCAAATCGGATCGAAATGTGGAGTTTACTGGAAATCCTCTTAGAAAAGAGATAATCGATGCAAATAAGAGTGAAGCAAGGAAAAAACTTGGCATACCTTTGGATAAAAAGATGGTTCTTTCGGTAGGGGGAAGCGGTGGTTCGAGGAAAATAAACGATGCAATGCTCAGCGTAATAGGCCAGTTTTGCAATAGGGATATTGCATTTGTGCATGCAACTGGGAATGCCTATTTTGAAGGGTTTTGCAAAGAGTTTTCGGATGCGGGACTTAAAGACTATCAAATGGTAGTGCCTTATATAGATAATATGCCCGATGTACTTGCTGCATGCGATGTGGTAATCTGTAGTGCAGGGGCTATAACTCTTTCAGAGGTTACTTGCCTGGGCAAGCCCGCAATAGTAATACCAAAGGCACATACGGCAGAAAATCACCAGGAATATAACGCGAGAAGCATAGAGGAAAACGGAGCAGGCGTAATGATTCTTGAAAAGGATATAACTGCCGATTTGATAGCTCAAAACATATTCAATATAATAATGGATGAAGAGAAGCTGAATGAGATGTCGAATAAGAGCGTCCAAATGGGAATGCCGGAGGCTATAGATGTAATATATTCTGAAATTATGCGATTGAAGCAGTTGGACGAGGGTATATAGAAAGTGTTTTGAGACTCTTAAAGGATGGATAAAATTGAAAAAAAAATTTTTCTTGTTTGCGATTGCGTTTTTATTGGCCTTGTCTTCGGCATTTTATGTAGCGGTCAAATTTGGTTATTTCAATATAAAAAATATAAATGTGAATGGGCTTATCAAATTGAAAGCTGAAAATGTCATCAGCTTTTCAGGTGTTAAAAATGGCCAAAATATAATCACTGTGAAAAAATCCAAAGTCAGGGAAAGCCTTATGCAAAGTCCGTATATAAAGGATGCTTACATAGAAAAAGATTTCCCAAGCGGCATGGACATAAATATAATTGAAAGAATGGAATTTTTTTGCGTCCCTTATATGGGCGCATATATAATAATTGATGAAGAAGGCATGGCTCTTCGGGTTGAAAATGATATAAACAACTTGGACAGGCCAATACTGACGGGCATAGATCTTGATGGCTTCAAAATAGGGAACAAGATATCAATGAAGAATGAGGATATTCTTCAAAGGCTTTTAAACCTTCTCAACGCATGCCTTGGAAGCGATATACTTGAAAATATTTCGGAAATAAATATAGATGAGAAGTCTCAAATAAGGCTGCGCACATACAGAGGGATAGTAGTGCTTATAGGTGAAGGAGAGAATCTGGAGTACAAGATTCCATTTCTAAAAGAAATACTTACTGACCTATACAAGAAAAACATAAATTACGGTATAATAGATATGAAGCACAATGGTTATCCTGTGTACAGACAATATGGTGGTGAGCTTATTGAACAGAAATAAAGTTGCAATACTTCTTTTAAGTCTTTTGCTTGGGACAATGATTACCATACAGCTTAAAACCGTTGAAAGATCAACAGGGGGTCTCGTATCGTCACAAAAAGCCAGACAGCTTTCTACCGAGCTTAAAAGGCTTAAGGACAAAAAAGAGGCACTTTCGAATGAACTCTCAATGCTTGAAAGCAGGATAAGGGAATATGAGGAGTCAGAAGCGAAGGAAAATATAGTAGTTAAAAATCTGAAGGAAGACATAAAGCGATATGAAGTGCTTGCAGGGTATTCGAAAGTCAAAGGGCCGGGAGTCAAGATAGCAATAGACGTAATGGGCTCCGAGCAGGAAAGCGAAACCATAATATACAACTATGAAATGCTGCTTTCTGTCATAAACAAGCTCAATGCTTCCGGTGCAGAAGCGATATCCATAAACGGAGAAAGAATAGTTGTGAATACGGAAATACATCTATCGGCAAACAGCAGGGAGAGCATATTTATAAATGACAAGCCTGTAAAGACGCCTTTTGAAATCAGGGCGATAGGAAATCCAGATACGCTTGAAGCGGCTCTTAACATGAGATATGGAATCATGTGGGAGATAAGGCAGTATCTTGGACTCAAGACGGATGTAAGCAAGCATCAGGAAATTGAAATACCTAGAAATACTGAAAAGATACAGTTTGAGTTTTCGAAACCGGTAGAATAGACGGTAGGTGAAAAGATGAAAAATAGAATCAAGTTAAACACGACTGTTCTTTTGATGTTTATATTGGGGCTTATAACCGCGATACAGGTAAAAAGCTTCAACCCGGACAACATATTTGTGACTTTGGGGAGTATAAAAGAGCTTGAATACCAGCTGGATATGCAAAAGATAGAAATTGAAAAAATGGAAAAGCTCATACTGGAAAAAGAGCAGAATATAGCAAAATATGAGCTTGCACTCAATGAGAACGGTTCCATAAAAAACCTTATGAAAAAAGAGCTGGAAGACCTCAAGGCTTCAGTGGGGATGAAAGACCTGAGTGGGCCGGGGGTGGTAGTAAGGCTTAAAGATGGCAGCAGGGATGTTGAGTTTGGAAAAGAAAACGACATAATAGTGCACGACAAAGATGTGCTCGAACTTGTAAGTGATTTGAAAGCGGCTGGAGCAGAGGCGATCTCCATAAACGGTGAGAGGGTGATTACTACATCCGAAATAAAGTGTGCGGGACCCACAATAACCATAAACAAGTCGACATACGGCCAGCCTTTTGTAATCAAGGCGACAGGAAATCCTTTGCACCTTGAAGCAGCAGTAAGGGCGCCGGGTTCATACGCATATATACTAAAGGAAGTATGGGGCATAGATGTACAGACGCAGGTCTCAGATAACATGAGTATTCCCCAATATAACGGTGATGTTTATTTCAGATATATAGAAGAAGGTGATTGATTTGATTATTGCGTTAGTTGGACTTTTACTTGGGGTTTTAGTTGGGTATTATATACCTGTAACATATCCTGAAAGTTATTCGCTTTATATTTCAGTGGCAATACTTGCATCGCTTGACTCTGTGTTTGGAGCAATAAGAGCAAGCCTTGAAGGCAATTATAATAATTCAATATTTATTACAGGCTTTTTTACCAATTCTATACTTGCAGGCTTTTTGGCTTACCTTGGAGATAAGCTTGGAGTGCCTCTTTACTATGCACCTATAATAGTGTTTGGAGGAAGGTTGTTCCAAAATTTTGCTGCTATTAGAAGGGCTGTGCTTAGCAAGATATCGCAAAGAAAAAGCAGGGGGCTTAAAAAAAATGAAATTGGAGAGATTTTGGAGAGGCCTGCCGAATAGACTGACAAGGTGAAAAAAGTATAAACGCATTTGGTAAATTTATGATAATATTATATGTATAAAAATTATTAATAATTGGAAAAGTTGTCGAGAAATAGTAAATTCATAATAAGCATGGTGAGGAGGAACCTTGATGATACAATTTGATGTGGGAATGGATGAATTTGCACAAATAAAGGTTATAGGCGTGGGCGGCGGAGGTAACAATGCTGTGAACAGGATGATAGAAGGACAGCTTAAGGGAATAGAGTTTATAGCTATCAATACGGATAGACAGGCTCTGCATACCTCAAAGGCGGAACAAAAAATACAGGTTGGGGAAAAGCTTACAAGGGGACTTGGAGCAGGAGCCAATCCAGATATAGGGAAAAAGGCTGCTGAAGAGAGCAGAGAAGATATACAAAGATCGCTTGAAGGTGCCGACATGGTGTTTGTAACTGCAGGAATGGGTGGCGGAACAGGTACAGGAGCTGCTCCCGTAGTTGCTGAAGTGGCAAAGGAAATGGGAATACTTACAGTAGGTGTAGTGACAAAGCCGTTTACTTTTGAAGGAAAGAGAAGACAAAATCACGCAAGGATAGGCATAGAAGCGCTAAAGGAAAAGGTGGACACTCTCATCACAATACCTAACGACAGGCTGCTGCAGGTGGCGGAGAAGAGAACTTCAATGCTTGAGGCTTTCAAAATAGCAGACGACGTGTTAAAACAGGGTGTTCAGGGTATTTCGGATCTTATAGCTGTTCCGGGTCTTGTGAATCTTGACTTTGCGGACGTTCAAACGATAATGAAGGAACAGGGGTTAGCCCATATGGGAATAGGTACTGCAAGTGGAGAAAACAGGGCTGTAGATGCCGCAAAGCAGGCTATACAAAGTCCCCTGTTGGAAACTTCCATAAAGGGAGCTAAAGGAGTTCTTCTTAACATAACTGGAGGAGCAGACCTGGGCCTGTTTGAAGTCAATGAAGCGGCAACCCTTGTACAAGAATCTTCAGATGAAGATGCAAATATAATATTTGGAGCCGTAATAGACGAAAACCTGCAGGACGAGATAAGAATAACTGTAATAGCCACAGGTTTTGAATCTGGAAATGGACATAAGATAGAAGAAAAGAAAGAAATTAAGGAAGAAGTTAAGGAAGAGGAAAATGTGCAGCAGGCACAAGTCCAGGTAGATAAAGAAGCAAAACAGGAAGAAGAAGGAAACTTCAACATACCGACGTTTTTAAGAAGAAGAAGATAGTTTCTATCTTCTTTTTTTATTTCAAAAAAGAATGAAAGGGCGGATTTTGCAATAATATGTTAAAATTGTAGTGTGAAGGTTTACAATTGTATATTTGGAGGTATATTATGAAATGTCCATATTGTGGATTTATGCAGTCTAAAGTTATAGATTCAAGGCCTACGGACGAAGGGTGTTCAATAAGGAGACGTAGGGAATGTGACGACTGTAAAAAAAGGTTTACAACATATGAAAAGATAGAAGACGTTCCTGTGATGGTTGTAAAAAAAGAAGGAACAAGGCAGATATTCAACAGGAACAAAATAATTAATGGTATGCTTAGAGCTTGTGAAAAGAGGCCGGTTTCAACGGAAAGTGTTGAAAAGGCTGTTGCAGATATTGAAAACAGTTTAAATTCAAGTGGCGTTAGGGAGGTACTCAGCGAAAAGATAGGCGAGATGGTCATGGAAAAGCTCAAAATGCTTGATGAAGTGGCATATGTGAGGTTTGCTTCTGTGTACAGACAGTTTAAGGATATAAATACTTTTTATGAGGAGCTTGAAAAGATACTTAAGGAGAAAAAATAACGCGGGGTGGAAAATTGAACTACTACGAAGGCAGGGATTTTGAACTGAAAAGCGGAATAAGGGTTTTCTTTTCGGATTCAGAGGTGAACATGAAAAACCCGCATGATATAAGCCGCTTTTGCAAGGCATGCAGTATAAATGAAAAAAGGCTTACACATGTGAAGCAGGTTCACGGGACTGAAGTTGTGAAAATAAATGAAGGTGCGGTCAAAAGCATTTGTGAGGGAGATGCCATAGTTACAGATATTGAAGACACTCCCATAATGATATATGTCGCAGACTGTGTGCCCGTGGCGATAATAGACGATGTAAAAAAGGTCGTAGGACTTGCACACTGCGGCTGGAAGGGCACATATGGAAGGATTTCACAGGGACTTATAGATGTGATGGTAGATGAATACGACAGCAAAATAGAGGACCTCAAGTGCATAATAGGACCTTCTATAGGGCCTTGCTGCTATGAGGTGGACGAGGAGCTTGCACAAAGATTTAACTTGGAGTTTACAAATTGTGACTCGAAGTTTTATATAGTGGATGAAGGAAGGCATTATTTGGACCTTTGGAAGATAAATAGGCTAATACTTGAGGAAAAGGGTGTCCCTGCAATCAATATAACAGATGCTGTCCAGTGTACCTGCTGCACTAAAGGAAGGTTCCATTCGTACAGGTGCGATGGAAAAACATCCAAAAGGATGGCTCTTATAGCTCAAATATGATTTTGAAATTTAGTATTTGGAGGAGAATATATGAACAAAAGGGTCTTGGTAATAGATGATGAAGAACATATAGTGGAACTTATAAAATTCAACCTGGAGCTCAATGAATTTGACGTAGAGGCTGAATATGACGGTCTGGAAGGATATATAAAGGTCAAGCAGACAAAGCCGGACCTTGTGCTTTTGGACCTTATGCTTCCGGGAATAGATGGCATGGAGGTCTGCAAAAGGATAAGGGCGGACAAGGATATAAGCGGGACCCCCATAATAATGCTTACTGCGAAGAATATGGAGGACGACAAGATAAAAGGGCTTGACGTTGGAGCGGACGACTATATAACCAAGCCCTTCAGCGTAAATGAACTTGTGGCCAGGGTCAATGCGGTTCTTAGAAGGTATGAAAAGAACAAGGTTAATGAAGCGGACTCAATAGAGATAGACGAGATAAAAATAGACCTCAAAAACTACGAGGTATACAAGAATGGGAAAAAGATAGACCTTACGCTAAAGGAATTCGAGCTTTTAAAGCTGCTGGCTCAAAACAGGGGCCAAGTGCTCTCTAGAAACTCACTTCTGGACAAGATATGGGGATATGAATACTTTGGAGAGACAAGGACAGTGGATGTTCACATAAGGCATCTGAGAAAGAAGATAGAGGATAATGACAAAAAGCCCAAGTATATTGAAACCGTAAGAGGCGTGGGATATAAGTTCAAGTAGGGAGATGGACGACATAATGGACAGAGGTTTTATAAACGTAGATGACTTGTATTTGATAATAATGTTTCTAGTCATACTTCTCAGTCTGACTGTCAGATATCTTATGGTTTTGAGAAGACATTTAAAGTCCATAATGAATGCGGCGGACAGTGTGAGCAAGGGTGATTTTTCGGTTGAACTTGATAGTGATGCTACCGGAGAGCTTGGAAGGCTCGCATACAATTTCAACTACATGGTAAAAAAGATTAAAAACAACATAGTTGAACTCGAAGACAAGAACATAAAGCTCAAGGCAATACTAAAGAGCATATCAAATGGAATCATAGCCATAGACAACCGCGAAAATGTAATGCTCATGAACCAGAAGGCTCAAAAGTTGTTTTCGTATGAAGGCGATGACTTTGAACAAAAGAATTTCGAAAAAGTGGTGAAAGGTGAGCCTTTTTTTGAGGCTATAAAGGAAGTGATGGGATATGGAGAGAGAAAAAAACTTGTGGTAGAAGATGAAAATGGAAACTACTACAAGATAAAATCTGACCCCATAAAGCTGCATGATGAAAAGGATCTCACAATAGGTGCAATAATAAACATAGAGGACATAACACAGAGAAAGAGGCTTGAGAAGATAAGGTCTGACTTTGTTGCCAATGTAACGCACGAGCTAAAGACGCCTCTTACATCCATAAGCGGATTTGTAGAAACTCTAAAGGGAAATGAAAATATAGACATAGCGGTGAGAAACAGATTCCTCAATATTATAGATATGGAGACTGACAGACTCAGAAATCTCATAGATGACATACTCACCCTGTCATTCATTGAAAACAATGAGAATAAAAAGGGCGAAAGCTTCACGATGGTGAACGTATGGGATGTTTACAAAGAGGTATTTGACATGATAAGTCCATTTGCACAAAAAAAGAGCATTCAAATATCAGAACGCTTTGAAAATAAGGAAATAACTATACTGTCGAATCCGGACTATATAAAGCAACTGCTTTTAAATCTCATAGACAATGCGGTGAAATACACTCCGGAAGAAGGCAATGTGATTGTTACGGTTGAGGAAGATGAGCAGCACATCCATATAAAGGTCAAAGACAGCGGCATAGGAATACCTCAGAAAGACATACCTAGGATATTTGAAAGGTTCTACAGGGTTGAAAAGGCAAGAAGCAGAAGGATAGGAGGAACGGGCCTTGGGCTTGCGATAGTAAAGCACATAGTGCTCTCGCTTAACGGGAAAATACATGTTGAAAGCAAAGTTAATGAAGGAAGCGAATTCATAATAGACATAGAAAAGCCGCAGTGATAACGCTGCGGCTTTTCTATGTCTATTATGTGCTTGAATGTTTGCCTATAAGGCTGTTTTTAAGGTTCCAAAGATTTTCTGACAGGTTGACGTAGTATCTGTGGGGATTTTCAAACCTCTTGATTTCCGGCCAAAGCCTTGAGATCTGCTCGTTTGAGTATTCCTTTATCTTGTCGACTGATGGAGAGTCGTATACCAGCCTTCCATTTTCGAATATCCTGTGGAGAAGGGGAACTGCAGTGAAGTTTCTAACTGTGCTTTTTTTCCAGGGGAAGAGCGGGTCGAACAGATTGTATGGGACGCTGCTGTCTATAGATTCGTCAAAAAGTGTGATTATATCGGCTATAGCATTTTGGTTTCCATTTGAATACAGTCTGAACAGGTTTTTAGAGCCGGGGTTTGTAATTTTTTCGACGTTGTTGCTGACCTTTATCCTCGGAATAACTTCGCCGTCTTTTTCAACTGCAGATAGTTTGTAAACCCCTCCGAATACAGGATCGGATTTCGATGTTATGAGCCTTTCGCCGACACCGAATGAATCTATGGGAGCGCCTTGTATGAGAAGGTCCCTTATTATGTTCTCGTCGAGAGAACTTGATATTATTATGCGGCAGTCCTCGAATCCTGCATTGTTGAGCATCTTTTTGGCTTCTTTTGAAAGATACGCAAGGTCGCCGCTGTCTATTCTTATTCCAGTGGGCCTGAATCCTCTTGGAACTATTTCCTCGTTGAATACTTTTATCGCATTTGGAACTCCGGACTTAAGAACATTGTAAGTGTCTACGAGAAGCAGGCAGTTCTCAGGGTATGCGCGGGCATAGCTCCTGAATGATTCGATTTCATCGTCAAACAGCTGGACCCAGCTGTGAGCCATTGTGCCTACAGCGGGAATGCCAAAAAGCTGCTCGGCTATTGTGCACGACGTAGCCACCGCACCGCCTATGAATGCGGCCCTTGCTCCGTATATTGCGGCGTCCGATCCGTGAGCGCGCCTTGAGCCGAATTCTATGACCGCCCTTTCTCCCGCGGCCCGCACAATCCTATTTGTTTTTGTTGCTATAAGACTCTGGTGGTTTATAGTCAAAAGAAGCATCGTCTCTATAAACTGGGCCTGTATTATGGGCCCTCTAACCTTTACAACAGGTTCATTTGGGAATATTGGAGTGCCTTCACTTACTGCCCATACGTCGCATTTGAACTCGAAGTTCTTGAGATAGTCCAAAAATCCTTCTGAAAACTGTCTTTTGCTCCTCAAAAATTCAATATCTTCTTTGGAAAAGCTGAGATCATTGAGATATCCTATAAGCTGCTCGAGTCCCGCGGCTATTGCAAAACCGCCGCCATCTGGCACCCTTCTGAAAAACATATCGAAATATGCTATTTTATCTTCAAAGCCATTTTCAAAATAACCGTTTGCCATGGTAAGTTCATAAAAATCTGTAAGCATGCTCAGGTTTCGCTGCATGCTGTTTATTTTGGTATAAGACATATTCATCCCACCTATGTTTTTATTTATGATTTACCATTTCTAGGGCTTTTCTAAACACTCCAATTAATTATTTAGGCCTGCGTATATATGGATATAAATAAAAGAAAGAGATGAATTAGGGCATTTGAGGGGGGATGTATATTGAAAAAATATATTTTGACTACGGCAATAGTATTTGTAATATCGGCATGCAGCATATATTCAGCGGAAACAGCAGGTGAGTTTAATGGTTTTCCGACAGTAAACATAAATTATAATGGCGAGAAGGTTAAGGGAGATATTCCTGCGGTGAATTTTTATGGGAATACAATGGTTCCTATAAGAGGGATAAGCGAGATTTTTGGGGCTCTTGTGGAGTGGAATGGTGCAGAAAGTACAGTCGAGATAAAAAAGCCCCATATAGACATGATACTGTGCGACTACTACGGGGAGGCCTCCTCATTTGAAAATGCGGTTGAGATAGAGGATTCATATGGTAGGAGCCTTATTGTGGACAAGATAATAGGCAATCCATTCAGCAAATTCGAGGTCGGCACATATACGTTCAACGCATATTTCGATGTGAGCGGACTTGAAGGCGGCAAGGAGTATGTGGACAGGGTAATGATAGTAGATCCCGAAGGCAACGTTATATACAACACCACTGAAAGTCAGCCATATACGCTGGATAAAGAGCAGACTGGCTATATATACACTCTTGGCTTTGAAAGCGTATTGTTTGGCAGGCCGGGGATATACAAGTTTTTGTTCCAATTCAAGCGAGGGGAACAGTTTGTGACGGTGTATGAAAGGGGAGTGGAGGTTTATTAGAATATAGGTATTGGATGATTGAACTGTAAAAGCACCTTCGCACGTCGAAGGTGCTTTTGAATTTAGACCCGATATGATAAAAAATCAAATAAAAAAGGACATGAATTTTATATTCATGTCCTTGATATGCTATATAGAATTATATGCTTACTATATTCTCGGCTTGAGGTCCTTTTGCACCTTGAGCTAGATCGAAAGTAACTCTTTCGCCTTCTTCTAGTGTTTTGAAACCGTCTTTTTGGATTTGAGAGAAGTGTGCAAAAATATCTACGCCGTCTTCTCCTGTTATAAATCCAAATCCTTTATCTGCATTAAACCATTTTACTGTACCGTTCATAATCGATACCTCCAAATTTTATTTTCTTAAAACACTTCGTACAAAGTAAATCAATTTAAAAACTTAGAGTTAATACGATTAATACCGACACAATTCTAATTTTATTTTTAAATTCAAATATTTTCTACAAACTTTAATTAAGACTCCCTTAAGGATATCATATTTTATCAAATATAGCAAATATTTATATTCATTTATACTGTGAATAATCCTGAATGGGTATAGAATATGAAATAATAGGGCACCAATTGGGGTATTATCATCAGTAAGTGAACTGTGGAGCAGGGAGGTGCTTTTATGAAAAGATTTAAAGGGAAGAAATTCATTATATTTATTTCGATACTTTTAATAGCAGTTTTAGTCATATACTTTATGATTCGGATGAATATTGAAAGTGCTGTCAAGGAAGTAGAAAAGCTGACTGTTAAAAAATCAGAAATAACTTCAGATATGATATTGAGCGGCACAATTAGGTCCGGAGATGAGGTTGAGATAAATTCAGAACTTGAGGATGCCATAAAGGCTGTATATGTAGAGGAAGGACAAGTGGTTAAAAAAGGACAGGCACTTGCAGCCCTTGAAACAGATGCGCTTAGAAATAAGCTTGAGTCTTCAAGTATAGACCTTGACATAGCCCAAAAAGAACTGCAGGACAGCATAGAGGATACCACTATATTTAGGCTGGAAAAAGATGTGCAAAATAAAGAGCTGGAGCTTGAAATTGTAAAGAAAGACTACGAAAACGCAATAGGTCTTTATGAAAACGACGTCATAAGTAAAAATGGACTTGATGAAAATGAAAAAAAATACCTGTCATCTAAAAATGCATATGAAATTGCGCTTAAAGAACTTGAAGACGAAAAAAGGGGCAGCAACAGGCAGATAAAGCAGATGCAGGTGAGAAAAAGAGAGCTCGATTTTAAGCTTGCAGGAGAACAACTTGAAGATGCAACAATAATAAGCCCTATAGATGGGACTATAGTATATTCAAACTGCAAAGTTGGAATTGACGCAAGAGACCAAAGACCAATGTTTGTAGTCCATAATCTTCAAATGCTTCAAGTACACGCGAATGTCAACCAGTTTGAAATACACAAGGTGAAAATAGGACAAAGTGCAGCTATAACGGGAGATGCTTTCCCGGAAAAGAGCCTTAAAGGAAGGGTATCGTATATTGCTCCCAGCGCAAGGACCGACAGCGGCCAAGGAGAAAAAGACGTCCTTGTCAAGGTGGATATAATAGATCCGCCAGAGGGGATAAAGACTGGATTTTCCGCAGATGTGGACATAGTGACAGATAAAAAGGAAGAAGCCATTATCGTTCCGTATGAGGCACTTTTCCAAAATCCGGACGGCAAATACGTTGTATTCAAAATTGAAGGTGACAGAATCGAGGAGGTGGCTGTAGAGCTTGGAATAGAGGGAGACCTTGAAGTGGAGATAATAGGAGAAGGTATTGGGGAGCTGGACGAGGTTGCTTTAAATCCAGACGAGTCATTTGTTGACGGCATGAAGGTTAGAATAAAAGGTGAATCCAAATGATAAGAATGGTAGATATTGAAAAGGTTTATGAGACGGGGAAAATAAGGGTCGAGGCCCTTAAAAAAATAAACATTGAGATATCAGATGGCGAATTTGTCGCAATAATGGGCCCTTCGGGCTCGGGAAAATCAACACTGATGAACATACTGGGATGCCTTGACAAAGCCACAACGGGAGAATATTATCTCGATGATATGCAGGTGAGCAGTCTGTCTGAAAATAGGCTTGCTCAGCTAAGAAACAGAAAAATAGGTTTTGTATTCCAGACATTTAATCTCATACCAAGAACATCCGCCTTCAAAAATATTGAACTGCCAATGATATATGCAGGAAAAAAGAGGGGCTTCATGAGAGAGAGGACACTTGCGCTTCTTGGAAAGGTCGGGCTTTCGGACAGAGCTGGCCACATGCCAAGCGAGCTTTCTGGAGGAGAAAGGCAAAGAGTAGCCATAGCAAGGGCGCTTGCAAATGAACCTTCATTAATACTAGCAGATGAACCCACGGGAAACCTTGATACGAAGTCAGGATATGAGATAATGGATATTTTTTCAAAGCTAAACGAAGAAGGCAAGACAATTGTAATAGTAACTCATGAAATGGAGATAGCTCAATACTGCAAAAGAGTATTAAGGTTTCGGGATGGAATGATAGTACAGGACGAGCTTATAAAAAGAGGGTGAGCCTATGAACATATTTGAAACCTTTAGAGTGGCAATGTCTAGCATATGGGCAAACAAGATGAGGTCATTCCTTACTATGCTTGGCATAATAATAGGCATAGCTTCAGTAATTACAATAATGGCTCTTGGACAGGGGAGCCAGGAGAGGATCGGCCAGGAGTTTGAAACCTTTGGCGTGAACAGGTTATTTATAAGCCTCAACTGGCAAAATGAAAATGTAGACATTATGAGGGATGGCTTTACTGATTCGGACATAGAGGTTATAAGCAGCGTTTTTTCGGAAGATATAGTTGCAGCAAGTCCAAGGGTGGATGCGCAGGCGGAGGTCAAGACCAGGAAAACAACAGAAAGGGTCGACGTTAGAGGTGTGTATGAAAATTACAATGTGATAGAAGACGTAAACCTTATAAAGGGCAGATTCATTAAAAAAGAGGATATGCTATCACAAAGGCGGGTTGCAGTGATAGATAAAAGCCTTTCGAAAAACGTATTCAACAATGAAAACCCACTTGGGAAACAGCTTAATGTTGATATTGGAGGCAAGAAAGTCAACCTTACAATTATTGGGATATACGAAAAGCCTGAATCAGTTTTTGAACAACTCGCTCAGACATTGGGTGCGGTTCCCTCGACTACATTATATTGTCCTGTTACGACACTTAAAAACTTAATTGATTCTCCGTCGAAATACTTTTCATTTGAAGTATCGGTAAGGAGGACAGAAGAAGCCGACTTAATAAAAAACAGGATAGTGAATTTCATAAAAAAAAGAAAGATGAAAAGCGATATCCAAGGGGAAGAATACTACGTTGGAGTTAGCGCAATTGAGCAGATGCAGCAGCTTGATATTGTACTTGGAGTAATATCGACTGTTATGGGTGCGATAGCAGCAATATCACTTGTAGTTGGAGGCATAGGGATAATGAATATAATGCTTGTATCTGTAACGGAAAGGACACGAGAAATAGGAATAAGAAAGGCTATTGGCGCCACCAAGAGAAGTATACTTATGCAGTTCCTGGTAGAATCAATGATAATATCAGGAATAGGAGGAATAGCAGGCACGCTTTTTGGTGTGGGAGTTGCAGCAGTAGCCGGCCGTATTATGGGATTTGAGGGAAGCGTAAATATTGCTATTGTAATAATTGCTGTTTCATTTTCATGTGGAGTAGGTATATTTTTTGGGATATACCCTGCAAACAAGGCTGCGAATATGGATCCTATCGAGGCATTGAGATACGAGTAATTGAAAAAACCAAGACTGTTGAAAGTCTTGGTTTTGATGGTGCCGAAGACGGGGGTCGAACCCGTACGGTATTGCTACCACAGGATTTTGAGTCCAGCGCGTCTGCCAATTCCACCACTTCGGCATGTTATTAAAATGTGTTTGCCACAAGAAACATAATAACATAAAAAGGATACTATTTCAATATGTTTTATGCATTTTTTGGATAAATAAAAATAAGCCTTTAAAATTAAAAAATTTTTTCGGGAACTTTTTTAAGGGGTAGAGAGTCTATATGGTGTAAACAATAAAAACGGGGAGGAATTAAAATGAAAAAACTTATAGCTTCACTATTTATTGTACTGCTTATGATAAGCGGAGTGGCATGTGCGCAGGAAGAACCGCAAAGGGTTATAACGGTAAGCGGTGCGGGAGAGGTTTCGGCTGTTCCTGACCAGGCAAGCGTGAACTTCAGCGTCGACACGGTTAATAAGAATGCCCAAAATGCAGTTGACGAGAACAACGCCATAGTGAGCAAGTTTAAGGCGACGCTTTTGGATATTGGCATAGAGGGGAAGGACATAAAGACTACATCGTACAATTTCTTCAAGGACTATGACTATTCAAGTGAAAAGGGAGAGCGAATATTTGTGGGCTACAGGCTTGTAAACAGCTTCGAGGTGAAAATAGATGAAATAGACGACGTGGCGGCGGTACTCAACAAGGCTGTTGAAAATGGAATCACAGGAATGAACGGTGTGCATTTTTCTGTGAGCAACAGGGAAGAGCTTTACAACGAGGCGCTTAAAAAAGCTGTTGCAAACGGAAGCCAAAAGGCAGAGAGCCTTGCGCAGGCCCTTGGGGCTACTATAAAGTCTCCGGCCAGAGTTGTGGAGTCGGGATATGCTGTGCCTATTGAACGTGCAGTATACATGGAAAAGAGCGTGGCGGCAATGGACAGCGCTGTAATATCCGAGGGAGAGCTTACAATAAAGGCGTCGGTTACAATGGAATACACTTACTAATTAGCAAATTGATTTTGTGCATCAATATTAAACAGGGACCCTTTCTGAAGGGTCCTTTTTATTATATAATTAACTATGTATACACAGCATTTAAACTTAGGAGATGAACAAATGACAAAGAGATTAGTTATAATAGATGGAAACAGCCTTATAAACAGGGCGTATTACGCTCTCCCGGAGCTTATGAACAAGGACGGGCTCCATACGAACGCGCTCTATGGATTCACGACCATGCTGTTTAAGATAATGGACAACTACGAGCCTACGCATATGAGCGTTGCATTCGACCTCAAGGCGCCAACTTTCAGGCATAAGGCATACAGCGAGTACAAGGCACACAGAAAAGGGATGCCGGATGAGCTGAGAGAGCAGATGGCACCGCTTAAGGAGCTTCTTGACGCATTCAAAATACACAGGCTAGAGCTTGAGGGCTTCGAGGCGGACGACATAATAGGAACTGTGGCCAGGGAGGCTGAAAGGGAAGGGTTTGAAGTCTTCATAGTTACGGGAGACAAGGATGCACTACAGCTTGCAAGCGCCAACGTGAAAATACTTATAACAAAAAAGGGAATATCTGAGCTTGAGGAATACGACGGCGATGCTATCGTTGAAAAGTTTGGAATAACGCCAAACCAGCTTATAGACCTCAAGGGGCTTATGGGCGACAAGTCGGACAACATACCTGGTGTTCCGGGAATAGGCGAGAAGACGGGAATAAAGCTGATAAAGGAATATGGAAGCGTTGAAAACCTCATTCAAAACACGGAAGATCTTAAGGGCAAGATGAAGGAGAAGCTAGAGGAGAATGTCCAGTTGGCTGTAATAAGCAAGAAGCTGGCGAAAATAGTTACGGACATACCTGTTGAATTCGACATAGAGGGACTGGAAATGAAAGGATTTGACAGGGAGCAGGTGCTGAGGCTTTTCAACCTGTTTGAATTCAGCAGTCTTGTAAAAAGGTTTGGGGAAGCTGGAAAGGCTGAAGAAGACGTCAACATAGAACCTTCTACGCTGAGCATTGTAAATGCGGACGAAAAGGGTATTAAAGAATTCGTGGGAAATGTGAATGAGAAAGGATATGTATACCTGAAAAGCGTATCCAAAGGCGCAAATATAGCCGACAAGGAGCTAATAGGAATTTTCATGAGCATTGACGGCGAAGAAATGCTGAAAATAAATTCGGAAAAAGACATAATGGCGATGAAGGGAGTGCTTGAATCCCCTGAAATCGAAAAATACGGATACAAGCTCAAGGACGACTATATAAATCTTAGGCCTTACGGAGTATGTATTGAGAACATGAAATTTGATATATCTGTAGCAGAGTACATAATAGATTCTGCAAGCTCGGCCTATGAGCACGAGAACATATCAAGCAAGCATTTTGGAAAGCTCATAAAGTCACAGGAGGAGCTTCTTGGGAAAGGCAAAAAGGCAAGGCTTTTCGAGGAAGTTGAGCCGGATGAGCTGAGCAATTATTTTGGAGCCATAATAAACCTTGTAAGCAGGGTGAAGCCTTTGCAGGAAGAAGAGATAGCAAAAAATGAAATGGAAGAGCTCTTCTATGACGTCGAAATGCCCCTTGTTGAGGTTCTTGGCAACATGGAATACGAGGGCATCAAGGTGGACCGGGATATCCTCCTTGAGCTCAAGGAGGAGTTTGCCGCAGACATAGAGCAGCTTGAAAAGAAGATATACGAGCATGCGGGAGAAAAGTTCAACATAAACTCGCCTAAGCAGCTTGGGGTGATACTCTTTGAAAAGCTGGACCTTCCGCCTACGAAAAAGACCAAGACGGGATATTCCACTAACGCCCAGGTGCTTGAAAAGCTAAGTGCCAAGCATCCCATAATAGACCTCATTTCCGAATATAGGCAGATAGTGAAGCTTCAGTCCACTTATGTAGACGGGCTTTTGGGAATAATAAACGAAAAGACAGGCAGGATTCACTCTTCCTTCAACCAGACCATAACCACAACAGGAAGGATATCCTCGACCGAGCCTAACCTCCAAAACATACCTGTAAGGCTTGAACTTGGAAGAAAGCTCAGAAAGGTGTTCATAGCAAAAGAGGACTGCGTGTTCACTGATGCGGACTATTCTCAGATAGAGCTCAGGATACTTGCCCACATATGCGACGATGAAAAGCTCAAGGACGCGTTCATAAAGGAGCAGGACATACATTCGAGAACGGCATCCGAGGTGTTCAGGGTTCCCATAGAAGAGGTTGACAGGCAAATGAGGGGAGCGGCAAAAGCCGTAAACTTTGGAATAATATACGGGATAAGCGATTTCGGGCTTTCAAAGAACCTGGGTATACCTGTTAAAAAAGCCAAGGAATATATAACCGGCTATCTGGACAGATATGAAAATGTCAGAAAATACATGGATGACATAGTTGAGTATGCAAAAGATAACGGCTATGTCCTGACGCTTATGAACAGGAGAAGGTATATACCGGAGCTAAGATCGAGCAACTTCATTCTTAAAAATTTGGGCAAAAGGCTTGCCATGAATACGCCTATACAGGGAAGTGCGGCCGACATAATAAAAATAGCCATGGTGAATGTGCACAAAAAGCTGAGGGAAAAGGGACTGAGGTCTCAGCTTATACTGCAGGTGCACGATGAACTCATAATAGAGACGTATGCCGAGGAAAAGGATGTGGTTGAAGAAATACTTAGGAGTGAAATGGAAGGCGCCATGAATCTGGCGGTTCCGCTTAAGGTTGACCTAAGCAGCGCAAGCTCGTGGTATGACGCAAAATAGCAATGGATTGGAAAAGGTGGAGTATATGAGGCTCATAGGACTTACAGGCTCTATAGGAACAGGGAAAAGCACGGTTTCCAAAATGCTCAGTGAAAGGGGCATTGAAGTGATAGATGCCGATGCCATCTCAAGGCGCATTTCAGAAGTTGGAAATGAAGGGTACAATAAGATTGTGGAATTGTTTGGAAAAGGTGTCCTCGGCGACGACAAGAGCCTGGACAGGAAAAAAATAGGCAGTATTGTATTTTCGAACAGGGCAGAGCTCAAAAGGCTAAATGATGCAATGCACCCCATAATAGTGAGAGAGATAGAAAAGAGGGTTAAGGAGCTGGATATGGATGGGCATGATATTGCGGTGCTCGATGCGCCCCTTTTGATTGAAACCGGCTTAAATGAATCTGTAGATTTTGTACTTTTGATTGTGTGCAGTGAAGAGATTCAGCTTGACAGGATACAAAAAAGGGACGGGCTAGACAGAAAACAGGCAGAGGGCAGAATAAGAAACCAGATGGAGCAAGATGCGAAGAGGGAATATGCCGATTATGTAATCGACAATTCGAAGGATATTCACAGTCTTGAAGATGAGGTGGAGAAATTTCTTGAGTATTATGGAGGATTTGGGAGTTGAGACTTAAAAAGAACAAATTTCTATTTCGAGCGGGCATCTTAATCAGCATAATAGCCATGCTTTTTAATGTTAAAAATACGCTGAAACTCATATATCCGATGCACTACAGCGAAAGCGTATACAGGTATTCCAACGAATATGAGGTTGACCCCATGCTCATATTCTCTATAATGAAGACTGAGAGCAAGTTTTTTCCGTATGCAAAATCGCGCAGGGACGCAAAGGGGCTAATGCAGCTTATGGACATAACATATGAATACGCAGGCGGCGATACGACCAGTTCGAAGGCCTCTATATATGATCCAGACACCAATATAAAGGTGGGGTGCTGGTATGTAAAAAAGCTTTCGGATGAATTCGAATATGACAATGATCTTGTAGTGGCGGCGTACAATGCTGGTCCAGCCAATGTGAAAAAATGGCTTTCGGATGAAAGATACAGCAAAGATGGAGAGGAGCTTGAAGACATACCTTATGGAGAAACAAAAAACTATGTGAACAAGGTACTCAAGACTTACGAGCGTTACAATAAGATATACAGAGATTAATACGCTCTGCAAGGCGTTTGCTTTGCAGAGCTCACTATTTTACACGAGGGTGAATATATAATGAAAAATAAGAAGTTTGTTGCAATGTTTTTGTTTGCCTGTATTGCAGTGATGCTGGCGGGATGCAGTACTGAGAATGTGCAGACTAAAGAGGAGAGGACTAAGGATGAAAAGGCGAAGCAGGTCTACGGCTATGATACCATAAGCATTTCAAGCATAAGGTTTAGCACCATAAATCCAATACTAAACACTGAAAAATCGCTTGGAAACGCGCTGGGGCTGGTATATGACAGTCTTTTTAAAATAGATCAAAATGATAATGTGATTTCTCAACTAGCAAGTTCCTATACATGGAGTGAAGACGGTAAATCTGTCCAGATAAAAATTAAAAACGGCGTGAAATGGCATGACGGGAAGGGCATTACTGCGGATGATGTGGTTTTTACAATAGAAAAAATAAAAAGTATTCCAGAGAGTCCTTACGCAGAGCTTGTAAAAGAAATATCTGCGGTTAGAGCGGACGTAGGCCAGAGTGTATATATAGAGTTTAAAAGGATCGACACATCGCTTGTGAGGAATCTCATATTTCCCATACTGCCAAAACACAGGCTCGAGGCCCTTAGTGCCCAGGACTTTGCTGCAGATGCAAACAACCTTGTTGGAAGCGGCATGTACAAGATAGGGGAGTTTCAAAAGCGCAAAATGATAGTGTTAAACAGGAATGAGGACTATTATGCACAAAAGCCTGCTATAGAAGCGCTCAGGGTTATGGTGGTTCCAGATTCTCAGGCTCAAAGCAACATGTTCATGGCAAAGGAGATAGACTTTTACGACGACAATATGTTTTTTGAAGGTAAATACGGAAACAGGAAGATAAGGACAATAGACTATTTTTCGGGAGAATTCGAGTTTTTGGCGTTCAACATGGTAAAAGAGCCTTTTGGAAACATCAATTTCAGAAAGGCGCTTATAAGCGGCATAGATAGAAACAGAATGATTGAAGAGGTTTATCTTGGAAAAGGAGAGATAACCCAAATACCTGTTAACCCCAAAAATGATTTTTACGATGAGAGCATAAAGCCATATGAATATGATGTTCAAAAGGCAAGAGAGTATATGCAAGGAATCCAGATGGAGAACATACATCTGAGCCTTCTAGTGAATTCTGAAAACGACCAGAGGGTCAAGGCGGCATATATAATAAAGAACTCTCTTGTAGGCATGGGTTTGGAAATAGAAGTTGTGGAAAAGCCTTGGGAAGAGTATGCAGCCGATTTGAGTTCTGGTAATTACGATATGGTGATTGCCGGCTGGAAGATGCCGCTTGCGGGCGCCATGAGGTACGCGCTTCACTCGCAAGGCAAGGGAAACATACTCGGGTATGCAAGTGAAAAGGTCGACGGCATAATAGGTGAAATTGAATACACAAAGGATAAAGCGCAGCTTGAAAAGAAGTATTCGCAGCTTCAGTCGGCAGTTAACGACGATATACCGTATATACCGCTTGTTTTTAAAAAGAATGCGCTTGTTGTCAGCGAGAGGATAGCTGGAATTTCAACTCCAAGCAGTACTAACATATACGGGGGAGCGGAGAAATTTTCAAATGCTGGCGAATAAATATAAATTTTAATGCAAAAAATATTGACATATGGCCCGCATGTATTTATAATAGAGGATGTCAGCACAACACATAAGTGCTGGGCGGGTCTTTCTACAGGCCTTACAATTTAAAATGTGCGAGCGTGGCGGAATAGGCAGACGCGCAGGCTTGAGGGGTCTGTTTTCTTAAGAAAGTAAGGGTTCGACTCCCTTCGCTCGCACCATATTTTTTACGGGAGGCTGCAATATGAATAAAAAAATTGGAGTCCTTTTTTCTATCATTGTTGCTGTAGGTTTAACCGGTTCTTCTTCTTTTGCCCAATCTTACAACCTAGGAAAGGTTCATGCCAACGTACTTAACGTCAGAAGCGAATCAAATTCAAATTCATCTGTAGTTTCAAAACTCAATAATGACAGCGAAGTCTTAATCGTCGACAAAGTTGAAGGTTGGTACAAAATAAAGACTAGCCAGACGTCTGAAGGGTGGATAAGCAGCGAATATACTAGCGTTGTCCAAGCGGGTGTAGATGGAGTTGTTAATGCTGAAGATGTAAACGTTAGGCAGGGTGCAAGCCTTGAAAGTCCTGTGGTTGCAAACTTAGGCAAGGGCGAGAAAGTAAGAGTGATTGACAAAAATGACGGATGGGCAAAGGTATCAATGAAATCTGGAGAGGAAGCCTACATTTATGACAAATTTGTAGACATACCAATGCTTAAAGAGAATGTTCAAGCTGTTTCAAGGGGAGGCTCGAGAGGTTCTGCTGCTGCAAACCTGGGACTTTCGCTTTTGGGCAAAGACTACCATTGGGGGGCGGAAGGCCCTAATGCATTTGACTGCTCGGGATTCACAAGATATGTATACAAGAAGGCACTTGGAAAGAGCATACCTCACAGTTCTAAAGCTCAGAGCACCAATGGTGAGACCATTGCCAAGTCAGACCTTCAAAGTGGAGATCTTGTGTTTTTCACGACGGACAGAAGCGGTAGTGTAAACCATGTAGGTATATACATAGGTAGTGGTAAGTTTGTTCATGCGTCTTCAGCAAAGGACAAGGTGATGGTATCACCACTTGATTCAGGATTTTACCAAGAGACATATAAATGGGCTAAGAGAATAGGAAGTTAATTATATTTGGCGGCTGAAAGCCGCCATTTTTTTGTTTTTTGTAAAACTCTTGAGAGAGTTAGCCCCTTACGAATACGGGTGATGTCTTGTAGTCTGCAGACCCGTCCATGAAATCTCTGCGGCCTCGGTAGTATACTATATTGTATATGTCTGTGGATTTGATGTCGTAATCAAGCATCTTCTGGTGCATATGGGCTGAAAATGAAGCGTTTGCGGTTTTGTTTATAACCTGGATGCCAGAATTTTGCTTTACCTTTTTTAAAATCTGGGTCCCCTTTTCGTTGAATGCGAGAATCCTTGCATAGGGGGAAGGATGGAGGTTTTTAAAATAGTCTATGTCTTCTCTTTTTATGTCTAAAAGTATGTTTGAGAGCATTCTCTTGATGCTTGTCATTGTATACCTTTTAGACTTCAGGGAACTCGTCAAATCCTCAAAGTCTTTGCAGCTTCGCACATATTTTGAAACGGCGTTTTGAATGCCCTCCTTCACCTCGTTTACAAGGCAAAGCCCGGCTGCATCCTTTGAAATTATAGAGCAGAGTATCATCTCGAAAAACATATGGTCGAATACGGGTAAAAATCCTTTTGAAATCTGCCTTTCGAGCAGTCTGAAACTATACTCGGGCATAACGTTTTCGAGCTCGTCCATTGAATAAGATGACTTTAGATGCTCTCTTATGGCTGTTGCACTGCATATTTCACCGATTATTTGAGTGCTGTTGTATTCGGCTGAGATCCTCTTTATGGTATGTGGATGTATGCTGCTGCCAATATGTATTAGGCTTTTGATATACTCAACCCCGAGTATGTTGTTTGGATTTTTTATGTCCTTTGAAATGCTTTCAAGCTCATCTTTTTCAAGGTGCATATTGGGGGATTGTGATATATAGTCTATGAGGGCATTTTCCCGTGCTGACGGAAATGACATGCCACTACTCAGGTTTTCTTTCAAAAGACATTGGAACTGAAATGGTTCGTCTGCAAGTATTGATGATATTAGCTTTAGATTTTCTATGTTTCCAGATTCGCTTCCAAAGCAAAGTGAGTCCATGCAGCACATGGAGTCCAAAACGGATACTGCGCCATATGCGAATATTTCCGCGGTCTGTGAAGAGAATACAAGGGGAAGCTCAACCACAAGGTCGACTCCCGATCTTACGGCCATTTCGGCTCTTGTCCACTTGTCGAAAAGAGCCGGTTCACCGCGCTGGAGGAAATGCCCGCTCATTACGGCTACTGTATGTGTGGCTCCTGAAATCTTTTTGGACTCTTCAAGATGGTAAAGGTGCCCGTTGTGAAAAGGATTATATTCCGTTACAAGTCCGAGTATTTTCATTTTAATTACCTCGCTTTTTAAATATCAAATTATAATCTACCATACAATTTTTTTTTTGACAATATAAAAGCGGGAGCAGTGTGACAGGCCCCCGCATTAAATTCGTTCATTTAGTTTTTTCTTATCTCATACATTATGCTGTCCAAAGTTATGTCTTCGGCTTGGAGTGATATGGACCTATCCATATTTGAAAATAGAAAACGAGTATCTGAAGAAAATGCAGAGGCCTTTTTGGAAAGCTGTCTTTGCAACCTTAAAAATATTTTCTTGGCGCTGTTTTCAAGGACATCCAGATAGCCTTCCAGACCGCCGCTTGATTCCAGAAGATCATATTTTTGAGGATTATATTTTAAAAGACATCTTTCGATACGACTCCGCCACATGTAAAACACTCCTTTTAGTTTGTTTTTCTTTATTATTCCCAGGAACAATGCGGGTAAAACTTTTATTTTTAACATTCTTAACACAACTTACATTTTGGGACTGATAAAGACAAAATAAAAAAGCCAACCCTATTTCGGATTGGCTATGCATTCACTTGATTAGTTTCTTGAAAGCATATTATCTCTTACATATGAAGTTTTAGATATTGCAATCGATACAGGAACTGCTATTGCCATACTTGCAACTCCCTGGAATATGTTTCCAGGAACCGATTCAAGAGCTACAAGCATGCTTCCCTCCATAAAAGCTCCTGCGAAAAGATACCCAGTAACCATCAAACAAGCTCCTACAAGTGTTGAAGTCAGCATTCTGCCTTTTGAAAGTCCTTTTTTCATAAGAAGTCCCACAACAAGCCCTTCAAGCCCCTTTATAACAAGTGTGAATGGGGCCCAGTGCGCGTATCCGCTGAGAAGGTCTGCGAGGGCGGATCCTATTCCTCCGGCTATAAGCCCTGCTGCAGGTCCAAACAGTATTGAAGTCATGAATATAACGCTGTCTCCTATGTTCACGTATCCGCCAGTTGCAGGCATTGGTATCATTATAGACATCGTACCGATACAAATAGCGGCCATCATAAGTCCTAAAAGTGTAATTTGTTTTATTTTCAAAATTATCCCTCCTAAACAAAAACTTTATATGACAACTAAATTATAACAAGTACAAGTGCCTGTTTCAATTGGATATGTATCCATACAATTTTCGAAAAATAGGTATGGCGTTGCATTCTCCCTTTATAAAGAACGTGTAAAGCTGTAAAATATATATAATAAAACTACTGCTATATTAAAAATTATACTGATAATAATGGAAAAGAGGTTTTGGCTATGAAAAAGTTCACTTATAAGATCAAGCTGATTTTTATTACGATATCAATACTTATGACACTTGCATCATGTGCCCCTTCAAATGAGGCTAATTCACCTGCAAACCTGTCTGTACACTTCATAGATGTCGGGCAAGGAGATTCGACCCTGATTTTAGCTCCTCAGGGTGAGGCCATGCTCATTGACGCCGGAAACAACGGCGTAGGGGACGACGTTATAGCATACATGAAAAATCAGGGGGTTGAAAAGCTGGATGTTCTTGTGGGTACGCATCCGGATGCAGACCACATAGGCGGGCTTGACACTGTGATCTACGAATACGACATTGAAAGCTTCTACATGCCAAGAAAGGCTCATACAACCAAGACGTTTAAGGACGTTTTGCTGGCGGCTAAGGAAAAGGGGCTCAATATAAAGGAGGCCAAAATAGGTGAGAAGTTCATTCTTGGAGAAGATGTAAAATGCGAGATATTGAATCCTGTCAAGGAATATGGAGATGACAACAATCTCTGGTCTGTAGTTGTAAGGATTGAATACGGAAAAAGGAGTCTCCTATTCATGGGGGATGCCGAGATTGAAAATGAATCTGACATGCTTGAATACGGTGCGTATGTGGACAGCGATGTAATAAAACTCGGCCACCACGGAAGCTCGACTTCAAGCTCTGAGAGCTTTATAAAGGCGGTGTCACCGGATGCCGCGGTAGTGTCATGCAAGATGGAAAACAGTTATGGCCATCCGCACAGGGAGACTCTCGAACTTCTTGAAAAAGAGGGGATTGAGCTTTACAGAACGGATGAACAGGGAAGCGTAGTGTTTTACTGCGACAAGAATAGAATATGGAGCGATATGAATCCTGGAAGCTATGAATACTACGGGGAGATGAAGTGATGAAAAAAGGCATAATAGACAGGTTTGAAGGAGATATTGCAGTAGTTGAGTTTGAAGACAAAACACATGAGGACATACCAAATGAAAAACTCCCTCCCGGCGTACAGGAGGGAGATGTACTCATTATTGAAAAGGACAGTATAAAACTGGATAAGAAAGAGACCAAAAGGCTGCGTGATGAGATTGAAAGCCTCATGGACGAGCTTTTCAAATAGCTAGTCCCTTTGAAGCAGGCCGTTTATAACAACTGAAGCCATTATAAGGCCTGCAGCAGATGGAACGAATGATATGCTTCCAGGGGAAACTTTTTTGCTTTCAGGGTCAACAGACTTTGGCACATCCACGGGCTTTTCGGTAGAATACACGACATTTAGTTTTTTGACCATTCTGGATTTCAGTTCTTTTCTCATTACCCTTGCGAGCGGGCACATAGATGTTTTGTATATGTCGCTTACGCTTATCTTTGTGGGATCGAGCTTGTTGCCCATTCCCATGGAGCTTATTATGCTTATTCCGCTGTCGTGGCACCTTTTTATAAGGTCTATCTTTGAAGAAACCATGTCTATGGCATCCACAACATAGTCGTAATCACTAGAAAGTATGCTGTCGGCAGTCTCGCTGTTATAAAGGGCATTTATGGCATTTACGTTGGTTGCCGGGTTTATGTCGGCTATTCTGCCTTTCATAACGTCAACTTTCGATTTTCCTATGGTGCTTTGAAGCGCCACTATCTGTCTGTTTATATTTGTAATGTCAACGGTGTCCTTGTCGACTATTGTTATATTTCCAACTCCGGCGCGGGCTATGGCTTCGGCTGCAAATCCGCCGACTCCTCCGATTCCAAGTATAAGGACATTAGAGTTTTTAAGCTTTTCGATTCCATGCTCGCCTACGAGCATTCGAGTCCTTTGAAGTATTTCACTATACATTACATTCCTCCAAACAAAATAACATGATTTATTCAAATTTTATTTTATCACTTATATAATACAATTTAAATAGTGAAAATGGATTGCATGGTCTGTTTTGCGGTAATAATAAATTAGAGGGTAATGGTGAAATTTTTGCGGGAGGTGCATTGTATGAAAAGAATTTCTTCGATTTCCAGCATAGGCGGGCAGAGGCTTAAGGCGCATGTCGTCGAGAGGAAAACCTTTACGGGTTCTGTGGACAAGGTCAGCGGAGTGGGCAGGATTGATGGGGCAAGGAATGACCTTCAAAACGAAAATTATGCTATAAGCAATGATTCGTTTTATGAGCACCTTCGCAAATCTCAAAAAAGGATAAAGGATTTTGTCATGAATGAGCACGAGCTCAAAGAGCAGATCATGAATGAGGAGAACAGGCCTTTGAACAGGGATTCAGATGAAATTTATATTAATGTACAAAAGGCTGTGAAAAGCATTAATGAATGCATGAAATCCATAAAGATAATAGATTCCCTTATAGGGGGAGAGGGCTACAAGGGCATAATCCATTCGCAGGAAGCAAAATACATGGAGAAAATAGGAATAAGGGTCAAAAACGGGTTTTTTGAAATCGATTCGGCGAAGCTTAAAAATGAGATACAAAGGGAAAAGAGCTGTGTGGACATAATATTTGACCCGGAGTCGGGAATGCTCAAAAAGACTTTCCTAGTACTTGAAAGGGTAAAGGAGAGGCTTATACAGAGCAATATGACCAAAAAAGAGGGAGAGATAATAGACAGGATGGTATGATATGAGTAAATGGGTTAAATTCATGAGAAGGCCCATAGCCGCAATATTCATGCTTTGCGTCATATTTTCGGCTGTATATACGAATGTATTTGTAGATTTGAATGAAGCGTTTGAATCCGGACGGGTTCAGGTGCAGGGGACGGTTTCGAAGGTGGTGCGTGGCGAAAAGTACGACCAGTACGCTGTGGGCAGATATATAATAATGGACTTTTCGAGGGACTTCTCACTTGACGCAGGTGACATAGTCATTCTAAGGGGGGAGGTTAGGAGTCCGAATGCCTTTTCAGATGCTGCTGAGTTTGACTACGGCAGGTATCTGAGGTCCAAGGGATATGTCGGGGTGATATATCCTGCCAGCATTGATGTGGTTGGTGTGGATAAGGGCCTTGTGCATTACTGCAGCCTTGTAAAGAAAAGTCTGTACAGGAACATCGGGATGGCGTTTTCAAGGCCAGAAGGAGGCCTCGTAAAGGGGATGATCTTTGGAGACAAGGGGGACATAGGGGAAGACATAAGGGACGTTTTTTCAAGAATGGGCATAATGCACATGTTTGCAGTCTCGGGAATGCACGTTGGAATAGTATACTTTATAATAATGATATTTCTCAAAAATACTGGGGATTTTGCAAGGACAGTCGCAGCGGCTGTTTTTTTGCTTCTCTATTCCTGCATATGCGACTTCACCCCCTCTGTCACAAGGGCGTCCATATTTTTCATACTGATGGGAGTGGCGTATCTGCTGAGGAGGGAATACGATGTCATGTGCTCGCTTTGTGCCGTTGGGATACTTCTTGTGTTGGAGAATATGTATGTAATATACGATATTTCATTTCAGCTTTCGTTTGCCGCGGTAATGTCCATTTCGAGCTTTTACAGGCCCGTTCAGAGTGTTGTGAGGATAAGGCCTGTTTCGATTAGTCTTGCTGTGAGCATTTTGACCTGGCCCATAATATACTGGAACTTTGGTATTGTATCCATAGTATCTCCAGTGACAAATCTTCTTACTGTCCCGCTATTGCCGTTTGCAATGGGGTTTTCGATGATTGCGGCATCACTTGCATACATAAGCCTTGCAGTAGCTAGTATACCGGCATTTATGGCGTCGGCCGTTTTACGTTATTATGTGTGGATATCAAAATGCTTGGATGGATTTGAATATTCAAGCATATATTTTGAAAGCGCAAGCGTCAAACTGGTTGTAATATACTATGCGCTTATGGCATACTATATCATGTACATTGAAGTAAAAAGCGTAAAGGAGCAGGAAAATGCAGCTAAAGGATATTAAAAGGGACATAGTTGAAAACAAAATGGACAGGGTATACCTGGTTCATGGAAGAGAATCATACATGATAGACGAGATAGTCAAAATGCTAAAGGAAAGCCTGAATCCCGGCATGTTGGACTTTAACCTCAAAGTGATAGAAGGCGAAAGCGCAGGCTTTTCGGATATCGTTGAAAGTGTTGAAACACTGCCGTTTATGGACGAAAAGAGAATAACCATTGTAAGGGAGCTTCCCCTTTTGAAAAGCGGCAAGAATTCATGGAGTGAGGATGACGAAGCCCGTCTTTTGAAATACATTGAAAATATACCTACAACCTCTGTTCTGGCATTCGTATCGCAGGAGGGCATAGACAAGAGGAAAAAGCCTGTAAAGCACATAATTAAATTTGGAAGCGAAGTGTGCTGCGACAAACTGAGGGGTAGCGAACTGATAGGATGGGTTAAGGGCAGATTTGAGTCAAGCGGCCTTTCGATAAGCAACTCCGACATAATATATTTCCTCAAGATATGCGACTATGAAAGCAAGAATTCTCCAAAGACACTGAGGGACGTTGAAAACGACATAATGAAGATAAGCTCTTATCTTTCGGGAGGCAAAGAGGTTACAAGGGCTGCCATGGACAAGCTTTCGGCCGCAAGCCTCGAAAACGACATATTCAGGCTCGTAGACTGCATAGGCACGAGAAAGGGCGCTCAGGCGGTTAAAATACTGGATGACATGCTCCTTCAGGGCACGTCGGGCATAATGGTTCTTTCGATGATAGGAAAGCAGTTTAGGATAATGTTTCAGGCAAAGGAGCTAAAAGATCTTGGATATTCTCAAAGTGCAATAGCCCAAAAGGTCGACGCGCACCAGTTTGTGGTGAAAAAGGCTCTTGCGGAAGGGCTTAAATTCACACCGGGCCAGATAAAGGATATACTCAACGAATGCTCAAACATAGACCAGCTTATAAAGACAGGGCTGATACAGGAGAAGATAGGGATAGAGGTTTTGATATCTCAGCTTTGCTCCAAAAAATAATAAAAACCCCAGAGAATCTACTGGGGATTTTTTTTATGGAATACTGAGTGGGGATGTTGACACTATCCAGAAATTCCTGCCATATTGTTTTTAGGCGTTAGCTTCGTTAAGCTTCTTAGCAAGTTGAGACACTTTTCTTGCTGCAGCGTTCTTATGGATAGTTCCTTTAGAAGCCATCTTGTCAATCTTTTTCTCAGCATGTCTGAATCTTGCAGTTGCTTCTTCCATGTTTCCAGCAGCAAGAGCATCTTCAAATCTTCTTATAGCAGTTTTAACTTCAGATTTTCTAGACTTGTTAGCTAGAGTTTTCTTAGCTATAACCTTTATTCTTTTCTTAGCTGATTTGATGTTAGCCAATATATTCACCCCCTGTTAATTTTCTTTTTCAATTTCAACAAAGACAATTCTATCAAAAAAGACTTAAAAATGCAAGCGAAATATTAATAATAAAACGCTTTGTCTTGATAATGGTTTACTCAAAATGTATAATTAGAAATAGTCAGTATAATGTAACATAGATATGAAGGGAGAATGCTTTTTAATGGACAAGCAAAGCAGAATTCGTAATTTCAGTATAATTGCCCATATAGATCACGGAAAGTCCACTTTGGCGGACAGACTGATAGAGCACACTGGTCTTTTGACTCAAAGAGAGATGAAGGCGCAGCTGTTGGACAACATGGATCTCGAAAGGGAAAGAGGAATAACAATAAAGCTTCAGAACGTAAGGCTTAACTACAAGGCTAAAGATGGAAATGAATATATATTAAACCTTATAGATACCCCGGGACACGTGGACTTCAACTACGAGGTTTCAAGGAGTCTTGCGGCGTGCGAGGGGGCACTCCTTATAGTGGATGCGGCGCAGGGAGTTGAGGCGCAGACTCTTGCAAACGTATATCTTGCTCTTGACCAGGACCTTGAAATAGTCCCCGTTATAAACAAGATAGATCTTCCAAGCGCAAGGCCTGACGAAATAAAGACAGAGATAGAGGACATAATAGGTCTTGATGCGCAGGATGCACCGTTGATATCTGCAAAGGAAGGAATCAACATAGGAGATGTGCTTGAGGCGATAGTGGAAAAGGTGCCGGCACCAAAAGGTTCATACGAGGCACCTCTAAAGGCCCTTGTATTCGACTCCTACTACGACGCGTACAAAGGCGTTGTAGCTTATGTAAGAGTGTTCGAGGGAACTGTGAAAAAAGGTACAAAAATAAAGATGATGGCTACAGGCAAGATGTTCGAGGTTACAGAGGTTGGAATAATGGCTCCAGGCCAGACGCCTGTAGACGAACTTAAGGCCGGCGAGGTTGGATACATCGCGGCGAGCATAAAGGACATAAGAAGCTGCAGGGTCGGAGATACTGTGACTGATGCCGAAAAGCCTACAGAAATACCTCTTCCAGGATATAAAAAGGCGGTTCCTATGGTTTACTGCGGAATATACCCTGGAGAAGGTGAAAAATATGAAAACCTAAGGGACGCTCTTGAAAAACTTCAGGTAAACGACGCGGCTCTTGAATTCGAGGCTGAAACCTCAGCGGCGCTTGGATTCGGATTCAGATGCGGATTTTTGGGACTTCTCCACATGGAGATAATGCAGGAAAGGCTTGAAAGGGAGTTCAATCTGGACATAATAACTACGGCGCCTTCTGTGCTTTACAATGTATACAAGACGGACGGAGAAATGCTCACTATACAAAACCCTTCAGACCTTCCTCCAGCTACGGAGATAAGCCACATAGACGAGCCTCTTGTAAAGACTGACATAATAGTTCCTTCGGATTATGTGGGAACTGTTATGGAACTTGCACAGGAGAGAAGAGGCAACATGGACAACATGGAGTACCTTGATGAAAAAAGGGTCATACTCCACTACGAGCTTCCTCTAAACGAGGTGATATACGACTTTTTCGATGCATTAAAGTCAAGGACCAGGGGATACGCATCGCTGGACTACGAGTTCAAGGAGTACAGGCAGTCAGAACTTGTAAAGCTTGACGTACTTGTAAACAAGGAGAAGGTCGATGCGCTTTCATTCATAGTTCACGAGAGCAGGGCGCAAAAGAGAGGAAAGGCTATGTGCGAAAAGCTCAAGGAAGAGATACCGAAACACCAATTCGCAGTGCCTATACAGGCTTCAATAGGAAACAAGATAGTGGCGAGAGAGACAATAAGCGCACTTAGAAAAGACGTGCTTGCAAAATGCTATGGAGGAGACATATCACGTAAGAAGAAGCTTCTGGAAAAGCAGAAGGAAGGAAAAAAGAGAATGAGACAGATAGGTTCTGTCGAAGTTCCTCAGAAGGCATTCATGTCGGTGCTTAAAGTTGAAAAGTAAATAATGATGCTAAAGAGGCTGCATTTTGACAACTGGCAAAATGCAGCCTTGATTTTGTTTTTATCAAGGAGGGTCAATATGGACGCAGGACTATACGTTCACATACCGTTTTGTGTGAAAAAATGCAGCTACTGCGACTTCAACTCATTTCCGATAGGAAAGCACTGTGAAAAGACAGGTCAGTATGTGGACTATCTTGTAAGGGAAATGGAGATTCAGTCAAAGGCTGCCTCGCAGTACGAGTTTTCAAGCGTGTTTGTAGGGGGCGGGACCCCCACGATACTTTGCGAAGAGGGCATTGAGCTTTTGTTTGAGGGGATATACAAAAACTTCAACATAGCAAAAGGCGCCGAAATAACAATGGAGGCAAACCCAAAGACTCTCAGCGAAGGAAAGCTGAAAGTGATAAAAAAGTGCGGTGTAAACCGCCTGAGCATGGGGCTTCAGGCCGCGCAGGAAAACATACTCCAGATACTTGGAAGGATACATTCATACGAGGATTTTGTCGAAAACTACGATCAGGCCAGAATGGCGGGATTTGAAAACATTAATGTAGACCTTATGTTTTCGATACCGGGTCAGACTTTTGAGGACTGGATGGATACTCTTGAGAAGGTCACCAGCCTTTCCCCCGAGCACATATCAGCATATTCGCTTATAGTTGAGGAAGGCACTCCCATATGCGAGAGTATAGAAAGGGGAGGACTTGTAGAGCTTGACGAGGATACTGACAGGAAGATGTACCATGAGGGCATAAAATTCCTCAAAGACAGGGGCTATGTCCAGTACGAGATATCCAACTTTTCAAAGCCTGGACATGAATCGGCACACAACATAAAATACTGGAGATGCAGCGACTATGTAGGGCTTGGCCCGGGGGCTCATTCATATATGAATGGCGTAAGGCATTCGAACTGCAGCTCACTTGAGGAGTATTATGCAAGCATAGATGAAAAAAGGCCTCCTGTAAATTGGAGCGAAGCCATATCCCAAAAACAGCAGATGGAAGAGACCATGTTCATGGGTCTTAGGATGAACGAGGGTGTGAGCAAGGGAGAGTTTTACAAAAAATTCAATGTGGAATTTGACGAGGTTTACGGCGACAAGGTGGATGTGCTTGAGGAAAAAGGGCTTCTGGAGATTAAAGAATATAGAGGCGACAAGAGGGTTTGCCTTACGCTGCATGGCATTGACATAAGCAATACTGTTTTTATAGAATTTTTGATAGATTAGCCCTAAGCGACTTGACAAAAAAAAATAATAGTGATATTTTAAAAAAGAAGTGGTTAGCACTCGAAGGCAAAGAGTGCTAACAGAGAGTATCCTTAATGTTTGTTATCTAATTAGGGGTGTTATGATATGGACTTGACAGACAGAAAAATGAAAATACTTGAAGCCATCATAAGAGAATATATATTTGTGGCGGAGCCCCTTGGTTCAAGGACTCTTTCAAAAAGGCACGATCTTGGAATAAGCGCAGCCACCATAAGAAATGAAATGTCCGACCTTGAGGATATGGGATATCTAATGCAGCCTCATACTTCTTCAGGCAGGATTCCCACACAGGAGGGATACAGGCTCTACGTCGAAAATATGATGCAAAAGAACCGAATAGACAAAGAGCAAATGAAGATGATAGACGATTCTCTTAGGGGCTATGGAGAGCTTCAAAACATACTGGACGAGGCGCTAAGGCTGATGTCCAGCTTTACAAGATACACCTCAATTGCGGTCACTCCAAAGATGAAGGAGAGCATACTTAAAAACATACAGCTCGTGCAGGTGAATCAAAACACAGTGCTTGTAATACTTGTAATGGATAACGGACTAATAAGGAACCTTACAATAAACACAAGGACAATGGTCTGCCAGGACAAGCTGAGCATAATATCCAAAATACTAAACGAAAAGCTTTCGGGCAAGAGCATAAGAGATATGGACAGCAGCTTTGCGAGCTATCTGAAAAACCAGATACACGAGTACAGCGCTCTCATAGATGAAGTATTCGAGCTTATGCACTCGAACATGCTTACGCTTGAAGACAGCCAGATACTGTCTGACGGCATTACAAACATATTCCAGTTCCCGGAATTCAGCGACATATCAAAAGCCAAGGCGTTTTTGGATATGATGAGTGAAAAAAGGCCGGTTATGGACATGCTCAACTCCGAGGGGATAGTAAAGGGCAATATAAACATAGTAATAGGAAATAAAAACACATGCGAAATAGCTAAAGAGTGCAGTCTTTTGACTGCGACATACACTTTAAACGGCAAAACAATAGGAAAGATAGGCATAATAGGGCCTACAAGGATGAATTATTCAAAGGTGTTTTCGATAATGAGCTATATATCAAATGGCTTGAATGATTTTATAGAAAATAATTTTTAAGGGGTGAAGAGCTTGGACGAAAAAATGGAAATGGAAAACGACGGCTCATCAATTGAGACCGAGGACGATATAATCAAATCATATGAGGAAAAAGAGGGGTCAGAAGATGCATCTAATCAATCTGAGGATCTTACAAAGGAGATAGAGGAGCTTAAGTCTTCCCTTCAAAGGCTTCAGGCCGACTTTATAAACTACAAGAGAAGGGTTGAGAAGGAAAAGGAGCAAATATCAATATTTGCAAATGAAAAGATAATGACAGAGCTGCTTCCAGTTATAGACAACCTTGAAAGAGCTATGGACTCATGCAAAGAGGAAGAAAAGGAAAGCTCAATATTCAGCGGCGTAGAGCTTGTGCAAAAGCAGCTTATAGACTCTCTTGGAAAGTTTGGACTTGAGAGGATATGCGACGAGGGCTGCGATTTCGACCCTAACTTCCACCATGCTGTAATGCAGGAAGAGGTCGAGGGAGTGGACTCTGAAAAGATAGTGGCGGTGTTCCAAAAGGGATACAAGCTTTCAGAAAAAGTCATAAGACCTTCGATGGTAAAGGTTTCAAAATAAAAAGCAATATATCTTGCTATGATTAATACAATTATAATTATTACAATTAAACAGGAGGTATATACAAATGGGAAAGATAATAGGAATTGACTTGGGAACAACAAACTCATGCGTTGCCGTGATTGAAGGGGGAGACCCGGTAGTAATAACTAACGCTGAAGGGATGAGAACCACGCCTTCTATAGTAGCTTTCAGCAAGGACGGAGAAAAGATAGTTGGAGAGCCTGCCAAGAGACAGGCGGTTACAAACCCTGAAAGAACAATAATGTCTATAAAAAGGGAAATGGGAAGAGACTACAAGGTCAATATAGATGCAAAAGGCTACACTCCACAGGAGATATCTGCAATGGTGCTTCAAAAGCTTAAGGCGGATGCTGAAAGCTACCTTGGAGAGGCAGTTACTGACGCTGTCATAACTGTTCCTGCATACTTTACAGATGCTCAAAGACAGGCTACAAAGGATGCAGGAAGAATAGCGGGGCTTAACGTAAAGAGAATAATAAACGAGCCAACTGCGGCAGCTCTTGCATACGGGCTTGACAAGGCAGACAAGGAGCAAAAGATACTAGTGTTCGACCTTGGCGGAGGTACTTTCGACGTTTCAATACTTGAAATAGGGGACGGAGCCATAGAGGTTCTTGCTACAAGCGGAAACAACCACCTTGGAGGAGACGATTTCGACCAAAGACTTATGGACTACATGGCGGATGAATTCCAAAGAGCTGAAGGCGTTGACCTTAGACAGGACAAGATGAGCCTTCAAAGACTTAGAGAGGCTGCTGAAAAAGCTAAAAAAGAGCTTTCAAGCGTAATGACTACCAACGTGAACCTTCCGTTCATAACAGCTACAAACACAGGACCAAAGCACCTTAACGCGGACATAACAAGAGCGAAATTCAATGAGCTCACTGCGGATCTTGTGGAAAAAACTATGGAGCCTACAAGAAACGCTCTTAAGGATGCAGGGCTTAACCCTTCAGAGCTTGACAAGATTCTTCTTGTAGGAGGATCTACGCGTACTCCAGCAGTTCAAGAGGCTATAAAGAAAATAATAGGGATAGAGCCAGATAAGGGAATAAACCCTGACGAGTGCGTTGCAGTGGGAGCTGCAATACAAGGAGGCATACTTGGAGGCGAAGTCAAGCAGGACCTTCTTCTTCTTGACGTAACTCCGCTTTCACTTGGTATAGAAACTCTTGGAAGCGTAATGACAAAGCTTATAGAGAGAAACACTACAATACCTACGAAGAAGTCTCAGGTATTCTCTACTGCTGCCGACAACCAGACTGCAGTTGACATACACGTGCTTCAAGGTGAAAGATCTATGGCGAGCGACAATATAACTCTTGGAAGATTCCAGCTTGGAGACATTCCACCTGCTCCAAGGGGAATTCCTCAAATAGAGGTTACATTCGACATAGATGCAAATGGAATAGCTCACGTTACTGCAAAAGACCTTGGAACCGGAAAGCAGCAGGCCATAACAATAACTTCTTCTACTAACCTTTCTGAGGAAGAGATAGACAAAAAGGTAAAAGAGGCTGAGATGAATGCTGCCAAGGACAAGGAGATAAAAGAGAGAATAGAGGCTGTAAACCATGCAGAGACTACTGCATACCAGACTGAAAAGACTCTGAAAGAACTTGGAGACAAGGTTTCAGCAGAAGACAAAAAAGCTGTTGAAGATGCAATAGCCCACGTTAAAGCGGTTAAGGACAATTCGGACTCTTCGGCAGAGGACATAAGAAAAGCCATAGACGAGCTTATGGAGAAGATGCATCCTATATCACAAAAGATGTACGAGGAAGCTGCTAAGGCTCAGCAGGCACAGCAGGGAGAAGCTTCACAAGAAGCCCCTCAGGACGATGTTGTGGATGCTGACTACGAAGTGGTTGACGAAGACAAGTAATAATATTAATATAAAAATGGCTTGTGGATATTCCGCAAGCCATTATTTTGGCAGGGCGGTGAGAACTTGAGTAAGAGGGACTATTATGAAACGCTTGGAGTTTCAAGGGATTCAGATGAAAGGGAAATAAAAAAAGCATACAGAAAACTCGCAATGAAATACCATCCGGACAAGAACTCAGGAAACAAGGAATCAGAGGAAAAGTTCAAGGAGATTAATGAAGCTTACCAGATACTTTCAGACCCTCAAAAGAAGAGGGCATATGACCAGTTCGGGCATGCTGGAGTGGACGGAAGCGCTCAGGGCGGCTTTGGGGGAGGATTCTCTGGCTTCGGAGGCGGAGGATTTGAAGACATATTCGGAGATATATTCGGCGGCGGTTTTGGCGACATGTTCGGCGGCGGCTCGAGAAGAAGCCACAACGCGCCTCAAAAGGGAAGAGACATCAAATACGGAGTCAACATAAAATTCGAGGAGGCCGCATTCGGGGTCGAAAGAGAATTGTCAGTTGACAGGCATGAAGACTGTGAGACTTGCTCTGGAACAGGAGCAAAGCCAGGGACATCGAGAAAGACATGCCCTACATGCGGAGGAACGGGCGAGATAAGACAGGCCAGACAGACTATGTTTGGAAGCATGGTCAATGTTTCTGCGTGTCATGCTTGCGGCGGCGAGGGAACCATAGTTGAAGAGCCTTGCCAGACGTGCCATGGAAGCGGAAAAGTCAAAAAGACAAAGAAAATCTCCATAAAGATACCGGCGGGGGTTGACGAGGGCTCTGTCATAAAGCTTTCAGGAGAAGGAGAGCCTGGAGTTCGCGGAGGCCCAAGGGGAGACCTTTACGTGGTTATTTCTGTGGAGCCGCACACACTTTTCAAAAGAGACGGATACGACATATACTACGACATACCTATAACATTTGCACAGGCGGCTCTTGGGGACGAGATAGAAGTTCCTACCCTTGACGGAAAGGTCAAGTACAAGATTGCGGAAGGAACGCAGTCGGGAACTGTATTCAGACTAAGAGGCAAGGGCATAGCCCACCTTAGAAGTGGAGCAAGGGGCGACCAGTATGTAAAGGTCGTTGTCGAGGTTCCTAAGAACCTTTCGGACAAGCAAAAGGACATACTCAGAAACTTTGCAAAGGAAAGCGGCGAAGAAGTGCATGAGCAAAAGAGCAGCTTTTTCAAAAAGGTAAAGGACATGCTTAAATAGAACTTTCTATAAAGGAAGTTCTATTTTCTTGCATGATTTTGCGGGCGCAGGCTGAAAGCTTATTTTGTTAAGACAAGAAGCTGGAAAAAAGGTTTCTAATGATATATAATAGTTAGGTCATGTGAAAATAGACGGCGAGTCAAATTTGCGGCAATACCCATGCAAAAGACTGGCTGTTTATAATTAAGATGCCGCAACGGTTTGAACCAAAAAAACTTTTGGGAGGAATAAACTTTTATGAAATGGACTGAAATAACAATCAAAACCACTACAGAAGCTGTGGAGGCTGTAACAAGCATATTGTACGAAGCCGAGGTCGGCGGGATAGTTATAGAAGATCCCAATGATTTTGTGTTTTTGGAAAAAGAGAATAGCAGCTGGGACTATGTAGATGAAAACATGTTTGATACGGGTTATGAGGGGGTAATCATAAAAGCCTACCTTTCAGAAGAAAAGAACTTGGTTTCGGAACTGGAAATGATAAGGGAAAAGATAAAGCTTCTTCCAAGCTATGGGCTTGACATAGGAGAGGGAACTGTAGACGTAAGTCAGGTTGACGACAGCGAGTGGGCGACAGAGTGGAAGAAATACTACAAGCCTACAAAGGTCAGCAAAAACATAGTTATAAAACCTACATGGGAAGAATACGAGAAGGCAGAGGGCGAGATGGTAATAGAGCTTGACCCGGGAATGGCTTTTGGAACAGGAACACACGAGACCACAAAGATGTGCATAATGGAGCTTGAAGAGACTCTAAGCCCTGAAAGCACAGTATTTGACATAGGCTGCGGAAGCGGAATACTTTCAATAGCCGCTGCAAAGCTTGGAGCCAAGAGCGTGATAGGTGTAGACCTTGACCCTGTTGCAGTAAAGGTTTCAAAGGAAAACGCCGAGCTTAACAATGTCACAGAAAGCTTGGAATTCAGGGAAGGAAACCTTATGGACGTTGTGTCTGAAAAGGCCGATGTCATAGTCGCAAACATAATGGCGGACATAATAATACTTCTTTCAAAAACTGTAGGAGACTTCCTAAAGGAAGGCGGAACATTCATATCTTCTGGCATAATACATGCCAAAATTGACGATGTGAAGGCGGCTCTTGAGGAGAACGGATTTGAAGTCATAAAGGTGCAAAAAATGGGCGAGTGGGCCGCTATAACTTCTAAAAAGGGTGAATAACAGTGGACAGATTTTTTGTGTTTGAAAACGACATAGACGAGGCTGAGGGAAAGTGCTCAATAACCAACAGTGAGGATGTAAAGCATATAGCAAAGGTTCTAAGGCTTAAAGAGGGAGACGAAGTAGAGGTCTGCAACGGCAAGAACAGGGAGTTTTTGTGCGAGATAGAGAGCGTTTCCAAAAGCAGCGTAGACCTTGCGATAAAGCGTGAAATAGATGTGAACAGGGAATCCCCTGTAAGCGTTACAATATATCAGGGCCTTCCAAAGGCCCAAAAGTTTGAGCTCATAGTTCAAAAGCTGACTGAGGTCGGAGTGAGCAGGATAGTTCCTGTGATAACTGAAAGGACCGTTGTGAAGCTGAGTTCTCAAAAAGAAGAGAAGAAGTCCGGAAGATGGGAAAAAATAATCCATTCGGCGGCGAAGCAGAGCAAAAGAGGTGTGCTTCCAGTGCTTGAGGGAGCTATGAACCTTAAGGATGCAATGGAAGACATAAAAGGCAACGAGCTTAACATTGTCCCTTACGAGAACGAGTCTGCGGTTGGGATAAAGCAGACTTTGAGGGAAAAGGGCAGTGAGGCTAAGAGCGTAGGCATATTCATAGGGCCTGAAGGCGGATTTGAAGAGGAAGAAATACATGTGCTTTCTGAAAACGGGGTAGTTCCTGTAACCCTTGGAAAGAGAATATTAAGGACTGAAACCGCTTCGATAGTGAGTGCGGCGATAGTTCTTTACGAGCTTTCTGATTTGGGGTAGAAGGCATTAAGAAAAATCTTAAAAGATTTAAGAAAAAAGATTTGAAGACTTAAAGCATAAAGGCTTAAACAATCATAGCTTGAATAGAACTTGAATAGGGAATCCAGAGGAATAAACAGCCGATAATTTTACGTTTTGAGCTTTCTAATATCTCATGCGTGCTGAATTCGGGAATTTTGAAAACTCGCTTTGCTCAAACAGTCCAAAATTCCAACGAATTCAACTGCGCATTTCGATAAGAAAGCTTGCAAAACTCCATAAAATCGGCCTAGCCATTTCGTCTGGATTCCTCTTGCATAGCAGCGGAAAAGTTGAATATGAATGATGTTTTAAAAGATTAAAGATAAAGATCTGTATTATGCAGGTCTTTTTTATTTTTGGAAAGTAAAAGGCTGTTATCAGAAAAATGGAAAGTTATAGTTACATATTACTATATTTCCAGTTGAGAGAATCTTTGGTAAATAATATAATGGGTGTAGGTATTAAAAAATGAGTTGTAAGAAGAAAGGATATGAATAAATGGAATGGAGAATAAAGTTAATCTCGATAATAGAAAATATTGAACATAATATTAAGAAATTAAAGGAAAACTTATATTCAAAAGTTAAGGATAAAGGTAAAGAGTATATTATTAGTTAATAGAAAGGTTACTTTGAAGTTGCAAGAAATATTTGTTAATCCACAAAGTATAGTTCAATCATTTGGGGATAGTTGGCTGGTGTATATAGTAGGCATGATTTTTGTTATTATGTTAGTTCTAGTCATGTATAAAATGCCGAATACAATTTTGGAAAGTCTTAAGGTTGCTAAAGTGAAATTTCCTAGTACAGAAATAGAAATTACCGGGGATGATAAAGACTCAATTTATAACAAGTATCTTGATGAATTGTTATACTTTTTCGAGGAAACACAATATGAAATAATAATCTTTGAAGATATAGACCGATTTGGAAAACCATCTATTTTTACAAATTTGAGAGAAATTAATACTTTCTTAAATAATTATGAAAATATTGAAAGAAGAATAATATTCATATATGCAATAAAAGAGAATATTTTTGAGGATAGAGAAAGAACAAAATTTTTTGATTTTATTATTCCTGTGATTCCATGTGTAGATTCATTTAATTCAAGTCAGGTAGTTTTTATAATGTCCCCATAGACAAACCCTGTAGGTGTTCCGATGTAAGTGATGTCAATTGCCCATACTTGATTAGGTCGGTTTATATTGAGATTTCTGAGTAGATATGGATAGGTTTTAGCCTTCTTATCACACTTGCTCAGGTTAGGGCCAGGGTAGAAGGCAACTATGCACATTTCCTGCATGTAGCGCCTTACAAGTCGTTTGCCCACATTTGCAAATCCTACCTTGCGAAGTTCATTAATAATCCGCCTGACACCGTAAGAGGGTTCTTTGTAATGGATTATATCGATGGCATTTTTAATTGCTATTTCATCACAAGAAGGCTTGATTTCAATGTTTTGATAGTATGCAGTAGATCTCGAAAGGTCTAAAAGCTCACATTGGCGCTTTATGGTTAAATTTGAGTTGTTACGCTCGATTAGCGTTTTTTTCTCCTCATTTGCGAGATTTGAGTTTGTTTTTTTTAAAGCCAATCAACATCCAAAGTAAGTTGTCCAATCTTGTTTACGAGAACCTCCTTTTCTGCCTCGTGTTCTTGTTTCAGCTTCTTAACTGTGTTGGTTTTTTTGTCAAAGACAGTGGCCATGTTTGTTAGAAACTCGGACTTCCATCTACTTATTAGCTGTTGGCTTGAACCATATTTATTGGCGATTTCAATTAGAGTGCTTTCTTCACGAAGCACTTCAAGTACAATTCTAGATTTTTCTTCTGGGGTCCAGTTTTTTCGTTTTTTAGTCATACTTTTAGTTTATCTTATTTTTTCGATTTTGTGTCCAACTACCTGAGTACATTATATTTTATGAATCATACATATTGCAAGACAGAAGAAAGCTGGCTCAGCTCGAGACGCTTGACTTCAAGTTATACAAACACAAGTTTCAAGACGGAAATCTGGAAAACAATTTGTGTTTTTATCTTACTGAAAAGCTTGTGGAGAAGTCACCGGACCTGTATTGCGATATTGGAAACTCGGCAAGAGGAGGGGATGTGTTTTATCAGGTCTGGAAACAGGGGTGGAACAAGACGATAGATGAAAAAAAATCAATGTGCATATTGAGGGATATGCGGATAAAATCTATGTGCATTTTGAGACATCACCGTACATCCCATATGGCAGGCTGGATGAAAAAACAAAGGCGGTCATGGACAGCCATAGGGAAACGCTCAGGAAGAGTGTAGGCGAAATGGGAGAAATAAACGGCCTTGAGAAAAAGCCCATAAGGGAAATGCGAATTTGACCATCGGCAATTTCAGGATAGAATACGATAGTTTTGAAAGTTGCTATTCGATCATAAACGACTTGGTAGACAAGCTTGATGCAGTAGTTAAGCAGGCGGGCAATGCATAAAGTTTTGAGTATTACACGAAGCTGCCTACAGAATATGCAGTCATAGTAAAAGCGTTATTAAGAGATGTTATTCAGAAGAATTACTGGAGGGATAAGTATGAATGCATTAATTATCTGCGAATCAGTTCATCATGACAACACCTATAAGATTGCGAAGGTCATTGCGGAAGCTATAGGGGCAAAATTATGCAGACCAGATGAAGTTGAGGCTGGTGTGATTGAGACATACGATCTGATTGGTTTCGGGTCGGGAATATATTATGGGAAGCACCATGAAAAATTGTATAGGCTTATTGAAGATGCAGATATTAAGGGGAAAAACGTATTTGTTTTTTCGACGAGCGGTATGGGGAAAGAGACATATAATAAAGCTCTTATAGACTATGTAGAGTCGAAAGGAGCTAATGTTAAAGGCAGCTTTGCGTGCAAGGGATATGACACATACAGCATATTTAAACTCATAGGCGGGATAGCAAAGGGACATCCAGATGATATGGATATGGAGAAAGCAAAGAGTTTTGCAAAAACTTTTATTGAAAGCGATCTGTAGGGTGTGAAAGATATATAATAATCAAGCGGCTAATATCAGTATAGACTGAGGTCTGGAATCCAGATGGAATAGTTAGGCCGATTCTATTGAATTTTGTAAGATTATCGACCGTTTATTCCTCTGGACTTCACTTGTGTAGCTATGGAAGAGTTAATTACTAATAAAATCTTAAAAAGATTTAAGGAGAAAAATCTATATTTTTATGGATTTTTTTGTTTTTGAAAAAGAGTATTGAGGGTAAAATCAACATAAAGACTAACACATGATGTAAAATTATTGAAAAGGAATACTTGTTTTTTCGAAAATTGGAAAATGGTAAGGAGAATATAATTCTTGTTTTGAAAAAGGGCGTGGACGTATTAACAGGTTTAACTTGAAATGAAAGGGAGTGTTTAGGAAATGAAAACAGAATGTCCTTACTGTAAAAGTGAAATGGTAAAAGGTTTTATCCATGGGGGAAGATATGTATTTAAATGGCATGAAGAGAATGCAGGGCTTCTTGAAAAAGTGACTGTATTTGGAGGAGAGACACTACATGTGAATCCGCAAGTTAGTTGCTATAGGTGCAAAAACTGCGATAAGATAATAATTAACTTAAAAGAATTGTAAAGACTGTCTATGAAACGGAAGAAAAGTCATAAAAATCAGGTGGCAGGCAATATAATACAAATGCATATTACACTGCAGGCTAAAATCCAGATGGAATAGGTGAGCCGATTTTATTGAAATTTGTAAGACTATCGGCTGTTTATTCCTCTGGATTCCCTTATGGGCTATAATAGATAAAGACCTGTTTTACGATGTGGACAAGGCGAATTTGTAAATTAAATCAGAAACAAAAGTCATGAATAAAGGCCCGATATGAGGGGTTTTTTAGGATCTAATGTGAATGTTGACTGATGCTGTAAATGCGAGGCTAGATTTGCATAATGAAAATAGAATGACTGCAATTGGAAAGGGGGAAGGCTATGTCTTATGACCTTAAAAACAAACTTGTTATTGGGATATCTTCAAGGGCGCTGTTTTGCCTGGAAAAGGAAAATGAAATATTCGAAAAGTCAGGGCTTGTGCAGTACACCAAATATCAGGTTGAGCATGAAAACGAAATGCTTGAAAAGGGCACGGCTTTTCCGCTGATAAAGGCCTTTTTGGAGCTTAATGAGAAGTTCGACGAGCCCATTGTAGAGGTGATAGTAATGTCGAGAAATAGCCCTGAGACTGGGCTTAGGATTTTCAACTGCATAGACGAGTACGGTCTTCAGATTTTCAGGGCGGCTTTCATAGGAGGGTCAGACATATCGAGTTATCTGTCTGCATTTGAGGTTGACCTTTTCCTTTCGAAGAACGAGGAAGACGTCCAAAGCGCTGTAAACGGTGGGTTTGCAGCGGCGCTGATTTACGATGTGCCCGAAGGCTACAAGCCGGACGAGACCCAGATAAGAATTGCATTTGACGCGGACGCGGTAGTCTTTTCTGACGAATCGGAAGAGATATTCCAAAAAGAAGGTCTTGAGGCTTTTTTGAGGCACGAGAGGGAAAATGCGGAAAATGCACTTCCAGAAGGGCCTTTTGGAAAGCTCATAAAGACCCTTTCGAAGATAAAGGAAAAGGACCCTTCTCTAATACGCATTGCAATTGTGACGGCGAGAAACAGCCCCGCTCACAAGAGGGTAATATACACGCTTAGGGACTGGGGCGTCAAGGTGGATGAGGCATTTTTCCTGGGAGGAGTGGAGAAGAGGGAAGTGCTGAGGGCTTTCAACGCACATATATTTTTTGACGACCAGGACGGAAATGTAAGGTCGGCAAGCGAGGTGGTTCCGTCGAGCAGGGTCCCTTACAAGCAGAGCGGAGAATAGGCTTTACATAGAAAACATCAGGCAAATATCGCCTGGATGTGGTAAAGTATATATAGCTGATAGGCGCTGCCTGCAGCCAGATACATTCATTTTAGGGAGGCATTTTATGAAGAAAATTTTTGTTTCGGTTGTTTTGACTTTTATGCTTATGGCATCCGCTATTTTTGCGGCTTCAAATGTTCAAAACATAGAGGTTGTATTTGATTCTGTGAATTTGAAGGTTAACGGACAGGATGTCGAATCCTCCAATATACTCTACAATGGAACTACCTATGTTCCCCTCAGATCGGTGGCTGAAATCCTTGGAAAGAAAGTCGGCTGGGATGGGAATACAAACACTGCCAGCATAGACGACATGGGGGAGCAGGAAAAGGCGGAAAATCCTGTGGCGGTTATAACTATGGAAAGCGGAGAGACAATAAAGCTTGAACTTTATCCAAAAGAAGCGCCGATAACTGTCGAAAACTTCATAGCCCTTGCTAAAAAAGGGTTTTATGACGGCCTTACATTCCATAGGATAGTTCCTGGATTTGTGGTTCAGGGAGGGGATCCTAATGGAAACGGAACGGGAGGCCCTGGATATACAATAAAGGGGGAGTTCACCCAAAACGGAGTTCAAAACACTATAATGCACACAAGGGGCGTAGTTTCAATGGCGAGAAGTGCTAGCCCTGACTCTGGGGGATCACAGTTTTTCATAGTAATAGAGGATGCGCATCATCTGAATGGTGAATACGCAGCATTTGGAAAGGTCGTAGAGGGCATGGAAGTTGTGGACAAAATGGCTTCGTTGGAGGTCGACCAAATGGGCAAGCCAGCTGAAAAGCAGATCATGAAAAGCATTGCTATCCAGTAAGTGAAAATTCAATAAAAGTGACGAATGCATATTTAGATGGAAAGATCCTTTTTACAGGGTCTTTCTTTTTTTATGGGGTGCAAACGTCTATGCATTGAGTATTATGCACAGTAAAAAATGGCTATTTATGGGTGAAGTGGGATATGACGGTTGAGGGAATGGCGGTAAAGGAATATAATGGATATAAGCGGGCGGTTTAAGCTGCTCATGCAATAATAAATTTCACGAAGGGAAATAGAATTATGCAAAGATCTTACTATTCAAAAGATGTAGAAAATTTCATACATGATGAAGAAAGCTATATACTGGGAGAACTGACGAGGAATCATGAATTTGCACTTGAAGACCTGCAGAGAAACGCATGGATAAGTGAAATCAGGATTTTAAAATCACAGTTTGGAAAGCTTGAAAATGCACATGTCCTATTCGAATACTCAATACCTAGAATGGGAAAAAGGGTTGATACAGTTGCCATTTACAAGGGGATTGTATTTTTGCTGGAGTTCAAGGTCAATGAGTCGCGTTATACCAGATATGCCATTGACCAGGTTCTTGACTATGCGGTTGACCTTAAAAATTTCCATGAAGAAAGCCATGATTTATGCATAGTGCCTGTTGTGGTATCCACAGAGGCTCAAACTCACTCTAACGGGCATGAAAAGTATAGCGACGATGTGTATAAACCGCTACTTTGCAACAGGCACAATATTGCATCTGAGATGGAGAGTATAGCGGAAAAAGAAAAGAGAGGGGATTTAAAGGCTGACAAATGGGAAAATTCGGTATACAAGCCAACTCCCACAATCATAGAGGCGGCGCAGGCTCTTTACAGGGGGCATAGCGTTAAAGAGATTTCAAGGTCCGACTCTGGCGCGCTGAATCTTGGAAAGACCGCACGGGAGATCAATGGAATAATTGAACACTCAAAGAAGCACAGCAAAAAATCAATCTGCTTTGTGACCGGGGTGCCCGGTGCGGGAAAGACACTGGCTGGGCTTAACATTGCAAATGAAAGGCATGACTTTGAGCAAGAGGAGCATGCGGTCTTTTTATCTGGAAATGGGCCGCTTGTAGAAGTTTTGCAAGAGGCGCTAGCTAGAAACGAGGTCGAGCATTCTTGCAAAAAAGTTAAAAAAACAGACGCATTAAGAAGGGCAAAGTCGTTCATTCAAAATATACACCATTTTAGGGATGCGGCGCTTAAGGACTCTAGGCCCCAAGCGGAAAAGGTTGTAATTTTTGATGAAGCCCAAAGGGCATGGACAAAAGAGCAGACTTCGCAGTTTATGAGCAGGAAAAAAGGGATACCGGATTTTAATAAGTCCGAACCTGACTTTCTCATAAGCATTTTGGACAGGCACGAAGACTGGTCTGTTATAATATGCCTTATTGGCGGAGGCCAGGAGATCAACACGGGTGAGGCCGGTCTTAGCGAGTGGTTCAATGCTCTTAGAAAGAATTATCCCCACTGGGACGTCTATATATCCTCGGAACTGAAAGACTCTGAATACACCCAGGGGTTGGAGTTTAATGAATTCATATCTGGAATAAATTATGTTTCAAAAGAATCTCTTCACCTGAGCACATCAGTCAGGTCATTTAGGAGCGAGGATGTATCGAGCCTGGTAAAAAACATACTAGATGGAAACCAAGTTAAGGCCGGGGAAATATACCGCAATGTGAATGAAAAATACCCCATATATGTAACCAGAAGTCTTGACAAGGCAAGGGGTTGGCTGAATTTACATCAAAGGGGGAATGGAGAGAGAACAGGAATAGTTGCAAGCTCAGGAGCATATAGGCTGAAACCATACGGAGTGAACATAAAGTCGAAAATTGACTCTAAGAACTGGTTTTTGAGCTGCAAGGAAGATGTAAGGTCGTCATTTTACCTGGAGGATGTAGCGACTGAGTTTGATATACAGGGCCTGGAATTAGACTGGGTATGTGTTGCGTGGGATGCTGACTTGAGAAGAGCTGATGGAGTATGGCAGTTCAAAAAATTCAGAGGGACCAATTGGCAAAGTATAAATAAGGACGAATCGAAAATGTACCTGAAAAACGCATATAGGGTATTGCTGACCAGGGCAAGGCAGGGTATGGTGATTTTTATCCCGAATGGATGTGCGGATGACTACACAAGACAGCCTGGATTTTATGACGAAACATATGAATATTTAAAGGGAATAGGAATAAGCGAAATATAAGGGAAAGGAAAGAGACCATGAAAAAAGATCTTTTGGCACTGACGGTATTCATTTTTGCTGTGGACATGCTGATTGGCGGGATTGAAAAGCTCAATTCAAACGGGGTATATAAAAAGTCCGGGATATATCTGTATCTTGTTGGAGTAATACCCGTGATAAGTCAGATGATTGAATGGAGGGAATCGGGCTTTGGCGCCACATATGCGGTTTTTACTGTTATTATTGGAATGATGGGTGCTTGGGGATTTTATTCGACATGGAGAAGAAAAGAGATCACGGCATACGGCACTTCCAGGGAAATGATCGAAATGGCTGTTTCTGACATATTGTTAAAATATAATATAGCTTTTGAAAGTAAAATGGAAGGCGACATTGTAAATTTTGACATTGCGGGCTCTAAGGCATGGATCAAAATAAATAAAAGCTCATTTGGCAAAGACATATTCACACTCGACATAATGGACTACAGGAAAATACCTTCATATGATGAAATGGAGGCGGATTTTGAGCACACAATGGCAAATGAGGCGAAATGCAGGTATATGCTAAGGGGAGTGTGGAATTTGGCGGGGGCGCTTGTTGCAATGGTGTTTTTGCAGACGATAGTTTCAGATGTGAATATAATTAAAGAAATTGGAGACAGATATGAATCGTACCGCCTTAGCAGTATTGAGAATATAGTCATAAAAGACGAGTGCGAGATAGGGAATACTCAGAGCAACGCTAACAACTACGGAGTGGTAGCTGAAACAGACGACTACATATTTTATGCCAATGAGACATATGTTTATAGAACAGACAAGGATTTTAGCCGAAGCAGGACTTTGATAAACGAATCTTCTGGACCTTGGAAAGATTCACTTAATATTGTGGAGGACTGGGTATTTTTTCAGCAAGAGAAAGAGATAACGAGAATGAAGATTGACGGCAGTGACAAAGACAGGCTGTTCAAGGGTTATGCTGTGGACATGCACGTCATTGGAAACTGGATTTATTTCATAAATTATAGCGATGGCGGTAAAGTATATAGAATGGACGTGAACGGACAAAACAAAGAGGTGATTTGCGACAAAGAGGTTAGCGACATGACAGTATATGAAGGGTGCGTATACTACAGCTACAAGGGCGAAGAGGAAGAGCAAGGTCATCTCGAAGTGATGAATATCGACGGGAGTGAAAAAAGGTATATTGCACATGTTAATACGAGAGACATGGTTGTGGAGGACGGATATATATATTATATCGATTATGAAAAGAGCAATCTCTACAGGATGGAGATTGAAAGCGGCACTATGGAAAAGCTTTCTGGTGAAGATATAGTCGGATTTTCGAAGGATGGCGAATGGATATTTTATACACTGAAAGCTCCTGAAGATTCGACATGGGATTCGAAGGGGCTTTACAAGATGGACATTGATGGCAGTAATGTTATGGCTTTGGACTTTGAAAGCTATCTGGATTTTTCGGAAATTGGAGTCACGAAGGACTGGGTTTTTTATAATGCCTCAAATGACAGGGAAGCCCCCAGACTCAGGAGGATTAGAAAAGATGGAAGCGGCGGAGTTGATCTTGGCATGGTCGATTGATATTGATAGAAAACATTCAAGGTTTCACATGGAATCTGTTGATGTGGTTTAAAGGAGGTAGTTATGCATTTTTTAAGGCAGCTGATCCGCTTCGGGGTTCAAGAGGCTCTCTCTTGCATATTCCCGGCGGCTATATTCATAATACTTGCGGCTTCGAAAATCATAGATATCCCATTTTTGTACAGGCATGACTTCATACTAATAGCCTGTCTCATAGTTCAGTTTCTAATGGTGTATTTTAAGCTGGAGACTGTTGACGAACTTAAGGTAATATCGCTGTTCCACCTAATTGGGCTTGTGCTGGAGATTTTCAAGGTTCACATGGGCTCTTGGGCTTATCCGGAGTATGCATTGACTAAAATAGGGGGAGTCCCCCTGTACAGTGGGTTCATGTATGCCAGCGTTGCAAGCTACGTATGTCAGGCTTGGAAGCGCTTTGACTTGAAATTTGTGAATTGGCCCGAAAACCATATTACATACTCGATCGCAGCGGCAATATATATTAATTTTTTTTCACATCATTTTATGATGGATCTCAGGTGGATAATAATACTCAGTCTTTTTGTGGCTTTCAGGGGAGCCTGTGTTGAATTCAGGGTGGGCCGGCAAAGGTACAATATGCCGGTTATACTTTCATTTTTTCTGATAGGTTTTTTCATATGGATTGCGGAGAACATATCGACTTTTCTTGGAGCGTGGAAATATCCCAATCAGGATGAAATGTGGCACATGGTACATATTGGAAAGATAAGCTCATGGTTCCTACTAGTGATAATAAGCATAGTAATAGTTGTCAACTTAAAACACTTCAAATACAAACAGAGAAAAAAGAGCCTCGACTACAGGCAGATCAATATCAGTTAGATGACAAAATTAAATTATATAATTTTTAGATATTGAAAAGGCCTTTGGGTCTTTTCTTTTTTGCTTTGGTGTAGTTTATACATATTTAGAGATTGCGCTATTAATATATTGGTTGAGGATTTGGAAAAAATTGAATTTATGGATGATTTAATAAAATGCAATCCTGAAATTGGTATATACTATAAAAGATACATATAAAACCAAATTTTAGGAGGAATAAGCATGAGAAAAATGATTATTTGCTGCGTTGTTGCGGTGGTTATGATTTTTCCCAGCAGCATTACATATGCGCAGTGGGAATATGAGAAGGTGGAATGCAATGGCTTGGAGTATGAAACTGACACTCATATCAAGATTGCTGTAATCGATTCGGGGATTGTAAAAAATGATATTACAAGCGAGTATATTGCAGGTGGATATAATTTTGTTGATGGCAACGATGACTATACGGATATATTGGGGCATGGAACAAAGGTATCAAGCATACTCATGGAACTTTCTAAAATGACAGGGGTGAATATTGACATACTAGCTCTTAAAGCGGTGAATGATCAGGGGGAAAGTACAAAGGAATTTATAGTGAAAGCAGTAGAACATGCAATAGCTCAAGATGTGGACGTCATAAACATAAGCATAAAAAGCCATACTGACTATGCCAGCTTGGAGGCGGCGGTTCAAAAGGCGGCGGATAATGACATAGTAGTGGTTGCTGCTGCTGGAAATGACGATAGTGCAATCTACTGCTATCCTGCGTCATATGACTGTGTAATTTCTGTGGGAGGGATAGAGCCGGGCGGCAAGAAATCGTGGTTTTCAAATTACAATGACCAAATTGATGTGATGGCTCCTGCGGACAACATAACTACAATGGAGCTTGACGGCAGTTATGGGATTCACGGCGGCACATCATATGCAGCTCCTTTTGTTTCATTCCAGGCTGGCATTTTGAAAAAGCTTCGCCCATATTTATCTGCAGACGAAATAATGCAGGTTATAAGGGAGACTTCAATAGACTGCGGAGACATTGGACGAGATAACTACTATGGATATGGGGTTATCGACTACATGAATGCTATGCAAAACTGCGACAAGGCGCTTATACAGTACAGCAACTGGGAGCCTATGAGTATAGATGATTCGGACAAGAATTTCAGCATAGAACTCAGCAAAGGGGTTAAAAGTGCTGGAAGTATACATATTACAGATGAATTCTACAATGAGTTGCTGTTAGATATAAAAATAAATGACAAAACAATTGTCGTACAGCCAAAGTATGTATATGAAGCGGATACTATATATTCATTGACTGTTGAAGATACTGTTTCGAGTGACCACGAGACGTTGGATGAGGGCGTAAGGATGAAGTTCAGGTTGAATGAGGACATGCCTGTAGAAAAGAGTCTGTTTAAGTCGAATGTTGAATATGATGATTATATGACTGAGATGCCTGTTATAGATTGACCTGGCTAAATTGAGCCATCTTTAATCAACATATGCATTACAAAACTTTTTTACATATTCATATACGTATATATACGTTTTTGGTATAATTGCATAGGAAGAGTCAATGAAGCAGTAGTGCATATGTATTGGAGGAACGTTAATGAGTGTAAATATAGATATAGCGCTTTCATCTGAAGAGTTTGAGAGTCGTTTTGGCAGGAAAAAAACCGTGGGGATGTTCACGCTGGGTTGCAAGGTCAACCAGTATGAAACTAATGCCATGGAGGACATATTTGAAAAAAACGGGTATGAGATAGTCGACCCCGAGGAGTTTGCCGACATATATGTTATAAATTCGTGTACGGTTACTCATATAAGCGACAGGAAATCAAGGCAGTTTCTAAGAAGGGCAAAAAGGACAAACCCAGATTCGATAATAGCCGTGACGGGATGTTATTCGCAGGTAGCCCCGGACGAGGTTGCAAAGATAGAAGAAGTTGATGTAATAGTAGGAACTAAGGACAAGTCGAAAATAGTACAGATAATAGAAGGCTGTACTCCTGGAGAAAAGACAGTAAAGGTCGAGAACGTAATGAAGCTTAAGACGTTCGAGGAGATGCACATAGAGCACATGAGGGGAAAGACAAGGGCTTTCATAAAGATACAGGACGGATGCAACAGGTTTTGCTCGTACTGCATAATTCCGTATGCAAGGGGCGGAGTAAGAAGCAGGAGCATAGACAATATAGTCAGCGAGGTCAGGGAACTTGCAAGGACTGGATTCAAGGAGATAGTTCTTACTGGAATAAATATGGCCTGCTATGGAGATGACCTTGATGGGGACAGGATTATAGATGTAATAAGGGCGGTTCATGAGATAGATGGCATAGAGAGAATAAGAATGAGCTCTGTAGAGCCTGATATGATGAGCAGGGAGTTTGTGTCGCAAATGGCGAGCCTTCACAAGGTCTGCCCGCATTTCCACCTTTCTATACAAAGTGGATGCGACGATACCCTAAAGAGGATGAACAGAAGGTACACGGCGTCCGAGGTAATGGAAGCTGCAAACGCACTTAGGGAACATTTTAAAGATGTTGCTCTTACAACGGACATAATAGTCGGCTTCCCGGGTGAGACGGACGAGGAGTTTGAAAAGACGCATGAGTTCCTAAGGGAGATAGAGCTTTTCCAGATGCACATATTCAAGTTTTCTCCGAGAAAGGGAACTCCGGCAGCAAAGATGAAGGAGCAGATTAACCCTCAGATAAAGTCCTCAAGAAGCGAAAAGCTTATAGCGCTTTCACAGGTGAATACAGACAGATTCATGGAAAATCTGATGGGAAGAGAGGCGGACGTTCTGTTTGAAAAGGAAATAATGCCGGGAATATACGAGGGCCATACTTCAAACTACGTGAAGGTAGTTTCGAGAAGCAGCGAAAACATAGAGGGGATTATAAAAAAAGTGAAACTTAATGAAATCAAAGAAGGAAAAATAGAAGGAATATTGATATAGGTGTATAATATTAGTGTAGTGCATTTTAAAATATAAAATGTTTATATTATGTAAGTAAGGGGGATAAATATGGAAGATTGCATTTTCTGCAAGATAGTGAAGGGGGACATCCCTTCTACAAAGGTGTATGAGGATGACAAGGTGCTTGCATTCAAGGATATAAATCCGGCGGCGCCAGTTCATGTGCTAGTTGTAACTAAGAAGCATTATCCAACTTTTATGGATGTTCCTGAAAGCGAGCTTGAAATAGTTTCGCATGTACACAAGGTTATACAACAAATTGCCAAAGACACGGGAATATCAGAAGGTGGATTCAGAGTTGTGAATAACTGCGGAGAACAGGGAGGACAGGAAGTGAAGCATATTCACTATCATGTTCTTGGGGGAAGAAACCTAACTTGGCCTCCAGGTTAAAAACAGGTTAAAAAAGACTTGAAGAATATTCAAATATGTTTTATAATATCTGAGTATGGAATACATCAACTTATGCGGCTCTAGATACAGCTACATATGCAGAAGGATTGTTAGTAACGGAGGGAGGGAAGAAAATGCCAGCAGAAATAAAGATAAGAGATAACGAGACTCTAGATAGCGCTCTTAGAAGATTCAAGCGTGAGTGTGCTACGTCTGGTATACTGTCTGAAGTAAGAAAAAGAGAACATTATGAAAAGCCTAGTGAAAAGAAAAAGAGAATAAAGGCAGGAAGAAAGAGAAAAGGTAAATAAATCGAAGGAGTGTGAGGTCGAATGACCTTAAAGGAAAAACTCATGGACGATTTAAAGACAGCTATGAAAGAAAAAAATACTGTCAAAAAATCTGTAATAACACTCATAAGGTCTGCCGTGAAACAATACGAAGTGGACAATAGAGTGGAAGCAGATGATGAAAAAGTGATAGAGCTCATATCGAAACAACTTAAGCAGAGAAAAGACTCTCTTGAAGAGTTTGAAAAGGCTCAAAGAGATGATCTGGTTGAACAAACTGGCAAGGAAATTGAAATCATAACAGAATACCTTCCGAAACAGCTTGAAAGAGAAGAAGTGGAAAAAATAGTCGCAGAGACTATACAAGAGATCCAGGCTTCATCGCTTAAGGATATGGGTAAGCTTATGTCTGCGTTAATGCCAAAGATTAAAGGCAGAGCAGATGGAAAGCTTGTAAATGAAATCGCTAGAAAACTATTATAATAGATAAAAAGAGGCAGACTCCGGTTTTGCCTCTTTGTTTTGTTTTTGAAGGGTTTAGAGGCATCTATGCAGGGGTAATTGTATAAAAACAATATGGGATAGAGGTGGATTAAATGAAAAGGACAGTTTTCAAATACATTGTGCCCATTCTTGTCATGATTCTTTCAATTGGGGGAATTACAGGGGCAATAGACGACAAGAAGAGCATATATGTCATAGAAGTAAAAACCGAGGTTACGCCTGGGCTTTACAACTACATAAACAATTCGATACAAAAGGCGGAAGATGAAGGTGCAGATCTTATACTGTTTGAAATTGACACATTCGGAGGAAGGGTCGACTCTGCGATTAACATAAGCGATGTAATAATATCGTCTACAGTGCCTACGGCTGCCTATATAAACAAAAAGGCCATATCGGCAGGAGTTTTAATAAGCATATCATGCGACGACATATATATGGCTCCGGGCGCCACTATAGGCTCTGCGGAGACAATACCGGCAACCGAAAAGAACATATCATTCTGGAAAAAGCAGCTTAAGACAGTTGCCGAAGAAAAAGGACGGGACCCTGAGGTTGTAATGGCAATGGCTGACAAGGACATGGAAATAGAAGGGCTCATTGAAAAGGGGAAACTTCTCAACCTTACTACCAATGAGGCTGTTGAGATAGGCTTTATAGACGGCAAGGCGTTAAACAGGAGGCAGATATATGAGAGCCTTGGAATAGAAAACTTTTCGGAGACTGAGATCGAGTCCACTGTAGTGGAGGACTTCATAAACATAATAAGCTCGTCATACGTGGCGCCGATACTTCTGGCACTGGGATTCATAGGCATGGTCATAGAAATAATAACGCCAGGATTTGGAGTAGGTGGTATAATAAGTATAATTGGCTTTTCACTGTTTTTCATGGGCTCGATACTTGGAGGCAGTGCGCAGATTCTGTCTGTCGTAGTATTCATGATTGGCATGGTGCTCCTTGTGATTGAGGCGGCAGCCCCAGGGTTTGGAGTGTTTGGAGTGCTTGGCATATCATCCGTAATAATGAGCGTCGTCATGGCTTCGAGGTCTATTGCACAGGCCGTTATGTATATTGTAATAGCCATAGCGCTTACCGCTGCGGTTATCACTGTAATATTCAAAAAACTTCCCAAAAGGAAGCTTTCAAAGACGCTTCTTCTGGACACCAATCTCAATACGGATGAAGGGTACATATCGTCTGAGGGGAAAAGCCAATATCTTGGAAAGGAGGGAGTATGTCTTTCGTTTTTAAGACCCTCAGGCAAGATTGAGATAGAAGGGGAAATGCTTGATGCTATAGCGGAAAGCGGTCTTATAGAAAAGGGTGAAAAGGTAAAGGTAATAAGAGTGGAAGGAAGTAAAATAATAGTAAGGAAAAAGGGGGAAGAATAAAATGCAATTTTTGGGACCAGTATTACTGCTAGGTATAATACTAGTATTCGTATCACTTTTCTTCAGCTTCATACCTGTGGGGCTTTGGATAACGGCGATTTTCTCGGGCGTTAAAGTTTCAATACTTACTCTTGTGGGAATGAGATTGAGACGGGTTGCCCCTATAAAGATAGTAAACCCTATGATAAAGGCCACAAAGGCGGGGCTAAGCCTTGGAATAGACAAGCTTGAAGCACACCACCTTGCCGGAGGGGATGTTGACTCAGTTGTAAATGCGCTTATAGCGGCTCAAAGAGCGAACATAAAGCTTGAATTCGAGCAGGCTGCTGCGATAGACCTGGCTGGAAGGGATGTTCTTGAAGCCGTTCAAGTTAGTGTAAATCCAAAGGTCATTGAAACACCTAAAATAGCTGCTGTTTCAAAAAGTGGAATAGAGGTAATAGCAAGGGCAAGGGTAACTGTAAGGGCCAACATAGGAAGGCTTGTCGGCGGCGCTGGCGAAGAGACCATAATAGCAAGAGTCGGCGAGGGCATAGTAACCACAGTGGGTTCTGCGGAAAGTCACAAGCAGGTGCTTGAAAATCCCGATATGATATCAAAGACTGTCCTTGAAAAAGGGCTTGACGCAGGTACCGCATTTGAGATTCTTTCAATAGACATAGCGGATGTCGATGTCGGAAGAAACATAGGAGCACAGCTTCAGGCCGACCAGGCAGAGGCAGACAAGAAAATAGCCCAGGCGAAAGCGGAAGAGAGAAGAGCCATGGCCATAGCAAGAGAGCAGGAGATGAAGGCGAAGGTAGAGGAAATGAGGGCGAAGGTCGTAGAGGCGGAGGCTCAGGTGCCGATTGCCATAGCGGAAGCTTTCAGGCAGGGGAATCTTGGTATAATGGATTACTACAAAATGAAAAATGTAATGGCTGACACAGATATGAGAGAATCCATATCTGGTGCAACAGGGGTTAAGAAAGGAAGTCCTGGAGAAAAGAAATAAGGCATGTTCGAATAAATGAGCAGTCAGAATGCCAGCATATTTGACTTGTTCTTTATTTTCAAATGCCTAAAAGGACGTGATCTTTTGGAAGAAATTTTATGGATAATAGCTTTGATTGCGATAAGAGCTTTATTTGGAAGGAATAAAAAAGAGGGAGAAAAGCGGGCAACAGCAAGAAAACAAAGAACAAGCGGGCAAATCGGTGTTCCTGCAAAGGCTACAATAAAAGAGCAAAAGAGAGCAAAGCCCAAAAAGACGAGCATAGAAAGCTATTTCAAGGATATGGCTCAGGAGATTAAAAAACAGCAGGACGTGCTTGCCCAAAAGACAAAGCAGGCCCAACGTGAAAGGAAGGATGCAAAGGCCGATGTCCAGCCGTTTGAAAGCATTGAGGAGCCTGTAGTGAAAGTTGATAAAAAAGCAAGTGGGGCTCAAAGAGAAAGCGCCTATTATTTTGAGGAAAAAGAGCATGAAAAGAAAAAGACTTATGAAATTGTGCATGCAGCTGAAGAGGCTGCTGTGAAAGGTCCTTTTGAGAGTCTTTTTGAAAGCCCGAATGAAATAGTCAAGGGGATAATCTACTCGGAGGTTCTATCAAAGCCCAAAAGCCTTAGAAAAAACTAATCTAGAGATATAAAAGTCCCAGGTTGATTTTTCAACATGGGACTTTTATATCTATCCAAACCATATGTCATATTCTCTTTTAAAGCTTTCTGGTGAGTCGCATCCGTGAACAAGATTTCTCGTAATTGAATTTGCAAAGTCCCCGCGAATGCTTCCAAGTTCGGCCTGCATGTAATTGGTGCTCCCGTTTATTTTCCTCACAAGCTCTATGGCGTGTTCTCCTGAAAGAACTATGGCTACTACGAAGTCTGAAGACATGTAGTCCACGAGTTCTGCGAAAAAGGGCTTGTCAATGTGCTCTATGTAGTGCTGCTTGAGCATATTGGTCGTGGGTTTTATCATTTTTATATTTTCTATCATAAGCCCCCTGTATTCATATCTTTTTATTATCTCACCCACAAGCTTTCTCTTTATGCCGTCAGGCTTAATAAGAACTAGACTCTTTTCCAAAGTATTTTCCCCCTTAATAAATTGGTTCTTGGATATATAATTACCCCAAAAAATAAAAGTGAACATATGTATTTGCATATTTGCGTATGAATGCCAAAAAAAGAGCTTATATGATATAATAATTAATGAAATTAAAAAATTTTAAGGGGGATAAAATTTTTGATAGAACAAAAAAAACTTGAGATTCAGGATCAAGATTTTCAAAGGGAGCTGTTTGGATATTTTGATCAGAATATAAAAATAATAGAAGATGAGCTTAATGTCCATACGGTTTTGAGGGATGGGAATATAGTCCTTATAGGCGAAAATGCCAACATAGAAAAAACGGAAAAGCTTATAGGGGAGCTTTTTAAGATAGTTAAAAAGGGAGAAACCTTAAGCAAACAAAAGGTGGCGTATTCGCTTGAAGTCATGCGTGAAAGCCCGGCTAAGGAAAAGCAGGTATCAAAGCTTTCGGAAGACATAATAGCTATAGGAGCAAAGGGGAATCCAATAAAGCCTAAGACTTTTGGGCAAATGGAATATATAAAAAAGATAGAGAATAATGACATAACGTTTGGAATAGGCCCGGCCGGGACAGGAAAGACTTATTTAGCTGTTGCCATGGCGGTAAGGGCTTTTAAAAGGGATGAAGTTAACAGGATAATACTTACAAGGCCTGCCGTAGAGGCCGGTGAGAGCCTTGGATTTTTGCCGGGGGATTTGAAGGAGAAGATAGACCCTTATTTGAAGCCTCTTTACGATGCGCTGTTTGAAATACTCGGGGGTGAGAAGTTCAACAACTATATGGAAAAGGGCATGATAGAAGTTGCCCCGCTCGCCTTCATGAGAGGTAGAACGCTTGACAACTCATTTATAATACTTGATGAGGCCCAAAATACCACAAGAGAGCAGATGAAAATGTTTCTTACCAGGCTTGGGCTTGGCTCCAAGGCGGTTGTAACTGGGGATGTGACCCAGACGGACCTTCCTACGGGCAAGAAGACAGGGCTTGTGCATGCAAGGCAGGTGCTTGGAGATGTTGAAGGGATAGGGTTTTCAATACTTTCAGAAAGGGATGTTGTAAGGCATTCACTGGTTCAACGGATAATAAAGGCCTACGAGAAGTTTGAAAAAGCGGATGAGGCAAAAAAGCAGATCAAAAAATGATATTGAAGTGACCTTGAAAGGAGAAGGGAAATGAAATTCAAGAAATTTTCCCTCGCCATTTTGTTTTTTATTATCAATTTTATACTACTCTATACTTTCATATCAAATGACAAGTATAGTTTCAAAATTGGCGAAGTGGCTCAGGAAAGCATAACAGCCTCAAGGGACGTAGAAAACAAGGTTCAAACTGAAGCACTTATAAAAAGGGCAGTTGAACAGGCCGAACCTGTGTATCGAATAAATCCGACGATACAGGCCGAGATAAAGGCCGATATAGATGGATTCTTTTATGATGTAAAGAGGCTTAAGGTGCAAGAGGATTTGGAGCTGGAACAAAAGCTTGAGCAGCTTAGGAAAGACCACTTTATAATATCTGAAAAGTCAATGAATACGGCACTTGGGATGAAATCGGAAAAGCTGGACAGCCTTAAAAACTATATATTCGAAATAATAAATCAGATAATGAGCAGCGGCGTCAAAAAAGAAGACATAGAGCTGGAGAAGGAGAACATATCTGGATTTTTTGAGGAAATAGATAAGCTTTCTCAGGACGAAAAGCTTCTGGGGATAGAGCTTATAAACGCCAATATAAAAGCAAATAAGTTTTTGGACATGGAAAAGACTCAGCAAAATATTGAAGAGGCGCAGGATTCGGTTGAAAAGGTTATAATCAAAAAGGGAGAAAACATAATAACAAAAGGCGAAGTCATAAGCGCTGAAAAAATGGATATGCTAAAAAAGGCTGGTATTTCAGGGGACAGCCTAAAGGACGACATATTTAAGCTTGCAGGCATAACACTCATACTTATAGTTATGGAAACACTTTTGGGCATGTATATATACCTTTTCAAGAAATCCGTATTTGTAAAGGAAAGACAGCTTTTGATGTTGCTAATGATAATGATGAGCATATTTATAATATCTCTTATAGTCAATGCCGTGTCACCGTATATTATGCCCATGGCAGGTGCTAGTATGCTTATAAGCATACTGCTTGGTTCGAACATAGCCCTTGTTTCAAATATGGTTCTTTCGATAATGGCATATGTTGTCATAGGGGATGTCAACCTGTTCATGGTATTTTTGGTGTCGGGAAGTTTTGCTGCGTTTACGCGTTTTAACATGGGTCAAAGAAGAAGCGTCATAATATCGGGGCTCAAAATAGGACTTATAAACGTTATGACTCTGGCCGCATTTGGAATGTTGAGTTCCATGGATATTAAGCGCCTCATAGTGAGCTGCATAGTGGTGTTTCTTTCGGGCATACTTTCATCAATACTAGTGGTGGGAAGCCTTCCCATATGGGAGCATTATTTTGACGTGCTTACGAGCATGAAGCTTCTGGAGCTTTCAAACCCCAACAATGAAATACTAAAGAGGATGCTTATAGAAACCCCGGGAACTTATCACCACAGCATGATAGTCGGAAACCTTGCTGAAAGAGCCTGCGAGAGGATAGGGGCCAATTCTCTGCTTGCAAGGGTTGCTTCATACTATCATGACACTGGAAAGCTTACCAGACCTTACTTTTTCAAGGAAAATCAGTTTACAAACGACAATCCTCATGACAAAATAGTGCCGTCGCTTAGCGCCCAGATAATAAAAGAGCATATAACCAGAGGAGTTGAAATAGCTAAAAAACACAAGCTTCCAAATGAAATAGTAAATGTAATAAAAGAGCACCATGGAACCACGCTTGTCGCATATTTTTATTATAAGCTTAAAAACGAAGGGCAAAATCCGGATGAAATGCAGTTTAGATATGCCGGGCCTAAGCCGCAGACAAGGGAAGCCGCCGTGGTAATGCTTGCAGATTCTTCGGAAGCTGCCATAAGAAGCATAAAGGAGCCCACGAGGGAAAATATAAGTCATATGATAGACAAGGTGGTAAATGGGAAAATTGAAGACGGACAGCTTGAAAACAGCGACCTGACTCTCAAGGAAATTCAAATTGTAAAAGATTCATTTTTGGAAGTCATAATGGGAATGTTCCATGAGAGGATAGAATACCCGGAGGAAAAAGACATAAAATAAGACGCATGGAGGAGTATACAGTGAATATAGAACTGGACAACAGACAGGATAAAATCGATATAGACGGGGAGCTTCTTCAAAAGCTTGAATCTGTAATGGAAAAATGCCTTGAGTACGAAGGCTGGGACAGAGACTATGAAGTTAGCATGGTATTTGTAGACAATGCTCAGATCAGAGAGCTTAACAGTGATTTTAGAAATATAGACAGGGAGACCGATGTGCTTTCATTTCCTCTTGTAGAAGATGGTGAATTTCAGCTTGAGGAAAAGCTTCTTGGAGACATAGTAATATCCCTAGAAAAGGCACTTGAGCAAAGCCTTGAATATGGCCACAGCTTTGAAAGGGAGATGGCCTTTCTGGTGTGCCACAGCATGTTCCACCTTATGGGATACGACCATGACAACGAAGAAAACACAAAGATCATGAGGAGCAAAGAAGAAGATGTGCTTGGAAAACTTGGTATAAAGAGGGACTAAAATGGGCAAAAACAACTGTAGGGGAAACAGGAATTTCATCAGCTGTGTGAATGATGCCATAAACGGAATAGTAAGAGCTTTTCTATCTGAAAGAAATCTCAGGATACATGTTATAATAGGCATACTTGTGCTCATTACAAGTTTCATATTTGACATATCGAGGCTTGAGATGATAGCTGTGATATTTTCGATATCGCTTGTAATTGCATTTGAGATGATCAATACAGCCATTGAAAAATCGATAGATCTCTTTACTAAAGAATATAGCGAACTTGCAAAATTCGTAAAGGATGTGTCAGCAGGAGCCGTACTTGTCACCTCGATTAATGCAGCCGGGGTAGGGTATCTTGTATTTTTCGAACACATAGTGGGGATTCCTTACAGCATAGTAAATAAATTCTCTGATTCAGATCAGAAAATATTTTTGATAGCAATAATCGCCGTTGTATTGTTTGTGTTTGGAATCAAGATAGTGATTGGCAAGGGAAGTTATACAAGAGGTGGATTCCCAAGTGGCCACTCGGCTATTTCGTTTTCAATTGCGACAGTCATAACATTTTCAAACGAGAAGCTGCTTGTTTCATTCCTTGCATATGCACTTGCGGTAATAGTATCTGAAAGCAGGGTGGCATCCAATATACATACAAGGATTGAGACCATTGCCGGTGCAGCTTTGGGAATGGCGGTTACAATGCTTATATTTAATATGATGAAGATGTAAAAAGGGAGGGATTTAGACTTGAAAAATATGAACCATGAAGACATCCAAATAAAATCTTTCAAGACAATATTCATAACAGGGCTTTTAACCCTCCTGCCGAGTGCCATAACAATATCACTGATATTTTGGCTTTTCAACAGGGTTGATTCAATATTCAGAGAGCCCATAGAAAAGCTTATAGGTTTTCAAATCTATGGCATAGGCTTTATAATTACTGTAATACTAATACTCATTACGGGCATATTTGCTACTAATGTGCTTGGAAAAAAGATATTCAAATTCTTCGAAGGGATAATGTTCAAAGTGCCCCTTGTAGGGATGATATACGCTTCCATAAAGCAGGTTTTTGACGGTTTTGCACACAAGAAAAAGGATGGATTCAAATCGACTGTCCTTGTGGAATATCCTTCAAAGGGAATATACACTCTGGGATTTTTGACTTCTAAAAGCCCTGCATTTGTGGACGAGACAACGGGCAAGGCTTGCTTTTCGGTCTTTGTGCCTACAACTCCAAACCCCACTTCCGGAATGCTCGTGATGATGGACAGGGACGATATCACATACCTTGACATACCTATAGAAGAGGCTATAAAGCTTATAGTTTCAGCTGGGATAGTGTTTAAAAAGGAAAAACAACAAGAATAAGAGGTGAATCAAATGAATACAAAAGAACTTTTGGATATAGCAATCAAGGCAAAGGAAAATGCATATGTTCCGTACTCTAATTTCAGGGTGGGGGCTGCGCTACTGGGTAAAAGCGGCAAGATATATACAGGATGCAATGTGGAATGTGCAAGCTATGGAGCCACAAACTGCGCTGAAAGGACAGCCGTTTTCAAGGCCGTATCGGAAGGAGAGAGGGAGTTTGAAGCAATAGCAATCACTTCCGATTCAAATGACTACACATTCCCTTGTGGAATATGCAGACAGGTGATTGCCGAGTTTGGGCTGGATATAGAGGTGATTGCATCAAATTCAAGCGGGGAATATACCGTATGCAGCATAAAGGATCTTATACCAAATGTGTTCACAGGAAAAAATATTGAAAATATGGAGGAGATATAGTGAGTTTTAAATCAGGATTTGTAAGTGTAATAGGAAGGCCTAACGTGGGAAAATCCACTACAATAAATGCAATAGTGGGAGAGAAGGTTGCCATAATAAGTGACAAGCCCCAGACTACAAGAAACAAGATACAGGCTGTGTATTCAGACAACGACAGCCAGATAGTGTTCATAGACACACCAGGAATCCACAAACCCAAAAACAAGCTGGGGGAGTTCATGGTGAAGGCTGCAAACCAGACATTCAACGAGGTGGACCTTCTTATATTCATGGTGGACAGCTCGCTTCAGATGGGACCGGGGGACAGCAAGATAATAGAAAATCTTAAAGGTATAAAGACTCCTAAGATACTTGTTGTAAACAAGATAGATACTATAGAAAAGGAAGACCTCATAAAGATAGTTGAAAAATACCACGGCAAGGGTATATTTGACGAAATAGTGCCTATTTCAGCGGCAAAAAACAGGAATGTCGAGACCCTTATAAATGTAATAAAGGGATACATGGAGGACGGGCCTAAATATTTCCCGGACGATATGGTGACAGACCAGCCTGAAAGGGTCATAGTATCTGAAATAATAAGGGAAAAGGTGCTTCTTTATACTGAAAAAGAGGTTCCTCACGGTGTGGCCGTTGATATAGAACGAATAAAAAAGAGAAAAGAAAAAGACATAATAGACGTATCCGCAGTTATATACTGCGAGAGGGATTCTCACAAGGGAATAATAATAGGCAAGAACGGAAGGAAGCTAAAGGGCATAGGAAAAGCTGCAAGAGAGGAAATAGAGGCGCTTTTCGGTTCCAAAGTAAACCTCCAGACTTGGGTCAAGGTAAAGGAAAACTGGAGAGACAGGGAAAACTATGTAAAGAATTTTGGATACAGACAGGACTAATCTATAATCTACACATGAAAGGGGTGGCTCTAAATGGAGGACAAGGAAATATTCATGGAAAAACTTGTTGAAATAGAAGCCCTCATAGACAGCGAAAAGATAGTCGAGCTTAACGAATATCTTACGGAAGTGCATCCTCTTGACATAGCTGAGATTCTGACAGAACTTCCGGAGGGGAAAAAGCAAAAGCTGTTCCAGGTGCTTCCTTGGGAGCTCGCGGCGAAGGTTCTCGATGAGCTGGATTCTGACACCTTCTCTGAAATACTGTCATCGCTTTCACAAGGCCAAAAGAAGAGGCTTTTGGACCTGATGTCTCAGGATGACATGGTTGACCTTCTTGGAGAATTGTCAGAGGAAAAAAGGCATGAGATAATAAACCTGCTTGACATTGATGATGCCGAGGACATAAAGGAACTTTTAATATATGAAGAGGATACTGCCGGTGGTATAATGACCACGGATTTTGTATCGCTTCGAAAAGACATAAGCATATACAACGCTATAGAATACCTTAGGGAAAACGCGCCCGACGCCGAGACGATATACTACGTATACGTTGTGGACAAAAACGGCAAGCTTGCAGGCGTTATATCTCTAAGAGAACTTATAGTTTCAAAACCTACAACTCTTGTAGAAGATATAATGAATGAAAATGTGATATCAGTTAACATAAACGACGACCAGGAGGAGGTTGCAAAGGTCGTTACAAAATACGACCTTCTGGCAATACCTGTAACGGATACGAATGGAAGGCTAAGAGGTATAATAACATTCGACGACATAATGGACGTCATAGAGGAAGAGGCAACAGAGGATATATATAAATTTGCAGGAACAATGGAGACCGAGGCAGAGCTTTACGAAGAGGACAAGTTTTTTCCAAGGGTTTTATCGTCTGTGAAGGCAAGGCTTCCCTGGCTAATAGTCACACTCTTTGGAGGCGTGATGTCAGCAACAATACTAAGCAGATACGAAACCACCTTAAACAGCTATGCTGCAGTGGCCTTTTTCATGCCGCTTCTTACTGGAATGGGAGGAAATGTTGGAACCCAGTCTTCGACACTTACGGTAAGAGGTCTGGCTATGGGACATGTAGAGGCCGGGAAGAGCATGAAGACAATATTTCAGGAGATGAGCATAGGGGCCTGTGTGGGGATTATATGCAGTATAGTCGTATGTATAGTGGCATTTTTTTGGATGGGAAACATAAAACTGGGAATGGTAGTTGGAATATCTATGGCTGTCAACATGATCACTGCGGCTACAATAGGAACCATAGTGCCGATAGTGTTTAAGAAGTTCGGCGTCGACCCTGCCGTGGCTTCTGCTCCATTCATATCCACAGCCCTCGACATTACTGGAATAACCATATACTTTACTCTTACGACAATTCTTCTGCTCAGCTAAAAGGAACTGTTTTTATCACATTTTAAAGGGTATATTAATGAAAGGACAATTATTGGATATGCATATAGAAACCGAGGCAATAGTGCTAAAAAGCGTAAAGTATTCTGAATCTGACAGCATACTCACGCTTTTTACAAGAAAGCTAGGAAAGGTCACTGCAGTTGCAAAAGGCGCCAGAAGGAGCAAAAGCATGCTTATGCCATGTTCCCAGGTGTTTGCGTATGGCACGTACATGCTGTACAAGTCTTCTTCCATGTACAGAGTGAATCAATGCGATTTGAAGGAGAATTTTTTTGGGATATCAAGAGACATGAACCTGCTTTCCCATGCGGCATATATTGCGAAGCTCACTAGAAATTCAATAGTTGAAAACCAGACAAATAACAGGCTGTTTGGGCTTCTTTTAAAAACTCTTTACTGTTATGGATACAGGGACTATGATGTGGAATATATCACCAGGATATTCGAACTCAAATATCTTGAGTATCTTGGATATAGGCCTCAGATGAATGCCTGTGTCAACTGCCAAAGCCATGACGAGAAAACATATAGGATCAGCATAAGGCTTGGGGGAGTTTTATGCAGTGATTGTCTTCCTTTTGACCCTAGGGCTGAAAGGGTCGACAGGACCACTGTAGAGCTTATGAAATACATAATAGAAGACAGTTTTGAAAGGTGCGTAAAGGCAAGGGTATCCCCTATAATACTGAAGGAGCTGAAAAGGGTTTTAAAGCTTTATATGTATGAAAACATAGAGGGGTATGAAGAGTATAGACAATATTAATATACAAAGTAAATGGGAGGGGTATTTATGGATAACACAATAACTCTTGAAAAGATCGACCAGGTGGTTGACAGGACAGGGACCAGCTATGAAAAGGCAAAGATTGCACTTGAAAATGCTCAAGGCGATGTAATAGAGGCCATAATAGCAATTGAGAGAGGCGAAAAAGAGGAAGTTGAAGAGGTAAGTGTGAAGTTCACTGAAAAGGGAAGTGACCTGATAGAAAAGCTCAAGGAAGTTCTTAAAAAAGGGAACGTCACAAAAGTTATACTTGAAAAAGACGGAGAAGTTCTTTTAAACCTTCCGGTTACTGTTGGAGCCCTAGGTATAATACTTGCCCCTATAGCGGCTATAATAGGTGTTTCTGCGGCTATGATAAGTAAATACAAGATAAAGATAGTCAAGGATGACGGTGAAATTGTAGACCTTAACGACATTACCGAGGAAAAGATCTCTGAAATGAAGGGGAAAATGCCTTTTTCAAAGAAAGAACAAAAAGAAGAGGAAATAGAAATTGAAATAAAAAGAGAAGAAGACAATGAAGAGGCAGAGGAAGAAGATAAATAACAGCACTGGATTGTATGAAAAATATTGAATAGGCACCGCCTATTGTAGAAAAGACTACTTATAAAGCTGTGAGACAGGGGCTAGTGCCCTTGGCTTACAGCTTTTGCATTTTGAGCTGAAGTCTGGCTAAATAGCATGTACGCTTTGAAAAAAGCCTGTCTAACAGAGTAAAAGGCCTGTCTGCCGTGTGTTTAAGAGCCGGGATTTTTAGACAATATCTTATAAAAAGAGTGCAAAATATTAAATATACTTATTTACAATTCACCGTAATAAATATACAATAAATATATACTATATAAATAGTATATCACATTATTTCGGAAGAGGTGAGTAACATACAACTATCAGACAGACAGTTGAAAATAATAGATATAGTCAAGGAAAAAGGGCCTATAACGAGTGAACAGATAGCATCCATGCTTAGTGTTACAAGAGCTACACTAAGACCTGACCTTGCAATATTGACTATGTCTGGAATACTGGATGCGAGACCTAAAGTGGGATATTTTTATGTTGGGATAGATGAAAACAATCTTATTTCAAAGAAGCTTAAGTCGAAAAAAGTTGAAGAGATGATGAGTGTGCCGATAGTCGTGAGTGAAGAGGCTACGGTATACGATACAATAGTCACTATATTTTTAGAAGACACTGGAAGTGTATTTGTGACAAATGATGGATTCCTTTCAGGCGTTGTATCCAGAAAAGACCTTTTGAAAAGCGCTATAGGAGGAATGGACATAAACAAGATACCAGTTGGAATAATAATGACTAGAATGCCTAATATAATAATAGCCAGCCAAAATGACAGCGCTTCAGATGTGGCGAGGAAGATAATAGAGCACGAGGTAGACTCTATACCGGTTGTGGAATATATAAAAAGAGAAGACGGCAAAGAAGGCTACAGAATACTTGGAAAGATTTCGAAGACGAATATAACAAGATTTTTTGTCGAACTTGCCGGAGAATAATATAATCAGGAGGTTGTGCATGAGCCATTTAGCAATATATGTTATATCCGATTCCCTTGGGGAAACTGCTGAGCAGGTGGCAAAGGCGTCAATAAGCCAGTTTGATATGACAGAATATGAAATAAAGAGATACTCTTATGTTTTGGATGAAGAGAATCTAATGGATATATTAAGACTTGCAAAAGATGAAAACTCTATAATACTATACACACTTGTGAATTTGAAATTTGTGGAATGTCTTGTGAAGTTCTGCAGCGAAAACAATATTCCAAATGTCGACCTTTTAAGTGACCTTATAAACTGCATAGCGCTTAGGACAAATACTGCTCCAAGAAGAGAGCCGGGAGCTATAAGGAAGCTTGACGAGCAGTACTTCAAAAGGGTTGAGGCAATAGAATTTGCAGTCAAATATGACGATGGAAAAGACCCTAAGGGCCTTGAAAAGGCGGATCTTGTCCTAATAGGAATATCAAGGACTTCAAAGACACCTCTTAGCATGTACCTTGCAAATAAGAACATAAAGGTTGCGAACATACCTCTTGTTCCAGAGGCCCAGGCTCCAAAAGAACTCTTTGAGGTAAACCCTAGAAAGATAGTGGGACTTACAAATTCTCCCCAGAAGCTTAACCAGATAAGGACAGAAAGGCTTAAGGCGCTCGGTCTTTCGAGCAGCGCAAACTATGCTTCCTACCAGAGGATACTTGAAGAGATAAGCTATGCCGAAGACATAATGAGAAGGATAGGCTGTCCTATAATAAACGTGTCTAACAAGGCAATAGAAGAGACTGCCGGAATAATCCTGGACGTCATGAAGAAAAACGGAATAAAGATATACAAGGACTAAAACTAAAGTGATGTACAGTATAAAAGTCCGTAGTCAAATCTTTATGATTTAAAAATACCCTACAGGGCAGATGTTGAAAAAGTCTGCCCTGTAGGGTATTTTTAATACACCAAAAAGGGTATAGATTACATGAATAGTTGTTTGGGTAATACAATACTAAAATAATATTAAGGCGGTGGTATATTGAACAGTTCAAATGGAATAGATGGAAAAGCCATAAATGCTATAAGATTTTTGTCGGTTGACGCTGTTGAAAAGGCAAGTTCAGGGCACCCGGGCCTTCCCATGGGAGCGGCTGCAATGGCATATGAGCTTTGGAAGGATTTTTTGAAGTTTACGCCTCAGGAGCCTAAGTGGATTGACAGGGACAGGTTCGTGCTTTCGGCAGGGCACGGCTCAATGCTTCTCTATTCTCTTCTCCATCTTTTCGGGTATGATGTTGGGATGGATGATATAAAAAACTTCAGGCAACTTGAAAGCATAACTCCCGGCCATCCCGAGTACGGACATACACCAGGCGTTGAGACTACCACGGGACCTCTCGGTCAGGGATTTGCAAATGCCGTGGGGATGGCCATAGCTGAAAGGAAGCTTGCGGCGAGGTTCAACACTGAAGGATTTAGCATTATAGACCACAACACATATGTTATTGCAGGCGATGGAGACCTCATGGAAGGGATAAGCTCAGAAGCAGCATCGATTGCGGGACACTTGGGTCTTGGAAAGCTAATATGCCTTTATGACGACAACGGCATAACAATAGATGGAAGCACTAGAAATTCATTTACTGAAGATGTCAAAATGAGGTTTTGTGCATATGGCTGGCATGTTATGGATGTTGACGACGGAAACGACATCGAAAAGATAAGGGGAGCAATAGAAGAGGCAAAGTATGAAAAAAGCAGGCCGTCTCTTATAGCTGTAAATAACATAATAGGTTATGGAAGCCCCAACAAGGCTGGAAAGGCGATTGCTCACGGCTCGCCTCTTGGAGAAGATGAAGCTGCATTGGCGAAGAAAAACCTTGGATGGTACGAAGACAGGCAGTTTTACATTCCCGATGAGGTATATTCACATGCAAAGGACATAGTCAATTTGAAAAAATCGGCCAAGGAAAAGTGGGATGACACTATGGAAAGGTACAAGGTGGAGCATCCTGAGAAGCACAGGGAGCTTGCCGACTGGCATGAAAACGTACTCGAAGTCGAAAAGCTTATTTCAGGTGGAAGGCTTATGGAGCTTAAACGAGATGAGGCTTCAAGGGAAACCGGCGGCAAGGTGCTCAACATATTGAAAGAGCAGTTTGAAAACATAATAGGAGGATCTGCGGATCTCAACGCATCAACAAAGACCACACTTGAGGGATTTGGGATATTTTCGGCTGAAAATCCGAAAGGGGATAACGTATATTTTGGAATAAGGGAGCATGCCATGGGAGGTATTCTTAATGGGATAGCGCTTCACGGGGGATACAGGGTTTTCGGATCTACATTTTTAGTATTTTCAGATTATATGAGGCCGTCCATAAGACTTGCGGCCCTTATGGGGATACCTGTTGTATTTGTATTCACACATGACAGCATAGGTGTTGGAGAGGACGGTCCTACCCATCAGCCTGTGGAGCACATAATGTCACTGAGGGGAATACCGAATCTGAATGTATACAGGCCTATGGATTCTGTTGAAACGGTGTATGCCTGGGCGGATGCAATTTGCAGAAATGATGGGCCGAGCGCACTCATACTGTCAAGGCAAAAGCTTAAATATATGGGATTGTCACATGAAAACGCCCTAAAGGGAGCATATGTAATAAGAAGAGAAAAGGGGGAAGGTCCAGACGCAGTACTTATGGGAAGCGGTTCTGAGGTTGCGGTGCTTGTCGAAGCAGCGAACGAGCTTGAAAAAGAAGGAATAGACTGCAGGGTTATAAGCTTTTTGAGCTTTGAAAAATTTGAACAGCAGCTAGAGGAGTACAAGGAAGAAGTACTTGCATATGGAACAGGGGTCAGGGTTTCACTTGAAGCCGGAATTACGCTGGGCTGGGAAAAATATGTCGGCAGGGGCGGAAAGGCCATAGGCGTTGACAGGTTCGGAGCTTCAGCTCCGGGAGGAGAGCTTATGAATGAATATGGGATATGCACAAGACCTGTCATAGAGGCTGTAAGGGAGATGATTCATAAATAGCAGCCATAGATATAATTTATAAAAGGCATATGAGCAGTCAAATGACTGCTCATATGCCTTTTGATATGGCCCTACTGTATTACAAGCTTTCTATTTGTAAGCTTTTCAAACACATCCGCAGCGTAAAGGGCCCTGTTTATTTCGACATTCGGCTTTTTGGGGGCGATCAGATTTATTACGGCTTTTTCGTTGTCGAATTCACATGTAACATCCTCTATGAAATTGTCCATGCATGTGTCAAAGCTTTCTGAAAGCCTTAAAAGAAGGCTTATTTTAATTATTGAATCCGCATCATCCTTTGAAAGTATCTGGCTGTATTCTTTCCAATCGAGCTTGAGTTTTTTATGCCTGTGAAGAGATGCTGCAAATGCGCTCATTACTATTTCCCTGTGGGTCAGCCCGTTTATACCCGAGTTTAAAATCATATAGAAGGAGTGGCTGTTATGGTCGTAATAACTTATGTTTATGCCGCTGTCATGAAGCATTGCAGCGGTTTTGAGTACATTTTCGGCGCTCTTGGGGATTTTCAAGAGGTCTCCGAGTTGAGAGTACATTGAACTTGATAGTTTTAGAACCTGATACGCATGCTGTTTGTCCACTTTGAATTTTGCCATTATGTTTTCTATTGAAAAATCAAGCACGTTTTCTATAGGCCTATGATTTTTTTCTATGAAATCGTATATGAGTCCTTCTCTTATACCGCTGCCGCTGACTATCACATTTTTGATGCTGCAGTATTCGAGAAGATGCCATACTGCCGCGCATGCGCCAAAGAATATGTCAGTTCTGTCCTTTGAAAGACCCTTTATTTTGGTTCTTTTTTCAGCAGGTTTTTCTTTTACTATACTGTATATATTATGGACATTTTGGGAATGTATTTTATAGTTGTGAGCAAGGTTTAAGGGATACTGCCTGAATTTTTTATCTATTTTTCCTATTGTCCTTATTGTTCCGCCGACTCCTATTAGAGGCAGGTCTTTAAGTTTTTTAAGCCAGGGCACATTGTCAAACTGTGCAAATAGGAATTCCTTGAGCTTTTGCGCATTTTCATAGGATACGCTGCCGGATACATCAAATTTTTTTGCCAGATCAATTGAACCGAATGGAAGGCTTATGCTATTTTTTACCATATGGTCTTCGAAATGTACAAGCTCAGTGCTTCCGCCGCCTATGTCCATTATCAGACCCTTCTTCTCGTTCATACTGTGAATCACGCCGTAATATGCAAAAATGGCCTCCTTCGAGCCTTGAAGCACATCGACATCTATGCCTGTATTTTTTCGTACTGTGTCTACGAATTCTTGTTGGTTTGGAGCCTTTCTTACCGCGGCTGTGGCAACGCATATTATCCTGTCTGCTCTTACGGCTTCACATATTGTCTTGAACGTTTGAAGTGTATACAGCGCTTTTTGAACTCTTTCAGGTTTTAATACGCTGTTTTTGTCGGTGTCTCCAAGCCTGACTGTCTCTTTGAACTCGTTTATTATGCTGAAATAACCCTCGTTGTCCACATCTACAATTACAAGTCTTACAGAGTTTGAACCTATGTCTATTATTCCAAGTCTATTCATTAGATCTACTCCAATCTTAGATTAAAATTATGTATAATTGTATTTTACCTGTTTGAAGAATAGATTAAACAGATTAAGCCATATACAACGGCATTTTTGTACTAAAAGCTCGTTAAAGATGGAGTGTTTGGGGTATTGATATATAGATACGCTAGTATAATTACTCTTAAGCAACATGTTTAGAAAAGGGGAGTTCCGACAATGCAAAAAACTAAATTAGCTGCGGCAATAGATATAGGTTCAAACAGGATAAGGATGGTGATAGCTCAAATTGACAGTGAAGGCAGAATCAGTATTCTTGAGGAACTCAGGCAGAGCACTAATATAGGAAAGGACACTTTTACATATGGTAAAATCAGTCCACAGGTTATACATGAAACCTGTGACATTCTAAAAAAATTTGTAATGAAAATGCAGGAGTACAGGGTTGAAAATGTCAGAGCAGTTGCCACAAGCGGCATAAGAGAGGCTGAAAACAAATCGTTTGTGCTTGAGCAGATAAGGATGAAGACGGGGTTTGAGGTTGAAGTCATCAATAACGCCGAGGAGAGATTTTTGACAGCGAAGGCAATAAAGTATTATATGCCTGAAAGCCATCAGGATGCCAGAAAAAAGGTTCTACTTGTAAACATAGGTTCGGGAGGGCTCGAGGTTTCATCTTTTGTAGACAAAAAGCTCAAAGGCACGTATTACCTTAAGCTTGGCTCACTAAGGCTTAAGGAAATACTGTCGGATATTGAAAATATAACCCTTCACTTTCCCAGCATAATGGAAGAATTTATAGAGGCAAAGATGCTTCCTGTCAAAAATCACATAGAATCACTCGACATAGATGGATTCATAGCACTTGGAAGCGGAGTCAACACAATACTCGGGCTTTCAGACACCAAAAAGGTCGGAGAGAGAAACGAGATAATCCAAAAGTCAGAGATAGATCGTATATATGGAGAGATATTCTCCAAGACCGCTATTCAAATTTCAAAAAAACACGACATAGTCCACAGTGAGGCCCAGGTGCTGCTGCCCTCTGTGATGATATTCAAAAAGCTACTGGACATGACCAGCGCCAAGTTCATGTATGCCCCATGGGTATCGCTAAGGCACGGCATTCTGGTAGATACCATGGACAAGTCGTACAAATACGGCATAAACAAGAGTCTCGATGAGGATATAATAAGCTCAACCAGGTATATAGGAGAGAAATACAATTACGAAAAAGTGCATTCAGAGTATGTGGAAAGGCTTGCACTTTCAATATTCGACCAGACAAAAAAGCTCCATAAGCTCAAAAAAAACCATAGAAAGTACCTCCAGGTTGCATCGATACTTCATGACGTTGGTAAGATAATGTCATATGAAAATCACAATATGAACTCGTACAATATAATAAAGGCTCAAAACATAATAGGTTTTTCAAACAGAGAAGTGGAGATAATAGCTAACATAGCAAGGTATCACGGAGAAGAGGAGCCAAAGCCATACCACGATACATTTGAAAGGCTTGGTTTTGCAGACCAGATAGTTGTTGCAAAGCTTTCTGCGATTTTAAAGCTTGCAGACGCACTTGACAAGAGCCACGCCCAGAAAGTGGAAGAGCTTAAGATTTCGGGCAGGGATGAAGAGTTAGTGTTCAAGATAAAATCAAAAAAGGACACATTCCTTGAAAAGTGGACATTCATACAAAAGACAAGACTTTTTGAAGAGGTAATGGGGACGAGGATAATAATAAAAGCAAAATAACAATAATAAAGTCAAAAGGGTGATATTTTTTGAAAGATGACAATTACAGCAGATATATAAGCAGGGAGCTCAGCTGGCTTGAATTCAACAAGAGAGTTCTTCAGGAGGCCCAGGACAGAAAGAATCCTCTTATTGAAAGGATAAAATTTCTTTCAATAACAAGTTCCAATCTGGACGAGTTTTTCATGGTAAGGGTCGCATCGATTTGGGACCAGGTAAATGTAGGATTTAAAAAGCCTGATATTGCCGGTCTTACACCTATGGAGCAAATAAACAAAATAAGCGCAAAGGTAAAGAAGCTTTTACATGCCCAGCAGAACTGTCTTTTAAGGTCCGTAGTGCCGACTCTCAAAAAAAACAGCATAGAATTTTTGGAATATGAATATTTAAGTCAGCAGGAAAGGATGTTCATAGAGAGGTACTACAGGGAAACCATATATCCGGTGCTTACTCCAATGGTTGTAGACCAGAGCAGGCCGTTCCCGCTCCTTCTGAACAAGAGCCTCAATATGGCGGTGCTTCTTGAAGACGAAAAGAAGGGGAGCTTATTTGGGACTGTCCAGGTTCCGTCAGTTCTGCCAAGGTGCATAGAGCTGCCGGATGGGGAGTGTAAAAGGTATATAATGCTTGAAGAAGTGATAAAAAATCACATGCAGTATCTTTTTGAAGGGCACAACATAATACACATGGGATGCTATAGGATAACCAGAAATGGAGACCTCAGCGTGGACGAGGAAGGCGCGGAAGACCTTTTGGAGGCGATAGAGGAGTCGCTGAAACAGAGAAAATGGGGACACGTTGTAAGGCTCGAATATGAAAAGGGTCTAAGCCCGGTGCTTATGGACAGGCTCAAGGAAGAAATGGAAATACCTCAGGAGGGGATTTTTGAAATAAACGGGCCAATAGACCTTACATTCATGATGAAGTTTTCAAGCCAGCTGGGCAGGGAGGATCTTGAATTCCCGCCATTCAAGCCTCAAAGCCTCAAAATATTCTCTGAATACGACGATATATTCGAGGTGATATCTAAAAAGGATGTGCTTTTAAACCATCCGTTTGAATCATTTCAGCCGGTAGTGGAGCTAGTGCAAAAGGCGGCGGACGATCCTAATGTCCTTGCAATAAAACAAACTCTGTACAGGGTTAGCGGAAACTCGCCTATAATACACGCTCTTGCAAGAGCGGCTGAAAATGGAAAGCAGGTTACTGTACTTTTGGAGATAAAGGCTAGGTTTGACGAGGAGAACAACATAAACTGGGCAAAAAAACTTGAACAGTCGGGATGCCACGTAATATACGGCCTTGTGGGGCTCAAGACGCACTGCAAGCTACTTATAGTCGTAAGAAGGGAAGAGGACGGCATAAAAAGGTATGTCCACATGGGGACTGGAAACTATAATGACGTTACTGCAAGGTTTTACACGGACATGGGTATGCTTACGGCAAATCCATATTTCGGGGAGGATGCGTCGACGCTTTTCAACATGCTTTCGGGAAGCTCCCAAAACCCTGATTTTTACAAGGTTGAGGTCGCACCAGGAATGGACAGGGCGTTTTTGAAGCTCATAAACCAGGAGAGTGAAAATGCCAAAGAGGGAAAAGAAGCAAGGATAATAGCGAAGATGAATTCACTTGTAGACAAGCGGATAATAGACGGCCTTTACGAGGCTTCGCAGGCAGGTGTTAAAATAGATCTCATAGTGAGGGGAATATGCTGCCTGAGGCCCGGGGTCAAGTGTCTTAGTGAAAACATAAGAGTCATAAGCATAGTTGGAAGATTCTTAGAGCACACGAGGGCGTTCTATTTTTATAACGACGGAGATGAGCGTATATATCTTTCGAGTGCAGACTGGATGCCCAGGAATCTAAACAGGAGGGTTGAGCTGCTGTTTCCTATTGAAAGCCATGAAAACAGGCAAAAGGTTAAGCAGATGCTGAGCATATCTTTGGGTGACACATTGAAGGCGAGGATAATGAAGAGTGATGGGACATATAAGAAGGTTGACAGAAGGGGCAAAGGAGCACTCAGCAGCCAGGAAAAGCTGTATGAGATAGCGATGGAGGAAAATGAAATTCCACAGGTGCTGGATATGAAAAGCGGCCTTACTCCGATATTGAAGTATTAACTGATAAGATTAAATTATAAAATAGGCCGCTACTTCAGTAGCGGCCCATTTTAATTTTCTGAACTATATGCTGTGTATTGTCTGTGTATCTGTTTAATGCTATAATTAATTAAAGTGGTATAATTTGACTATATATACTATCAGGGAGGAATTTGAGTGTCATACAATAAAGGAATACAAGACGACCATACGGATGAACTTTTTAAAGCTATATTGAAGCTTGAAGATATAGAGGAATGCTACATGTTTTTTGAAGACATATGCACAATAAAGGAGATCAAATCAATAGCACAAAGGCTCCAAGTGGCCAAGCTTTTAAAGATCAACAAGACATACAGTGAAATAGAGGAAAAGACTGGCGCGAGCACGGCTACAATAAGCAGGATAAGCAGATTTTTAAACTATGGCGCGGGAGGATACAAGCTAATACTTGAAAGACTCGGATACGAAGAAAGTGAAAAATAATATTCTTTAAAACAGGCCCATAGGGGCTTTTTTTATTATTGTGAGTTTGAAATATAATAAAATTAATATGGAAAAATATACTATGCGCATATGCGTATTTTTTTTTGTAAAAAAGGGTATAAATGTTGACAGTGAAGAGCGTAGGTAGTAAAATGAGAAAATAGTATACAATAATTTATCGTAGTAAAGCGCTAAATCGATAAAGCGGAGCGAGGGGATTGAATTGAATACAATTTTTTACAAGGTGCCCACGGGAACGAGCGATGAGTTTTATGAGTTCTTCCAAGGCAAAGAGAGCATAGTTAAAAACTTCAAGAAAATATTCAAGTCGTATGCATACAAGCAAATATCGACGCCGGTGTTTGAATACTACGATTTTTTTGTTCAAAGCCCGGGAACCATCAAAAAAGATGAGTTGTTCAAGCTTGTGGATATAAATGGAGATGTGCTGGTGCTAAGGCCCGACCTTACAATACCAATAGCAAGAATGGCAGTGGAAAACAGGAAAAAATTCAAGGACTACCTGAAGCTTTCGTATGTCTCAAAGGTGTTTAGAATAGACAATAGGGAATCGGAAAAGAAGAAGGAGTTCACCCAGGCGGGTGTTGAGTATTTTGGGAACCAGAGTCCGGATGCAGACGCGGAGGTCATAAACATAGCCATAAAGACGCTCTTGAGCAGCGGGGCCGAAAAGATACAAATAGACATAGGGCAGTCAAGCTTTTACAAGGGTCTTATTGACGAGGTTGATCTTTCGGAGGAAGAAAAGGACAGACTGAGGGAGATAATAGAAAACAAGAATTTCGTGGAGCTTGAAAAGTTCCTTATATTCAACAATATAGACGCGGCTGCAAAAGAGGCCATAGTAAAGATACCTGAGCTTTACGGAAATACAGAAAAGGTCATAAGCGAAGCGAAGCAGATATGCCTCAACAGGGACATGGAGGAGGCAATTGAAAACCTCGAAAAGGTATATCACATACTCCTTGACTACGGATATGAGAATTATATATCGCTCGACCTTGGTCTTATAAACCATCTGGACTACTATACCGGGGTCATATTCAAGGGATACATGGCAAATCACGGAAGGATAGTGCTAAGCGGTGGAAGATATGACAAGCTCACTGAAAAATACGGAGAGTATATACCGGCTACCGGGTTTGGAATAAATGTGGACGAGTTCATACTCGGACTCAAAAAGACAGGTATAAAGACATACAAGGAGCACAGCACAGACTACCTCATAGTATATTCCCATGTCAACAGAAAGGACGTAATACAAATATCGGACAGGCTCAGAAATGATGGATTTGTGGTTGAGACCGACTCGTTCAAGGGATACGAGCACCACCTTGGATATGCCAGGGAAAACGGCATAAGAAAATTTGTAATATGCGAGGCGGACAAGGTGTTTGTAGAGGACATGGAAAGCTTAGAAAAGAAAGAGATGGATATAGAAAGCTTCAGAAGTAGTTTGTCGCAATAAGAGTATCAGTGAGGAGTGTATGGGAAAATGGATTATATAAATGTGGCTCTTGGTAAGGGCAGGCTTGCGGAAAAGGGATATGAGATATTCAAGAAAATAGGGTATGACTGCAGCGAATTTGAGAAAAAGTCGAGAAAGCTGATATTTGAAAACAGCGAAAAGAAAATAAGGTTTATACTTGTAAAGGCCCAGGATGTGCCGGTATACGTTGAAAGAGGGGCTGCAGACCTTGGGATAGTGGGAAAGGACACCATAATGGAAGAGGGCAGGGACCTCTACGAGATAGCGGACCTTGGCTTTGGCAGATGCAAGTTTGCTGTCGCGGCCATGAAGGGTTTCAAACTCGAAAATGTGAGGGGTCAGCTGAAAGTGGCCAGCAAGTATCCGAATGTAGCCACAAAATACTTTCTGGAGAACGGAAGGCAGATAGATACAATAAAGCTCAATGGATCTGTGGAGCTTGCTCCCATAGTGGGACTTTCTGATGTCATAGTGGACATAGTTGAAACTGGAGGCACGCTGAAGGAAAATGGCCTTGAGGTAATACAGGATATGTATCCTGTGAGCGCAAGGCTTGTGGCCAACAAGGTGAGCTTTAAGACTAAAAATGGAAAGATAAGGGGAATTGTTGAAAAGATAAAAGAAGCCGTTAAGGAGGATAATGCAGATGATTAAGATACTTGATGCCACTGGTGAAGGCTCCACTGAAATATTAAAGGATATACTCGATAGGGGAGACAAGGAGAGCAGTGATATAACAAAGAGCGTTATGGAAATATTGGCGGGAGTAGAAAAGGATGGGGACACAGCGCTTAAAGAGTTCACAAAAAAATTTGACGGAGTTGAAATAGACGACTTTTTGGTGTCACAGGATGAGATAGAGGCTGCGTACCTTCAGTGCGATGAAGATTTTATAAAGGCCATGAAAAGGGCGAAGGACAACATTTGGGACTACCACCAAAAGCAGCTTAAAGAGTCGTGGATAACAAACAAAAGTAGCGGAATAATACTCGGGCAGCTCTACAATCCTATGGAAAAGGTGGGCATATACGTTCCGGGCGGAACGGCGGCATATCCGTCTTCGGTTCTTATGAATGCCATTCCCGCAAAGGTTGCAGGCGTAGGAAAGATAATAATGGTGACCCCTCCATTAAAGGACGGGACTGTAAACAAGAACATACTTGCAGCGGCAAGGATAGCAGGGGTCGACAAGGTCTACAAGGTAGGCGGGGCGCAGGCGGTTGCGGCGCTTGCAAACGGAACCCAGACTATAGGAAAGGTCGACAAGATAGTGGGGCCGGGGAACATATACGTTGCGGCGGCTAAGAGGCTTGTGTTTGGAAAGGTTGACATAGACATGATAGCCGGACCGAGCGAAGTTCTAATAGTCGCAGACGAGACGGCGAATCCGAGATATGTTGCGGCAGACCTTTTATCTCAGGCTGAACACGACGTGCTAGCATCTTCGATATTAGTGACGACTTCGCCTGAAATAGCAAAAGAGGTTGCAAAGGAAGTCGAGATTCAGACTAAGACCTTAAGCAGAAGGGAAATAATAGAAAAATCACTAAGTGACTACGGTGCCATAGTAGTGGTTAAAAGCCTTGACGATGCGATGAAATTTGCAAATGAAATAGCTCCAGAGCACCTTGAAATGGCCGTTAAAGATCCATTTTCAACAATAGGCAAGATCAAAAATGCGGGCGCCATATTTCTTGGGGAGTACTCGCCGGAGCCGCTGGGAGACTATTTTGCAGGGCCGAACCACACTCTTCCTACAAGCGGTACGGCAAGATTTTTCTCGCCTCTTGGGGTGGATGATTTCGTCAAAAAGTCTAGCCTTGTGTATTACGACAGGAAAAACCTTGAGCAGGTAAAGGATGACATAATAAAGATAGCCCAAAAGGAAGGGCTTGACGCACACGCAAATTCAGTAGAGGTGAGATTCGAATAAGGGGGTAGCGAATTGATTGAAAATCTTGTGAAGGAGACCATAAGGGATTTAAAGCCCTATGTTCCAAACGACTACGAGTACAAATATAAAATGGATGCAAACGAGAGTCCTTTCAACGTATCTGATGAAATGCTCCAGAAGATAGTGGAGAAGATAAAGGGGCTTGAGTACAACATATATCCGGATTCCGACTCTGTAGCGCTTAGAAAGAAAATAGCGCCATATGTAGGTCTTTCATACGAGAACATAATGGTGGGAAGCGGGTCGGACGAGCTCATACAGGTAATATTCAACACATTCGTCGACAAGGATGACGTGGTGTTTTCGCACAGCCCGACTTTTGTGATGTATTCAATAAACTCTACCATAGCCCAGGCAAAATATCTGGAGTACCAAACCGACGAGGATTTCAACCTAGACATGGACAGCTTCATACGCCAGGCCAAAGGCAGCGGTGCAAAGCTGGTGTTCCTTTGCAACCCCAACAACCCTACGGGCAATAAGATCCAAAGATCAGACCTGGTAAAGGCCATAGAAGGGCTTGAGGCAATAGTGGTTGTGGACGAGGCATATATAGAGTTTGGAGGGGAAAGTGTGATAGACCTTGTAGGCAGGCATGAAAACCTCATAGTGCTGAGGACTTTTTCGAAGGCCTTCGGATTTGCAGGGATAAGGGCGGGATACCTTGCGGCGTCGGGGCTTGTAATGGAAAACCTTGAAAAGGTAAAGCCGCCGTACAACCTCAACATAGCAAGCCAGGCAATAGCTGAAATAGCGGTTGAAAATATGTGCATTATGAACCAGAACGTTGCAAGGATAACAAATGAGAGAAACAGGATTTATGAAGTCCTGAAGGACATTGAACGGATAAAGGTATATCAGTCACACACCAATTTCATAGTGATACGTGTGGAAAATTCTCAGGATGTGTTTGAAAAGCTTCTCAAAAAGGGAATAATGGTAAGAAGTTTTTCGGGAGGAAGAATGGAAAATCGCATTAGGATAACGGTGGGCAATAAGGAGCAAAACGATGCCATTATCGCGGCTCTCGAGGAGATTTTGAAAGGAGAATAGCAATGGGCAGGACTTGCAAAAAAAGCAGAACTACTGCTGAAACCAGCATAGAACTCAGCATAGACATAGATGGAAGTGGAAAATCAAGAGCAGTGACAGGAATAGGCTTTTTCGAGCACATGCTCACGCTGTTTTCGAAACACGGGATATTCGACATGCAGCTTGAAGTAGAAGGGGATTTGCACGTGGACTTTCACCATACTGTGGAGGACGTGGCTATAGTGCTTGGAAGTGCGTTCAAAGAGGCACTCGGGGAAAAGAAGGGAATAAACAGATACGGACTTGCATACACGCCAATGGACGAGGCGCTTACGAGAGTATCATTGGACATCGGGGGAAGGCCATACCTTTCATTTGAGTACGATTTTGAAAGGGACAAGGTTGGAGAGTTTGACACGGAGCTTGTGGAAGAGTTTCTTAGAGGGTTTTCAAACAGCCTTGGAGCCAACATACACGTGGATGTAATAAGAGGAAGAAACACTCACCACATAATAGAGTCCATATTCAAAGGGCTTGGAAGGGCCATGTCACAGGCTGCGAGCATTAACGAGAGAATAACCGGAGTAATGTCCACTAAAGGGGTGATATAGTTGATAGCCATAGTAGATTACGGAGTGGGAAACTTAAGCAGCATAGACAATGCCCTTAAAAAGCTGGGTTTTGAGTCGGTAATTACAGCCGATCCAAATGAGATTGAAAGAGCACAGGGCGTCATACTTCCAGGAGTCGGGGCTTTCAAGGATGCCATGGAGAGCCTCCGCCAGATGGAACTTGACAAATTCATCATAGAACTTGCAGACAAAGGGAAGCCTATTTTGGGAATATGCCTTGGAATGCAGGTCCTTTATGAAAAGAGCTATGAGGATGGAGAGTGGGAAGGACTTGGAATATTGAAGGGGGATGTTGTAAAGTTTGAATCGGACACCCTCAAAATACCACACATGGGCTGGAACAGTCTAATAATAAACAAGCAGGACGGCATAGTGAAATACATAAGAGAGGGTGAATATGTATATTTCGTTCACTCATATTATGCAAGTCCCGGCGAAGACCATGTTGTGGCATACTGCGACTACGGGGTTGAATTTCCGGCCATGGTTGCAAAAGGCAACGTTTACGGGATACAGTTCCACCCTGAAAAGAGCGGGAAGACGGGCCTTAACATACTAAAAGCTTTCGGGGAGATGATAAAATGATTCTATATCCGGCAATAGACATAAAAGACGGAAAATGCGTAAGACTGAAGCAGGGTAAATTTGACGACATAACGACATATTACGAGAATCCTTTCGAGGCGGCGACTCTTTGGAAAGAAGGCGGAGCCGACTACATACATATAGTCGACCTGGACGGGGCTCTTGAAGGTGTATCAAAGAACATAGACGTGATAGGCAAGATAGCCTCAAAAATTGACGTGCCGGTTCAGGTAGGCGGAGGAATAAGAAGTGTAGAGGCTGCAAAGGCCCTTCTGGAGAGCGGAGTTTCAAGGTTCATAGTGGGAACTATAGCCATAAAGGACAGGGAGCTTCTAAAGAATATGGTGGAGCAGTTTGGAGACAAGGTGGTAGTCGGGATAGACGCCAAGGATGGAAAGGTCGCAATAGATGGCTGGGAAAACGTGAGCTCCAAGGATTCGCTTGAGCTTGCAAAAGAGCTCCAGGAAATGGGAGTAAATACAATAGTCTATACGGACATTTCAAAAGACGGCATGATGAGCGGCCCTAATTTTGAAGTGTATGAGATGCTTAAAAAAGAGCTCAGCCTACAGGTGATAGCCTCTGGTGGAGTAAGCAGCATAGATGATTTGAAAAAGCTAAATGACATTGGTGTCGATGGCGCCATAATAGGAAAGGCTCTGTACAATGGAGCCATAGATTTTAAAGAAGCAAAAAAAATTGTCGAGGTGATGGGATAATGCTTACAAAGAGAATAGTTCCATGCCTTGATGTAAGAGGCGGGAAGGTGGTAAAGGGAACAAAGTTCAAGGACATAAAAGAGGTCGACGATCCGGTTGTGCTTGCGAAGTTTTACAATGACAACGGAGCGGATGAGCTTGTGTTTTACGATATAACGGCGTCACACGAAGGCAGAAAGCTCATGCTTGACGTGGTGAGGCGAACCGCAAACGAGGTATTCATACCGTTTAGCGTGGGCGGAGGGGTAAATAGCGTGGATGACTTCAAGCAGATACTAAGGGCGGGAGCCGACAAGATATCAATAAACTCTTCTGCTGTCAAAAATCCAAGGCTTATAACCGATGCAGCCCTTAAGTTTGGAGCCCAGTGCGTGGTGCTTTCAATAGACGCAAAGAAAGTGGACTCCACCGGAAAATGGAATGTGTTCATAAACGGCGGAAGGATAGACACTGGAATGGATGCCATTGAATGGGCCAAAAGAGGCGTGGAGCTTGGGGCCGGGGAGATAGTCCTAAACAGCATAGACGCCGACGGAGTCAAGCAGGGATACGATATAGAGCTTACAAGGACCGTCTCAAGTCTTGTAAGCGTTCCCGTCATAGCCTCTGGCGGAGCAGGGAAAAAAGAGGATTTCTATGAGGTGCTCACTGAGGGAATGGCCGATGCGGCTCTTGCGGCTTCTGTGTTCCACTTCAAGGAGATAGAGATTCCAAATCTCAAGCAGTACCTTTATGAAAAAGACATACCGGTTAGAAGGGAGTGGTAGGAGTGAGCAGCAAAGGCAGCGCAAAGGATGTAGCTTATGAAATGGATAAAATAATAGATGAAATAAAATTCGACGAAAAGGGTCTGGTTCCGGCCATAGTACAGGACTGTAAAAGTGGCGAAGTGCTAATGCTTGCATACATGAACAGGGAGTCTTTTAAAAAGACCGTGGACACTGGGCAGACTTGGTTTTACAGCAGAAGCCGTCAGGAGCTTTGGAACAAGGGCGCGACTTCTGGGAATGTGCAAAGTGTGAAGGACATGTACTATGACTGCGATGCGGATTCGATTCTTGTGAAGGTGGAGCCCAAAGGGCCTGCCTGCCATACGGGAGAGAACTCATGCTTTTTCAACCAGGTAGTAAAAAGCGGCGAAATCGATGAGAAATTCGAAAATGAAAAAGATGTGCTAAAAGACCTTTATGTACTTATACAGGACAGGAAGGAAAATCCTGTTGAGGGCTCATATACAAACTACCTGTTTGAAAAGGGCATAGACAAGATACTCAAGAAGGTCGGGGAAGAGGCCGCCGAGGTCATAATAGGAGCAAAAAACCTCGACAGGGCGGAGATAACGTACGAGGTGTCGGACCTTGTGTACCACATTCTGGTTCTTCTTGTTGAGACAGGGGTTTCAATAGAGGACATAAAGTCAGAACTTGCCAAGAGGCATAAGAAATAGACTAACTTGAATTCAGTTGGACTAAAAGGCTAAGTATGTGAAAATTAGTGTTTATTAGAGAGAAAATTCGTGAGTGTACAATTTATAACGGGGAAAGACTTTAGGGTCTTTCCTTTTTTGTTTTCGGAATGGGAATACGTGGCTGAAACGTAAATATTAGGATGTGCGGTATGAATGTGTACAAATTTTTAAAATGGATATATAACTAAATGAATGTTTCAAACTTGAGAATGATAGGGACCGGGTGTATAATTTAACGAATTGGGCGGAATTCCCCATCCTTTAAGCTACCTTGAGCATGTTCAGGGCAATGCTTGAATACAAGGCAAGTTGGTATGGCCGAGAGCTTATAATCGCTCCGTCGAATTATGCCAGTTCCCAACTATGCTCTGCTTGCGGAAACAAGTCAAGCCAAACAAAAGACCTCTCATGCAGGGTGTATGTCTGCCCTGAATGCGGTCTGGAAATAGACAGGGACTATAATGCAAGTCTAAACTTGCTAAAGTTGGCTATGTAAATACAAGATATATAGCCAATCGGGGCAGGAGCTGTCCTTAGAGCTTGGGTAAACTTGGAGCGGTAGCTCTATTGACCAAGAAGTTCCCACTTCTAAAGTGGGGGTAGTTCACAGGAGCACCAGAACAAGGGGTGGGGAAAAGAACTTTTCAAAAAAACTGTAAACGGGCTTGTTGAAATGGGCATGAAAAGTATGCTTATATGGGCCCTGGAAGACAACAAGTCATGCGGATTTTACGAAAATATGGGTGGAAAAAAGGTGAAAAAGAAAGTAATTGAAATAGGGGGCAAAGATTTGAATGAAGTGGGTTACGGATGGGAGGATTTAAAAGAAATTGAGTGGTTAGCGGACAACCATCTGTAGAAATAAATCCAATCAAGTATGAAAGCGGGTGGAGCAGTGACTAAAAGGACTAAAACATATTTAATGAAACTGTCTGTACCGCTAATAATAATCATAATTTATTATCTGGCACCGCCTGTAAGGCAGCTGCTTCATGAGGCATTTGGAATTTTTTCAAGACTTGACGTAGACTATGTAAAGGAATAAATACTCTCATTTGGAGTATGGGCCCCTATAACGTCTTTTTTGCTCATGATATTTCAGTCCGTAGCGGCTCCGCTTCCGGCGTTTTTGGTCACATTTGCAAATGCGGCTATATTCGGATGGTTCTGGGGTGCGCTTCTTTCTTGGTCGTCTGCTATGGCTGGAGCGGTAATATGCTTTTTCATAGCGAAGGTTTACGGGCGTGAGGTGGTTGAAAAGTTTACAGGAATGTATGCTCTTGAAAATGTAGATGAATTTTTCGACAGGTACGGAAGCTATGCAGTACTTATTGCAAGATTGCTCCCATTCATGTCTTTTGACATTGTAAGCTATGCAGCAGGACTTATGTCAATGTCATTTTGGACTTTCGTGTGGGCGACGGGACTGGGCCAGATGCCTGCAACAATAATATATTCGTATATAGGTGGGATGCTTACAGGTAGTGCAAAAATAGTTGGACGTGCTATTGCACAAGAAGAAAAGCATATCATTGTAAAATAACAAAATGATAATACAGTGAACCTAAAAGGAAAAGGTCTAATAGGGTCTTTTCCTTTTACTGTGCGATAGTTTAAATTTAAATAGTTAACTTGGATTTCATAAAATAACTGCAGTCGAATTCGAATCAATATTCCCGGTTGAGACAATTAAAGGTAAGGCATATAATGGAAAGTGAAGGTGACGAAAAGGAATGAGGAGAGTGGGTTTTAAAGAAAACTGCTTGTATTGAAAGGATGATTATAAACTCTATGGGCTATGTAAATTCATTTGAACCGGCTGTGGATGAAAACTCCAAGATTCTTATTTTGGGATCAATGCCAGGCGTGGAGTCGCTTAGGCAGTATCAGTATTATGCCCACAGGAGAAATGCATTCTGGAAGATAATGTTTGAACTTCTTGAAGAAGAATATACTGAGGACTATGAGTTGAGGCTCAATATGGCGCTGAAAAACAGCATAGCCCTTTGGGACGTAATAAGGGTTTGCCAGAGGGAAGGCAGCTTGGATTCAAATATAAAAGATGAAGAGGCTAATGATTTTAATGTATTTTTTAACAAATATCAGGGGATAAGGCATGTATTTTTCAATGGGAAGAAGGCCTATGACATATTCGGTAAAAAAGTCGGTTTTGACTTTGAGGGAATCAGATTTACAAGACTTGGCTCTACAAGCCCTGCACATGCAGTTAAATTTGAAAAGAAGATGAATGACTGGGCTCAAATTGCACGGGCTTTAAATGAATAACAAACAGGAGAAATTATAAAAATAATATGAGGGGGAATTAAAATGTTTATTATACTGCTGAAATACATAAAGCCAATTGAAGAAGTTGAAAAGGAGCTGGCTGCACACATAGAATATCTTGAAAAATACTATTCAGCTCAAAAATTCATATGCTCTGGAAGAAGAAATCCAAGAATTGGCGGAGTGATTCTTTGTAATGCATACAGTGTTGAAGAAGTGGAAGCGATAATAGCTGAAGATCCATTTTACATAAATGAAATTGCGGAATATGAGATCATAGAGTTTTTACCTACAAAATGCGCAGAAGGATTTGAGCGCTTCATAGGGCAATAGAGTTTACGGGTCAATAGTTATGTGCGGTAGTTACGGCCTGGGAAAGGAGAAAAAAATATGAGTGATAATATAAAAATAGCCATAAGAAAATTGAAACCTGGAGATTTGGACAGCTATTTGTACTGGAACCATCCTTCAAGGGAATTCCACAAATATAATGGGCCCTATTATGAAAAGAAAAGTGTCCAGGAGATTGAAGAGATTGTAAGCGGCTGGAGGATACGTATGATTGAAGGCGAAGAGGACGTGCTTAAAAATAAAAAGATGATAGTGGATGCCATAAGCAACGAGCTAATAGGGCAGGTGAACTGGTACTGGAAATCCAAAGAAACCAACTGGATGGAAGTGGGAATTGTAATATTCAATGAAAACTACTGGGGAAAGGGTATTGGATTTGATGTCCTGAGAATGTGGATTAATCAAATATTCAGTGAAAGAGCCGAGTTTGTAAGAATAGGACTTACTACCTGGTCGGGAAATGAACGCATGATGAGGCTTTCTGAAAAGCTGGGAATGAAAAAAGAGGCTGTGTACAGAAAGGCCCGAATAGTAAATGGCAAATACTATGATTCCGTAAGCTACGGCATATTAAGGGAAGAATGGGATACTATAAACAGAGATTAATAAATTATCTGTAAGCGATATTTTGCATGAGCAGTTTACTAGTCGAATATGAAAAAGCTCCATAAGGGTGGAGCTTAAAAAGAAGATGATTTTATGCGAAGTGGCAAACGGGATTGAAGATAGGCCGGAGCTTGTGAGGCTGTCTGCAAAATTTATTTAGCAATTGAAAGTTTGGGTGACAAAAAATAAATTGGAATAATTGGAAAGAGAGATAAAAAAAACACTTGAAACAGTTGAAAAATCTGAGGGCTGGAGTTTTAAATGGAAAAATATTTTTCTATAGAAGAGACGGCGAAGATAAACAATGTATCTATTCAGGCGTTAAGGCTTTATGACAGGATGGGTCTTTTAAAACCCGCCGATGTTGATCCAAAGAGCAACTACAGGTATTACACTATGGACCAGTTCATGTATATTGACTTGATAAAATATTCAAGGCAAATAGGAGCGCCCCTTAAGGAACTGGGAAAAGTGCTTGAGGAAAATGACATTGAAACACTTCTATCTTTTATAAAAAAGCAGCACGAAGTTGTTGAAAAAGAGATTGGAAGACTCCAAAAGATAAGCAGGGCTGTAGAGAGCATAGAGGGGAAGATAGAATATGCCCTTGGAATTGAAAATGTAGGCGATATATATTTTAGAGGAATTGAAAAGAGAAATATAATAGATATTGAACTTGGCAAAAAAGATGAAAAAAGCGATGTGGAGATAAAGCTGAGAAGTTTGGACAAGATACTTGAAGAAAATAAAATAATGTTTGAAGGGGAGTCGGGACACAGTATAAATGAGTTGATTAGAATACTTAAAACAGGAATGCCGGAGTTCATAGTGCAAATATCACCTGCTGTCAGCATATTTGCATTCAATCAGGTAATAATAAAAAGGATAGGGGAAATGGGAATAGCGGGCTTTAGCATAATAGGATATATAAGCACTGTGCTTTTGGCTCTGTTCATGGGAATATCTCATGGGATACAACCTCTTTTGAGTTATAATTATGGAAAGAGAGATTTTGAAAAGGCGGATAAAGTTTTTGAAATGGGTATGAAATCCAATTTTGCCGCTTCACTTATAATATATTTGGTGATCCTTTTGGGGGGAGATAATATAATAGCCATATTTGGGGGGGACAAATCACTTGTTAAATTCACATATGATGCAATTGTGATTTATGCATTTTCATTTGTAATTGCCTCAATAAACATAGTGACTGTGACATACTATCAGTCCACGGAAAATTCAAAAATGGCAAATATAATATCTGCAAGCAGGGGAATTGTATTCACACTATTTTTCCTGACAGTTATGCCTCTTTTCATTGGAGACATTGGAATATGGGTTTCAATAATACTCAGCGAGGCAAGCACTCTGACTTTAATAGCCTGCCTGAGGTGCAGAAAGACTCTTCAAAATGATATGAAATATGGAAGCGGGGACAATATGAAAGAGTTTATTTCATAAACAGGCTATATATGGAACCTGTATGCGCATGGGGCAGTGGATTGTATAATATAGATGAGTATAGACTGAAATAGAGTACTGATGGAAAGGAATTGATTTACATGCCATTTACTTTTGAGCACCCGGCAGCAGTGCTGCCGTTGGGACTTAGAAGAAACAGATATGTAGATTTTTCAGCGGCTGTGGTGGGGACCATGGCCCCCGATTTTGAGTATTTCATACATTTCAGGCCATTTCAGACGGTAGGGCACACTATACTGGGGCAGTTTTATTTCAATCTGCCCCTGATTTTTATGGCGGCATTTATTTTTCACAACTTGATAAAGGAAGCCGTTATTTCAAACCTGCCGAGTCCATACTGCGAAAGGTATGCATTCCTTAAATACGGAAGGTGGAAAATAGATTCGCTGCGCTCGCCTATTGTGTTTTGCTATTCGGCCTTATTTGGAGCATTCACACATATATTCTGGGACGGCTTTACACATAGTACGGGTTTTTTTGTAGAAAGTATAGAACTATTGTCCAATAGCAAAACAATGCTGGGTCGCAGCATACCAGTTTATAAACTGATGCAGCACGGAAGCACCCTTATGGGATTTTTCCTAATAGCTGCATATATTATTCTAATTCAGGATAAGTCATGCAATTTCAATCAAAGTGAGAAAAGTAAGGACAAGCTGTATTACTGTGGATTTACAATCATATTGGCGCTGACTGTTGACTTTGTCTATTTCACATTGATATCCAGCTTGTCCATAGGAGCTTTTTCCATAAATGGAGTATTTATAGGGATCGTAATATCAGCCATTCTATGGAGGATTAAAAGGACTTAATTAATATATGGAAAATGCATGTTTACGGTGTGGAAAAGAGGAGACTATGAATATAAGGCGAAGCAGGGCGGTTTATGCCACATTTATTTTTATTGTGATTTTTTTAGGGCTTGCATCAAGACGATTTTCGGGTTTTATTCCGGACTTTGTAGATACATACCTTGGGGATGCACTGTGGGCTTTAATGATATATTTTATAATTGGTTTTTTATTCAAAAACATGCCAATAAAGAAAACAGCGGCATTTGCGGCGATTTTTTGTCATGCAATTGAAACAAGCCAGCTCTATCATTCGAATTGGATAGATGCTATAAGAAGCACAACTGTTGGAGGGCTTGTGCTTGGATATGGGTTCTTGTGGAGCGACATAATTGCATATTCCATGGGAGTTTGCATTGGAGCTTTGACAGAAGTAATATTTAAGGCTGACAAGAGTAAATAAGTAGTGCGTGGAATGCATCCGGCGAATGGCATAATTTTTGGGGGAAAAGGGGTATATATAATTGAAAACCTGTGATAAGTGGATGAATTTATTGCTTAAAGAGGTTTTTAAGCCTTGGATATTTCAAAGGAAGCAAAGGCAAATGCTTCAATAGCTAGCCCAATAATATTTTAGGTTTTCAGGAGGTGGATGTAATGGAAGTTTTAGTTGTTTACAAGTCTAAATCGGGTTTCACAAAAAAATATGCCAATTGGATTGCTGAGGAGCTGTTTGCCGATGTATATGAGGTGTCAAAAGTCACTCCTAAAATGCTGAAAAAGTATGACACGCTTATATATGGGGGAGGGATTTATGCAGCGTCTATAAACGGATTAGATGTAGTAAAAAGGAATATGAACATTCTAAATGGGAAAAATATAGTAGTCTTTGCAACTGGGGTTTCTCCCCCTAGGGAAGAAGTAGTGGAAGACGTCAAAAATAAAAATTTCAGTCATGAGGAGCAAAAGAATATAGAGTTTTTTTACTTCCGCGGTGGATTTGACTATGACAAATTAAATTTTTTAGATAAATTTATAATGACACTTATGAAGTGGAGCTTAAAGAGAAAGAAAAGCCGGACTTCCGATGAGGAAGGTATGCTTGCCGCATATGAAAGTCCAGTTGATTTTACAAAAAAGAGCAATGTGGATAAGCTCACAGAGTTTGTAAAAGAGAAATGCCATTAAGGTCAATATGCATGGAAGCAACTTTGTTTCAATCAGAGCCATACCTATGGAAAAAACAGGGTTAGTGTCGGTTAATTAAATTTTTTATATAGCAACCAGAAAAAGGGCAGTTTTTGCCCTTTTTCTGGTTATTGCTATTTGTATTTTGGAATTGTCATTATGGACTTGAAAAGGTCCCCGTCTATTTCAACCTTGAAATCTCCGCCCTGAACGCTCATGAGACCCTGCGATATGGAAAGGCCAAGGCCGCTTCCTTCGCTGCTTCTCGATTCATCGGCTCTTTTGAACCTTTCCATGAGCTCGGATGCATCTGTGTTGAGCTCATAAGAAGATATATTTTTCATTACTATCTGTACGCTATGCTCATTCTCTGCTATGTCTATATATACCCTTGAATTTCTGAGGGCGTATTTGAAGATATTTGACATTAGATTTTCTATGACCCTCCAAATCAGTTTCCCGTCAGCTTTTGCATAAACCTTGTCCTGAGTGTGACCGAGTTTGAATTGCAGGCCCGACGCACTTATCTTGTCGTCAAGTTCACCCATACCCTGTTTTAAGAGGGAAATTATTTCAACTTTTTCAAGATTTACGGGCATATTTCCGCTTGATGCCTTTGAAGCCTCGAACAGATCGTCGGTAAGATTTTTTAGCCTTGTTGATTTTTGATCGAGAACCTGAAGGTATTTTGGAGCCTCCTTTGAATCCAGCCCCTCGTTTTTCAACAGGTCCACATAGGTTATTATGGATGTCAGGGGCGTTCTTATATCGTGAGAGACATTGCTTATAAGCTCCGTTTTCATCCTTTCGCTTTTGAGTTCATTGCTTACGGCGGCGCTCAGCCCGTCTGCTATGCTGTTTATCCCTTCGGCCATGTCTCTGTATACCCCGTGTGTCAAAGTGCATATCTTGTAGTCGAGTTCTCCGCTTTTTATCCTGTCTATACCGCTAAGTATTTCATTGAGGTCTGATGCCCTTGCAGGAGTAGGCATCATTTTGACTGAAAGAGGGAGGCTGTTTAAAAGCCTTCTGAAAAACAAGGATATGCTGTGAAAAAGTTTGTGAAAAACAGTGTGGGACAAAAGGGTTTTATTCTTAAAATGCCTTGCCACGGAAGACACAAGGCTCACAGCTATTATACTGACTGCAAGTGCACACGGCACAAATGAAAAGTACCTGAATGTGTTAAATGTATCGCCAGCTATAAATGAAAGCCCTGTTGCGGCAAATAAGCTAAACGCAATGCTTACATCTACATACAGCCTGTCCGTTGCAATCATTTGTATTTTGTCGTCCAGTTCAACCCTGCCGGCAGCATACACTATATATGAAAGGCAGGCCATGAATCCGAGCGCTAGCGACAGGAGCATATACAGGTTTGGAATCAATATTTTTTTGCTTTTGCTCCATTTTTCGCTTTCAGGCCCTATGAACTCATCCCCAAGGGCTATATATAATGTGTCACTGGCACTATTCAGTTCGCTCAAAAGATAGTTTTCCCAGCTTTCGACATTTGCGTTTTTTATGCTGCTTGAAACGCTGATTCCGTTGCTGTCAAAAATCAGGGAAACCGGCTGTGACTCGAAAAAATCCTTTGAACTTTCAGGGGACTTAATGTGACTGTAGCTTTCAGATGACGAAGTGTAGTAGTACAGCCCGTCGATTCTTTGGAGCTTGTTTATCAGATTGTTGTAGTCTTTCAGCTCATCATCTATGGCTTTGGTTTTATAGTATTCTACCTCCTTTGAATGCTCGGATTCAAACTTCTCCATGAGCCTTATTTCAGAGTATTCGTCATCGTAGTCGATAGATTCAGACTCCCTACTTTTGAAGGTTTCGAAAAGCCTTCTCAGATCGTGAGAATAACTGTAGCGGTCATAATAGTTTTTAGCATCGCTGTTTAGGCTGCCGCCGCTTTTTATGAAATCTTCACTTTTATAGTTTTTCAAAAGCGCTATGACATTTTCTGTAACAGTGTCTAGCTTGTATTTTAGCGAACTGCTCTCCATATAGCTCTTTTCAAATGCAGCTTCAATGTATTCGTCGGCATTATCCATCAGATATATTGTCAGGCTAAGGCCGCCTGTAAGGAATATTACGGCCATTGCAAATACCATGCTTTTTAAAAACTTGTTGTATCTAATATTTTTCCACTTTGTATCCAATTCCCCACACCACCTTTAAATATTTTGGTTCTTTAGGATTTATCTCAATCTTTTCACGTATTCTTCTTATGTGAACGGCAACGGTGTTTTCCGGATTGTATGCCGTCTCGTTCCACACGTTTTCATAAATTTGTTCTATTGAATATACCTTTCCGGCGTTTTGAGTCAAAAAGCAGAGTATTTTGTATTCGAGAGGAGTGAGCTTTACGCATTCACCGTCTGTAAATACTTTTTTGCTCTCGTCGTCCACAATAAGTTCGCCGCTTTTATAAACTCCTGTCTTTGGAGTATAGCTCCCAAGGGATACATATCTTCTAAGAAGCGATTTGACCCTTGCCAGAAGCTCGAGGGGATTGAAGGGCTTTGTAAGATAGTCGTCGGCTCCCATGTTGAGTCCCATTATCTTGTCCATGTCCTCTGATTTGGCAGAAAGCATCATTATTGGAATATTCCTTGTCTTTCTGATTTCGTTAGTGGTTTTCATGCCGTCCATATTAGGCATCATTATGTCCATTATTATCAGGTGTATGTCATTTTGACTCAGCGCGCTAAGGGCCTGCACTCCGTCGTGTGCCTTGAAAACGCAGTAACCGTCGTTTTTAAGGTATATTTCTATTGCCTCTACTATTTCTTTGTCATCGTCGCATACTAGTATGTTCATTGTCTATCACCTTTCATGTCAGTTTGTGTTTCGACTTTAGCAATTGTTTTATCGAAGGCCTTAAATAGATAATAACATCTATTTCTTAAAAGAAGCCCGGCGTAAATCTTAAGATTTTTTTAAAAATAAAAATATTTGCTTTACAGCGCACGCTTAGCCTGAATATTCATTGAATTTGAATGGCGGCAATGGATTGGCAATTGAAATAAATCTATTTATTAAAAAATAAATAAATTTCCCAAAATTCGACAAAACCTCCTGATATTCGCTATTTGCGAGGGGGTATACATATAACAAAATTAAAAGGTTTTTTGAAAAAGGCAAACTTGCCAAAAGGCAAGGACGCAAAGCTTAGAGTCTAAAGCATTTAAAATGCTACGATTGTCTGGCTGCCATATTTATTTATGGCAGCTTTTTATTTTTAACGGGAGGTGCAAAGTATCATGGCTGTAAAGTCTGAAAGAAAAGCAAATGGAGGTTGCATGCGAAGTATATTTAAAAAAATTAGTATTGTATTTTTGGTGTTTTTGTTGGTTTTCTCAACTGGATTCGAGGTTGAGGCTGACGGCGGTGGAATGGTCACCATAACTGTTATAGTATCAGAATCTTTAGAATCTGATTCGGGATTGGAGGAAGCTGTAGATGTAAGGGTTAAGAAGGTGGAGGAAGTGGATGGAACAACGATTGTTATTTATGACAAGACAATAGTTACAGACCATTTTGCCACATTTGAAGGAGTTCCTGTTGGAGGCTCATGTACAATAACGGGTGGAACTGCACCTGGATACGTTGCGCCAGAGCTTGTAAAACTTGAGTTAACCAAGTTCAAGGGGAATTTCAATAGAACTGTAAATCTTGTATATGAACGCTCGGAAGAAGGAATTCCTGTATCAGGAATAGAAATAGACAAGACAGATATGACACTGCTTGAAGGACGAAAGGGAACTATTACGGCATCGGTTATACCTGAAAATGCAAGCATTCAGAATGTGGAATGGACCTCAAACAATACAGATGTGGCTGTTGTCAGTGAAAAAGGAGAAGTAACTGCAGTTTTAGCATCAGAAGATAAAGTTGAAATTACAGCTAAGGTTGTAGATACAACCACGTCAGAGGGAAAAGAATTTTCTGCGACGTGCACAGTTACAGTGAAGAGGATAGGTGAAGTTTTGAATCCGGAGCCAATACATGCCATTGTCGGAGAGGTAGTGAAATTGCCAGACATTGTTGAAGTTGAATTAAATGACGGAACAACCGAGTATGTGGATGTTAACTGGATAGGTGCATACACAGTCGGAGAAGAACAGGTAATTCAATATGACAAGGCAAATGAAGACGGAAGCTCTTACATTCTTACAGGGGAAATAGAGGGCACGGATTATACTGCAAGCTTGGAAATCTATGTGACGGGAGAACCTGTACTGTCGGTTGAAAGCGTGGACTTTGTCGATGCTTTAGATGGATCGGTAAGCATTGGTTCAGTAAGTGTTTTCACCGGCCAAACTACAACTATAGGCATGAACATAGAGCCAGATAATGCAGATATTGAACCACTAGAGTGGAAATGGTCATACGAGCCTGTTGACGAGAACAACTCAACCGTTGCCACAGTAGCTGGTGTGACAGCTGGAGATTCAGCTGCTGAGGTGGATTTTGCCGTGACTATTTTGGGAGTTGCACCTGGCAAGGCGACATTGTATGTGGAAAAATTAGACGGCACAGTTTTGGACTCGTGCCTTGTGAATGTGGCTTTAGACCCTACAATCACTGACCCTGCTTATATAGCAGCGACTACGACAGATTCGCCAGAGCCGGTCGACCAGTTTGAGAGTAAAGAGGACGTGTATATAAGGTGCTATAACCTTCCCGCCGGAGAATATTATGTCAAGGTCGAAGAGCAGGGAAGCCAAGTCCCTTTGGGAGAAACAAACGAGACTGACGAAAATGAAAATAATGACAGAATAGTAGTTGGAGCTGAAGATGCAGAGGTTATATTCAATCTATATGAAGCCACAGGATTTAAGGACAGTACAAAGAATTCAAAATCATACTTTGTATCAATGAGTAAGAATCCAGAATATCCAAGTGGAGATGATGCAGATGGCATACCAAATACGTTCATGGATAATTTCAAGATAACATCACCAGTCCCTACAGGTTTCATAGTGGTTGATGTGCATGAAGATGGATATAGCCCAATAAGTCAAGAATTTTATGAATCCTATAAAATATTCAAAATAGATGAAAATGGCGACATAGTCATGGATGAAAATGGTGATCCGGTTGTCGAAGAAATAGACGAAATAGATGTAATTCTCGGTCGTGAGATCAAGGACAAGACCGCGGAAGAAACTCAGTATTCAGATTATCTGAACCCTGGCTATGAAACAGATCCAACACTTCCTAAATATACAGATGAAGCCAAGCTGATAGGGCATGTCAATGCCAATGGAAAGGTAACTTGGGAGGAGCCTAAAGAGGTTCTTAAGATCGGCGGATACATCTTGTTGATAGAACTTCCAAAAGGATATGCTTCCAATTTGGATGCTGTTAATCCAGAATCAGAGGATGGGGAGCTTTTAAAAGAGGTCCACATAACCAGAAATAACACAGTGATTAGAACCATAGAGGTTTTTAAATAACATGATTTTAGCATGGCAGCACTTTCGATGTGCTTTAGAGGAAATGTGTCATGGCAAATCAGGCTGTAGAAACTAAAACCTTATATTGGAAAATTTAAAATGAGTGGAAAGGCCCTGCCGCTGAAAAGCCCTACATACGGGCTGCGGGGCCTTTTATATGGTGTTTTTTAAGCGGAACATAAGGAGGGCTTTGAGCAAGCGAATGGCTGGCAGGGTTTTCTTTGACTGCAATTGCAATGCATTATTTTAAAATTGAATTGTGGGTACAAATTAAAGAAAAAACAAATTTGCAAGGGGGAAGGAGGTATGCGGGGAATGAAAAAGAAGCCAAGGGGGATTTCGCTTGACATTCTCGCGGACTATTATGACTGTCTTACTTTCACCGAAAAAAGCAGATTCAGGAGAAAACAGATTGAATTAATGGATATTCACAAAGGGGAAAAAGTTTTAGACGTGGGATGTGGAACGGGTGTATTGTCGATTCTTTCAAAGACTGCCGTTGGAGAATCTGGCGAGGTGGAAGGGATAGACATAGCTCCTAGAATGATATCGAATGCACAGGAGAAGGCAAAAAAGGCAAATCTAAATATCAATTTTAATGTTGCATCTATTGATGAATTGCCCTATCCAGACGATTATTTTGATGTTGTCATTGCCAGCCTTGTGTTTCACCACCTGCCGGTTGAGATAAAAAGAGAGGGGCTGCAGGAAATACACCGGGTTTTAAAAGACGACGGGAGGTTTTTTCTTTGCGATTTTGGATCTCCCCATATACTCACAGCCCCCATTATGTACTTGATGCTGATATGGATATCACCGACAAGATATCAACTGCTTGGCAAACTTCCAAGCTTGATAGTGGAGTGCGGATTCAAAACTGCAGAGCTTATAAAAAAAGGTATTTTTCTTGAATACTATATTATAACGAAAAACTAGAATATGTTTTTAATATAAAAAATTCAATATCGGGAGGACAAAATGGATAAATTATTTTTCGAGATACACAGCAATTTGCCAAGGGAAGGTCCAGGGCTTAACGAGTGCACAAGAAAAGCATTTCAAGCTATACCGGATTTGCCGGATGAGCCTGAAATTCTAGACGTAGGGTGCGGGCCGGGAATGCAGACAATTGAGCTGGCAAAAATAAGCAGTGGCAATATAACTGCAATAGATAACCATCAGCCATATCTGGAAGTACTGGAAAAGACAGCCCAAAAGGAAGGGCTGGCTGAAAATATAAAGACAATGAATGTCTCTATGTTTGAAATGGATTTTGAAAGAAACAGTTTTGATTTGATATGGGCTGAAGGGGCTATTTATATAATAGGAGTTGAAAAGGGACTAAATTACTGGAAGCAGTTTTTAAGGCCCGGAGGATATATGGCTTTTACAGAGGTTTCTTGGCTGAGGGAAGACAGACCGAAAGAACTTCAGCAGTTTTGGGATGAGGCATATCCTGCGATTAAAGGAATAGATGCGAACATAGCACTTATTGAAAAGTGCGGCTATAAAGTGATTGAACATTTTATTTTGCCAGAAAAGGCTTGGTGGAGAGATTACTATAATCCGCTGGAAAAAAGGCTTATTATGCTTAGGGAAAAATACAAAAGCGACAATCAGGCAATCGAAATGATTGAACAAGAAGAAATTGAGATTGAACTCTACAGAAGATATTCAAATTGGTATGGATATGTGTTTTATATAGTGCAAAAATAAGACAAATAATTTGTTTTACAGACAACAAAAACGAGTTATACTGTCCTTATACAAATCAAAACATAAAAAGGGGAAAATATGAAAATACTGGTTGATGCGGACGGATGTCCCGTAAAGGACATAATACTCAAAGTGGCAAAGGAGCATGGAGTGGAACTTGTAATGGTGAAAAATGTCTGCCATGAGATATACGACGACTATGCAAAGATAATAACCGTAGAAAAGGGGCGTGACGTGGCGGACATAGCTCTTATAAACAATACGGTCAATGGGGACATAGTGGTTACTCAGGACTACGGTGTAGCTGCACTGGCGCTTGCAAAGAAGGCTGCGGCAATAAATCAAAATGGTCTAGTTTATACTGATGACAACATAGAGGGGCTTCTCATGAAAAGGTATATGAACCAGCAGATGAGAAAAAAGCATAAAAAGTATTCGAAGACTTCCAAGAGGAGCAAGGACGACGACAAGATTTTTGAGCTCAAGTTCAAAGAGCTTGTTAAAAGCATGCTTTAAAACATATGGGCGATCAACATGGAAAGCAGTCGGGAAGCTTGATATGGCAAGGTTGTAAAAGGTAGAAGTGTCAAAGTGGGATACAGGGCATGGGTATTTTCAAAATATGAACAGCATAAAATTTAGTGAATAAAAGCAAAAGCAGCTCTGTTGGAAAATATTATTTGGAGTTGCTTTTTTAATGAGTCATTAATGTAGAATATGAGGCGTTTTTGTGTTTTAATAGGATTAAAGTGAATATAAAAAGCATATTATAGATATATAGTATGTAAAAAATACGCGAAATTTTATTGAAAAAAAATAAAAAAGGTGTTAAGCTATCTAGGTAAACGTTTTAGTAAACCGGTTACCTAGATTTTGCATAGTACCTTGAATGAATTAGGGTGATATATATGAAAATGACAATTAAAGATATTGCAAAGCTGGCAGGAGTTTCAACAACAACTGTATCCAAAGTCATGAACGGCAAGGATGAGAGCATAAGCGATGCTACAAAGGACAGGATAAAAAAGATAATGAAGGAGAACAACTATACTCCTAGTGTTGTCGCCAGAAGCCTTGTGACTAAGAGGACTAATACAATAGGACTCATAATACCGGATATTCGAAATCCATTTTTCCCCGAGCTTGCAAGGGGTGCCGAAGACATGGCCAGCAAGGCCGGTTACACCATAATATTTTGCAATGCGGACAACAACCTTTCAAAGGAAGACGAGTACCTTAAAGTGCTCAGCGAGAAAATGGTAGATGGGATAATAATAGCTGTTTCGTCAAAACGTGAAGACCAGTTTGAAAAAATAACGGAAACTTCAATGCCCATAATACTTGTCGATAGAGACATCGACATAGATATGAAATGCATAAAGGGAAGGGTTATAACGGATAACTTCAAGGGTGCATGCATTGGCGTCGAGCACATGATATCAAATGGCATGGAAAAGATACTATTCATTTCAGGTCCGCTTACAAACAAGGCTTCATTCGAAAGACTCGAAGGATACAAGAGTGCACTTGAAAATCACAATATAGATTTTGACCAGGATCTGCTTCTCGAAGGGGAATTCAATGAAAACTGGGGATATGAAGCCGCGGCAATCGCAATAGAAAAGAATCTTGATTTTGACGGGGTTTTTTGCGGTAACGACCTTATTGCAATAGGAGCGATAAAGAGTTTCAAGGGGAAAGGCATACGCATACCGCAGGACATATCTATAGTCGGATTTGACGACATATACGTATCAAGCATGATAGAGCCTGAACTTACAACGATAAGGCAGCCGAAATACGAGATGGGCTACAGGGCGGTTGAGATGCTAATAGATATACTTGAAGGCAAGAAGGCAGAGCAAAAAAGGCTTGTGCTTCAGCCCGATATAGTCATAAGAGAGTCGGTAAAGAAGAAATAAGAGGGAGCGTTTCATATGTCTAAAATATTAGTTATAGGAAGTATAAACATGGATCTTGTATCCAAGGTTGAAAGCATGCCCCAGGTAGGGGAAACTGTGCTTGGGAAGGGATTTGCCCAAATACCTGGAGGCAAGGGAGCAAACCAGGCTGTTGCAATGTCGAGACTTGGAGCCGATGTCACAATGATTGGCAAGGTCGGGGACGATGCCTTTGGCAGGGAACTTAAAAAAGGGCTTGAAAATGACAATATAGACACTACGGGAATACATATTGAAAATGGAATTTCCACGGGAATTGCAATTATAACTGTGGATGAAAGTGCCAACAATTCGATAATTGTAAATTTAGGTGCGAATTTCAGCGTTACAAAGGAATTTATAGATGAGAACATAGAAAAGATAGAGTCAGCTGACATAGTAGTGCTTCAGCTTGAAATTCCGGAAGAATCAGTAAGACATGCTCTTGAGATATCAAAGAGACTTGGAAAATACACAATACTCAATCCAGCTCCGGCAAGGCCGCTAGGAGATGAAATCATAAAGAATGTAGACCTTCTTGTTCCAAATGAGACAGAACTTGAGCTGATAAGCAAAATGAGTGCAAAAGACGAAAGTGAAGTGAAGCTGGCTGCGGATTCGCTCATACAAAAAGGGATAAAGGAGATAATAGTAACTCTTGGAGAAAATGGATGCATGCACCTAGGCGAGGGTTTTTGCAGAAAATACGATGCTATAAAAGTTGAAGCTGTTGACACTACAGCGGCAGGGGACAGTTTTATTGCAGGTGTTGCATCTTATATTGCAAATGGCAAAGCCATGGATGAAGCAATAGAATTTGCGACAAAGGTTGCATCTGTTACAGTTACAAGGGAAGGCGCTCAAAGTTCGCTTCCACATATAAATGAAATAGAGCTTTAATTTTGACAAGGAGTGAATTGCTTTGAAAAAAACAGGACTTTTAAATTCTCAAATATCTCATGCCATATCGCTTATGGGACATACAGATATGCTGACAATAGGGGACTGCGGGCTGCCGGTTCCAGAAGGAACAGGCAGGATAGACCTGGCCCTTACACAAGGTGTGCCTACATTCCTTCAAGTTGTAGATGCGGTGCTTTCAGAACTGAAGGTGGAAGAGGCTATAATCGCTGAAGAAATATATGAAAAAAATCCAGAAGTCTGCGCCAAGCTTATATATATATTAAAGGCTTCAAATCCCGAAATAATCATAAAGTCTGTTTCTCATGAGGAGTTCAAAGAGGTTACAAGGGATTCCAAGGCGGTTGTAAGAACAGGAGAATGCACGCCATATGCAAATGTGATATTAAAATCAGGAGTAGTTTTTTAGGAGTGGTCAAACTATGAAAAAACCTATTTTGGAGATGAAAGGCATTTCGAAGGAATTTCCGGGAGTCAAGGCACTCGACAATGTAGACCTTAAAGTTTTTGAAGGAGAGGTGCTTGCGCTTCTTGGAGAAAACGGAGCCGGAAAATCCACACTCATGAAGATAATGAGCGGTGTTTACTCGAAGAATGCAGGAGAGATATGCTGGAGAGGAAATCCCCTGTCAATGAAGGACACTAAGCATGCACAGGAAATTGGAATAGCTATAATACACCAGGAGCTTAATCTGATACCTCACCTTAGCATAGCCGAGAACATATTCATAGGAAGAGAGCCTGTCACAAGGTTTGGGAATATTGATTGGAAGAAGATGAATGAAAATGCAAACAGGCTTTTAAAAAAGCTCAATATAGACAAGGATCCAAGAGATCTTTTAGGCAGCCTTAGCATGGGGCAAAGGCAAATGGTTGAAATTGCAAAGGCGCTTTCGCTTAACGCCAGTGTAATAATAATGGATGAGCCTACGGATGCACTTACAGACAAGGAGACTGAAAGTCTGTTTAGGGTGATAAATGAACTTAAATCTGAAAACAAGGCAATAATATATATATCGCACAGGCTGGGGGAAATATTTGAAATCTGCGACAGAGTAAGTGTTCTAAGGGACGGAAAATATGTCGGCGAAGAAAGCGTTTCGCATATGGATGAAGATGGTCTAATAGAAATGATGGTAGGCAGAAAGCTAAGCGAGCAGTTTCCAAGGGTGGAAGTTGAAAAAGGTGAAACTGTGCTACGTATAAACGGCCTTAAGAACAAGTATGTAAAAGATATAAGCCTCGAGGTTCGAAAAGGTGAAATAGTAGGCATATCAGGGCTTATGGGTGCTGGAAGAACTGAACTTGGAAAGACCATATTTGGATACATAAAGCATGAGCATGGGGATATATATGTGAATGGTGAAAAGGTTTCCATAAAATCTCCATCTGACGCACTTAGACATGGGATTGCGTATGTGTCTGAAGACAGGAAAAATGAAGGGCTTGTCCTGGGTCTTTCAGTAAGAGACAATATGAGCCTTTCTTCACTGGACGGACTAAAGGGTGCATTGCTAAATATAGACAAGAAAATTGAAGAGGAAATTGTAAGTGACTATGTAAAAAGGCTCAACATCAAAACACCTGGAATAAAGCAGAAGGTAAAGAATTTGAGCGGGGGGAACCAACAGAAGGTTTCCATAGCAAAATGCCTTATGACAAAGCCAAGTATACTCATACTGGACGAACCGACCAGGGGAGTCGACGTAGGGGCAAAAAAGGAAATTTATGAACTCATAAATCTGTTCAAAAAGGATGGAATGAGCATAATAATGATATCTTCAGAAATGCCTGAAATAATGGGGATGAGCGACAGGATAATTGTCCTTCACGATGGAAAAATCACAGGCGAATTCAGCAGGGACAAAGCAACTCAGGACGGCATAATGAGGTGCGCCGTTGGAATAGAGGAGGAACACTAATGAACAAGCAGACGCTAATGAAATTCAAATCGATAATAGGACTTTTAATTTTTACAATAATAATTTCGTTTTTAAATCCAAGATTTTTAACCTGGCCGAACATGCTGAATGTATTTAGGCAGACTTCCATAAATTCGGTTATAGCAGCTGGAATGACATTTGTAATACTCACAGGTGGAATAGATCTTTCTGTGGGATCTATACTTGCGTTTACAGGTGCTATATGCGCAAGTCTTCTTTCAGCAGATGTCAACATAATAGCTGTTGTGGCGATAACTCTATTTGTTGGAGCTGTTTCGGGAATGTGCAGTGGGGTTGTTATAAGCAAGGGCAAAGTACAGCCATTTATTGCAACGCTTGCCACCATGACGATACTAAGAGGTGCAACACTTGTGTTCACAAAGGGAAAGCCCATAACATTTACTGGCGCAAAGGGATATGAGGCATTCAGCAGCATAGGAGCCGGATATTTTATGAAAATTCCTGTACCCATATATATAATGATCATAGTATTTGCACTGGGCTTCTATTTACTTACACAGACAAGACTTGGAAGATACGTATATGCGCTTGGAGGAAATGAAGAAGCTTCAAGACTTTCAGGACTTAATACGGATAAGATAAAAATATATGTTTATGCAATAAGTGGTTTAATGGCCGCGCTTGCGGGGATAATAATAACAGCGAGGCTTTCATCTGCACAGCCTACTGCTGGAACAGGATATGAGCTGGATGCCATAGCGGCAGTAGTTCTTGGAGGAACAAGCCTTACAGGTGGAGCGGGAAGCATAATGGGAACCGTCATAGGAGCCCTAATAATAGGCATACTTGGAAATGCGCTTAACCTTATGGACGTTTCATCGTATTATCAGATGATGATTAAGGGTATGGTAATACTTGTCGCGGTTCTTATCGACAAGAAGAGCAAATAAGGCTTCGCGCCGAGCAATCGGCAAAATATAAATATATAAAAATTAAAGGAGGATTCACCATGAAGAAACTGATTTCGATTTTAATGTCACTTGTTCTTGTAATTGGAGCTCTTACAGCCTGTGGGGCTAAAGAGGAAGCACAAACAGAGGGAACTCAAAAGATAGGTCTTGTAGTATCGACTCTTAACAATCCGTTCTTTGTTACGCTTCAAGAGGGGGCAAAGAGCAAGGCTGAAGAACTTGGATACGAGCTTATAGTTCTTGACTCGCAAAACGATCCTTCAAAAGAGATAGCAAACGTTGAGGACCTTGTTACAAGAGGTGTTTCAGCAATACTTATAAACCCTACTGACTCAGATGCGGTTGTAAACTCGGTTAAGGCTGCAAATGAGGCAAATATTCCAGTGGTTACTCTTGACAGAGGAGCAAACGGCGGAGATGTTGTATGCCACATAGCTTCAGACAATGTTGCAGGTGGAAAGATGGCTGGAGAGTTCATAGTTGAAAAATTCGCAGAAGGTGCAAAGCTTGTGGAACTTGAAGGAATAGCTGGAACTTCAGCGGCAAGAGACAGAGGTAAGGGATTCAATGAGGCGATAGAGGGAAAAGAAGGTTTTGAAGTTGTTGCAAAACAGGTTGCAGACTTTGACAGAACAAAAGGACTTGAGGTAATGGAAAACATACTTCAAGCTCAGCCGGAAATAGATGCTGTATTCGCTCACAACGATGAAATGGCTCTAGGAGCGCTTCAGGCTATAGAGGCTAGCGGAAAAGAAATAATGGTTGTAGGATTTGACGCTACTGAAGATGCCGTAAACTCAGTTAAAGAAGGAAAATTGGCGGCAACTGTGGCTCAGCAGCCGGACATGATAGGAGCGCTTGGCGTTGAAACTGCAGGAAAGATAATAGCAGGGGAAACTGTTGAGCAGTTCATACCAGTAGATCTTAAGCTTGTAACTGAATAATAGCATAAAAGCCAAAACCCGTGGATGCTTTTTCCATGGGTTTTTTGTTTTTTTGGGGTAAAAATAGAATATGCATAAAGCTGTGATCTATATGTGAGAAGGTGGTGGGAATATGAATGATGCAATGCTTCTAGAAGGCGATATAAAAGAACTCATAAAGAGGCTTTCAGTACCTGCAAGTACAGGTTTTTTATTTAATACAATGTTTAATGTAACTGATACACTTTATGCAGGAATGCTTTCTACTGATGCCCTTGCAGGTCTTTCACTCTCGTTTCCGGCATTTTTCATAATAATTGCATTTACGGCAGGGATGGGAACAGGTGCTACGGCTATTATTTCAAATGAGATAGGGAAAATGGACATCGAAAGAGTTAGAAAATATATTGTAAATTCGATAAGTCTGAGTATAATCTTATCGGGTCTGCTCACAATTGCGGGGAGATTGTCTATTGGGGCCATGTTCAACTTGATGGGAGCACAGGGAAGGTCGCTTAAAGAGGCCCTGGGGTACATGAATGTGGTGCTTTACGGCGTTGTTTTTTTCTCGCTCAATGCGGCGTTAAATTCAATACTTTCAGCATATGGAGACACTAAGCCATACAGGAATTTTCTCATAATAGGTTTTTTTGTGAACATAATACTGGACCCGCTTTTTATATTTGGCATATTTGGAATGCCTAAAATGGGGACTGCCGGAGTGGCACTTGCAACTGTTGCAGTACAGGCTTTAGGAAGTGCATATCTTTTGAAAAGAATTGTTCAAAAGGGTATTTTCGATGGAATAGGGATATATGAAATCAAGCCTTCTATTTTTCATTATTTCCAAATACTTCAGCAGGGGATACCGTCGGCGCTTAACATGGCAAGCATAGCGGCAGGCATGTTTGTAATAAACTATTTCATAATGGAATACTCCGGGGCAAAGACGATAGCGGCTTATGGGATATCACTCAGGATAGAGCAGATTGCGCTTCTTCCTACAATAGGGCTTAATGTGGCTGTGCTCTCAATAGTTGGGCAAAATTTTGGAGCCCAAAAGTATGAAAGAATTTGGAGTGCATATAAAACATCCATGATTTATGGAGTTGCAATAATGACATTGGCCATGGCTGTTGTTTTTCCATTTGCAAAGTCTCTGGTAGGGTTTTTCAGCAGGGACAGCCAGGTCATAATATCTGGGGCACAGTATCTTAGGATAGAGGTGTTTACATTCAACACATATGTGCTTTTGAACGTATCAATATCGGCTCTCCAGGGGCTGAAAAAGCCTGGATTTGCAGTATATATAGGCCTATACCGACAGCTTTTAATGCCTGTTTTGATATTTCCTGCTTTTGGAGAGGCCATGGGTTTTGGCGTTATTGGAGTCTGGTGGGGGATATTCGCGGTTAACTGGTCGGCTGTATTTATAACAATAGCATACACAATGAAAATATTTTCTAAAAAGGGGATAATATAAAAGGCGTACTGATTCATCCCCGCAAATGTTTTTTGCTAAAGTTTTATATTATTCCGAAACCGTATGTAATACAGGCTGATTTAAAATCATATGGCAGCATTAAAGCTTAAAAAACAAGATCCGAAGCTCTATTCCCTAGAGCTTCGGATCTTGTTTTACTTATATTCCTTTGAAAAGGTTTGAACTATTCCGTTATATTCGGATATGATACAAATGCCCCGTCATTGCCATTCTAGTATCTTATCCAAAAATCCCATGAGTTGCTCCGACTTTGGATTTTCGAATATGTCCTTGCTATGACCGTGTTCTATTACCTTGCCGTCTGCTATGAAGAGCGTATAGTCACAGGCTTTTTTGGCAAAACCCATTTCATGGGTTACAAGTATGAGGTCCCTGTATTCACCTTTTAGCTCGTCTATCATATCAAGAACCTCTGATGTCAGTTCAGGGTCCAGTGCCGATGTAGGCTCGTCAAGAAGCAGGAACTGAGATTTTATGGCTATGGCTCTTGCTATGGCAACCCTTTGCTGCTGGCCGCCTGAAAGCTGGGAGGGCCTTTTATGGGAATGATCCATAAGCTGGAATCTTTTAAGGAGCGATTCAGCCCGTTGGACAGCATCTTTTTTATCCAATTTGTGTATTTGCACAAGAGGAAGGGTGATGTTTTCAATGGCGCTAATATGGGGGAATAGATTATATGATTGGAAAACGACCCCTATTGATTTTCTGTATTCATTTAGAAAATTTTCCCTGAAGGCAATATCCTTGCCGTTTATTGAAATATTCCCACTGCTTGGAGTTTCAAGTCCGGCTATTATCCTCAAGAGAGTAGATTTGCCTCCACCGGAAGGTCCTATTATAGCTATAGAATGTGCATTTTTTATTTCGATATCTATTGAACTGAGTACTTGTTTTCCTTCGTATTCAATGCAAAGGTCTTTTATGCTAAGATTCATAAGTGTATTTCCTTTCGAGTTTTTTTGATATCACTGATATCGGAAGTGTCAATATCAAATATCCAATCGCGAGAACCATGTAGTTTTCTATTGAGGCGAAGTTTATGGAGTCCACTTCCTGAACATTTTTGGTGAACTCATTTACGGCTATTATTGAAAGCAGCGAGGAATCTTTCACAAGTGATACGAACTGGCCGGCAAGCGAAGGCATTATGCGTTTTATAACCTGCGGTATTATTATGAACCTATATTTTTGGTATGGGGAAAAGCCCAGTGAACGCGCCGTTTCAATTTGAGATTTTCCTATGCTTTCAATTCCGCCCCTTATTATTTCGCTGACATATGCGCCTGAAAAAATGGAAAGTATGAGTATACCCAGAAAATATCTGTTGGTCAGGTTGAATGCGGTTGCGACTATATAGAAAAATACGTATATTTGAACGAGAAGAGGCGTTCCCCGTATAGCTTCCACGTAAAACTTGCTGAAATAGTGGAGCGGAAGGAATCTTGAATTTCTTGCAAATGCAAAGAATATTCCTATCACAAGGCTCAAAACAAGAGAGCACATGCTGGTCAGAACTGTAACTGCAAATCCCATATAGAATTTATACCTGTACTGGTATAAGGTCTGAAGCCTTAAATTGTAGTTTAGCTTGCTGAATGAATATATAAGGAGAAGTATTAAGGCTGCTAAAACTATTGATATGCTGAGGTTGTTTTTGAATCTGGATATTTGAAAGGTGTCACTTTTGTCTTTGAAAAAGAGAGACTTAAATGTTATTCCATATTTACGTTTTACCTTTATGTTTTTGTGTGACATGGCTTTTCCGTTTGTTTCATCTAAAGTATTCATAAATTATCCTTTCTACGGCTTTGTTTTAGGAGATTCATCTATGTCGAAGAAAAAAGGTATTCCAAGTTCGTCAAAAGATTTTTTCTGCTCATCAAAATATTCCATTGCCAGCGCGTCGAATCCGCCTTCATCGGAGAATTCGGATAGAAATGCATTTATTTGAGATTTAAGCTTCTCGTCTTCTTTTCTAAGGCCGATGCCCCAATATTCAGGATCATCCTGGAATGGTTTGAGTACGGCTCTTGTCGTGTTTGGATTTTGCTGCCAGTTTTTATATATGGTCATCTGGTCATATATGAATGCATCGGCCTTTCCCTGCATGACTTCAAGGACACATGCACTTTCTTTGTCGAAAACCATTATTTCGCAATCCTGAAGGTTCTTTTCGGCATAAATATGCCCGGTAGTGCCTTTTTTGACTGCAAGTTTTCTTCCCCTGGCATTAAGGTCTTCGAAGTTTTGAACGGGCGAAGGTTTACTAATCAAAAGTGAAAGGTAAGACCTAGAATAGGGGTTTGAAAAAGAGATGGATTCCTTTCTTTCTTCAGTTATTGTCATTGAAGAAAGGATCAAGTCGACTTTTCCAGTTAGAAGGGAAGGTATAAGTCCGTTATACGCCATGTTTTCTATTCGGACATCTCTTCCAAGATATTCACCGAGCGCTTTTGCAATATCAACGCTTATCCCACTGGGGTTCCCCTTTTCGTCGGTCATTTCAAACGGGGGATATGCAAGTTCCATTCCAACCACCAGTTCTTTGGATTTTACCTCTTTGGCATTTTCTGATTTTTCCATAGAGCTAGTGCCGCATCCCCACAGCATCATTAAAGACAGTGAAAGTGCCAGCAGTTTAATCGGTTTTAAATTTCTCATGTACTACCTCCTGTTATGAATTTATTGAAGACATGCAACTGTGTCTAGAATGAAGATATTCAGACATTTATTAGATAAACAGTAGAATATATACCCGTTTTGAATTGTTTTTAAAAATAAAATGACAGGCATTGGCAATTCTAAACTTTGAAAAAGACGAATATGTAAAGGATCTAATCTAAATTGACAGGGTAACCTTTATGGGATAATATGAATTATATAGTTTTTGACTAAAGCGATTAATCTGAAAATAATTCAAATAGTTGGAATACAGCTGACTTCATGAACACTATAAATTACATGCCTTTTGCTGAGGGTGTATAGTATTCTGAAATATATGTAAAGGGAGATTGTTAAATTGATTAAGAATAAAAAGAATATACTCATATTAATGCTAATATTGATAATAGTCCTTTTGGGGGCGGACAAATACGTTCAATACAAAAACAGCAAAAAAGTAGATACAGCGGACATAGTAAAGGACAGGCTTTTGGAAATATCAGAACTGTCAGTGTTGAAGTATGAATACAAGGACATAGCCTTTTATGAGGACTCCAAAAAGCTCAACGGTTTTAATGTTCCCTTGACCCAAAAAAAACTCATAGTGGTGTTTGAGGGCTACCTCAAGGCTGGGGTTGATCTTGAAAATGCAAATGTAAGCCGAACTGGCGAAAAAGGCATACTCATAAAGCTGGATGGCGCCAAAGTTTTGGACAATGTAATCTATGAGGACAAGGTTGTGATATATGATGAAAAGTCAGGACTTTTCAACCCTATAAGATCTGATGATGTCACAAATATCCTGGCCGATGAAAAAAAGCGCATTGAAAAAGAGGTGCTGGAAGATGGTTTTTTAAAAGAGGCGAATCTAAAGGCCGAAAAGCTTATTGAAAGCTTTGTGATGCAAATGGGATTTTCGAATGTTGAAGTTGATATAGATTAAGCTGCAGCAAAAACCGGAGGGCATAATGAAAAAAAAGTATGTGGACAAGTCGTATATATATGAAAGGGATGGAAAAAAATGCGTATTTTGCGGCAAAAGCCTCAAATTCAAGCAGATGAGCATAGACCACTATTTTCCCAAAAGCAGGGGAGGGACCAATGACATATTCAACCTTGTGCTCAGCTGCAAAAGGTGCAACACTTTAAAATCCAGCAGGGTTCCGAATGGATATAAAAAGAAGCTTACAAAGCTGTTCTTAAGAGCTGTGGCCGATGATAAGGTTTCGGCTTCAGTATCGAGAATGCCTAAAAAAAGTGTAATGTCTGTAGCTCTTGATATGCAGAAGATTGAGCACATGGGTGATTACTATGCTTTTCAAAATGATTGCTACAGGATATATGTGAAAGACGACCAGATATACAAGATAATACAGTTGAATTCAAATGAAAAAGACAAATACAGGGAGGGGTTCAAAATGAGGAAAAGTTTTGGCAAAAAGACGATATCATATCCTGCACCGGTGTATATAGTTTGCAGCTACGATGAAAATGGAAAGGCAAATGCCATGAATGCAGCTTGGGGAGGGCTTTGCAGTTCTAACCCTGCGAGCATTTGTGTATCTATAAGGAAAGAAAGGAAGACGTATGAAAATATAATAAAAAACAATGCATTTACAATAAACATACCGTCTTCTGGAAATGCTCAGTCTGCGGACTATTTTGGAATGGTTTCGGGAAAGGACGAGGACAAGTTTGAAATGTCAGGACTTACGCCTGTGAAAAGCGATACTGTAAACGCACCATATATAGACGAGTTTCCAGTTGCCATAGAGTGCAGCCTTTTGAAAACAGTAGAAATTGGTTCGCACGTTCAGTTCATAGGTGAGATACAGGATGTCAAAATAAGCATGGATTGCCTTGATGAAAACGGGGATGTGGACATAAGAAAAGTTGATCCCATACTGTTTGTCCCTGAGATAAGAAAATACTATTGTGTGGGAGACGAAGTGGGAAGAGCTTTTTCTATAGGAAGGGCAATAAAGGATAAATAAGTTTTAGAAATTATTTGATCCGGATGGAATGTGTAAATTGTCCATTCGGATTTTTTATGTGCAAATATACAGATGTGTTTTTATTTAAAGCAACAAGTATTCTGTATACTTAATATAAAATACGATTATATATAGAATTTTAAAACCGGAGACTGTGCAAATGAAAAATAAAATTGTAACAAAAAAATCAAATAAAGCGATGCCGGCAGGCTCGGTTTTTGGCATAATGTTCTGAAAACTTGGAAAAAGGAATGGCATATACAGCCTTTTTTGTTATTTTTTAAACTTATAGACTTTCATTTTTTGATACTTATAAATTTTTTATATGAAATTTTAATAAAAATTGAAAATTCATGATGTTTTTTGTACCTGGCAAGTTAGAATTTTAGCATAAGATGAATTAGACAAAAAATGCCGGCATAAAAAAAGCATCACCAAAAACTTGTAGATCAGATTATGATTCTGATTCTGTGAGGAACTAACTCAATAGAGGGAATGACAGAAAGTAACAAAGTAATCATTATAATTTTATATTGTGGAGGTAGGAATATGGAAATACTAAAAGGGATGAGTTTACTTATAATGACGCTTGCGCTTTTTTCGATATTCAGCATGAAGGCGCCAAAGGGAGACAAGGCAATGGGAGGGCTTGCAAACGCAGCTGTAGCGAGTTTCCTTGTTGAAGCGATACACAGGTACATATTTGGAGATTTCTTGGGATTTGAATTTTTGGGATCGGTTGGAAGCTCTGCGGGAAGTTTTGGAGGAGTTGCAGCTACAATCCTTGTATCTATAAACATGGGACTTAACCCGGTATATGCAGTTGCAGCCGGAATATCTCTTCTTGGAGTTGGAATACTTCCAGGATTCATAGCTGGATACGCAATAGGATTCATAGGACCTGTTCTTGAGAAGAAGCTTCCAAAAGGTCTTGACTCAATAGTAGGTGTTCTAGTACTGGCTCCGCTTGCAAGACTTATAGCGCTTCAGGTAGCTCCAGTTGTTGACGGAACAATGGCTAACATAGGAGACATGATAATAGTTGCATCTAATCAGTCGCCTATACTTATGGGATTCCTTCTTGGAGGAATAATGAAGATGATTTGTACATCTCCACTAAGCTCTATGGCACTTACAGCTATGCTTGGACTTACAGGACTTCCTATGGGAATAGCGGCAATAGCATGTGTTGGTGGATCTTTCACAAACGGAATAGTATTCCAAAGGCTTAAATTTGGAGATTCAAGTAATGTAATAGGTGTAATGCTTGAGCCTCTTACTCAGGCTGACGTGGTTTCTAAAAACCCAATACCTATATTCGGTTCAAACTTCATTGGAGGAGGACTTGCAGGAATAGCAGCGGCATACTTTGGAATAGTAAACAATGCTCCGGGAACGGCATCGCCTATACCAGGACTACTTGCTCCATTTGCATTCAACGAGCCTATGATGGTTTTAAAGGCTATAGGATTTGCGGTTGTTGGAGGTATCGTAGGAGGGCTTCTCGGAACTACGCTATACAAGTTTATATTCAAAAGCAAGCTTTCAGAATCAGAAAATGCACTTGAAGAAAAGAGACTTGCTTCATAATATTGAAGCTTAAACAATAAAGTCGGCATACTGAAATAAAAAAACATATTTGTGGTTGAATGTCATTGGAGATATCCGAAAGGGTAACCAACGAAGCAAGGAATAGAATTGGCTAATGATCTATTTCGAAACTTTCAGGTCAAAATACAATGGCAGGACACACCCCTGGAGAGACTCTTTATAAAAGGGCATCGAAGAAGAAACCTGATTAGTCGGGGAAACTTTCAGATAAAAGGACAGGGTATAAATTGGCATAGGAAATTTATATGCTTATTTATACACCTGTCCTTTTGGGTTTTAAATAACATTCGTGTTTTGTATTTTGTAGTTTTTTATAGACGGATATATGAATATGCATATAAATAAAAAAATGATTATATAAGGAGGAGTTAAGATGTTAAAGAAATTCATGGATATTATGAGCGAGTATTACAAGGAGCAGGAGCATTTCACTTCACGTTTCAAAAAATCTTCTGGAGAAGGTAATTTGAAATGGACAAAATTTAAAAAGAACATGGCTGAACTTTATGATGAGCTTGACTATTTTTATGGAGGAAGAAAGACATCAAACACTGCAGGTTGCAAATCAGATAAAAATTACAAAAAAGTTGCCTAATTAAATGTACAAAGTGCAAAACTTTTGATATACTGACAGCTTGAGGAGGTTAATCTTCTCAAGCTGTCAGTCATTATAGAGAGAATTTATAAGGGGAAATGTTTATGGATAATCTGAAAAAAATGCTAACGGTAGCCGCCATAGTTGCTCTTACGTCACAGATATATATAAAAATTTTTGTTTCAGATTTTAATATCTCTGTGGCTATAATATTGTTTCCGATACTTTTGACTTTTTTTAAGAATTTGAATCCTTCGCAAACAGGAATACTCTCGGCGCTATTTGTATATGGGCTGAGAATTTTTGTGTTTGGACTCAGACATGGAGAGTATGCGCCGGCAATAGATTCATATTTTCCAGAACTCTTTTTTTACATGGGATATGGAGTGTTTTACCATATACTCAATGAAAACAGCTCTCCATTTAAAATGAAGCGTTTTTTTATAAATCTTGTGCTGTGTGACTTTTTTTCTAATCTCATGGAGATGTATGTCAGAATAAACTGGGAGATGCTAGAACCTAAATTTGAAATAGTAGGAGTATTATTTCTAATAGCCCTGGTGAGAACGTTCATGGTCTGCGTGTTCATACTGGCTCTTAAGTACTACAGGATGCTTATACTTAACCAGGACCACGAGGAGAGGTACAGAAAACTACTCTGGATAATATCACAGCTCAAGACAGAGATGTACTGGATGCAAAAAAACATGGATAATATCGAAAATGTAATGTCTAATGCATATTCCCTCTTTGAAAAGATAAACAGCGGAAAGGATGAAGACAGATGGGCTCAAATGTCTGTCGACATAGCAAAAGACGTCCACGAGATAAAGAAGGAGTACGGGCTTATATTCAGAGGGGTGGAAGGGATAATAGAAAACAAGCTCAAGGACTCAGGTATGGACTTTAAGGACATAATAAAGATACTCAACGACAGCATGATAATGGAGGCGGCAATAAAGGGGCGGGGAATATCGATTGAATTCAAATGCGGCAATAGTTTTTATACCGAAAAGCACTATCAGTTAATGTCCATATTTAGAAACCTAATAGTCAATGCCATGGAGGCCATAGACGGTGACATCAAAGGCAAAATAGTATTTTTACATCTGTGCGAAGAGAATTTGCATGTATTTAAAGTTTCTGATAATGGCTGCGGGATAGATGAAAATGAGAAACCCCTTATATTTACACCGGGATTCTCGACGAAAATAGACTATAATACCGGACAGATAAACAGGGGGCTTGGACTCAGTCTTGTAAAGGACATTGTAGAAAAGCAGTTTGAGGGTATCATAAGGCTGAACCCAGAAAGAAAGACAGGAACCGAATTCATAATTGAAATTGAAAAAGAGAAGCTGGAGGTGTGCTAAATTGAATATTTTCATAGTCGAAGACGATATGAATATAATAAGAATACTAAAAAGGATAGTGGAAGACAGGGCGCTTGGCAGGGTAGTGGGTTATTGCCAGGACGGAGAGCAGGCAATAGAGGAAATAAGGGATGTCAATCCGGACATGGTTCTTGTGGATCTTCTAATGCCTGGAATGGACGGCATATCTCTTGTCGGGCATTTGAAAAGGGAGCTTGCGCATATACAGTTTATAATGATTTCGCAGGTCGCATCAAAGGACATGATAGCAAAAGCGTATGAAAAGGGTGTGGAATACTATATATACAAGCCTGTCAATGCAGTTGAGGTGGAGAACATAATAAACAAGGTTAAAAGCCAGTTTGAGATGAAAAGGACATTTAATCAAATACAAAGATTCTTTGATAGTGGAGCTCCAAAGGATGAACCTAAAAAAGATATTGAGAACCGTATAAAGGAAGTAATGAAAAGCATAGGGATAATGGGCGAAATAGGAAGCAAGGACATAATAAGCATAGTTAAATTTCTTATAGATTCGGGAAAAAGCATGAACGACTACACCATAAAGGAGCTTTGTGCTAAATTTACAGACAATCCAAAGTCTATGGAGCAAAGGATAAGGAGGACTGCCACCGTTGGAATGGTCAATATTGCAAACATAGGTATAGAAGACTATATGAATGATACTTTTACAGAATATTCAAATGGGCTTTATAATTTCGAGCAGGTTAAAAGGGAAATGGACAGTATAAGAGGCAAGAGTAAAAGAGGTGGAAAGATAAACCTTAAAAAATTCATAGACGGCATGATTTTTTATTCCACAAGGTAAAAAGCTATAGTCCTGTGAACTGTCCATAGCAAAGTGTTTTGGCCATGTTCAATTGCTACGAATTATAAAATGAAACTGGTCGGAGGTATGATTTATGCATTCAACACAAGTGAATCTCAGTGTCAGATATGCTGAAACTGATAATATGGGGGTTGCACACCATTCAGTATACTATGTATGGTTTGAAGTAGGCAGGAGCGAGCACATAAAGTCGAGTGGAGTTAGCTATTCACAGATGGAAGAGGAAGGAGTTCTTCTCCCCCTTTCTGAAAGTAGCTGCAAATATATAAAGGGTCTTAAATATGAAGAAGAATTCATATTGAATACATATATAGAAAAACTTACGGGAGCAAGGGTCATATTTGGATATGAGATATGTAAAAAGAGCGACGGGATTGTGTGCGCCAAGGGTCAGACTGTTCATGCATTCATAGACGAGGATTTCAAGGTGTTAAATATAAAAAAAAGCCATCCTCATATATGGCAGAAGATCAATGCTCTATATCAAAAAAACAGCCTGTAGTCAGGCTGTTTTTTTGATGTGTGAATTTATTATAAAGTCAAGTTCGCTCTCGTAAATAGTCTCTTTTTCAATAAGAGCTTTTGCTATCTTTTCAAGCACAGAACAATTGTCCATTAAAAGCTGGAGAGTATCACTATATATGGATTTGGATATGTAAGATGCCTCTTTGACTATCTCGTTTTGATTAAAATCCCTTATGCCCTCCATATAGAGCATTCCGAATTTTTCTGTCATTCCAAATTCCTTTATTATTTTAATGATATTGGAAGTGGCCTGTTTTATATCGCGGCTTGCACCGGTTGTGATTAGGTCTTCATTTTTGGTCAGCAGATATTCTCCTATTCTTCCGCCGTAACTCGTCATTACTTCATTTATTAGGTCGCGCTTTGTCAAAAGCCCTGTCTTTTCGGGGATTATAAATGTAACACCGCCAAAACCGGATGTAGAGGGAGTTATTGTAACTTTTGGGATGCTCTGTTTTGTAATGAGCTTGTTTACAAGAGCATGTCCGGCTTCATGCCATGCAACTATTTCAAGTTCGAACCTGTGCCTATGGTCCACCTTCTTTTTATTTCCCTTTAGGGTGATTTTGTAGAAGGCGTTTTCGATATCATCGTTGTCAATTTCGTTTTTTTCGCTGCTTGCGGCTATTATGGCACTTTCGTTGAGAAGATTTTCGATGTCAGCCCCCGAAAAGCCTATTGTAATTTTAGCCAGGTTTTCCAGATCAACAGTGCTTGATATAGGTTTGTTTTTAGAATGCACTTTGATTATTTCGAGCCTGTCACAGCAGTCGGGAAGAGGTATGGCAATGTGCCTGTCAAATCTTCCGGCTCTTGTAAGCGCAGGATCGAGCATGTCTATTCTGTTTGTGGCTCCTATAACCACTATGTCTTTGTCGCATGAGGATTTGAAGCCGTCAAGCTCTGTCAAAAGAGCGTTTATGGTATGGTCTTTTTCGGTGTTTGAATTTTCGTTTCGTTTTCCACCCACAGCATCCATTTCATCTATGAATATTATGCATGGTGCAGCTTCCCTTGCTTCCTTGAAAAGCTCTCTGACTCTTTTGGCACCAACACCTACATATCTCTCCATAAAGTCTGAGCCTGAAACTGTTAGGAATGGAACTCCCGATGTTCCGGCGATTGCCTTTGCGTGGAGGGTTTTTCCGGTTCCCGGAGGTCCGTACAGTATTATTCCTTTTGGCATTCTAGCACCCATTTTTTTATATCTTTGAGGGTTTTTTAGAAAATCTATTATAAACTGAAGATCCTTTTTAACTTCTTCATGCCCTGCAATATCATTAAAAGTCACATTCGGAACAGAATCCATCATATACATGCCATTGTTCTTATTTTGTTTTTTGTTTGAGGAAAATACATTTTCCCTATGAGTAAAATGGCTTTGCTCGCAATAATATTGACTTAAAAGTTGTTTCCCTTTGCTGAACATGTCTAGTCCTCCTTAGAATTTGTTAAAAATAAAACTTACAATTCGAAATTATTGTATATGAATCGATGTATACAATATAACATAGATTTATCGATTTGGGGTATTTTTATTATAAGTTTGAAAAGTAAAATAATTGAGACAATTTACTGTGTGTGCACTGTATTTTTTAGAAAATTCAATGTTTTTAGGCGGACACAATTTGGAACCATAATTGGCTATATGCAGCTTTGATTTGCACATAACGGGTACATCTGATTTGATTCTGAGTGGGTTGAATTAAAGATAAATTATAATACGGATTGAATTTATATGCGAAAAATTGATATCAAAATAACAAAGTATATTGTGGAAAGAGAGGCTAATATAGGGGTATAATATTTTATATATCCGGATTGCTTATCTGGGAGGTCAAATTGTAAATTTGCATGGGGAGAGTCATTTTATATGTTAAAGGAAGTGATATGTTGAAATATAAAGATTATTATAAAATACTTGGACTAGAAAAAAATGCAAAAAAAGAAGAAATAAAAAAGGCATATAGAAAACTGGCCAAAAAATATCATCCGGACAAAAACGCGGGAAACAAGGAGTCAGAAGAAAAGTTCAAAGAGATAAATGAGGCATATGAAGTGCTTGGAGATGAAAAGAAAAAGGCGAAGTATGACAATATGAGCAGCGGCTATAAATTTAGTGAGGGCTATGAGTTTGACCCCTCGAAATATGGATTTGGAAGCTGGAAGGAAAGTCAAAAAACTGCGGGGTCAAAGAGCAGAGATTTCAGTGACTTTTTCGATATGTTCTTTGGGGATGAAGGTGCATTTGCGTCTGGATACTTCAATATGGATGATATATTTTCCGGGATGGGAAGGCAGCGAAGAGGAAAAGACATCGAGGCCGAGCTTGGGATAGACATATCGGAGGCCTACAGCGGGGTGACAAAAAATGTATCACTTAGAACTTTGGAAGGACTAAAGACCATTTCACTCAAAATCCCATCAGGCATACTAAGCGGTAAAAAGATAAAGCTAAAGGGGAAGGGTGAAAGGGGGCCTTCTGAAAAAAATGGAGACCTGTATGTTAAAATACACATACAGGAGCAAAAGGGCATGAAACTGGATGGACTTGATGTGATAAAGGACATGAGACTTTCGCCGTGGGAGGCAGCACTTGGATGCAAGGTGAAGCTATATCTTTTTGACAAGAGCATAAACGTCACCATTCCTCAGGGGGTGCAAACAGACGAGAAGATAAGGATAAAATCCATGGGATACAGAGATATGAATGGAAACAGGGGAGACTGGTATATGAATATTAAAATAGTAAACCCTTCAAAGCTTTCAAACAGGGAAAGGGAACTTTATTCAATGCTTATGGAAGAGTCTAAATTTAACCCTAGAAGATAGGAAGTGGCAGATATAAAGACTAAAATATTTTCAATACTGCTGGGCGTAAGCTTTTTATACAGCGTGCTTATTCCTCAGCCGCAGGGGACATCTATTGCAAGTCCAATATACAATGTAACGGAAGACGACGTTGAATTTCTATATGATTTGACATTCGACAAAGAAGGTGGCAAGGTGATGGATCAAAACATATTTGAAAAAGCTCACAGTATCATAGATAGTGCGGATAGCTTCATAGTAATGGACATGTTCCTGTTTAATGACGAATATGACAGGAAGGATTCATACCCCGATGTTTCAAATGCGCTTGTGCAAAAACTCATAGAAAAGAAAAAGAGCAGTCCGCAAATGGAGATAGTCATCATAACGGATGAAATAAATACATTTTATGGGTCTTATAAGTCAGATATGATGGAGAGGCTAAAGTCCGAAGGGATAGATGTTGTATTTACAAAGACTGAAAAGATGAAGGATTCAAATCCTGCTTATTCAGGGCTTTGGAGGCTATTTTTAAACTGGGATATCGAAAGGGGAAGAGGATGGATTGCAAATCCATTTAGCAAGGATTCTCCAAAAGTAACGCTCAGCTCATATCTCAGGCTTTTAAACTTCAAGGCGAACCACAGGAAGGTGTTGGCGACGGAAAATGAAGCGCTTATAAGCTCGGCAAACCCTCATGATGCAAGCGGAAGGCACTCGAACATAGCATTTGCAGTAAAAGGATCCGTGATAAATGACATACTTGCAGGTGAAAATGTTATAGCATCTTGGTCGGATATTGACAGGGGCATTGAATACGACAAAGAGAACAGCATAAGTGAAAGTGCCGGAGAGAGCATAAGAATACAGTATATAACAGAGGAGAAGATAGGCTCTGAAGTGACTGATGCTGTATCTAAAACAGTAGATGGTGACGAGATAAATATTGCAATGTTTTACCTTTCTGACAGAAAACTTATAGACGAGCTCGTAAAGGCTTCAAACCGAGGCGTGAGCTTAAATCTGGTACTGGATGCAAATAAGGATGCATTTGGAAGGGAAAAAAACGGAATACCAAACAGGGTTGTGGCAAGTGAAATATTTGAAAAGACAAATGAAAAGGCCAGTATAAAATGGTATAAAACCAGCGGAGAGCAGTTTCACAGCAAATTAATATCAGTAAAAAGCAGTGGGATGCATACTATATTCGGAGGCTCTGCGAATATGACGAGGAGGAACATAAGAGGCTATAACCTTGAAGCTGATATAAAGATAATATCGCCTGAGGGGAGCAGAATAAGCACGCAAATAGATGATTATTTTAAAATTCTTTATGATGGTGAAGAAGAGAAGCTTTTGGAATACGAAGAATATGCACAAAATAGCCTGCTTAAAAAGCTTATTTACAGATTCCAGGAATGGAGTGGAATTTCAACTTTTTAAGGGCCTTGGGTATGGACAATTGATGGAAATATGATATAATCTAATGATGGGATTTTATCTGATTCCAAATGATATTTCGATAGAATATATGGGTATATTCCTAAAATGTTTTGATTGCAAAGGGAGTATGTAGATGGATTCAAATGTTTTTAGCAGCAAAGAAATTTCGTTTAAAGACGGGATTTTAAATGGAAGAGTTATAATAGCTGGACCATGCACCATAGAAAGTTATGACCAGCTCAAGCAGACGGCTCAGAGTGTTAAAAACTCCGGGGCGGATATATTAAGAGGAGGGGCTTTTAAGCCCAGGACATCGCCTTTTTCATTTCAGGGACTTAAAGATGAGGGGCTTGAAATGCTGAAAAGCGTAAGAAAAGAAGTTGGAATAAAAGTGGTCACAGAACTCATGGACGTTAGGGATATTGAAAAGATTTATGATTCCTGTGACATAATACAGATAGGTTCAAGAAATATGCAAAACTTTACACTTTTAAAAGAAGTGGGTAAACTCGACAAGCCTATTGTCCTGAAAAGAGGCATAAGTGCAACCATAAAAGAATGGATAGGCGCTGCTGAATATATAGCTGTCGAAGGAAATATGGAAGTCATATTCTGCGAAAGGGGAATAAGGACTTTCAGCGACTGTACAAGAAATACCCTTGATATTTCAGCCGTTCCGATTGTCAAAAAGCTTACGGGAATGCCTGTCATAGTGGATCCCAGCCATGCGGCAGGGCGAAGGGATCTAATAGAACCCCTGTCACTTGCGGGTCTTGCCTGCGGGGCGGATGGAATCATGGTAGAGGTTCACCCGCAGCCGGATATGGCGCTTTGTGATGGAGATCAATCCATAGATTTTAATGGTTTTGATGAACTCATGAAAAAAATAAGACGAATGGGGTTATAGAAATTGCTCATTCGTTTTTTAATTGTTGTGAAAAAATAGAGGAAAAGCATTATGTTTTGTAGAATGTATATTTTACAGGAAATATAACCCCCTGGATAAAAAAGGGTGATCGATATGGGGTATTTAAAAGAAGAAATTATAGATGAAATCAAGGAAAGAAGCGATATAGTCCAGATAATATCTGAATATGTCACTCTTAAATCGATGGGATCTAACTTTAAGGCAAACTGTCCTTTTCACTCTGAAAAGACACCATCTTTCGTAGTGAGTCAGGTCAAGCAGATGTACAAGTGCTTTGGTTGTGGCGAGGGTGGAGACGTTATAAACTTTATAATGAAAATTGAAAATGTTGATTTTAGCGAGGCCCTTAAAATTCTTGCTGACAAGGCGGGGGTAAGACTTGAGGATTATTCTGATGAAACCCAAAAAGCTGCGGCTAATGAAAAGCAAAGGCTCATACAGATAAATACTGAAGCTGCAAAATATTTTTTTAATATGCTTTGGAACAAAAACCCAAGCATGTTGAATTATTTTGCCAGAAGGGGACTGGACAGGAAAACCATAAAGGGGTTTGGCCTGGGATATTCGGGAGATTCCTGGAATGGACTTATGGATTATCTAAAGTCAAGGGGATACAGCCAAAAAGATATAATAGCCTCAGGTCTTGTAACCCAGAGGAAAAAAGGTGATGGATATAGGGACAGATTCATAAATAGAGTAATATTTCCCATATTCGATCATAAAGGGCTGGTAATAGGCTTTGGAGGAAGGGTCATTGACGATTCGATGCCCAAATACCTGAATTCGCCTGAAACCCTTGTGTTTAACAAAAGATATAACCTTTACGGACTCAATTTTGCCAAAAAAGTACTGAAATCTCACAAAGAGCCCATAATAGTTGTGGAAGGCTATATGGACGTAATAGCGCTGCATCAGTTTGGTGTGAAAAATTCGGTTGCTTCTTTGGGAACTGCACTTACACAGCAGCAGGCTCTTCTGTTGAAGAGGTTTACAGATGAAGTCATAATATCATATGACAATGACAGTGCAGGGATAAAGGCCACTCTCAGAGGAATGGACATACTGAATGAAAATGGACTGAGCGTTAGGATATTAAATCTAAAGGATGCAAAGGACCCTGACGATTATATAAGAAAGAACGGGGTTAATGAGTTCAGGAGCGAAATTGAAAATGCGGTTTCTTTTACACAATTTAAAATAGATGTCCTAAGGAGAGGTTCTCATATGGATTCGCCGGAAGGCAAGGCGATTTTTTGCAAAGAGGTAGCTAAAATACTCAAGAACATAGAAAGCCCGGTAGAAGCTGAATATCATATTAAAAAGATATCAGATGAGACGGGCATTTCGGTAGAGGCTATAGGAAAAGAAGCTTATGGAAAATATTTCAGCAGAAAGCAGTTTGGAAAGGCTAAGCCTGTACTGCCGGAAAAGATTGATCCAGTTAAAAATGGAATTGAAATCGCACAAAAAAAGCTGATTTTTATTGCTGTTAAAAGTGAGACATTTAGACAAGAAATGACTCACAGGCTTTCTGGAGATGAATTTGATGGGGAGCTTAAAGTTATTTTTGAGAAGCTCAAAAACAACCTGGATATTGAAAAAGATGAAACTGAGTTTTTACTGGAAGAGAAGTTTGAAGATATAGAAGCTGAAGAGTTTGAAAAACTTATAATTAGAATTAAAAAGAATTCGCTCAGGAGAAGAAGTGAAAAGCTTAATGACATTCAAAAGTCACTTCAAGCACAATTGGAGGAAAACTACGACACAGATGTTGAAAAAAAGCTTTTGGAAATAGGAATAGAAATATTCAATATTGAAAATGAACTTAGAAAATATTGATGAACTTAGAAAATATGGAAAGAGGGATGCAAATGGCGGGTAGAGTCTCTGAAGAAGAAAAAATACTTATTAAAGAACTCATAAAAAAAGGAAAGAAAAAGGGGTCGCTGACATATAAGGAAATAATGGATGCGCTGGCTGAACTTGATATCGATAAAGATAAAATAGAGACTATATATGAAAGCCTTGGACAAATGGGCATTGAAGTCATTGATGACAATGAAAAGTCTGATGATTCAGAAGCGAAAACTGATGCCGATGAAGATGAAGAGGAAGAGGTAAATCTTAAGGATCTTAGCGTTCCAAAAGGAGTTAGTATTGACGATCCTGTGAGAATGTACCTTAAGGAAATAGGAAAGATTCCGCTGCTTAGCGCGGAAGAGGAGATATCACTTGCAAAGAGAATGGAAGCAGGGGAAGAATACGCTAAAAAAAGACTTGTTGAAGCCAACCTCAGACTTGTTGTAAGTATAGCAAAAAGATATGTGGGAAGAGGAATGCTGTTTTTGGACCTTATACAAGAGGGTAATCTTGGGCTTATAAAGGCTGTTGAAAAATTCGACTATACTAAAGGATACAAGTTTAGTACGTATGCAACTTGGTGGATAAGACAGGCCATAACAAGAGCCATAGCGGATCAGGCGAGAACCATAAGAATACCTGTGCACATGGTGGAAACCATAAACAAGCTTATAAGAGTGTCGAGGCAGCTCCTTCAGAAGCTTGGAAGAGAACCAAGACCTGATGAAATTGCAAAGGAAATGGACATGCCTGAAGAAAAGATAAGAGAGATACTTAAAATAGCCCAAGAGCCTGTATCTTTGGAAACGCCTATAGGAGAGGAAGAGGATAGCCATCTTGGTGATTTCATACCTGACGATGACGCTCCTGCTCCTGCTGAAGCGGCAGCATATTCACTTTTAAAAGAGCAGCTTGAAGATGTGCTTGGATCGCTTAATGAAAGGGAACAAAAGGTATTAAAACTTAGATTTGGACTTGAAGATGGAAGAGCGAGAACTCTCGAGGAAGTGGGCAAGGAATTTGATGTAACACGCGAGAGAATAAGGCAGATAGAGGCAAAAGCGCTTAGAAAGCTTAGACATCCAAGCAGATCTAAAAAGCTTAAGGATTATCTAGACTAAATTTAGATTAAAAGGAAAAATTCGTCATTTGGCGGATTTTTCTTAATATACGCGAAAAATAAAATTCAGGAGGACGATGATTTGAACTTGGGAAATAGATTACAATGCATAGCCGACCAGATAGATAATGAAGCGAGAGTAGCCGATATAGGGACAGACCACGCCTATATACCGGTATATCTTGTTAAAACGGGTATAAGCCGGTTTGTAATTGCATCTGATGTCAACAAGGGGCCATTGGAAAAGGCTAAAAAGCATATTGCTCAAAATGGGCTTGGGGACAGCATAAATACGAGGCTTGGAGGAGGACTTTCCGTCTTAGATGATGCAGAGGTTGATGAAGTGATAATTGCGGGTATGGGAGGAGTTCTTATAAGCCAAATTATTGAAGATGATTTTGAAAAGGCTTCAGGTGTGAATAAACTTGTGCTTCAACCTATGCAGGCTTCTCATGAACTTAGGAAATACCTCTTTGAAAATGGGTTTGAGATACAAAAAGAATGCCTTGCAAAAGAAGATGAAAAAATGTATGAAATAATAATTGCCTCATATGCTGGAGACTCGGATAAAATAGAGGATACAATTGACGGGGTATATTTTGAGATCGGCAAGAAACTTTTAGAGGTGGATGACAAGGATTTGCTTGTTGAATTTTTGGATAAAAAGATAAAAAAATATGAAGGCATAATTTCCAATCTTGAGGGTAATAAAACTATAAAGGCTGCTTTGAGGCTTGAATTTTGCAGTAATAGACTCAAAAAGATAAAGGAGATAAGAGAGAATGTTGCTTAAGGAGTTAGTAAAAATAATAGAAAGCAAATACAGTCCAAACCTCGCTTATGAATGGGACAATGTGGGGCTTTTAGTGGGAGATTATGGAAGCGGTGTAAAGAGGGTACTCCTTGCTCTTGATGCAGATGAATCTGTAATTGAAGAAGCCGTGGAAAGGGGCGTGGATATCATAATAACCCACCATCCTTTTTTATTCAAAGGCATGAAAAAAATAAACAGCAGTTCTTACAGGGGAAGAGCCGTAATAAGACTCATAAAAGAAGACATATCACTTTACAGCATGCATACGAACTTTGATATAGCAAGGGATGGGCTTAACGACGGCCTTTGCAGGAAGATGGGGCTTAAAAACATCGAGGATTTAAGCATAATTCAAGCCGAGAAGCTAGTCAAAATTGCGATATATGCGCCAAAGACGCATGAGGATGCTGTAAGAAGAGCTTTGGCTGAAGGGGGTGCTGGGCATATAGGCAATTATGACAGCTGTTCATTCAGCACAGATGGAGTTGGAAGGTTTAGGCCGCTTGAAGGGAGCAACCCGCATGTAGGACGAAAGGACATGGTCTGTGATATTGAAGAGGTTAAAATTGAAAGCGTGCTGCCGAAGGAAAAGCTTAACAGCGCTTTAGAGCATGTTTTTTCAGTGCATCCATATGAGGAGGTTGCTTATGATATGTATGAACTTTTGAACGAAGGAGATTCAATAGGCATAGGCAGAATAGGAGAAACCGAAAGAGAAGTAGGTTTGGAAGAGTTTGCGGAAGGGTTAAAAAGGGGTCTTGACATAGAGCTGTTGAAAATAGCAGGGGATCCTAAAATGAATGTGAAAAGGGTAGCAGTTGTATCAGGTTCGGGAAGCGAATTTATGGGCGAATCCGTGAAAAAAGGAGCCCAGGTCATAGTTACAGGAGATGTTAAGTACCACCAGGCTCAGGAGGCATTAGAAAAAGGGATTGCAGTTGTAGATGTGGGACACTATGGAAGTGAAAAGATTTTTGCGGAAATAATGTCTGAATTTTTAAAGGGCAGCACAAAGGGAGTTGAAATACTTACTTCAAATGCTTCATCTGATGTTTTTTGGAGCATTTAGCATTGTTTTGTAGACATGTTTGGAGGGGATGGCATGAAGACGTGGGAAATGATGAAATATCTTGCACAGTATCCGGAAACCGTATTTATAAACAAGGGGTTGGAACAGGACAAGCCCTTGCTTAAGCTTAAGTTCATAGAAGGCGTACTTTCGTGGACTGAGGATGGGGTTAATCCATATGACAGCGATTTTAGCATATCCAGAAGAATTCTCATAGACGACGAATGGGAAATTGAATAAAAAAATAGACGGATTTTCCGTCTATTTTTTTATCTTAAAACCAAAACCGGAACCTTGGAGTGATGGACAATTTTATTTGTCACGCTTCCGAGCAGGAACCTTCTTGTGGCGCTAAGACCATGTGTACAGATTATTATCATGTCAAAATTTTCATCTTCGCAAATATCGAGTATTATTTCGCTGGGATTTCCAAATGCAACTCTAGTTGTAACTTGTATATCTGCGTATTTGAAATTTGACTTTACCTCTTCGACTATCCTGGTTCCTTTGGACATGTCGGATTCTGCGGAAGTGAAATCTGCTTGCACGTTAAGAATTACTATTTCAGATTTGAAGCCTTGCGCGAGAAGTTTGGCTGCGGATATAGCGTTTGTGCAGGGTTCTAGATTGTCCACAGGCAATAGAATTTTTTTTATTGATTTCATTTGGGTGTCCTCCTCGGTTTTATTTTGATTTGAAGTGTTTGAATAGCTGGATTTAATTAGTAGATACCAATAAAGTGAATGACTAAAACATGTAGAGCATAATAAACTTAAAACAAGCGCTTTTGTGACAGAAAGTTCTATTTTTGATATAATTACAAATAAAGATTTCATAGCATTTAAATGGGATATAAGATGGATGTTGGGTATTTTTCACATTATGAATATAATATATAGACACAAAGGATGGAGATGAAATTGAATAAATTTTTCATTGTGAGACACGGACAGACTGAATGGAATATTCAAAAAAAGACTCAGGGACAACAAAATTCCAGTCTTGCTGAAATAGGAATAGAGCAGACACAAAAACTTGCAAAAAGGCTTCAAAGCTTCGATGTTGACTATATATACAGTAGTGACTTGGGAAGGACTATTGAGACATCGAATATAATATCATCTCATTTGGACAAGGAGATAATGCTCGACAAAGGGCTTAGAGAGATTAACTTTGGCGACTGGGAAGGGCTCACTATAAATGCTATAAGGGAAAAATACTCAGACATATATAAAGTTTGGAGGACAAAGCCTCAAGAAGCCCAAATTCCGGGGGCGGAAAATTTGCTTCAGGCGAGAAAGCGAATAATGGACTGCATTTCAAATATAAATGAACAGCATGACAACGCCAATATACTTCTGGTATCTCATGGAATGATAATAAAAATACTTCTTGTTAGTCTTTTGGGGGCGGAGCTTTCAAATATATACAAGATAAAACAGGGCAATACTTCGCTCAATGTTATAGAATACAGGGATTATGGTCCTGTTATAATGAGAGTTAATGATACGACGCATTTGGAGGAAAAATAGTTGAAAAAAAGTGAGGTTATAGTTATAGGAGCGGGTCCTGCCGGCATGATGGCAGCAATTGCGGCCGCGCAAAATGGGAAAAAGGTACTTCTTTTGGAAGGCACTTCACAGCTGGGAAAAAAACTCAGCATTACTGGAGGCGGAAGATGTAACGTTACAAATGCAAGGGACATATCCGATTTTTTTGATAAGGTGGTTAGAAATCATAAATTTTTATACACTCCGTTTTACAGCTTTACAAATGAAATGCTCATGGATTTTTTTATGAATGAAGGGGTTGACCTTCAAATTGAAGAAGATATGAAAGTGTATCCTAAAAGCCACAGCTCAAAAGATGTAATAGAGGCAATGCAAAGGGTCTTGGAAAGAAGTGGCGTACAGGTTTTAAAATCTGCAAAGGTAAGTGATATAAAGCTGAAAAGTGGAAAGGCAATCTCAGCAATACTGGAGAATGGAGCCGAATGCTTTGCGGACAGCATAATAGTTGCAACAGGAGGAAAAAGCTATCCCCATACGGGATCAGACGGCAGCATGTTTGATGTTATTAAGAGAATGGGGCATTTTGTGCAGCTTATATATCCAGCCCTTTCACCGCTTCTCATAAGGGAAAGCTGGGTCAAGGGGCTTTCGGGGATTTCGCTTGAAGCCCATATGGATATTTCACATGCAGGCAGAATGGTATATTCAAATAGAGGAGATCTTTTGTTCACACATTTTGGACTCAGCGGACCATTGGCTCTTTGTGCATCTAGTTATATTAACAGATGTTTTGCAAATGGAGATGTGGAAATTAGTATTGACTTTGCACCTGATAGCAGTGCGAGTGACATATCAGGACTTATAAGGGAGCATCCAAACAAGGCCATATGGAACAATCTGAAAGAGCTGCTTCCGGTATCGCTTATGAAGGAACTGCTGTCATATTTGGATATAAATGATCTTCCAAACAACTTGAAAAAGGTTGACGAGGAACGAATAGTAAATGCTATAAAGAAATCAAAACTCTCATGCAGCGGAATTATGGACATAAAAGTAGCCACAGTCACTTCTGGAGGTGTAAAGACTTCTGAAATCGATCCCCATACAATGAGATCCAAACTTGTGGAAAATGTTTTATTTGCAGGAGAGGTAATAGATGTGGATGCTTTGACTGGAGGGTATAATCTTCAAATAGCTTTTTCAACAGGATATGTTGCAGGAATTAACGCTTAACAAAGGAGTGGAATTACAATTGAAAAATACAGTTATAGCAATAGATGGGCCGGCTGGATCAGGAAAGAGCACCATAGCTAAAATAATAGCAAACATGCTGGGATATATATATATAGATACTGGCGCCATGTATAGGGCAATCACATATAAGGCAGTAAAAATGGATGTGGATCCAGATGACGAAAATGGAATAGTTGATATAGTACGGTCTTCTGATATAGATTTTTCAGACGGTAAGATTCTGCTCGATGGCGAAGACATAAGCGAGCAGATTAGAATGCCCGTAGTAAATGAAAGGGTTTCTAAAATTGCAAGCATAAAGGATGTCAGGCTTATGATGGTAGACCTTCAAAGAAAGATAGCTGGAAAACACAATGTGGTTATGGACGGAAGGGATATAGGTACTCATGTATTTCCAGATGCAAAGTACAAGTTTTATGTGGAGGCGGACATTGTTGAAAGGGCTAAAAGAAGGCACCTTGAAATGGTGGAGAAAGGATATGAAATCAAGCTTTCAAGTGTCATAGAGGACTTGAGTGAAAGAGACAGGCAGGACAGAACCAGGGAGTTTGCACCTTTGGTTAAGGCTGAAGATGCTATAGCTATAGACACGACAACGAAAAACATAGAGCAGGTTACTCAGGACATATTACACTATATCAGGCGAGGTGACAAAAATGAAAATTGAAGTGGCTGAATTTGCGGGATTTTGTTTTGGAGTCAAAAGAGCTATGGACATGGCCTGGAAAGAGCTTGAAAATGCAAAAGAAAATATATATTCATTGGGACAGCTTATACACAATACCCAGGCGGTGGGCAAGTACAAGGAAAAAGGCCTCAAGGTGATAGACGCGGTAGAAGGAAAAATATCGGGGAGTATAATAATCAGGTCGCATGGAGTGTCGCTGGATGTATATAATGCATTAAAAGAACAGAACGTCAGCATAGTAGATGCCACTTGTCCGTTTGTAAAAAAAATACAGGATATAGTATACAAAAGTTTTTCTGAAGGGAAAGCAATAGTCATAGTGGGAAACCCTAAACACCCGGAAGTCATAGGTATAAATGGATGGTGTAAAAATAGCGCTAAAATAGTAAAGACAATAGATGATATTGAAAGTTACAGCTGGGATGATAGTGAATACTCTGTAGTGGCTCAAACTACAATGAATATAGACCAATATGAACACATAAAGAAAAAGCTTACTGCAACGGTGGATCATATCGAATTTCACAACACAATATGTCTTGCGACGAAGGAAAGACAGGATGCATCAAAAATCCTTTCAAAAAAGGCCCAGGCGATGATAGTCATAGGAGGATATCATAGCTCTAATACTCAAAAGCTGACTGAAATATGCAGTCAGAACTGCCCGACATTCCATGTGGAGACAAAAGAGGAACTGGATATGAGCTTGATAAGCAGCTATTCGCATTTGGGAATAACAGCAGGGGCATCCACTCCTGATTGGATAATAACAGAAGTAGTTGAATATATACAGGAAAATTCAAAATAAATCTAGGGGGTAATAATATGCGGGACTATGAACTTTTTAAGGATAAGGTGCATCATAAGACTGGAATAAACCTGTCATTATACAAAGAAAAACAGATGAAAAGAAGGCTTTCGTCACTTGCGAATAGAAACGGATATGACGATTTCGGAAGCTATTTCAAGGCGATAGATACTGACAAGGAACTATTCAATGAATTTATAAACTATCTTACCATAAATGTATCTGAATTTTACAGGAATCCGGACCAGTGGAAAGTAGTTGAAAGTGAAATACTCCCACAACTGCTGAAAAACAAAAAAAGCCTAAAGATATGGAGTGCCGCCTGCTCGACAGGAGAGGAGCCATATTCTATGGTTATGCTATTGAGCAAATTCATGCCGCTAAACAAGATAAAGATAATAGCTACTGATATCGATCAAGAGGCAATAAACAAGGCTAAAAATGGAGTATATCAAGAAAAAAGTTTAAAAAATCTCCCTAAAAATTTTATTGACGATTATTTTATAGGAAAAGATGGTATATATCAGGTGAAGGATGAAATCAAACAAAGAGTTGAATTCAAAAAACATAACCTCTTAAAAGACAAGTATTTTGATGGCTGCGATCTCATAGTGTGCAGAAATGTACTTATATACTTCACAGAAGAGGCGAAAGCTGAAATATATAAAAACTTCAGCAGTTCGCTAAATGATGAGGGATATTTGTTTGTTGGAAGCACAGAGCAGATAATAATGCCAAACAAGTACAACTTGAAATCTCTTAAAACTTTTTTCTATGGGAAAACACAGTGAAAATAGAGGAACTTTGAATTCTATGTAGAACTATTTTAATTAGGGAAGGGATTAGTCATTTTCGCATATGCAGTAAAAATTATAATAATCAAATAAAAGGGGGATCAGAAAAATGGAAGTATTAAAAGTTTCATCAAAATCCAATCCAAATTCTGTAGCAGGGGCTTTAGCAGGGGTTTTAAGGGAAAGGGGTTCAGCTGAAATTCAGGCAATAGGTGCAGGAGCCTTGAATCAGGCTGTAAAAGCTGTTGCGATAGCAAGAGGATTCGTTGCACCAAGCGGAATGGATCTTATATGTATACCGGCTTTTACGGATGTAGAAATTGATGGCGAGGAAAGGACTGCAATAAAGCTCATAATAGAGCCAAGATAAAGTTCATAAACAATTATGCACTTAAAGGAAACATATTTCAAAAATATGTTTCCTTTTTTATTGTGCTGAAATTATCTACAATTTGCGCTTTTGTGACAAGAACATTTAAAATATGCTTTTGGGGTGTCGAAATTTAATTTACTTAAATTAGGTTTTCAATTTGTCTTATTAAATATATAATATAAATAAGGCGTTTAAGGTATAGATTAAATGGATAGGTGGTATCGGTATATGAATGGTAAAAGTTTAAGCATATTATCTAATGCACTGGATTATTATTGGAATAGAAATAAATTGATAAATTCAAACATAGCAAATGTAAACACCCCAAACTATAAAAGAAAAGATGTTTCATTTGCGAAAGTCCTCGAAAAAACAGATAATGGGACTATTGAGGGATATGTTACCGATAAAAAACATATTAGAATTAATGATGTAGAGCCTTCCAAAATTTATGAAAATAACAGCTCGGATTCAGTAAAAACAAGAATGGATGGGAATAATGTAGACTTGGATATAGAAAATGCGGAACTTGCAAAAAACACTATAGGATACAACACTACTGTAGACCAAATAACAAATCACTTTAGAAGGATGAAAAGCGTAATAGGTGAAGGGAGGAGGTAAGTATGGGTCTTTTCAATGGCATAAATACGAGTGGTTCTGCACTCTCTTCTGAAAGACTTAGGATGGATGTAATATCGAAAAACATAGCGAATGCAAATACTACAAAGACTGAAAATGGAATGCCATATAGAAGGCAGGTCGTTGTGGTTAAATCTGCAACTGGAAAAAAGTTTAGTGACTATATGGATGTACATACGGGAAATGGTAAAACAGATGCTGACTCTTCAAGGGTTGAAGTAGACAAGATAATAGAAGACAAGTCACCTTTTGAAAAAAAATATAATCCAGGGCATCCGGATGCGGACAGTGAAGGGTACGTACTCACATCAAATGTAAATGTAGTGAAAGAGATGGTTGACATGATAACTGCAATGAGGGCATATGAGGCCAATGTCACTTCACTTAACAATACGAAATCGATGATGTTAAAGGCCTTGGAAATTTCAAAATAAAAGGAGTGTAGAATTTGCAGATAAGAGGGTTTGACAGTTTTGCAAATGCGACGGCAATCCAGAATAAAAAAAATGATTTGGGCGGTAATTTTAAAGAGGCATTTATTAATGCTCTGTATTCCGCAAGCGAGCTTGAACAGAAACAGGAAAGTCTAAGAGTGGATTTTGTAAATGGAGAACTTGAAAACATGCATGATCTCACAATAGCAACGCAAAAGGCTGATATAGCTATACAGACTGTAGCGGAAGTTAGGAACAAAGTAATTGATGCATATAAAGAAATAATGAGAATGCAAATATAACATGAGGTGTATAAATTGGGGGAATTTTTCTCGAAAATAAAGGATAGTACAACAAATTTTATTAATAAATACAGCAAAAAACAAAAAACAGTATTTATAGCAGGATCTTTTTTTATTGTGCTGATACTGACACTCTCGATATTTTACGTTACAAGACCTGAGTACGTTGTTTTATACAAAGATTTAAAACCCGAAGAAACAGGGAATATGACCAAAAACCTTGACGAACTGGGTGTCAAATACAAGATACAGGATGAGAGTACAATACTTGTATCGCAGGAAGATGTAAGCAGGGCGAGAATAGACCTTTCCATGAAAGGAATACCTTCTCCGAAATTTTCATATGAAGACATGTTGAATAGGAATAATATTTTTCTAAGCAAAGAAGAAAAAGAACAGGCGTTTAACATGGCTCTTCAAAATAGCCTGGTACAGGACATAGAATCCATGCCTGGAATTGAAAGTGCAATTGTAAATCTTAGCATTCCTCAAAAAAGTGATTTCATACTTTCTGAAAACAAGGAAAAGGTCAAAGCTGCAGTTTGGATAAAAACAGACCCGAAGGAAGAGTTTGGAATTGACAGGATAAACGGTATAGCTACGTTTATAGCTAATTCGGTAGAGGGCTTGGAAGAAGAAAACGTAACAATACACGACTCCAGCGGAAAAGTTCTAAATGGGAGCGAGAAAGAGGAGGATTCTCTTTCGAACAATCAAATAGAGCTTCAAGAGGAGGTTAAAAACAAACTGCAATCTAGCCTTATGGAATTTTTAGGACCGGCATACGGGTATTCCAATGTATCCATAATGGCAAGCATAAGACTGGGCTTTGACTCAAATGTAATTGAGTCTAAGACTTTTAACACCCCTATAGAAGGAGAAGAGAACGGACTTGTAAGAAGCAGCCAGGAAAAGTCGTCAAATTCCTCTCAGGATGGAACTGGAGGAGCGGCAGGTACTCCGACTAATACTGATGACATAGAGCAGTATGTGGAAGGAGAGCAGGCGTCAAATTCATTCTTTGAAAATGAAAAAATTGTAAATTATGAGCTCAATGAGACTATACAAAAGATAGAAAAGGCCAAAGGCCAGATAGAGGAAGTAACAGTAGGAATAATAATAAACAGTGACATACTAGAAGGCAACGAGCTTGACGATGAACAGAGAAAACAGATACAAAAGATAGTTTCTACAGCAGTAGGGCTTAATGCAAAAGCCGTAGAAATATATGCGAGACCGTTCGATAACAGCATAGAAAAAATGTTTGAAGCCCGTTCGGAAAATGCTGATGAAGGCATGCCGGTATGGATGATTGTTCTTGTGGGAGCTTTGATTATAATACCGCTTGTTGTAATGCTGGCAGTATTTATAAGAAGAAGAAATGAAAAGCGTAATGAAATAGAAAATGAACCGTTTGCAATGATTGATATTCCAGAAGAAGAAATAAAGGAACTGGAAGTGGATATAAAAGATTCGGGATACAAAAAGAGCATAGAATCACTTATAGATAGAAATCCTGAAATCGCTTCACAACTTTTGAAAAGTTGGCTTAATGAAGAGTAGGGGGAGTATTAATGGGAAAGTCCAACAAAAAACAAATGGATATCACAGGGAAACAAAAGGCGGCGATACTTTTGATAACGCTTGGTCCGGAGTATTCGGCGAGGATATTCAGAAACTTATCTGAAGATGAAATAGAGGAACTCACTCTTGAAATTGCCAACATAAAAAAAGTGGAGCCAGAGCTCAAGGACCAGGTGCTTGAGGAATTTTATGAAATATGTCTGGCCCAAGAATATATATCTGAAGGTGGCATAAATTACGCACAGGAAGTGCTTGAAAAGGCACTTGGAAATGACAAGGCTATAGAAGTGATAGGAAGACTTACGGCATCACTTCAAGTTAGACCGTTTGATTTTGCCAGAAAGGCTGATCCATCACAGCTTATGAACTTTATACAAAATGAGCATCCTCAGACGATTGCGCTAATACTGTCGCATATTGACAATGACAAGGCGGCGCAAATAATATCGGGACTTTCTCAGGAAAAGCAGTCGGAAGTCGCAAAGAGAATTGCTACGATGGATAGGACTTATCCTGAGATGATAAAAGAAATTGAGTCTGTGCTTGAGGACAAGCTGTCGAACATAGTGACTCAGGATTATACAAAAGCTGGCGGAGTTCAAGATGTAGTCGACATACTAAACTCTGTCGACCGAGGAACAGAAAAGAGAATTATGGAAAATCTTGAGATGTCAGATCCAGAATTGGCAGATGAGATAAAGAGAAGAATGTTCCTGTTTGAAGATATAATAAACCTAGACAGTACAGCGATACAAAGGTTTATACGTGAAGTTGACAATAACGAGCTTGCAGTGGCGCTTAAAGGAGCTACGCAGGAAGTCGGAGAAGTCATATTTACAAACATGTCAAAGCGTATGTCTGAGATGATAAAAGAGGACATGGACTTTATGGGACCTGTTAGGCTTAGGGATGTAGAAGAGGCACAGCAGAAAATTGTCAATATAATAAGAAAGCTTGAAGATCAAGGCGAGATAATCATATCTAGAGGTGGAGGAGATGAGCTGATTGTATAGAGTGATAAAGTCTGATTTTGTCAATCTCAGCAAGCCCAAGGTCATTTCCATACAAAGAGGTTCATCAAAGATAGATGCCGCAGCAAATTGCGATGCAGATATTGTGCAAGGAAATATAGAAGCTACGGCAAAGCCAAGTGAGAGTGCGGTAAGAGATGAAGTTTCGGAGAAGTTCTATGAACTTCTTCGAGAAAAAGAAAGTTTTTTGAAAATAATGCAAAGAGAAAAGGAGATCATGCAGCTTGAAAAAGAAAGATTAGAAGAAGAAAAAAGAGCTGCAGATACAAAAAAAGCAGAGGCAAATAGAATATATGAAATTGAAAAACAAAAAGGGTATGGCGAAGGGTTTCAAAACGGATATGACGAAGGCAAAAAAACATATGAGGCTTTAATAGATGAGGCAATCAGTTTAAAGAAAAACATAGAGCAACAAAAAAAGAGTGAAATAGAATCTCTTGAAGTCGAGATAGTTGGAATTGTAATTGAAAGCATTGAAAAAATAATTGATAAAAAACTTAGCGAAAATGATGAGATGATATTGAATATTCTGAAAAAGGGCCTGGAGAGGCTTTCATATGCAGAAGACATAGTAGTCAGAGCTAAGGGCGAATATGCAGAGCTTTTTAGGAGCAACAAGGACAAGATAATGCTCTATTCAAACGGTATAAAAGATATAAAAGTGAGGCAGGATGATTCACTTGGAAAGGGAGAAGTTATAGTTGAAACATCTTCTGGGACGGTGGATTCAAGTGTAGGAACGCAAATCGGAATAATAAAGAGGAAATTTATGGATTTGCTTGAAAGTGGAGGATAAAATTGTCTATAGATATTAAAAAATATACATATGCACTCAGAAAACTTGATACAGTAAGATATTCCGGAAGGGTCTGCAAGATAGTGGGACTTACAATAGAGTCGAAAGGGCCAGCCGGCAAACTTGGGGAAATATGCTATATATATCCTATAGATTCTAAAGATCCAATACTTTCAGAAGTTGTTGGATTTAAAGATGGAAATGTAATACTTATGCCTCTTGGGGAAATGGACGGAATAGGACCGGGAAGCATTGTTGTCGCCAGCGGGAAAAGCATGGAAGTGAAAGTGGGAGAAGCGCTGCTGGGAAGGGTTTTAGATGGATTGGGAAACGTAATTGATGGAGAATATATATCAGATGAAGAGCTAAGCAATTATCCTGTAATGAACCCCCCCCCAAACCCTCTTAAGAGGAAAAAAATTGAAACAGCGCTTCCTCTTGGAGTTAAAGCCATAGATGGAATACTCAGCTGCGGAAAAGGGCAGCGTATAGGTATATTTGCGGGTTCCGGAGTGGGAAAGTCAACCATGCTTGGAATGGTAGCAAGAAATACAAAAGCAGATATAAATGTCATAGCGCTGATTGGAGAAAGAGGCAGGGAGGTCAGGGAATTTATAGAAAACGACTTGAAAAAGGAAGGTCTTGAAAGATCTATACTTGTAGTTGCAACTTCTGACCAGCCGCCGCTTATACGTATGAAGGGAGCCCTTTTGGCCACATCCATAGCTGAATACTTCAGGGACAAGGGAATGGATGTAATGCTCATGATGGATTCTCTAACGCGTTTTTCGATGGCTCAAAGAGAAGTAGGACTTGCGGTGGGAGAGCCACCCGTGACGAAAGGTTATACGCCTTCTGTGTTTGCCGTTCTTCCAAAGCTTTTGGAACGAGCAGGCAATTCTGACAAGGGTTCTATAACGGGCCTTTATACCGTATTGGTTGATGGAGACGATATGAATGAGCCGATAGCAGATGCTGTAAGAGGTATCCTTGACGGTCACATAGTTCTCTCGAGAAGCATAGCAAATAAGAACCATTATCCTGCCATCGATATACTCTCAAGTGTCAGCAGGGTTATGCCGGCGATAACTGACGATAATCACAAGACTGCGGCAAAAAGACTTAGAGATGTACTTGCTACATACAAAGAAGCTGAAGATCTCATAAATATAGGAGTCTATTCAAAGGGAACAAACAGCAAAATAGACTATGCAATAGACAAGATAGATGACATAAATTCGTTCTTACGTCAGGGAACGGGAGAACATTTTGAATATGAAGAAGCCCTGAACTTACTGGTTGGCATATTTAGTTGATAGGGGGTGTTTTGAGATGATTCAAAAATTTAAATTTCAAAAGATACTGGATATAAAAGAAAAGCTTGAGGACAATAAAAAGAATGAAGTTGCCATTGCGTCGAAAGACTTGAGAAGCATAGAAAATGAACTCTCAAGCATGGAAAGCTTCAAGGCGAAAAAGCAGATTGAGCTTGAGACTATGCTTTCACAAGGGTCTTCGATATTAAATATAAAGAATATGAATGGCTTTATCGATAACATAGATGACAAGATAAAATACCTTAAAAAAGCTTTTATAGAGTGTGAAATTAAATTCGATCAAAAAAAGACTGAATACATGGATATTATGAAGGAAAGAAAGTCATTTGAATCTTTAAAGGAAAAGCACATGATTGAACTCAAGAATTATCAGAAACAGCAAGAGGACAAGTTTGTAGACCAAATGAATTCATATAGAAGCAGAAGGATTACATAGGAGGCTAAAATGAATGAAGTAGTTGACACTTCCAAAGATGAAAAAAATAAAAAAAGAAAATTAATTTTTATAGCGATTCCAGCAGCACTTTTAATGGTTGTGTTGGTTACGTTTTTCATACTGTATACATTCAATCCAAAGATAAAAAATTATGCAAATGAGCTCTTTAAAAAGGTTCCTGTGGTATCGGGACTCATGGAAAAAAACAAAGATAAAAAAGAATCGCAAGGTCAGACCCAGCAGGAAGTGGAAGAGCAAAAGAGGACTTTGGCAAAATACTATGTTTCTTTGGATATGGACAGGACTGTCGACAAATTGATGCTTTTGAAAAATCAGGACAAAAATTTTTACAGGGAAATGATCCAGCTAATGAGAGAGGTAGACAGCAATTATACTCAGGGAATAATCCAGGAAATAGGCATGAAAGAGATGAAAAAAGATACATTCAAAAGTGAAATAGAAAACATGAACATGGAGAAGATAGAGGAAAAGAGTGAACTCGCAAAAAATTACTCGAAACTTGGAATTTATGAAACGGTTAAAAATATGGAAGACAAGATCATGGCTTTAGAAATTGACAGTGAATATGCTGCTGGAGTGCTAGAACTCTTAAAGTCAGCATATTGTGCAAGAGTGCTTTACTATATGGATTTTGAAATTGCGGATGCGATAAAGTCACATTTAAATCAGGATTTTTTAAAAGATGTTGAAAGGGAAATGCTTTCATATCAAAACTTTTTAAATAAAATGAAAGGCAAGGCAAGTGAATACGACGGAAAGGACTATAAAGAAGCACAAAAGCAGCTTTCGAATGAAGAAGCTTATTCAAGGGAGGAAGTTGCAAACATAATGCTTTTCTTAGATCCTATGCAGGCAGGGAAAATACTATCTGAATTTGAAGATGAAGATTATAAAAATGAAGTAATTAAAGAACTTGCGGAATTAAAAAAGCTAAATGAGCAGGACAATATGCAGGACATATATGTTATGATTAATATAATGAGCGAATATAGGGACAGAGTCTTGGAACTCACGAAAACATACAAGACTATGAAGCCGAAACAGGTGGCGGATATAGCAAATCAAATGACGAGTTCAAACCAAATATACAAGGAATACATTGTAGGAACTGAAAAGGTGAAAATAACAGAAGAAGAACTTCTTATAGACATACTTGACAATCTGGAGCCTAAGTTTTTATCAAAAATGTTCGTGGAACTTGGAATTTCAAAATCAGCAGAACTCACAAGAAAAATGGGTTTGCCCAATCAGGAGGTATAGATATGAATATGATGCCTGTTGAAAACCTGTTAAGGGTTTCAAATAAAAACAGTCCAAACAAAAAGACAAATGAATTTTCTAACAAGAAGGACGACGATAAAAGTTTTAAAGACATTATAAATGAAAAAAATCGACCTGAGGAAGAAAGAAAACCTGAAAGAAAAAAGCCTGAAGAAACAAGAATAGAGAAGAAAACTGAAAAAAAAGAAAAGCCAAATGACAAAGTTGAAGAGGGGAAAAATCACACTGGTTCAGAAGCAGAAAACAATATGGATGAAAAACATATTGTTGTAAACGAGCCAGTGCAAACAAATAAAGAAATTAATGAGACACCGCTTCAAACCGAGGATGAAGTTTTGCTGGGACTGATGAATATAGATCAGGGAGAACTTGAAGTTCCAAAGGCCACAATACAAGATTTGGTAAATGCCTTGAGAGCTAAAGATTCGCTCGCTATTCAAAATGAAGATAGCACAACGCAAAACATTCAAACCGACGTACCCAAAGATGAAGACCTTGAAAAAATACTATTAGACCTCAATTTAGTATCAATAAAATCGGAGGAGACTGTTTCAAAGGAAGCTCTTAAAAAGGATATGTACAGCCAAAGGATTGTTGTAAATGAAGGGGCTGTAAAGGCTCAAAATGAAAATGAGCATAATCTAGATGAGAATGTTGCACAAGTTGATTTGAATCCTGAAACAAAGATTCCAAAAGAACAGGGACAAGCATCTGGATTCTTAGATGACATGGATAGCAAAAGCCAGCTCAACACACAAAAAGACGATGCAAAGGTTGAAGATATTGAGTTGGGGGACACGGTAGACAGCAATAGCTCAGGCTTTACAGGAAATTTGAAGAGTCAAGGGGCAAAAATTGAATCTGTACATATTAAGCCAGTGGAACAGGCCTTTCGAAGAGATGTGATGAGTCAGATAAGCGACAGAATAAAGGTCGAGTCTGCTGAAAACTTCAAATCTCTGGAGATAAATCTGGAACCAGAAAGTCTGGGAAAGGTGCTTCTTAGAATTGTGTCTGAAAACGGAACGCTTAGCGCAAAGATTATAACATCTAATGAAAAGGTTAAGGCTGCAATCGATGTGAACATGGAAGAGGTTAAAGAAACTCTCGCCCAGCAGGGAATAGACATAAAATCAATAGATGTCTCCGTGGATTCAGAGGGAAAGGGAGAAGGGTTTGAAGGCTTATTCAAGGGCCGAGGCAAATCGGGAAGAAAACCGAGTATCGGCACGGAACTCGGTTTGGACGAAATGAATTTTGAAGATGTAAATTTAAATGTTGCTGTAAATCCATATGATAATACAAAACAGGAGTTTAATTATTTGGCGTAGGGGTGATAAGATGAGTGTGAGTGGAATAGGAACAACAGGAACAACAAATACAAACGCAAGCAACGCAAATAAGAACGCTTTGACCGACAGCACCATGGGAAAAGATGAGTTTTTGAATTTGCTCGTTACACAGCTTAAAAACCAGGACCCCATGAATCCTATGCAGGATAAGGAGTTTATAGCGCAAATGGCGCAGTTCAGTTCTTTGGAGCAGATGCAGAATATGTCCAAAGTAACTGAAGAAGGATTTAAGGGCTTGACCGGCAAAATAAACGAAATGAACGAAAGTCAGAAACTGTCTGTTTTGGGAATAGACCAAATGCTTGGAGAGCTTAAGAAGCTGAGGGAAGAATTGGCAGAAGTCTTGGATATTGACAAAAGTGAAAATGAAAGCGAAGCGTAGCATAAAGCACATTAATTTAGCCAGTGCGAGAAAATCCAATAAGATGTAGGAGGTAGTCGTTATGATGAGATCTATGTATTCTGCAATTTCAGGGCTTAAAGCTCACCAGACTAAAATGGATGTAATAGGCAACAATATTGCAAATGTAAATACAATAGCATACAAGGGTTCGAGGGTTCAGTTCAAAGAGGTCTTTAGCCAAACGCTTAAAGGCGCTTCGTCTGCAGAAGGCGGCAAGGGCGGAAGCAATCCTATGCAGGTGGGGCTTGGAATAGATGTTTCGTCAATAGACAACTTCCAGACCATAGGATCTATTGAAAGGACTGAAATCCCAACCGATTTAATGATAGACGGCGAAGGCTTCTTTATGGTTTCGGACGACCCGAGCTTCAACAACAGGTACTACACGAGGGCGGGAAATTTCTCCATAGATGACAGTGGAAACCTTCTCTCGAGCGGAAGCTTGAAGGTTTTGGGATACAAGGTGAAAGACGGCACCATAGGGCCGGATGCCCAGCTTAACGATGAGATAGAAGGCCTTACAATATCAAAGGCCATGACATTCCCTGCAAAATGCACCGGCGAAAAAGGAAATACGACTGCCGACCCGACTGTAAAGTCGAACGCCAGGGATGTCAAATTCGAGGGCAACATAGACGCCAATACGGGGCTTGACGCCAAAATCAATGCCAAGGATACAACTGGCGATGGAAGCCCTAACGAATGGAGAATAAGCAAGTCGAGCTTTGTGGCAAGGCAGACAACATTTACAGTGTATGACGAAATGGGCGGAGAGCACATAGTCAAGATGAGCGTTAAAAGGACATTTAAAGACCCGCAGCCTACGCTGGATGGAGACGATTATCTGTTCACTGCAGATCCGGTATCGGTAGGAAATGTCATAGAGCCTAGCAAATGGAAGGTCGAGCTTGAACTTGTAGGAGACGATGGAGGACAGCTTGGAACGGGAAGTACGGAATTTGACTTGACATTCGATGAAGATGGTAATGTCTCGAGTGGAGATATGACTAACATAGTACTTACTGGACCTGGGGGAGCTGGAACTAAATTCCCTAATGGATCAGGGGACTTCAACTTCAACCTTTCATTCAAGGATGAAAAGGGCAATTCAACAATAACGCAGTCGGTTACAGAATCTTCGCTTTCGATTGAAGAGGTCGGCGGATACAAGCAGGGCGCTCTTGACGATTTTTCTATAGGCAAAAATGGAGAGATACAAGGTAATTTTACAAACGGCCAAAAATCGGTTCTTGGCAAGCTTGTGCTGGCGAAATTCAAAAACCCTTCAGGGCTTGAGAAGGTATCTTCAAATATGTACACTGAAACAGCAAACTCTGGAATAGCAATACAGGGGTTTGCTGGAAGCAATGGATTTGGAGAGACCCAGGCGGGAGCGCTTGAGATGTCGAATATAGACCTTGGTAGGGAGTTTACTAATATGATACAGACTCAAAGAGGTTTTCAGGCTAACTCGAGGATAATAAACACAACTGACCAGATGCTTGAAGAACTCATAAACCTAAAAAGATAATATTTAAGGAGACGGCATGATTAAGATTACAAGGTTTAACGGCGAGGAATTTGTGGTTAATTGCGATATGATAGAGACGATGGAAGAAACTCCTGACACGGTGATAACTCTTACAAATGGCCATAAATTCCTAGCAAGGGAAAATGTTGATGAAATCATAGAAAAAGTGGTGAGATTCAAAAAAAAAGTATATTCGCCAGCAATAGACATAGAGAAAGAGGTGTAGCGTTTGGATATAGCAAGCGTTGCGGGGATACTATCGGGATTCATACTAATAATCCTTTCGATAGTTACAAGTGGTGATATCGGGGGCTTTATAAACATACCTTCGATACTGGTCGTAGTAGGAGGAACTATTGCAGGAACACTTGTTGCATACCCGCTCCCGAAGTTTTTGGAAATAATGAAAATAGCTCAAAAGGCATTTCAATACAAAAATAAGAACATGAGCGTAGTAATAGATGAAGTGAACGATCTTGCCAACAAGGCGAGAAAAGAGGGGCTGCTGTCCCTTGAAGAGGCATCTGAGAATATAAATGATGATTTCTTGAAAAAAGGTATAATGCTTGTTGTGGATGGAACGGACCCCGAACTTGTAAAAACCCTGCTTGAAACCGAAGTCGATTTTATAGCAGAAAGACATGGAATAGGTCAGGAAGTATTTGAGGCCATGGGTGCATATGCGCCGGCTTTTGGTATGATAGGAACACTCATAGGGCTTGTAAATATGCTTGCCTCGCTTGATGATCCATCGACCATAGGACCTTCTATGGCGGTAGCTCTTATAACTACGTTTTACGGTTCGGTTCTAGCAAATCTTATATTCCTTCCACTTGCAAAAAAACTGAAGTTTAAAAGTGGAGAGGAAATACTTGAAAAGCAGATAATACTTGAGGGATTGCTGTCCATACAGGCAGGAGAAAACCCAAGGATAATTGACGAAAAGCTTAAGGCATTCCTGTCGCCGTCTAAAAGACAAGCTGTTGCTTCAGCAGATATGGCTGCAAAAGTAGGAGAGGCGTAATGGGCAGAAGAAAGAAGAATGAATCTTCATCAGGTGGTGCACCTGAATGGATGACTACATATTCAGACCTTGTAACACTGCTACTTTGCTTTTTTGTTCTTCTATTTGCATTTTCTACTACTGATGCTCAAAAATTTCAAACCATAATGGAGTCGCTGCAGGGATCTCTTGGAATTCTTGAAGGAGGAAAAACCATAGATCAGATACCGGTAATCCCATCTGAAGGAAGCACTGAAGAGATTCCAATGGATTTGAAATATGAGCAGATGGCAGCTAATATAGAAGACTATATAGAAAAAAATGGACTTGAGGATAGTATCGACGTATTAAATGAAAAAGTTGGAATTATACTGAGGTTTAATGAAAATATTCTATTTGATTCAGGAAAGGCAGATTTAAAGGCTGAGGCAAGGACTATGCTTATTCATATAACGGAACTCCTTGACTCGGATGAAGTGAAAACAAGAGGCATAAGGGTAGAGGGACATACTGATAATGATCCTATATACAGCTCAAAATATCCCACAAACTGGGAGCTTTCGGTTTCCAGGGCGTGCAATGTGGTGAGATTTTTAATAGAAGATATGGGAATAGACTCAAGGAGACTTTCTGCAGCAGGCTATAGTGAGTATCATCCGGTAGCACAAAACGATACGATTGAAAACAAGGCTAAAAACAGAAGAGTTGATATACTTATCTTAAAATAGGTGTTATGAAAAAATGTATGTTTTGGGAGGATGCTTTTTGTAATGAAGAAGATAGTGTTTTTTTCAATAATAGGAGTTTTAATATCCGCACTTGTGTTTGGCGGTGTGGCGTATTTTATGGTTTTTTCAAAGGGAGCAGAAAAAAAGAAAGAGATCATAAATTATGAAGTGGGAGAATTTTCTACAAATTTGAGCGATACAAGACATTTTTTTAAAGGAAAGATAACAATAGGGATAACAAACAAGAAGGAGCTTAAGACTTTGGATGAAAGCAAAGTTGCCCTTAGGGATGGTATACTTTCAATACTTATTCAGCAAAAGCCGGAAGACATGGTAAGCGCAGCTGGAATGGATGCAATAAAGGAAGAATTAAAGAAAAATATAGGCGAAAATGTTGACATACAGTCTATAGAGGAGATATATTTTACTGATTATATTGTTCAATAAAAAGGGGTGCAGCAGTTGTCTGAAATTTTATCGCAAGGCGAAATAGACTCGCTGTTAGAAGCGCTTAGTGCAGGGGAAGTCGACGTCAAAGAAATAAAGGAAGAAACAGAAAAAAAAGTTAAGAAATATGACTTTAAAGTTCCTAAAAAGCTTGCAAAGGATCAGCTGAGAACCCTGCATATGATGTATGAAAATTTTGCAAGACTTCTCAACACTTTTTTTTCTGGATATTTGAGAACCTATGTGCAAATGGACATACTTTCGGTTGAAGAGCTTTCTTATTATGAGTTCAGCAATTCGATATCAAACCCTGCTATGCTTGCTATAGTTGATTTTGCACCTCTTCCTGGCGAGATGATACTGGAGATTTCAAATAGACTATGTTTTTCGATAATAGACAGGATACTCGGCGGAGATGGAGGTTATGATGTAGGGACAAGGTCGTTTACTGAAATAGAAGTGACCATATTAAAGAAGCTTGTCAGTCAGATTGCAGGACTTTTTATAGAACCTTGGGAAAATGTAATTGAACTTGAGCCCAAGCTGAACAAGATAGAAACGAACTCTCAGTTTGCTCAAATTATTTCTCCGAATGAAACCGTGGCTCTTATCACAATAAAGGCGAAAATTGGAGAGACGGAGGGGCTTGTGAATATTTGTATGCCTCACTTGCTTTTGGAGCCGATTCTTCCGAAGCTTAGTACGAAATTTTGGTTTTCAAATAACACAAAGAAAATTACTTCTGAAGAAGAAAATCTACTGAAGGGGAATTTGAAAAAAGCAGCAGTAGAGGTCGCGTGTATTATAGGAGAAACATTTATAACTGTTGAGGATTTTTTACTTCTACAGGAGGGTGATGTGGTGACTCTTGAAAAAGATACTGATGATTTTCTAGAGGTCAGAGTGGGAGAAAGGACTAAATATTTAGGCAAGCCTGGAAAGATGAATAAGAACCTGGCTGTCAAAATAACACAAGTCATTGAAGAAGGTGATAACGAATATGATGAATGATATGCTTTCGCAAGAAGAAATTGATGCTCTACTTAGAGGTTCTTCAGCAGAAGAAGATGAAATTGTTGAAGAACTGGATAGTATGGAAAAGGATGCAATAGGGGAAATTGGAAACATAAACATGGGCAGTTCGGCAACAACCCTTTCGACCATACTTGGAAAGAGGGTTGATATAACTACCCCTACTGTTGATGTTATTAATGTGACGGAAATAGCAGACGAACATCCGGTTCCGTATATAATGGTTAAAGTAGGCTACAGAGAAGGGTTAAACGGCATGAACATGCTCATACTTAAAGAAGTGGATGTCAAGGTGATAGCTTCTTTAATGATGGGGGGAGATGGACAGACAGACATTCCAGACGAACTAAGCGAGATACATCTTAGCGCTATAAGTGAGGCTATGAACCAGATGGTGGGTTCATCGTCGACGTCGCTTTCAGAGATGATTTCAAAGAAAATTGACATATTACCGCCTGAAGTCTTTAGGATGGACTTTGCTAATGGTGGTTTTGATCCGGAGATATTTGAATCCCAAAATAGAGCAGTAAGGGTTTCGTTCAGAATGACAATAGAAAACCTCATTGATAGTAATATAATGCAGCTTATGCCTATTGACTTTGCAAAGAGTTTGGTTAATAATATGTTATATGGAAATGCTCAAGAACCTGCGATTCCTAGTGTGATGGATACAAGTGACGATTATGCCATGTTGAATGCTGATAGCATGGGCTTAAACGAAGTAGGCCCGAATGAGCTCGACTACTCAATGCAAAATACAAGTCCTCCTCAAATGAGTGCAATGCCGAATGTTCAGGTTAGGGAGCAGCCGGCTCAAAGGCAGCAGCAGTTCAATATAAACCCAGCTCAGTTTGAATCATTTGATCGCGGGATTCCAGCTCAACAAGAGCTGCCAGAAAATATAGAATTGATCAAAGACGTATTCTTAAAAGTCACAGTTGAACTTGGGCGAACGACCAGAAGCATAGATGAAATACTGTCTTTCGGTCCGGGCACTATAATTGAACTAGAAAAACTTGTAGGAGAAGCATTAGACATACTTGTAAATGGAAAAAAGATAGCTAAAGGAGAGGTAGTAGTAATTGATGAAAACTATGGCATAAGAATTACTGATATACTGAAAACTAGCAAGAGATTAAGTTCACTTTAATCTCAATTACATTAAATTTGTGGAATAATTCAAAGGAGGAGTATAAGGATATGGGAAAGGCGATTTTATTGGTTGATGATGCTGCATTTATGCGAATGATGATAAAGGATATACTTACTAAGAACGGATATGACGTGGTAGGCGAAGCTGAAAATGGTTTTAAAGCAATTGAAAAGTTCAAGGAACTTTCGCCAGACTTGGTTATAATGGACATAACAATGCCGGAGATGGACGGAATACAGGCTGTTAAGGCTATAAGGGAAGTAAATGGCGATGCGAAAATAATAATGTGTTCAGCTATGGGACAGCAGGCCATGGTTATAGAAGCTATACAGTCAGGTGCCAGAGATTTCATAGTGAAGCCTTTTCAGGCGGATAGGATATTGGAGTCGGTTAAAAAGGTTATTGGATAGAAGTGGATATTATAACTGGAATAATTAAAATTTTGGGTTATTTTGCTATATTTGCAATAATATTATTTTTGGCGCATTACACGTCAAAATTTGTTGCCATGAAAAAAATAGGAGCTAAGTCCGGTGGAGAAATAACTGTAAAAGAACGGGTCTTTTTAAATAAAGACAAAGAGCTTGTCGTAGTTTCTCTAAAGGACAAGGAGTATCTTATTGGAGTTAGCCAAAGCAGATTCGATGTGATTGATTCATTTGAAAATAAGGATGATATTGATGAAAAGAAGATATAAAGTATTGATGGGAATCATTTTGGCTGGCGCGATCCTTGGCTTGGGAAATTGTTTTGCTGAAAACACATATCCAAACGTCTCTCTTGAAGTGGGAGGGACGCAGGATCCAAGAGCTTTGTCAAATTCAATAGAAATAATACTTATATTTACAATATTGTCTCTATTGCCATCCATAATTATTATGACAACGGCTTTTACCAGGGTCATAATAATATTATCCTTTTTAAAAAGTGCTGTTGGGATACAGCAAAACCTTCCAGGACAGATTGTACTTGGACTTTCATTATTCATAACATTCTTCATAATGGCGCCAACGGGCGAAATAGTTTATGAAGATTCAATCAAGCCATATATGGCAGAAGAGGTTACTCAAGAAGAGGCTTTTACCAAAGCGATGGTTCCGATGAGGGATTTCATGCTTAAGCAAACCAGAGAAAAGGACATAGTGCTGTTTGCCGAAATGGCAAAGATGGATATGAGTGGAATGGAAAATGTTGGCGACATACCAAACAGGGTTTTGCTTCCGGCATTTATGATAAGTGAATTGAAATCAGGGTTTCAAATGGGGTTCATACTGTTTATACCATTTCTCATAATAGACATGGTGGTTGCAAGTACACTTATGTCCATGGGTATGATGATGCTTCCTCCGGTTATGATTTCACTTCCGTTTAAACTGCTATTGTTCATATTGGCAGATGGCTGGAATCTTGTAATAAAGTCAATCGTTATGGGATTCAAATAGGAGAGATACTATGAGTGTTAATGATGCGATAGGGCTTGGACAGCAGACACTTACGATGATTTTGCTTCTTTCGGCTCCAATGCTTATATTGGGACTGCTTGTAGGCTTGGCAGTAAGTATATTCCAGGCAACGACACAAATACAGGAGGCAACTCTTGCATTTGTACCTAAAATTGTTGCTGTACTTGGTGCGGTTGTAGTATTTGGGCCCTGGCTTATGTCTACGGCGGTAAGCTTTACCAAGAACTTGTTTTTAAATATGGATAAGTTTATAAAGTAATGAGTTGATTTTATGCAAAGCTATATTAATGAGTTAAGTTTATATATGAATGTCCTAGTGTTGATTTTTTCAAGACTTACAGGAATGCTTATAATCGCACCAATATTCGGAAGGAATAACCTTCCGAATATTTTTAAATTGGCGATTGCACTTGCAATGTCAATTGTTGTATTGCCAGCTACACTTGAGTGGAGCGAGCAGATAAATCAACTTGATTTTGGAATAGTTGTATTATTTTCGATAAAAGAATTTTTAATTGGACTGCTAATAGGATATATATTTAATTTGTTCTTTTCAGCTTTTTTAATAGCAGGGGGAATGATTGACATGGACATAGGATTTGCAGTGGCCAGAATAATTGATCCCCAAGGTGGAGTAGACACCTCTGTTACAGGTAATTTTCTATATATATTTGCAACACTGATATTTTTGATTCTTGATGGACATCATCAGATGCTGAAACTTATAGTAAAAAGCTTTGAGCTTCTTCCGGTGCAAGCTCCTTTGAATCTGGGTCCGGCCTATATGGAAATAATAATAAGGCTTATAGGAGATGTGTTTATATACTCTATAAAGCTCGCCGTTCCTATCATAATAACAATATTTATAGTAAATATGGTACTGGGGATACTTGCAAGAACCATGCCCCAAATGAATGTTTTCATAGTGGGAATGCCTCTTAAGATATTTGTGGGGATGCTAGTTATGAACTTTATAATACTAAGATATGACAGTTCAGTTAAAGGGATCATAAATGGAGGAATAGCATTTGTCCTGGAAATACTTCATATATTAAGAGGTGTATGATGTATATAAATATTGATCTACAGCTGTTTGCAGGAGAAAAAACTGAAAAAGCAACCCCTAAAAAGAGGCAGGATGCAAGAAGAAAAGGGCAGGTTTTTCAAAGCAGGGAGATAAACTCAGCGGCGACGCTCATGGTTTCTATGGTTTTTATAAAAGTTTTAGGCAAATATATTTTTCGATTTATGTATGAACCGCTAATTTTTTTCGAAAGATACTTTTATGAGGATATAGATTTACAGTTAGGCTATAGGCTGTTTATATTTGGAATAATGTTTCTTTTGAAGGGGTCGTTCATAATAGCCATGGCTAATTTTATGGTTGCGTTTATAAGCAGCTGGGCTCAGGTGGGAAACCTTTTTACAACAGAGACTTTAAGACCAAAATTCGACAGGTTAAACCCCATAGAAGGATTCAAGCGACTTTTTTCTATGAGATCAATTTTTGAATTTTTAAAATCTTTTTTGAAATTGTTAATACTTTCAACTATATCATATAATTATATGAAAGCGCATATAAAAGAATTTATGAAGGCGGCTGAACTTGAAAAATTTCAGTTTTCATATATTCTTTTCAGCTCAGCTGTTAACATGGGGATAATGCTTGCTTCTGTGCTGCTAGTACTTTCCATATTCGACTATTTGTTTCAATGGTATCAACATGACAAACAGCTTAAAATGTCAAAGCAGGAAATAAAGGAAGAGTACAAGCAAATGGAAGGAAGCCCTGAAATAAAGTCTAAAATCAAGGAAAAGCAAAGGCAGTCGGCCATGAAACGTATGATGCAGGATGTTGCAAAGGCGGATGTCATAATAACAAACCCTACACACTATGCCGTAGGACTTAAATATGATGATGGAGTATCAGATGCACCATATGTTATTGTGAAAGGTAAAAACATGGTTGCTCTGAAAATAAGAGAAAAGGCAAGAGAGCACAATATAGAAATAGTGGAAAACAAGCCCCTTGCAAGAAAGCTATACGCAGTTCTTGAAATCGGGGATTCAATACCTGCTGAATTCTATGAAATTGTTGCCGAAATACTTGCACACGTATATTCAAAAGACAGAGAAAGGAAAAGTGTAGGCAAGATATGATTGGAGAGATAGAATGAAATCTTCTGATGTTATGGTACCCTTAGGAGTAATAGGCATAGTCCTTATGATAATAATACCTGTGCCAATGATATTTTTGGACATGCTCCTTAGCTTTAATATATCTGTGGCAATGCTTATTTTGCTTATTTCAATGTATAATAAGGAAGCTCTTGAATTTTCGATATTTCCTTCAGTGCTCCTTATAACTACAATGTTCAGGCTTGCACTTAATATATCTACAACTAGATATATATTGACTTCTGGATATGCAGGCGATGTTATAGAAGCCTTTGGAAGTTTTGTAATGCAGGGAAATCCATTTGTAGGATTTATAGTGTTTGCAATAATCGTGGTCATACAGTTTATGGTCATAACAAAGGGAGCCGAGAGAGTTTCCGAAGTCGGAGCAAGATTTACTCTTGACGCAATGCCGGGAAAACAAATGGCCATAGACGCAGATCTAAACTCAGGACTTATAGATGAGATGCAGGCCAGAGAAAGACGTAAGAAGATACAACTCGAGGCTGATTTTTACGGGGCCATGGATGGAGCATCCAAGTTTGTAAAAGGAGATGCAATAGCAAGTATCATAATAGCGTTTATCAATCTGAGCGCCGGATTTGTAATGGGAATGATTGTCCAAAAGCTTTCTTTTGTTGAGGCAATGTCTAAATATACCCTTTTGACTGTCGGAGACGGACTTTTATCCCAGATTCCAGCACTTCTAATATCCACCGCGACAGGTATAGTTGTTACTAGAGCGGCATCGGATTCGAATCTGGGCGAAGATGTGATGAATCAGATGATAAGAAATCCGAAGGTGATGTTTACGTTATCTGGAGTTTTATTTTCAATGTCTCTTACAAAACTTCCATTTTTTCCATACTTCATATTATCTATAATGTTTTTAATGATAGGTATGGGAATTAGGAAACAGGAAGGAACACTTTCGTTGGAAGAAGATTCTCAAAAAGAAGACGCCGAATCGGAAGTTGAGGAGATAAGAAAACCTGAAAATGTAATACCTCTTCTTCAGGTCGATCCTATAGAACTTGAATTTGGATATGGAATAATACCTCTTGCGGACAAGGCGCAGGGAGGAGACCTGTTTGACAGGCTGGTGATGATAAGAAGACAGTGTGCGCTGGAACAGGGGATAGTAGTTCCTATGATACGGCTCAGGGACAATATCCAGCTTGAGGCAAATGAATATATAGTAAAGATAAAGGGAGTAGAAGTTGCAAGAGGGGAAATATTGTTTGACCACTACCTTGCAATGAATCCTGGAGGGGCGGAAGGCGAAATCAAGGGTATAGATACTGTGGAGCCGGCATTTGGACTTAAAGCAAAATGGATAGACGACAGAGAAAGAGAACGTGCAGAGATACTGGGCTATACGGTAGTAGACCCTCCATCGATTATATCCACACATCTTACAGAAGTAATCAAAAGACATTCACACGAGCTTTTGGGAAGACAAGAGACAAAGGTTCTCATAGAAACACTCAAGGAAAATTATCCTGCACTTGTTGATGAGCTTACACCGCACATACTGACGATAGGAGAGATACAAAAGGTTTTGGCAAACCTTTTGAGAGAAGGGGTGTCCATAAGGGATCTGGTGACTATATTTGAAACACTTGCCGATTATGGCGGTATGACAAAGGATTCTGACATGCTCACGGAATATGTAAGACAAGCTCTACATAGGGCTATAACACAGCAGTTCGTATCAGGGCAAAGCACTTTGAGAGCTGTTACAATAAGCCAAAAGCTTGAAAAAATAATAATGGACTCTCTTCAAAACACGGAGACAGGAACGTATTTGGCTCTTGACCCTGCAGTTTCTAACGAATTTGTATCAAAATTAAGTCAGGAGATTGAAAAAGTGCTTTCAATCGGAGAAAACCCTGTTATTTTAACGGCTCCAATAGTGAGATTCTATGTAAAGCGATTTGTCGAACAGATAAGTTCAGATATAAGTGTTCTTTCCTATAATGAGATAGACCCTAAGGTCAAAATTCAATCCATTGGGATGGTGAATATATAAAATATGTTTATAAAAAAATTTTTGGCGGATAATGTAATGGATGCAATGAATATGGTCAGAAGCGAGCTTGGTGAAGAAGCTATAATACTCCATACCAAGAAGGTGAAAAGGAATAAACTGCTTAGCTTCTGGAAAAAAGAAAAAGTGGAAATTCTGGCTGCGCTGGATAACAATGAAAATAAGATGTTAAAAAGGGATAATGCAGAAAAAAAATCCAGTGCTAAACAGAGTTTTGAGTTTTCTGATTTTATGGCCGAAGAAAAGAGTTTTACAGATAAGCCAGATATAATAGTTCCTCCAAAAAGAGAAATGGATAATTCGGTTAAAAATGAGTACAGCAGCTTGAAATCTGAAGTGAGCGGTATTAAAGAAATTATGAATGAAATAAAAAGCAGTATAGAAAAAGGAATGCCCGCATGGGGTGAAACTGAACAGAATATATGTGAAACTGAAATTGCCCAAAATCCATATATACAAAAGTTAAAACAAAAAGGAATGCCGGAATATTTGATTAAAAGTTTCATTGAACAAAATGAGGATATCATAAAAGAGGGTAGAGATTTTCAAAACGAATTTAAAGAGTTTGTATTAGAAGAATTTTCGGAATCTGAATATAGCCCATCTGAAAACGGGAATAAATTCAATATATTCATAGGACCGACTGGCGTGGGAAAGACCACTACACTTGCAAAGATGGCTTCAGACTGTGTTCTCAATCGTGGCAAGACAATAGGGTTTTTAACTTTGGACACATACAGGGTAGCGGCTGCGGAACAGCTGAAAGTATATTCGGAGATACTAAATATGCCTATGCACGTGGCCTACAGCCCACAGTCATTAAAAGACAGTATTGAGAGTATAAAAGAGGAAGACATTATATTTGTAGACACGGCTGGAAGAAGCCATAAAAATAAAATGCATATGAAAGAGCTGGAAAGGCTTTTGGATGAATTTGAAAATAAAGATGTTTTTATTGTAGTGAGTGCAAATGTAAATATTGTCGATATAGAAAATATCGTTAATGAATTTGGATTTACTGAAAACTTCAGTATAATAGTCACTAAACTTGATGAAACAAGTAGGCCTTTTTCGATTTTAGAGATTATTCACAGGCTAAAAATACCGATAGCATATACTACTTTTGGACAAAGTGTTCCGGATGATATAAGAAGGTTTAGGTTGGATGAATTTATAGATGAAGCATTGAGGGGTAATTAGTTATGGATCAGGCTTCTAAATTGAGAAGTGCAATAATAAAAAAAGGTGAATATTCAAATGTTCAAGGAGAAAACAGTGGCCTTTTGAGATCTAAGAGTTCAATAAAAAAAAGCAGCAGAGTCATATGCGTAAGCAGCGGTAAGGGGGGCGTGGGAAAGTCAAATTTCACACTTAACACCGCACTGGCGCTTAGAAAAAAGGGATTTAAGACGCTTATAATTGATGCGGATTTAGGTCTTGCGAATATAGAGGTGCTACTTGGCATAAAGCCGAGATATACTTTTATGGATATAGTAGAGGATACTCAGGTCGGCTTGTCAGATATAATGGTGGAGGGACCTCTTGGTATAAATATAATTTCAGGCGGAGCAGGGATAAGTGAATCTGCAAATCTGCCTATATATAAGATAAATAGGATATTAAGCGTTATATCGGTGCTGGAAAAGGATTATGATTATATACTTATAGATACTGGAGCAGGTCTTTCGAATTCGGTGATATCCTTTGCAATTGCGGCAGGCGAAGTCATAGTTGTAACCCTTCCGGAACCTACGGCGATTGCGGATGCATATGCACTTATAAAGGTCTTGAGTAAGGAATCTTCAAAGGATCTCAGTGTAGTGGTCAATAATGTAGACAACTCTAAAGAGGCAGCTATAACATTTAAAAAACTGGAAGCTGTATCTAAAAAATTTTTGGATTTAGATATAAAATATCTTGGATATATTTCAAGTGACAAAAACATTAGAAAAGCTGTAAAGCAGCAAGAACCCTTCTACATAAAATATTCTGCATGCACAGCAAGTAAAAATATAGAGGATATTTCTCTAAGAATAGCAGGGATTCAAAAACAAACAGAAAAAGAAGGCTTTGCCAAGAAGCTTTCGAGTTTTTTCTCGAGAACTGGGAGGAGGTAATAATTCAATATGCAGTATGAGAACTATTTTTCCATAGGAGACAAACTAGACATAGAAGTAGAACAAAAATATGAAAGTGCAAAATTATTAAAAAGCCAGCTTCTTGAGGTTTCGAATAAAGCATCTGATGAATATTATATATCTATTCCCATGGAAAAGGGAAAAATGATTCCTCTTTCCGTAGGGAAGGAAATTTATGCATATTATTCATTGGATGGAAAAGGAGTATATTGTTTTAAAGCAGTAGTCGTGGACAGAGGAAGAGACCCGGTACTACACCTTAGGATAAGACAGACGGGAAAGACGCAAAAGATACAAAGGCGGGACTATTTTAGGCTACATATGCTTCTTCCGGTTGAAGTGTTTGATGTAAACAAAAATTTGATTTCAACTGGAAATACAAAAGACATAAGCGGCGGTGGTATGAGATTTACGCTCCCAGGTAAAATTGAAAGCAATGAAGAAGTATATGTGAATGTTGAAATAGAAGGCAAACAGTATCAGATAAAATGTGTTGTATTAAGGCGTATACCAGTTGGTGAAGATTTGAATGATTATGAGGTGGCTGTCCAATTTACACATATAAATGAAGGAGACAGAAACAATATAGTAAAATATATTTTTAAGCATCAGAGAATATTAAGACAAAAGGGATTGATATAGATGAAAAAAGTCAGAGCTTTAATAGTTGACGATTCGGCTTTTATAAGAAAAATAGTATCTGACATTTTAAGTACCGACCCTGAAATCGAAATAGTGGATAAGGCTCGAAATGGCAAAGAAGCAATTGAAAAGCTTTTGAATAATGATATTGATGTTATAACTCTGGATGTTGAGATGCCTATAATGGATGGAATCACAACATTGAGTGAAATAATGAAAATAAAGCCTACGCCGGTGGTCATGCTTAGCGGACTGACAAAGCAAGGAGCGGATCTTACTATACAAGCACTGGAAATGGGTGCTGTAGACTTTATAACAAAACCTTCGAATATATTCAAAATAGATCAAGATAAAATTAAGACTGACATAGTTGAAAAGGTCAAAGTGGCTGCGGGAGTGGATGTTAAGAGAAAAAGGCCATCGTCAAGGAAAGCTGAAGTGAGGAGCAGCTTGGCTGTATCTGAAATCAGAAAAACTGCAACGAGAACAAGAGTAGGTAAAGTTGAAAATATAGTTGCAATAGGAACGTCTACAGGGGGTCCAAAGGCGCTTCAAAATGTAATTCCCAACATAGAGGAAGATATAAATGCATCTATAGTAGTGGTGCAACATATGCCTGCAGGATTTACAAAATCTTTGGCTGAAAGAATTAACAACATATCCAGGGTAAAGGTTAAAGAGGCTGAACATGGAGATGTCTTGGAAAATGGAGTTGCATATATAGCGCCAGGAGACAGGCATATCAAATTTGAAAAAGATGGAATGAATATAAAAATAGTACTTGATGACGGACCAAACGTATCAGGGCATAAGCCATCTGTGGATGCAATGTTTTATTCATTAACTGGTATCAAATGCAAGAAAATAATTCCTGTAATAATGACTGGAATGGGTCATGATGGAGCCAAGGGTATGGATATTCTTAAACAGTCAAAGTCTTTGAAGGTATTTTCAATAGCAGAAGACGAGGAAAGCTGTGTAGTATTTGGGATGCCAAAATCAGCAATAAATTTGGGTGCTGTAGATAAAGTTTTGCATGTAAATCAAATAGCAAATGAAATCAATAAGCTAGTGGGGGTGTAGAATTTGTTTGAATTAGACCAGTATATTGATATTTTTTTAGATGAATCAAAAGAACATATGGAAAATCTAAATTCAAATTTGCTTGAACTTGAAAATAATCCTTCAAACAAAGAAATTGTGAACGAGATATTTAGGATTGCACACACATTAAAGGGTATGTCAGCCACTATGGGTTTTGAGAAGCTTGCGGAGCTTACTCATAATATGGAGAACGTATTAGATGAAATAAGAAGCGGGAAAATGGATATTAACACCAATATAATAGACACATTGTTCGAGGTACTTGACAAGCTGGATTCATTTATTAAGAATATTGAGGCTTCTGGAAATGAGGGGGCGCAAGATGTAGATGATTTAATAGAAAGACTTAAAAATACAGGGGAGATCCAAACACCTGTGAGCCAGCAGAAAGAAGATGTGAAAATAGAAGGTGGAGACAAGGTATATATAGATAGTGTTATAATGGCGGCAAAGGAAAATAATTTGAAGAGTTACGACATACATATTGCGTTAGATGAAAAATGTATGCTCAAAGCTGCAAGAGCTTTTTTGGTATTTAAAGCAATCGAGGAAAATGGAGAGATAATATACTCGAATCCTCCTACTGAGGACATAGAAGATGAAAATTTTGAGCTTGAATTTGAAGTTGTTACTATAACTAGTTTGGATGCAAATGAAATAAAAGAGAAGATTTTGAGTATATCTGAAATAAGAGAGGTACATATAAAAGAGTACAGTTCAGGTGAAGATGCGAAATCAAGTGAACCTGTAAAGGGAACACTCATAGAGGATATAGAAAGTAAAGATATTGATGAAGAAATTAAAGATGTGGATATTTTGGTGAGCAATGTAAAAAAAGAAGTACAAAAGCATGAAGAGATAAAAGTAGAACATGTGAAAAAAGAAGTTAAAAAAGTAACTGACGACAAGAAGGCAGAAGCGGAAGAACAGTCATCCCAGAGGAAAGGGAAAGTAGGTAAAACTGTAAGGGTCGACATAAACAGACTTGACAATCTTATGAACCTTGTAAGTGAGCTTATAATAGTGAAAACGCGACTGGAAGACATAGAAATGGGATCGAAAAATCAAAATGTAAATGATGCTGTAGAATATTTGGAGACTATAACCACAAATCTACACGATGCAGTTATGAAGGTGCGAATGGTACCTATAGAAAGAGTGTTCAACAGATTCCCAAGAATGATAAGAGACCTTTCGAAAAACTTAAACAAGGAAGTCCACCTTGTTATGTCGGGAGAGGAAACAGAGGTCGACAGAACAGTCATAGATGAAATCGGAGATCCTCTTATACACCTTCTTAGAAACTCTATAGACCATGGAATAGAGACTCCGGAAATAAGAGCGGGTCTTAATAAGAGCGAAATGGGAACTGTAAAACTGCTTGCATATCCTGATGGAAACAATGTTGTCATAGAGGTTGTAGATGACGGTTCAGGGCTTGATACGGAGAAGATAAAAAACAAGGCGCTCAAGAAGGCGCTTATACCTGCGGAAAAAGCAGATCTCATGGATGAAAAAGAAATTGCAAATCTTATATTCATGCCAGGATTTAGCACAGCAGACAAGATATCAGATGTCTCTGGAAGAGGCGTGGGGCTTGATGTTGTAAAGACAAAAATAGAGTCCCTTGGCGGAGTAGTTGAAATAGAGACAGAAAAAAATGTGGGCAGCAAGTTTATAATAAGGCTTCCGCTTACACTTGCGATAATACAGGCACTACTTGTAATAGTGGGAGAGGAAAAATATGCCATACCGCTTAATAATATAAAAGAGATTACAAATATTGAAAGAGAGCAAATCAGAGTGGTTGAGGGAAGGGATATAGTCCTTTATAGAGGAAAGACGCTTCCACTTGTGGATTTGGGGCAAGTTTTGGATGTAGAGGAAAGAAATATGGATTCAAGAGATATAAATGTAATAGTGGTTAAAAAAGGTGACAAGGACCTTGGAATAGTAGTTGATGAACTTCTGGGACAGCAGGAAATAGTAATAAAATCATTAGGGAAATACCTAAAGGGGATTAATTTCGTGGCGGGCGCTACAATACTCGGAAATGGAAGTGTCGCGCTTATAATTGATACTAATTCACTATTTTAATAACTGAAAAGGGTGTGGTATAGTTGAAGAATGTTACGAACAAGTATGTAATATTTAAGCTGCACAATGAATTTTATGGTATAGGAATTGAAAACGTTGAGACTATAGAGAAGATAATGCCCATTACAAGGGTTCCAAAGACCGAAAAGTATATAAAGGGAGTTATAAATCTCAGGGGAGAGATTGTTCCGGTAATAGATCTTAGAGAAAGATTTAATATTGACAAGCCAGAAGATTCTAATGACAGGAGAATTATAATAAACAGACTTGAAGATATAATGGTTGGATTTATAGTTGACTCGGCGTCTGAAGTTAAGGATATATTAAATGAAGACATAGATACAAACGTTGTAAGTGAAAATTTCGACAGCGGATTTGTAAAGGGAATAGCAAAAGATGAAAACAGGGTTATAATACTCGTAGAAGTAAACAAAATACTCGGAGTCACAAATTGAGCATAAAAAGGAGTTGAAAGCCCTTCGAGGCATTTATATGACTTTTAAGATTAATAATTATTATATGGACATACTTAAGGAAATTGGAAATATTGGTGCAGGAAATGCATTGACGGCGCTTTCGACACTTATAAACAAAAAGGTTGACATGGAAGTACCTGTCATAGAGATTATTGAAACGGAAAAAATCGTAGAGGCTGTAGAAGCCGCAGAAAAACTGATAGTCGGGGTGTATGTAAGCTTTTGGGGAGACATATCAGGGAATATAATGCTTGTATTTGACAAAGAGTCTACAGACCATCTTATGGAATTTTTATTTGGAAGCAAGAGCACATCGGAATTTTATACAGAGATGGAACTTTCGGCGCTTCAGGAAATCGGAAATATACTCTCAAGCGCATATATAAATTCCATATCAAAGCTCTCAAATCTGAACATACAAATGTCGGTCCCATCGGTAAGTGTTGATATGGCAGCATCCATACTGAGCGTACCAGCTATTGAATACAGTGAAGTAAGTGACAAGATAATACTTATAGAAAATAAGATATTAGAAGGATTGAATGAGATAGTTGGAAAATTATTTTTCATGCCAGATATTGAGTCGTTTACACTCCTATTTAAAAATCTAGGAGTGTGAAGACATGGGTGATTATATAAAGGTTGGAATGGCTGATTATAAAACTGCGTGTGGGGAAGATTTATTAATAACGCTTGGACTCGGATCATGTGTGGGAATAGTCCTGTATGATAGAAGTAAAAAAATAGCGGGCATGGCCCACATAATGCTTCCTTCAAGCAAGGAAATAAGGAATAATTCGAACAAGGCTAAATTTGCAGATACGGCACTTGATGAAATGCTTGCAAATATAATGAAAATGGGTGCAATGAGGACAAGGCTTACTGCAAAGATAGCAGGAGGAGCTCAGATGTTTAATATTTCTTCGAGGGGATCAACTCTCAATATTGGAAAGAGAAATGTAGACGCTGTGAAGAAAAAATTAAATGAACTTAGAATCCCAATAATATCGGAAGATGTGCTTGGAAATTATGGGAGAACAATTGAATTCAATTGCTCAAATGGGGATTTGAAAATCAAGTCGATAGGAAAAGGTATAAAATTTATATAGCTCATAAAAGGGTGTATCAAATGAGTAAAAAATTTATTGCTATAGGATTAGTAAACTATTTTTTGATTCTTATTTATCTTGTTATTTCAATGCTAGGAAATAAAGATATTAGGTTTGTGGTTTTTGTGAAAAAATATTTTGTACTAGCATGTGCTTTTAATATTGTAATATTTTTGGCTTTGAAAATTGTAGATGAAATTTCAAAAAAACCGCTGGAAGAAGATGAAGTTAAACAAGAGCTAGGCAGCAGTGTAGATTTCAAATTGGAAGACGATGATGAAATAAAGAGTATTTTAACTGACTCGATAAAGTTACAAAACGATGAAAAATTCGAAAATTCATTTAATGAGATAAGTTTCGGAGATATTAATAAAATAAACTAATTGGGGTTTTTTTATGGCTTATGAATATATGCTTTGGGAAAAGTATAAAAGTGGTAAAAATGAAAAAGAAAAAAAAAGGGCAAAAGAGGAAATAATACTCAACTATGTTGAACTTGTAAAAATAATTGCTGGAAGGCTGTATAATTACTATGCAAGCAACATAGAATATGAAGATCTTGTGAGTTACGGCGTAATAGGTCTAATTGATGCCATAGAAAAGTATGATCATACAAAAGAGATTAAGTTTGAAACGTACTCGTCTATAAGGATAAGAGGATCTATAATCGATCAGATAAGGGCTTTGGATTGGATTCCTCGTTCAATAAGACAAAAATCCAAATTGTTTAAAGAAACTTATTCGAAAATGGAATTGGAATTAGGACGTTCGCCAAGTGTAGAAGAGCTTGGCGAGAGATTGCAAAAAACACCTGATGAAATAAATAAGATGATCTCAGAAATAGGTACTTTCAATATAGTATCTTTGGAAGATGAGATAAACGACACTGTAAAGGTCCAAATAAAAGATGAAAAAAATCATACGCCAGAAGAGGCTCTTGTAAAAAAAGATACAATAGACAGACTAAAAAAAGGAATTGAAAAACTGAATCAAAAAGAGCAGATTGTAATAGATCTATATTACAATAAAGAGCTTACATACAAGGAAATAGCCGTGGTATTGGATGTTTCGGAGTCGAGGATATCTCAAATCCATAGCAAGTCAATAATCAAGATAAGAAACCATCTCTAAAAGACAGGGGGAGGTTGAAAAGTTGAAAGATTTTTTTACTATAAAATCAAAAGCAGGCAATTATACAATTGAACTCTTAGTATCAAAAGACAGGCTGCAAGCGTATATTAGAATTTGCGCAGATGAAGATATTGATGGAGAGTCTCAGGAAAAGATAAAAGAAGAAAATTTATTGAAAGTGTTGGAAGAAAATAAAATAAATTATGGAATAGACATTGAGCAAATAAAAAGAATTGCAGATGATGAAATTTTAAATGTTGAGGTTAAAATAGCCCAGGGTAAGTCAAAGTCAGACGGAGAAAATTCTCATGCAAAGCTGCATTTTGATATAAATCCGGATAGAAAGCCTAAAATAGATGAAAAAGGCAGGATGGATTTCAAAGAACTTGGAAATATAAACAATGTCAAGAAAGAACAGATACTGGCAGAAAAGACTCTTCCTACAGAGGGGCAGGATGGAATTGATGTATATGGAGCGGCCATAAAATCAAATTCAGGCAAGAATATTGAGTTCAAATATGGCAAGAATGTAAGAATTAGCGAAGATGGGCTGAAAGTAATAAGTGAAGCCGATGGAAAGGTAGAGTTTTCAGAAGGCAGAATAAGTGTAAATAATGTCATGAATATAAATGGGGATATTGACACAGCTACCGGAAATATAAGGTTCAATGGAGATGTGGAGATAAGAGGCGACGTAAAGACTGGATTTTTGCTGCAAGCTGAGGGGAATGTGCATGTATATGGAGTCATAGAAGGAGCTACGGTCAAGGCAAAGGGAACTATAGTGGTAGAGGGTGGAATACAGGGAAACGACAAAGCTGACATATTTGCCGAAAAGGGCATTGTCTGCAGATATATCGAAAATTCCAAGGACATAAAGTCGGAAGGCGACATCACTACTGATTTCATAATACACAGCAATATCCACTGTCAGGGAAGTCTGAATCTAATGGGCAAAAAGAGCATGATAGTGGGCGGAACCACATTTGTCAGAAAAAATATAGACACGGGATTTTTGGGATCTGTAATGGGGACCAAGACAGATATCAATGTAGGCATAGATGACAACATGCGAATAAAACTGCAGGCATATTACGACGAAAGGGAGTTCGTAATTAAGAACATCAAAAGCCTTGGAGACAGTATTCAGGCGTTTAAAAAGGCGGCAAACTCATCTAATATGGATCCGGAAAAGAAAAAGCTTATACAAAAAAGTGTAAACACATACAACGGGCTTGTCGAAAAGCTTAAGATACTTGATTTAGAGATAAAAAATCTTCAAAATCAAATTGCACATTTAAGCAATGGGTTCATTAATGTTAGGAATACGGTTTATCCCGGTGTTAAAATCACAATGGGAAATAGCGTAAAATATATTAGAAATGAAACTGAGCCTTGTAGAATTGTTTTGGAAAACAATGAAGTAGCTTTGAAAAATATATAGTTGTGTATCATAAAAACCATGTACCGCATAACATGGTTTTTGTTTTTGCAAAAATATTGTAAAAAGACTTTTGATATGCTATACTAACAAAGGTGAAAATAATACACACGTTTTGTAATTCTTGAGAAGGTGCCGCATAAGGCCTTTCAAGGAAATGAGCAAAGCGGAGGAAAAAACCATAGGAGGTAATGAAATGGCAGTTATTAACATGAAACAATTACTTGAAGCAGGTGTACACTTTGGACACCAAACAAGAAGATGGAATCCTAAAATGTCAAAGTTCATCTTCACAGAAAGAAATGGGATCTACATAATAGATCTTCAAAAAACAGTTAAAAAGGTTGAAGAGGCTTACAAGTTTGTAAAGTCAGTTGCTGAAGAAGGAAAGCCAGTACTTTTCGTAGGAACTAAGAAGCAGGCTCAAGAAGCTATAAAGCAAGAAGCTGAAAGAGCTGAAATGTACTATGTAAACGAAAGATGGCTAGGTGGAATGCTTACAAACTACAAGACTATCAAGAACAGAATAGCAAGACTTAGAACTCTTGAAAAAATGGAAGAAGATGGAACATTCGCGCTTCTACCAAAGAAAGAAGTAATAAAGCTTAGACACGAAAAAGAAAAGCTAGAAAAATACCTTAACGGTATAAAAGATATGCCTGAACTTCCAGGAGCTATATTTGTAATAGATCCAAGAAAAGAGAAAATAGCTATAAAAGAAGCTCAAAAACTTGGAATTCCAGTTGTAGGAATAGTTGATACAAACTGCGATCCAGACGAAATGGATTATCCTATACCAGGAAACGACGATGCTATAAGAGCTGTAAAGCTTATAACATCTACAATGGCAAATGCAATAATAGAAGCTAAGCAGGAAGTTCCAGAAGAAGTTGCTGCTGAAGAAGAAAAATAATCAGTAACCGATAAAATAGGGTAAGGGATATTCTTCCCTTACCTTTAATACTATATATGGAGGCGATACTATGGCAATTACAGCGTCAATGGTAAAAGAAATTAGAGAAAAAACAGGCGCAGGAATGATGGACTGCAAAAAAGCGCTTACTGAAGTAGATGGAGATATGGAAAAAGCAGTAGACCTTTTAAGAGAAAAGGGACTTGCAAAAGCGGCTAAGAAATCAGGAAGAGTTGCTGCTGAAGGACTAGTAGAAATAAGCATATCGGAAGATGGAAGCAAGGCAGCAGTGGTAGAGGTTAACTCGGAGACTGACTTTGTTGCTAAAAACGACGAGTTCAAAGGATTTGTAAAGGACATTGCAGACATAGTTCTTAACTCGAACGTTTCAACTGTAGAAGAGCTTCTAGCTGAAAAATACCTTGGACAAGAAGAGACAGTTCAAGAAGTTTTAAACGCTAAGATAGCTACTATAGGCGAGAACATGAACATAAGAAGATTTGAAAGATTCGAAGAAGAAGGATGCAAAGCTGTAGGATACATACACGGAGCTGGAAAAATAGGTGTTCTAGTTAAGCTTGAAACTGAAGCTTCTGCAGATGAAGTTATGGATATGGGTAGAGACGTTGCTATGCAAATAGCGGCAATGAATCCAAAATATATATCAAGCGACGACGTTGATCCAGAATACGTTGAGCATGAAAAGCAAATACTTATGCAGCAGGCGCTTAATGAAGGAAAGCCAGCTGCAATAGTTGAAAAAATGGTTGTAGGAAGACTACAAAAGCAGCTTAAGGAAGTTTGTCTTCTAGACCAGGCATTTGTTAAAGACGGAGACCTTACAGTTGCAAAATATATAGATGCTGAAGCTAAGAAGATAGGCAAAGCTATAAAGGTTACAGACAAGGTTAGATTCTCAGTTGGAGAAGGAATAGAAAAGAAAGAAGAAAACTTTGCTGAAGAAGTTGCAAAGCAAATAGGTAGATAAGCAATTAAACGAATAATTTAAAAAGGAGAACACATATGTGTTCTCCTTTTTAAAAGACAATATAAATATGTACACAGCGTAGTTAGGAGGACTTTAATTGGTTAAACCAATATATAAAAGGGTATTGTTAAAGTTAAGTGGAGAGGCTTTAGCCGGAAGTAATGGATTTGGAATAGACAACGATACTGTTTCAAATATAGCACAGGCCGTAAAAAAGCTTCACGAAATGGATGTTGAAGTTGCAGTAGTTGTAGGCGGTGGAAATTTCTGGAGAGGAAGAACCAGTGAAGGAATGGACAGGACTACAGCAGATTATATGGGAATGCTTGCAACTGTTATAAACTCATTGGCACTCCAAGATGCGCTTGAAAACATTGAAGTTTCTACAAGAGTTCAAACGGCTATTGAAATGAGACAAATTGCAGAGCCTTATATAAGAAGAAGAGCAATGAGACATCTTGAAAAGGGAAGAACCGTAATATTTGCAGCTGGCACTGGCAACCCTTATTTCTCAACTGACACTACTGCAGCACTTAGATCTGCTGAGATAGAGGCTGATGTGATATTGCTTGCAAAGAAGGTTGACGGGGTTTATGACAGCGATCCTATGGTAAACAAGGATGCCAAGATGTTCAAGAAACTTTCATATATCGATGTTCTTCAAAAAGGACTTAAGGTTATGGATTCGACGGCTACTTCACTTTGTATGGACAACAAGATTCCTATAAGGGTGTTTGGCCTTGACAATGCGGACAATATAATTGATGTGGTGCTTGGAAAAGATATAGGAACATATGTAGAGGAGGAATAGTATGAGCTTAGATGTACACAAGCAGTTAAAGGAAAAAATGGAAAAGACTCTTTCAGTTTTAAAAGAAGAACTTGGAGTAATAAGAGCTGGAAGAGCAAACCCTAAAATGCTGGATAAAGTGGTTGTTGATTACTATGGAACACCCACTCCTCTAAAGCAGATGGCTGGAGTTTCAAGTCCGGAGCCAAGAGCTATAGTAGTTCAGCCATGGGATTTAAGTGCACTTAGAGATATAGAAAAGGCCATAGCAACTTCTGACCTTGGACTTAATCCGTCGAACGACGGCAAAATAATAAGGATAGTTATACCACAGCTTACAGAAGAAAGAAGAAAAGAGCTAGTTAAGCTTGTGGGCAAGACTGGAGAAAATGCTAAGGTTGCGCTTAGAAATGAAAGAAGAAATGCAAACGAGGCAATAAAGAAATTAGAAAAAAACGGTGAGATAGCTGAAGATGAAGCTAAAAAAGCACAAGATGAAGTTCAAAAGATCACAGATGAAAATGTAAAGACAGTTGATCAACTTGTGTCTAAAAAAGAAAAGGAAATAATGGAGGTTTAATCTGGTGAGCTTAGGCGATCAGATACTGGGAATGGAGCTTAATGCCGCTAAAAAAGCTATTTTGGCTGAAAACTCAAATGTCGATATAAATGTAATATTTATTCAAGGAAATAAGGATAAGGAAATATTGAGTGTTCCTAGAGTGATCAAAATATCCCCAAAAGATACACTCAAAATAGATTTGATAGTGACTTTCTTTGCAAGTCCTATTTAACGAGGATTTGGTATATTGTATAAAACTTATAAAAAGCCATTGATATACAGTGGCTTTTATAAGTTTTATCTATATGCAGATACGGTAGCTGCTAAGCGATTAAGTGGCGGCTGTAAAATATATTTAGAGAAGGATAGATAAATATGAGCAGCTCTTTATCAGAAATATCAAAGGCGCGAATTCCAGAGCACATTGCAATAATAATGGACGGCAATGGAAGATGGGCAAAAAAGCAGATGAAAGAGAGAAGCTTTGGGCACAGAGCTGGAGTCGAGGCGATAGAAAACGCCATAAATGCATGTAAAAACATAGGTACAAAATACTTGACTGTATATGCTTTTTCCACTGAAAACTGGAAAAGGCCGAAGACAGAAGTAACAATACTTATGAAACTGCTTGTGGAGTATCTTAAAAAAGAGACTTCAAGGCTTCACTCAAAAGGTATAAGGCTTAATGCACTAGGGGATATTACAAAACTTCCAGAGTTTGCAAGAAAGGAGCTTGTCAAGTCGATGGAACAGACAAAAGACAATGAGGAGCTTGTTCTTTCACTTGCACTCAGCTATGGAAGCAGGAATGATATTAAGGATGCATTAGTTCGGATTTTAGGAGACTATGAGAGTGGGAAAATAAAAAAGTCAGATATAGACGAATTTTTTCTGGGTCGATATCTTACAACAAATGAAATTCCAGATCCAGATCTCCTTATAAGAACTGGCGGAGAAAAAAGACTTAGTAACTTTCTACTTTGGGAAAGTGCCTATACCGAATTTTATTTTACTGATGTTTTCTGGCCGGACTTCAAAGAGGAGAGCCTCTATGAAGCTGTATTGGATTATCAAAACAGAGAAAGAAGATTCGGGGGTCTAAAATAGGAGAGATTTTATGTTAAAAAGAATAGTGTCTTCTATACTGCTTTTGCCTCTTTTATTTTTTATAGTTATAAAAGGGGGATTTTTTTTAAACACAAGCATACTTATAATATCACTACTTGCAATATATGAATTATATGAGGCATTCAAGCATGCAAAGCTAAGACCCATTAAATCCGTTGGATATATTGCAACATTGGTTTTTTACATGGCGGTTCAGTTTGGTACCTCGTGGAGCTATGTTGGAATGATTGCCTTCATGCTCTTTTTTATATTTGCGAGTATGGTTGTGCTTGGGAAAAGACAGTTTATGGATATGCTTGTGACCATATTTGGAATAATATATATATCATATGCGCTGCTTCACATTGGAATGGCAAGAAGTGAATTTGCGAGCCATATGGTATGGATAATATTCATAACCGCATGGGCGACAGACACATGTGCCTATTTTGCGGGATGCTTTTTTGGGAAACATAAGCTAATACCAAGTGTGAGCCCTAAAAAAACCATAGAGGGAAGTGTTGGGGGGATAGCCGGAAGTGTGCTGTCTTGCATGGTATTTGGATTTATATTTGAAATGTCGTTGATTCATATGGCAGTGATTGGATTTACGGGAAGTATAGTATCTCAAATGGGAGACCTCTTTGCATCGTCCATAAAAAGATATATAGGAATAAAGGATTATGGGAACGTGATTCCAGGCCATGGAGGAATGTTGGATCGCTTTGACAGCATAATTTTTTCAGCGCCTCTTGTATACTACTACATAAGTATATTTATGAGATAGACATAGAGCTTTACATGGTAGATCTATAATTTATAAGAAGCTGTTTTGGATACATAAAAAATGATTCCATATATTGTTGTGGAGTCATTTTTTATGTTTTATAATATATTGAAACCAAAATTGGGCCACAATTCAAAAAATGTAATTTTGTGAACAAGGCTGTAGGTATAATTAGGTTATATGACAAATAATCCGCTTGTGATATTATAAATATATGGATTAATTTATACAGAAAGGATCATATCATATGAAAAACATTTCAATATTGGGATCAACGGGTTCAATAGGAAAACAGGCACTAGACGTAGTCAGATATAACAGAGAAAAGTTTAAAGTCGTGGCTCTTTCGGCAAACAAAAGCATTGACATGCTGGCAGACCAAATTGAGGAGTTTAGACCGGAACTGGTTTCAATTGGGGATGAAAAAAGTGCATCGCAACTCCAAAAGATAGTGAATCAAAGAGGCATAAAGGGAGTAGACATAGCCTCAGGGCAAAAAGGGCTAAATGCTGTTGCGGCAATAGAATCTGCACAGGTCGTACTTACAGCAGTAGTAGGAATAGCGGGACTTATACCAACAATAGAAGCCATCAACAAAGGAAAGGACATCGCGCTTTCAAACAAGGAAACCATGGTTACAGCCGGAAATGTAATAAACAAGCTTGCAAAAGAAAAGGGCAGCAGCATAATACCCGTGGACAGCGAGCATTCGGCTATATTCCAATGCCTTAATGGAGAGGATATGAAAAGTATAAAAAGGCTTATACTCACAGCTTCGGGCGGGCCGTTCAGAGGAAGAAATAGGGAAGATTTAGTCCATGTCAAAAAGGAAGCAGCGCTTAAGCATCCAAACTGGAGCATGGGGCAAAAGATATCAATAGACTCTGCCACGCTAATGAACAAGGGGCTTGAAGTCATAGAGGCAAAATGGCTATTTGATGTTGATATGGAAAAAATCGACGTGGTTGTTCATCCACAGAGCATAATACACTCAATGGTTGAATTTGAAGACAGCAGCATAATAGCCCAAATGGGAAATCCGGACATGAGGATTCCAATACAGTATGCGTTTTCATACCCGCAACGGCTTAAAAGTAATTTTGAGAGCCTTGATTTTACCAAGATATCTTCGCTTACATTTGAAAAGCCTGATAAGGACACATTCCCATGCCTTGAGCTTGCGTATGACAGCCTAAGGTCTGGAGGTACGCATCCCGCTGTATTAAATGGTGCAAACGAGGTCTTGGTGGAGGAGTATTTAAATGGAAGGATCGGTTTTTATGACATACCCAAATATGTGCAAATGGCCATGGACTGCCATAATCCGGTGTCTAATCCAGGCGTGGAGGACATACTTGAGGCTGACAGGTGGGTTAGGGACTATATCCATAATGAACTGGCAGGAATTCCATTATAAAAATTAATATTTAGGAAGGTGTATATATGACTATAATTGTAGCTCTTTTGGTATTTGGTGTCATAGTGCTGTTTCACGAATTTGGTCACTTCATAATAGCAAAGGCATCTGGAGTGAAGGTTCATGAATTTGCCATAGGTATGGGGCCAAAGATTGCATCCATACAGGGAAAAGAGACGCTTTATTCCATAAGGATTCTTCCAATCGGGGGATATGTAAAAATGCTTGGCGAAAATGAAGAGTCCGACGATGAAAGAAGTTTTGGAAACAAGAGTATATTCAAAAGAATCTCTATAATCGCTGCAGGACCTATCATGAATTTTATTCTTGCGGTAATAATTTTTGCAGTAATTTTCATGAGTACAGGTACGCCTTCAACTACAGTGAAGGAGGCTATGGAAGGGTATCCGGCGCAGCAGGCAGGCATAATGCAAGGTGACAAGATAGTAGAAATAGAGGGGGAAAAAATCAGCGAGTGGAGCGACATCACGTCGCGCATAGGGCCTTCTGCAGGCGAGGAGCTTGAAATATCAATTGAAAGAGATGGAAATCTGCTTCAAAAGGTGGTTGTCCCTGAAGAGGAAGACGGCAGGGGAATGATAGGAATAGTTCCGGGCAATGAAAAAAATATTTTTTATTCTCTTAAATATAGTGTACAAAGGACGCTGTGGATACTTTCGCAGATGATAGGTTTTTTGGTAAGCCTTATTGGAGGAAAAGCAGCATCTTCTGAAGTTGTTGGGCCGGTTGGAATAATAAATGTAGTTGGAGAAGCTGCCAAGATAGGTTTGCTCAACGTGCTTTCACTTGCAGCCGTAATAAGCATAAATCTAGGCCTTTTAAACCTTCTGCCAATACCAGCACTGGATGGAAGTAGGATACTGTTTTTAATAGTTGAGCTTATAAGGGGCAAAAAGCTGGATCAAGAAAAGGAAGGGTTCATACATTTCATAGGCTTTGCAATATTAATTGCATTTATGATATTCATAACATACAAGGATGTAATACAGCTTTTAAAAGACAAATAGAGGTGATATAGTTGATTGAAAATACAAGTGTAGTGAGCTGCGGGGACGTGAACATAGGCGGTCAAAACCCAGTGGTAGTGCAGTCTATGACGAATACAGACACCAAGAACATAAAGGATACCGTGGAGCAGATAAAAAGGCTTCAGTATGCGGGATGTGAAATAGTTAGGGTTGCGGTTCCCGATGCAGAAAGCGCTCTAGCGATACCGCAAATAAAGGATTCAATAGAAATTCCTCTTATAGCAGACATACATTTTGACCATAAACTTGCCGTAATGGCCATAGAAAATGGCGCGGACGGAGTTAGGATAAATCCAGGCAATATAGGAAGCATGGAAAAGGTTGACGAGATAATAGAAGCTGCAAAAAAGAAGAACGTAAAGATAAGAATAGGTGTAAACGGAGGATCACTCGAAAAAGACATACTGATGAAATACAAAAAGCCTACTGCTGATGCGCTTGTTGAAAGCTGCATGCGACATGTGGACCATTTTGAAAAAAGGGGGTTTTCAAACATAGTCCTCTCGCTTAAGTCGAGCGACATAAACACATGTATAGAGGCATACGAGAAGATATCCCAAATGACGAAATACCCTCTTCATGTGGGAATAACAGAGGCAGGAAGCATAAAAAGCGGAACAATAAAATCTTCAATAGGAATAGGATATTTGCTTCTCAGAGGCATAGGCGACACAATAAGGGTCTCTCTTACAGGAGATCCGTGCAAGGAGATATTTGTGGCAAGAAAAATACTCAGTTCCATAGGGCTTTTAAAAGAAGAGGTAAAGGTCATATCCTGCCCTACATGTGCAAGAACCAAAATAGGAATTGAAAAAATAGTGGACCAGGTTGAAAAAAGGGTGCAAAACATAAAAAAGGATATAACCATCGCAATAATGGGATGTGCCGTAAACGGTCCAGGGGAAGCCAGGGAGGCCGATCTTGGAATTGCAGGAGGCTGCGGCGAGGGGCTCATATTCAAAAAAGGAGAAATAGTCAGGAAGGTCAAGGATGAGCATCTTGTTGACGAACTAATGAAAGAACTTGAGGAGTATAAAGCTTAGTGGGGAGTGGAGCCATGCAGAGTTTAGCTGCTTATCTAAACAAAATTAAAATAGCGGATGGATTCAAAAAAGAGCATATGGAAAATCTATATGTCAAAAAGATAGTTTACTACAGGGAAAATAAAGTGGTTAATATCCATTTGGATTCAAAGCGTATAATGGATGTTGATTTCATATTAAAACTTGAAAGGGCAATTAAAATTGCCCTTTGCCATTTTAAAGACGTAAAAATCAAAATGAAATATACGGATCTGGATGTGGATGACAAAAATGGGCTTATAAAGAGCTACTGGAAACACATAATAAAATATATTGAACTGTCAATGCCTTCGATTAAGAATTTTGTCAAAGACATGAGTTGGAGATTAGAAGATGACAATCTGACAATAGAAATGCCGTGCGATTTTTTGATAAATATGATAAAAAACAAAAAACTTGAATACGGAATTAAGAGCACTATAGCGCAGGAACTTGGAGTTCTTGTGGAAGTTGACTTCATATCGATGGGCGATACTTTTTCTGGAAATTATAAAAGTTATCTCAAGGAAAAGGAAATAGAAGCTGCAAACATGGTAAAAAGCAGGGCTATCGAAGCGGCTTTGTCCGAGGAAAGGGCAAAGCCAAGCGAGCCCAAGGAGGCAAAGCCTTCAAAATCGCCAAAATCAGAGCCTTTCAAACAGGGAAGCTCTTACAGGAAGACTGTAAAGTATGAATCTGTTAAAATGGTGGATGTTGGAGTGGAAAGCGGCAAGATATCAATAGAGGGCAAGGTCTTTGATATGGACAGCAGAGAGCTTAGAAATGGAAAAGTTCTTTACATATTTTCCATTACCGATTACACAAGCTCTATTTGCTGCAAAATATTTGCAAATGAAAAAAAGCAAGAGGAAGTAAATGAGGTCCTAAGCAAGGGCGCTTTTTTAAAGGTGCAGGGAGAATCCATGTATGACAGCTACAGCAGGGAAGTCGTAATAAATGTCTTCGACATAAAAAAATCAAAACCCGTTTTGAGAATGGACGAGGCTCAGCAAAAGAGGGTGGAACTTCATGCACATACCAATATGTCGGCCATGGACGCGGTTGCATCTGCAAAGGATATAGTGCAAAGGGCTGCAAGTTGGGGCCATAGCGCTGTAGCCATAACAGATCATGGAATAGTCCAGGCATACCCTGATGCAATGAGTGCCGCCGAAAAATATGGCATAAAAGTCATATATGGAATGGAAGGATATCTTGTAAACGACAATATACCAATAATAGACAGGCCAAATGACCTGCCGCTTTCTCAGGAATTTGTAGTATTTGACCTTGAGACCACGGGACTTTCAAGTGCAAATAACACAATAATAGAAATAGGCGCCGTGAAGATCAGAGATTTTGAAATAGTGGACAGGTTCAGCTGCTTAGTCAATCCTAAAATGAGCATACCTCTTAAAATACAGGAGCTTACGGGCATAAACAATGCTATGATCGATAATGAACCTGAAATAAAGGATATAATGCCGCAGTTCATGGAATTTATAAAAGATAGCGTGCTCGTGGCGCACAATGCCGAATTTGACATGGGCTTTGTAAGGGAGAGCTGCAAAAGGCTTGGCATTAAATTTGAAAACAGCTCTATAGACACAATAGCCGTGGCAAAGGTGCTTCTGCCTGAGCTTAAAAGATATAAGCTCAATGTTGTGGCAAAGGCGCTTGGAGTATCTCTTAAAAACCACCACAGGGCTGTGGACGATGCGCAGGCCACTGCTGACATATTTATCAACTTTCTTGAAAGATTCAAAAATGAAGGCATAGAGAAACTGAGTGACATAAATACCCATTTCAAGCAAAATGACCACACTAAGCTGAATACATTCCACATAATGATACTGGCAAAAAACTATACGGGCCTTAAGAACCTGTATAAGATTGTATCAAAAGCTCATATAGACTATTTCTACAAGAGGCCGAGAATACCAAAGAGCCTGCTTACGGAATATAGGGAGGGGCTTGTAATAGGAAGCGCGTGTGAAGCTGGAGAGCTTTACCAGGCTGTGATTAAGAATGTCAATGAGGATGAGCTTGAAAAAATAGCACTTTATTATGACTATTTTGAAGTGATGCCTCTTGGCAACAACAAGTTCATGATAGACAAGGGGATAGTGAGCGGATATGATGAGCTGAAGGATATAAACAAGAGGATAATAGAGCTAGGAAGAAAGCTCAAAAGGCCTGTTGTGGCAACTGGAGACGTGCATTTTGTAGATCCTCATGACGGGGTGTACAGGAAGATATTGAAATGCAGCCAGGGATTTTCGGATGCGGACGAAGACATACCTCTTTACTTCAAGACCACAGATGAGATGCTTGAGGACTTTTCGTATCTAGGTAGCGAGACTGCCAATGAGGTTGTAATAGAAAACCCAAACAAGATAGCAGAAATGATTGAAGACATAAGGCCTGTTCCAAAGGAGACATTCCCCCCCATAATAGAAGGCTCAGACGAGGAGCTCAGAAGGATGTGCTATGAAAAGGCAAATTCAATATATGGGGATCCCATGCCGGAAATAGTCCAAAAAAGGCTTGATAGGGAACTCAACTCGATTATAAGTAACGGATATGCGGTAATGTATATAATCGCCCAAAGACTTGTTAAAAAGTCCGTAGACGATGGCTATCTTGTTGGATCAAGGGGATCTGTTGGTTCGTCGTTTGCGGCAACAATGAGCTCAATAACTGAAGTAAACCCTCTGCCGCCACATTATATATGCGCTAACTGCAAGACGTCGGAGTTTTCCACGGACGGAAGCATAGGATCGGGAGCGGACCTTCCGGATAAGATATGTCCAAAATGCGGTGTGGAATATATAAAGGACGGCCACGATATCCCATTTGAGGTATTCCTGGGGTTTGAAGGGGACAAGGAGCCGGACATAGACCTTAACTTTGCGGGGGAATACCAGGCCACGGCCCACAAGTATACTGAGGTGCTGTTTGGAAAGGGCTACGTATACAAGGCGGGCACAATAGGCACCATAGCTGACAAGACCGCGTATGGGTTTGTCAAAAAATATATCGAGGAAAAGGGCATTATATGCCCTTCAGTTGAAATAGAAAGGCTTTCAGGCGGATGCACGGGTATAAAGAGGACTTCAGGGCAGCACCCCGGAGGAATAATGGTCGTTCCTGATTACAAGGAAATTTTTGATTTTTGCCCTATACAGTATCCGGCAAACGATTCATCTTCCGGAGTAATAACGACGCATTTTGACTACCACTCCATAAGCGGAAGGCTCCTAAAACTCGACATACTTGGCCACGATACCCCAACAATAATAAAGATGCTTGAGGAGTTTACGGGAATAGACGCCACGCATATAGCTCTTGACGATGCGGAGACAATGGGAATATTCAGCAGCACCCATGAGATAGGGGTTGAAAAGGAAGATGTTGATTCTCCGGTGGCCACATTTGCAGTTCCTGAGTTTGGAACAAAATTCGTAAGGCAGATGCTCGTCGATACAAAGCCTAATACATTTGCAGAACTTGTCAGGATATCGGGACTTTCACACGGAACGGACGTCTGGCTCAACAATGCTCAGGAGCTTGTAAGGGCGGGAACGGCGGAGCTTAAGGAAGTAATCTGCACAAGGGACGACATAATGAACTACCTAATACAAAAGGGAGTCCAGCCAAAGCATTCATTCAAGATAATGGAAAACGTAAGAAAGGGAAAAGGGCTAAGGGAAGAAGACAAGGATGAAATGGAAGAAAATAATGTGCCACAGTGGTACATAGACTCTTGCAACAAAATAAAGTACATGTTCCCGAAGGCCCATGCGGTTGCATACGTTATGATGTCATTCAGGATAGCATATTTCAAGGTGCACTATCCGAGGGCGTTTTATGCGACGTACTTCACAATAAAGGCGGAAGATTTTGACATAACCCTCATATCCAAGGGAAGAGGGGCCGTTTTGGAAAAAATGAAAGAGATAGACGCACTGGGAAATACCGCAACGGCAAAGGACAAGAACATATACACCCTTATAGAGGTTGTAAATGAAATGTTTTCAAGAGGAATAGAGGTTATGAATGTGGATCTTTACAATTCGGATGCCAAGAAATTCAAAATAGTTGCAGGAAAGCTTCTTCCTCCGCTTGTCTCATTCCCGGGACTTGGAGAGAACGCCGCGTTTAATGTCGTGAGCGAAAGGGAAAAGGGAGAATTCCTATCAATAGAGGATCTTAGGAGCAGGACCAAGCTTTCAAAAACCGTGCTTGAGATGCTGAAGGAAAATGGATGCCTTTATGATATGCCTGAAACGAATCAATTGTCGCTTTTGTAATGGTTTGCAAATAGATTTATTATGTGATATACTAGTTTTGGTGTAAAATAGAGCGAGAGATGTTTTTGAGAAGAGTGGGGAAAAATTACCCACTCTTTGCTTTTATAAATTCTTTGGAGGTAATAATATGGCAAAGGATGTAAAATCTACAGTTGAGGAACTTATTGAACCATTTTTAGAAAAAGAAGGATATGAACTTGTTGATGTTGAATATGTAAAAGAAGGCAAAAATCGATTCTTGAGAATATATATAGACAAGCCTGAAGGAGTTTCACTTGACGATTGCAAATTTGTAAGTGGATACATAGGTGAAAAGCTTGACGAGCTTGACCCGATACAGGAAAACTATTTTCTGGAAGTATCTTCCCCGGGGATAGACAGAAAACTCAAGAAAGACAAGGATTTTAAAAGATTTAAGGGAAGCGATGTCGAAGTCAGGCTGTACAAGGCTGTGGACGGAGAAAAGAATTTTGAAGGCGAACTTTTAGGACTTTTTGACGGAGACATAGTCAAGGTGAAAAAAGGTGAAATGGAGCTTGAACTAGAAAGAAAAAATATAGCTCTTATAAAACTTGCTGTAAAGTTTTAGATAACGAGGAGGATAAAAAATGAATGCGGAGTTTATATATGCGCTGGACCAGATAGAGAAGGAAAAAGGCGTATCGAAGGAAATACTTATAGAAACTATAGAGGCGGCGCTTGTATCTGCGTACAAGAAGAATTTTGGATCGTCTCAGAATGTAAAGATAAAGATAGACCGTGAGACAGGTGATGTCAGAGTTTTTGCTGAAAAATTGGTAGTTGAGCAGGTTGAAGACAGAGTGCTTGAGGTATCTTTAGAGGAAGCTCAGAATAAATACGGAGTTAATGTGCAGGTTGACGACATTGTTGAGGAAGAGGTTACTCCAAAGGATTTTGGAAGGATAGCGGCTCAAAATGCAAAGCAGGTTGTAGTTCAAAGAATAAAGGAAGCTGAAAGAGATGTTATATTCAATGAGTTCACAAGCAGGGAAAGTGAAATAATAACAGGCGTTGTTGCAAGGGTCACTAAGGGAGTTGTATATGTTGCTCTTGGAAAAACGGAGGGCGTGCTTAATATCGCAGAACAAATACCTGGGGAAGACTATCAGATAGGGCAAAGGATAAAAGCTTATATACTTGAAGTTAAAAAGACTACAAAGGGACCTCAGATATTCCTTTCCAGAAGCCATCCGGGACTTGTAAAAAGGCTCTTTGAACTTGAAGTACCAGAAATATATGATGGCGTAGTCAGAATAAATTCTGTGGCAAGGGAAGCAGGTTCGAGAACTAAAATAGCGGTTGAATCGCTTGACGAAAACGTCGATCCAGTGGGCTCATGTGTTGGGCCAAAGGGAATAAGGGTTAAAAACATTGTAGATGAACTAGATGGCGAAAAGATTGACATAATAAAATACAATGAGGACATGGGAGAGTATATATCAAATTCACTAAGTCCTTCAAAAGTTGTATCGGTTGATGTCGATGAAAATGAAAAAAGTGCGAAGGTGGTTGTTCCAGATTACCAGCTTTCACTTGCGATAGGAAAAGAAGGTCAAAATGCAAGGCTTGCCGCCAAGCTTACAAACTGGAAGATAGATATAAAAAGCGAAAGCCAAATTGAAAATGTAGATGACCAAGAGCGCGAAAAACTGCAAGAGGCAGTTGAAACTGTTGAGACAGTGAGTGAGCAGATAGACGAAACTGTCAGCGAACAGGAAATATAGATTGTTTGGGGGTGGTAGCTTTGAAAAAAAGAAAGACACCTTTGAGAAAATGTGTAAGTTGTCAGGAAAGAAGCGATAAAAAGACTCTAGTAAGAATTGTAAAGACAAAAGAGGGCGAAGTATTTCTAGACCCATCGGGCAAGGCTAATGGAAGAGGCGCGTACATATGCAGCCTTGAATGCCTTGAAGATGCGATAAAGAAAAAAGCTCTTTCAAGAGCGTTTGGTATTGAAATTTCAGATGAAACATATGAAAAGCTCAGAGAGGACTTAAAAAAGCATGGAAAATAAATTAGCTACACTGTTAGGATTTGCTTCTAAGAGTGGCAACATGGTTTCAGGAGACAGCACAGTACTGAATGAGATAAGAAAAGGCAACGTATATCTTGTAATAATAGCGGGAGATGCATCGGAAAACACTAAAAAGAAATTCACAGACAAGTCAAGCAGTTATGGAATAGAGTCTGTAATATTTTCAAATTCACAGGAACTAAGCAGAGCAATAGGGAAACAAAACAGAACGGTAATAGCAATAAGGGAAGTTGATTTTGCCAAAAAGATTAAAGAATTATTAGGGGGTGTTCCTTTTGTCGAGGACGAGAGTATATAAAGTAGCTCAGGAACTAGGGCTTTCAAGCAAGGAACTAATAGAAAAACTGGAAGAGCTAGACATTAATGTTACAAACCACATGAGCACTATAGAAGCAGATGAGGCGGAGCTTATAATGGAAATTCTAGGCGGAGAAGGCAAATCAGGCAGCAGTGAAAATAATGCTGGTAAAGAAAATGAATCAGACCTTGAAGTTATAAAATTCGCTGGAATACTTACAGTGTCAGAGCTTGCAAAACTTCTAGGAAAAACGCCAGCGGAAATAATAACAAGCCTTATAAAGAAGGGCATAATGGCGACTATAAACCAGGAAGTGGACATAGACACTGCAAATGAAATTGCATTTGAATGTGGATGTGAAATAGAGGTTGAAGCTGAAGAAGAAGAAGAAATAGAAGGCTTGGAAATAGAAGAGGACAAGGAAGAAGACCTTGTATATAGATCACCTATAGTAACAGTAATGGGACACGTTGACCACGGAAAGACGACTCTTCTAGATTCTATAAGAAACACTAATGTCACAGAAAAAGAAGCAGGCGGAATAACTCAGCACATAGGTGCATCTGTAGTCAACATATCTGGAAAGAAAATCACATTCCTTGACACTCCGGGACACGAGGCGTTTACGTCAATGAGAGCAAGAGGAGCGCAGGTTACTGATATAGCAATACTAATAGTTGCGGCGGATGATGGAATAATGCCTCAGACGGTAGAGGCAATAAACCACGCCAAGGCTGCTCAGGTGCCAATAATAGTTGCGATAAACAAGATAGACAAGCCGGCTGCAAATCCTGACAGAGTCAAGCAGGAACTTTCAGAGCACGGGCTTTTAGTTGAAGACTGGGGAGGAGACATAATATCCGTTCCGGTTTCGGCTAAGCAAAATGAGAACATAGACACTCTTCTTGAAATGATACTTCTTGTCGCTGAAATGGAAGAGCTAAAGGCAAATCCTAACAGAAAGGCTACAGGTATTGTCATAGAAGGCGAGCTTGACAAGGGAAGAGGTCCTGTTGCTACAGTTGTAGTTCAAAACGGAACTTTAAAGGTTGGAGATCCTGTAGTTGTAGGTTCGACATACGGCAAGGTCAGAGCTATGCTGGACGACAAGGGCAAAAATGTTAAAAAGGCGGGTCCTGCAACTCCGGTTGAGATACTTGGGCTTTCAGATGTTCCACAGGCTGGAGACCAGTTCATAGTAGTTGGAAGCGACAAGATAGCAAGAAGCGTATCTGAAAAGAGAAAAGACAAGATAAGAGCAGCTCAGATGAAGGCAAGCCAGAAGGTTTCTCTTGATGATTTGTTCCAGCAAATGCAAGAAGGTGCGGTTAAGGAGCTTAACGTCATAATAAAGGCGGACGTTCAAGGATCCGCTCAGGCTGTAAAGCAGGCTTTTGAAAAACTAAGCGATGAAGAAGTTGCAGTTAAGGTAATACACGGTGGAGTTGGAGCTATAACTGAATCGGATGTAATGCTGGCATCAGCTTCAAACGCCATAATAATAGGATTCAACGTAAGACCGGTTTCAGGAGCTAAATCTCTTGCTGAAAGAGAAAGTGTTGACGTTAGGACTTACAGAATAATATACGATGCAATTGAAGACGTAAAAGACGCAATGACAGGAATGCTAGAGCCTGAATTTGTGGAAGAAGAACTTGGAAAAGCCGAGGTTAGAAACACTTTCAAGGTTTCAGGAGTTGGAACAATTGCAGGATGTTATGTCACTGAAGGCAAGATGGTGAGAAGTGCCCAGATAAGACTTGTAAGAGACAACATAATTATACACGATGGAAAGCTTGCATCACTTAAGAGATTCAAGGACGACGCGAAAGAAGTTGCAAAAGGCTATGAATGCGGTATGAGCATTGAAAACTTCAATGACATAAAAGAGGGAGACTTCATAGAGGCGTACACAATGAAAGAAGTAGAAAGAAAAAGAAAATAACAGAAGGGACATGAGAGTATGAGCTATAAGAGAACCAAGAGGATAGGAGAGGAAATGAAGAAGGTCATAAGCTCAATGATTGCATCGGGAGCCATAAAGGACCCTAGGATAACTTCTCTTGTCAGCATCACAGAGGTTGAAGTGACTCAAGATCTCAAATATGCATATGCATACGTAAGCGTGCTTGCAGGTGACAAACATGATATACTCGATGGTCTTAAAAGTGCAAGAGGCTTTATAAGAAAAGAAGTCGGAAAAGAGATAAAGCTAAGATATACTCCCGAGATAATATTCAAGCTTGACGATTCCATAGAAAGAGGAATATACATGTCAAAGCTTATAGATAAAATGAAGAGTGATGACTCGGATGAATAATCTTATAGATAAAATGCTGGGAAGTGACAATTTTCATGTCACTTCCCATTGCTCACCAGACGGAGATAGCTTGGGATCTTCAGCGGGACTTTGCAAAGCGCTTAAAAAGCTTGGCAAAGAAGTTTATTTTGTGCTTGATGACAAAATACCCTCAAACCTCGAATTTGTGGTTGAAGGTATAGACATAAAGTCATCAAATGAAGTGGACACTGAAAGGCCTTATGTGCTTGTGGCACTTGACTGCGGAGACTATAGCAGGCCGTGCTGTAGTGAAACCGTAAAAAAAGGGGCGTCCATGTTTGTAAACATAGACCACCATATAAGCAATGACTGCTTTGGAGATGTAAACTATGTCGACAAGAAAGCATCATCTACAAGCGAGATAGTATATTATATACTAAAGACAATGGAATATGAGCAAAAGATTGACATAATAGGCAAGGATATAGGAACGGCTCTTTACACAGGCCTTATAACCGACACCGGCAATTTCATGTATTCAAATGTGTATCCGGAAAGTTTTAAAATGGCATATGAGCTTCTTCAAAAGGGCATAGATAAGCAGTATATAGTGAAACGCCTGTTCCAGAGCGATTCGCTTGACAGGATAAAGCTTTTGGCCGATGTTTTGGCGACTCTTGAAATTGTGGAGGGCAAAATAGCATATATAGAAGTGACTCAGAATATGCTCATAAGGAATAACATAGACAATAACAACACTGAAGGACTTATAAACTATGCCAGGGATATTGAAAACATAGAAGTTGGCATAATGTTCAAGGAAAAATCACCCGGGGAGATAAAGGTGAGCTTCCGGTCGAAGGAAATAATAGATGTTAACGAAATTGCGCGCAAATTCGGAGGAGGAGGCCATATAAGGGCTGCTGGGTGTACTATACACGATTCTCTTGAAAATGCAAAAAATAAAGTTATAGAAGAAGTTGTAAAATCATTTTACCAGTAAAGTGGTGATATCTTGGACGGAATAGTTAATATATTAAAGCCTACGGGCATGACATCACATGATGTGGTGAGCAGAGTCAGAAGAATATTCGGCCAAAAGAAAGTGGGGCATACGGGAACACTTGATCCAAATGCCGCAGGAGTGCTTCCAATATGCCTTGGCAAGGGAACAAAGGTTTCCGAATTTCTGCTTGGCAGCAGGAAAAAATACAGGGTGGAGCTTACTCTCGGAACCCAAACGGACACGTATGATTCGTTTGGGCAGATAACCGGGAAAGGCGACCCGTCAGGCATAAAAAAAGAGGATATAATAGCTGCAGTCGAATCATTTGAAGGAGAGCAGATGCAGGTTCCGCCGATCTACTCGGCGCTCAAGGTGAACGGCAAAAAGCTTTACGAGCTTGCCAGAAAAGGCGTTTCGGATGTCGAGATAAAGGCTAGGAAAATACATATATACGATATATATATAGTAAGCATTGAAGGCAGCAGGGTAATGTTTGACGTGGAGTGTTCAAAGGGAACCTATGTAAGGAGCATATGCAGTGACATAGGTGAAAAACTTGGATGCGGTGCGTATATGTCATTTCTGCTGAGAGTGTTTTCGGGGCCTTTTAATATTGAAAATACCGTTACATTGGAGGAGCTTCAAAAAGCCGTGGAGGAAGGTAATTCAGAGTCCATGGTCATGGAAGTGGACAGCGTTCTTATGGAATATCAACCTGTAGAAATAAACAGGGGAGCCTTAAAGTCTTTTGTAAATGGAGCAATCATATATTCAAAAGGCATAATAAGTAAGAAAGCGCTGCAGACAGAAGGCGAGATTGTAAGAGTATATTGCGATTCAAAGTTTTACGGGCTTGCTGCAGTAAGCATTGAAAATGGAACCACATTAAAATGTTGTAAACTACTTGCATAATCTGGAGATGGTTTAGATGGAAATTTACAATGATATTCAAGATATAAACTTAAATGAAGACAGCGTCGTGACAATAGGAAATTTTGACGGTGTTCATCTTGGACATCAAAGGCTTATAGAAAAGGCAATAGATATAGAAAAAGAGAAGGGGTATAAAAGTCTTCTTTTGACTTTTGAAAACCATCCTTGTGGATTTTTGAATAAACACAATATAAGGCTTATAATGACGAGAAAAGATAAGCACCAGGTCGTATCTGACATGGGAATAAAGGTGTTTGTCTCTCTTACCTTTGACGAATATATATCAAGTCTTGAACCTGAAGAATTTGTAAGCGAAATCTTAATTAAAAAGCTTCATGCAAAGGAAGTAGTAGTAGGCTATGATTTCAGATTCGGCAAAGACAGAAAAGGCGATATAAATCAGTTTTCACATATGGCAGAAAAATATGGATTCAATCTAAATATAATTGATCCGGTTGAAATGGAAAATGAGAAGATAAGCAGCTCGCTTATAAGAAAGAAAATAAGCACAGGTGATGTGAAAGGCGCCAGCGAGCTTTTGGGAAGGCCTTATTATGTCAGTGGAAAGGTAGTTCACGGCAAGAGGTTTGGAAGGACAATAGGTTTTCCTACACTAAACCTTGAGATAGACGAAAACATATTGCTTCCAAAACCAGGTGTTTACTATACAAATGTTGAAATAGAAGGCAAGACATACAAGGCGGCAACGAATATAGGGTTCAATCCAACAGTCAACGGAGACAGGCTTTCGCTTGAGTCGCATGTAATAGACTATAGCAATGACGTATACGGTAAGAGCGTCAAGATAATTTTTTTGAGCAGGCTCAGGGACGAGGTTAAATTCAGTTCCATAGAGGGACTTAAGAATCAGCTCAAGCAGGATGTCGAAAAAATAAAAAACTTGTTTACTTGCAATATGCAATATGATACAATAAAAATTGGTGATTAGCCGTTGCTAAGTGTTCGAATCACCGACGTGCACTTGGGGGCAGGCGATAAAAAATATGGAGGTGCAGTAAAACATGGAAAAAAAGCAAATAATTGAAAATTTCAAGACTAACGAAAAGGACACTGGTTCACCAGAGGTACAGGTTGCTATACTTACAGCAAGAATAAACCTACTTAACGACCACCTTAAGCAGCACAAGAAAGACCACCACTCAAAGAGAGGTCTTCTAAAAATGGTTGGTAAGAGAAGAAACCTACTAAGATACCTTAAAGAAAAAGATCTTACAAGATACCAGGAGCTAATCAAAAAACTAGGCTTGAGAAAATAATTATGAGAGCGGGTAAATCCTGCTCTTTTTCTATAAAATCGATATATTAATTATATCAAATGCATGTTGTTTTATTTCGAGAGGAGGTAGTTTATGTACAGTAATTATGAAATGAATCTTGCAGGAAGAACACTTACGGTAGAAATCGGCAAGGTGGCTGAGCTGGCTGACGGAAGCTGTATTCTAAGATATGGGGATACAGTCATTCTTGCAACTGTATGTGCTTCAAAAGAGCCAAAACAGGGAATAGACTTTTTTCCTTTAAGTGTAGACTATGAAGAGAAGTCTTATGCAGTGGGTAAAATACCTGGAGGATTCATAAAGAGAGAGGGAAGACCTTCAGAAAGAGCTGTTTTAACTTCGAGACTTATAGACAGACCTATAAGACCGCTGTTTCCAAAGGGATATAGAAATGATGTACAGGTTATAACAAAAGTGCTATCTGTGGACCAGGACTGCAATCCTGATATTGTTGCAATGATAGGTTCTTCAATAGCCCTTTCAATATCTTCTGTACCATTCCAGGGACCTACGGGTTCTGTTTCAGTTGGAGTTGTCGATGGAGAGCTTGTGCTTAACCCAAATCGTGAGCAGAGGGAAAACAGCAAGATGTACCTTGTTGTATCGGGAACTAAAGATGCCATAATGATGGTTGAAGCTGCAGCAGAAGAAGTAAGCGAAGAAGTGATGACTGAAGCTATAATGTATGCTCATGAAGAGATAAAGAATATTGTATCTTTCATAGAGGATATAGCAAAAAAAGAAGGAAAAGAAAAGCAGGAATACACTCTTTTCAAGGTTGATGAAGAAATAGAAAAGCAGGTTTGGGAGTTTGCAGAAGAGAAAATGCTTCAGGCTATAAAGACACCTGAAAAGCTTGAAAGACAAGAAAACATTGACAAGGTAAAAGCAGAGGTTCTTGCTCATTTCGAAGAAAAATATGGCGAAGAATTTGAAGGCATCAAAAAGGGTGTTTCAGAATCAGTAGGCATGATAATAAAGAAGCAAGTAAGAATGATGATCACAAAGGAAGGCATAAGACCTGACAACAGAGGGCTTGAAGAGATAAGACCTATATGGAGCGAGATTGCTGTTCTTCCAAGAACTCACGGCTCGGCGCTGTTTACCAGAGGGCAGACTCAGGCTCTTACAATAGCTACTCTTGGAGCTCTTGGGGACGTTCAAATACTTGACGGACTTGATGAAAAAGAAGAAAAAAGATACATGCACCACTACAACTTCCCACCATTCTCTACAGGAGAGGCGAGATTCCTAAGAGGACCGGGAAGAAGAGAAATTGGACACGGAGCACTTGCAGAAAAAGCGCTTGAACCTATGATACCTTCAAAAGAAGAATTCCCTTATGCAATAAGACTTGTTTCTGAAATACTAAGCTCAAACGGATCTTCATCGATGGCAAGTGTCTGCGGAAGTACGCTTTCACTTATGGATGCCGGAGTTCCTCTAAAGAAAATGGTATCAGGAATAGCAATGGGTCTTATAAAGGAAGACGACAGCGTTGCAGTTCTTTCAGACATACAGGGAATGGAAGACTTCCTTGGAGATATGGACTTTAAGGTTGCAGGAACTAAAGACGGTATAACTGCAATACAAATGGACATGAAAATACACGGAATAGACAGGGATATAATCAAAAAAGCATTGAACCAGGCAAAAGACGGAAGAATGTTCATAATGGGAAAAATGCAGGAGACAATAACTGCTCCGAAAGAAGACCTTTCGCCATATGCTCCTAGAATAATACAAATGATAATAGACACAGACAAGATAAGAGATGTAATAGGACCTGGAGGAAAGGTAATAACTAAGATAATAGAAGAGACCGGGGTTAAAATGGATATAGAAAACGACGGAAGGGTATTCATAACGGCTGAAGACCTTGAATCGGGGAACAAGGCAAAGGCCATGGTCGAGAACATAGTAAAAGAGCCTGAAGTCGGAGAAGTATACAAGGGTAAGGTTACAAGGCTAATGAAATTTGGAGCCTTTATAGAAATACTTCCGGGAAAAGAAGGTCTTGTGCACATATCAAACATAGCGCATGAGAGAATAGAAAAGGTCGAAGACGTATTAAAGGTCGGAGATGCTGTAGATGTTAAACTTATGGAAATAGACGAGCAGGGAAGAATAAACCTATCAATAAAGGCTCTTATAAAAAAATAAGCACTTCAGTGCTTATTTTTTATTTGAGTTGATAATAAAAAACATGTAAATTATAATAGGATATAGAGTTTTACTTTACAAATACAAACAATGTGGAGGAATAGCTTGCTATGGACATATTGGTTAAAAAATTCGGAGGAACTTCTCTTGCAGACATAGAAAAAATGAAAAAGGTGGCAGACCTAATAAAAAGAGACTTGGACAATGGGAAATCAGTAGTCACAGTAGTCTCTGCAATGGGCAGAAGGGGAAATCCCTATGCGACCGATTCTCTTATAGATATGTGCAAGCAGGCCTGCAAGGCGGGTGTAAGCCCCAGGGAAATGGACATTTTAATGTCATGTGGAGAGATAGTATCGGGATCAGTGCTTGTACACGTATTAAAGGAAATGGATATAGAAGCTACACTTCTCACAGGAGGTCAGGCGGGCATAATTACAGATGACAACTACGGAAGCGCAAATGTGGTAGAGGTCAATCCCAAAAGGATACTGACCGAACTGGAAAATGGCAGGGTTGTAATAATAACAGGCTTTCAGGGAATATCGAGAGAGGGAGAGATAACGACGCTGGGAAGAGGCGGAAGCGATACATCTGCCGTAATAGTGGGAGACGCGCTTTGCGTTGACACGGTTGAAATATATACCGACGTTGACGGAATAATGACTGCAGACCCGAAAATCCAGCCAAATGCAAAGACCATACAAAACATCAATTACGACGAGGTTTTTCAAATGGCTGAAAAAGGCGCTAAGGTCATACATCCAAGGGCCGTTGAAATAGCTAAAAGCAGCAATATATTGCTTAAGATAAAAAACACCCTGAAAGAAAGCGAGGGTACGAGCATATGCTACAGCAGAGGGAAGGACACATACAATTCCCAGAAAAAGAGCCTTATAACGGCAGTTGCATATAAGGAAGGAATAACGCAGGTTGTAGCACAAAACAGCGATATGCTCCAGTTTTCAAAAGTGCTTGACCAGCTGAGGGAAAGCGGCGTGAGCATAGACATGATAAATTTTTTTGTAAGCCAGAAGGTGTTTACGATAGATTCTGAAAACGTTCAAAAGACAAGGTCTGTGTTTGGACAGCACGAAATGAAATATGAAATAGTGGAAGAGTGCTGCAAGGTCACAGTGATAGGAGAGAGGATGACGGGAATACCTGGTGTAATGTCAAAAGTTGTCGCAGCGCTCAACAAGGCCAATGTGGAAATACTCCAGACGTCAGACTCCCATATGACAATATCATGTCTTGTCAAAAAAGACGACCTCAAAAAGGCTGTTAATTCTCTGCATGATGAATTCATGCTCAGTAAGTAGATAATATATATTCAGAAGGTGATTGATTTGAAAAACAATATTGTGGAAATAGAGGAAGCTTTTAAACTGAAAAATACGGTGTTCATAGATGTGAGGTCTCCAGAGGAATACATCGACAATAGAATAATAGGTGCAGTCAGCATTCCGCTGTTTGATGATTATGAAAGAAAAATAGTGGGGACTCTATACAAAAATGAGGGGAAAGAAAACGCCATAGAAAGAGGTCTTGAGTTTGTATCGGCAAAACTCAAAGACTTTTACAAGGAGTTTTGCGATGTAGCGATGCAGCACGAAAACATCGTAGTATACTGCGCAAGAGGCGGCATGAGAAGCCGCTCAGTTGTGGATCTTATGAATTCTGTGGGAATAAAGGCAAAGCAGCTTAAAGGTGGATACAAGGCGTATAGAAACTATGTAATGGACTATTTTGCTGATTTGAAAAGCGATTCCAGATTCATAGTGCTTCACGGACTTACCGGGGTTGGCAAGACTGAAATACTGGACGAGCTTTCGGACAAGGGATTTTCAGTGCTAGATCTCGAAGGGCTTGCGAAAAACTGCGGCTCTGTATTTGGGCACATATGCTATGAGGAAGACCCTCCAAGCCAAAAACTGTTTGAAAGCCTTATATTCGACAAGCTGTACAATTCAAATGACAAGCATATATTTGTAGAGAGTGAGAGCAAGAGGGTTGGAAGCGTAATAGTTCCACAGTCCATATACGAGATGATAGTGAGCGACGATTCTGCCCACATTCTGGTAGAGGCAAGTGAGCAGACGAGAATAGAGAGGCTGGTTAACCAGTATGTGAGCCTTAGCCTTAAAGACGATACAAAACTTCTTGAGTGCATAAGTTATCTTAAAAAGAGGCTGAGTAAGGAAAAAATAGCTCTTTTATCTCAATGCGTAGAAGAGAAGGACTATGATGCCGTTGCAAAAGAACTTATAATTGAGTACTATGACCCGCTTTACAAATATTCCATAGAAAAATATAAATACGACTGTAAAGTCGATTCCGACGACATGGAAGAACTTATGGAATGTATTGGGGAATATGTTGAACATTTGAAAGGAGCATGTAATGAATAAGGTTGCTATAGAGTCGCTTGGATGTTCTAAAAATCTTAACGACTCGGAGATCATGGCTGGCATACTTGAAAGCAGTGGATACGTACTTACTGAAAATTTTGAAGAAGCCGACATTATAATAGTAAATACTTGCGGATTTATAGATTCTGCAAAGGAAGAGTCAATAAACACTATACTGGAAATGGCTTCATTTAAAGAGGCTGGAAGGCTTAAATATCTTGTGGTTGCAGGATGCCTAGCCCAAAGATACAGCGGTGAGCTCGAAAAGGAAATACCTGAGATAGATGCTATAGTGGGGACTACGAGTTTTCCTATGATAGTGAATATAATAAAGGGTCTTGAGATAGAAGAAAGGCTTACCTTGATTGAGCACATAGACAAGGACATAGATGAGAATCTTCCAAAGAAAAAGATGACTCCAAAGCACATGGCCTATTTGAAGATAGCCGAGGGGTGCGACAACAAATGCACATATTGCATAATTCCAAAGCTCAGGGGAAGATACAGGAGCAGAAAAGTCGAGGACATACTCAATGAAGCGAAAGAGCTGCTGAAAGAGGGAGTAAAGGAGCTAATACTAATAGCCCAGGACACATCAAGATATGGGATTGACCTGTATGAAGAGAAGAAGCTGCCTTATCTTTTGGAAAAGCTTTCGGACATGGATTTTGAATGGATAAGAATAATGTACACATATCCTGAGGAGATAGATGAAAATCTTGTCAAGGTCATGGCATCTAGAGAAAACATATGCAGCTATTTCGACATGCCTATTCAGCATGCGAGCGACAGGGTGCTAAAGCTTATGAACAGGAAGACCACGCAGCAGAACATACTTGAAAAGATCCAAATGATAAGGGCCTACATGCCCGATGCCACTATAAGGACTACGCTGATAGTAGGCTTTCCTGGAGAAACGCAGGAGGATTTCAATGAGCTTAAGAAATTTGTAGACATGGCCCAATTTGACAGGCTTGGGGCTTTCTCATACTCGAAAGAGGAAGGCACTGCCGCTGCAAATCTTGAAGGACACATTGAAGACGAAATAAAGGAAGCCAGAAGAGATGAGATAATGATACTTCAGCAGGGAATATCAATGGACAAGAACATGGCCAAAATAGGTGAGACTGTAAGTGTGCTTATTGAAGAAGAGGTTGAAGAGGGGGTATATCTGGGTAGAACATGTGCGGATGCGCCTGAAATAGACGGGGCGGTATATGTAAACTCCAATTCAAAGCTGGATATTGGCAGCTTTACATCTGTTCATATAACTGGAGCGGCCGAATACGATTTGGTTGGTGAGTTGGCATGAAGATGAATCTGCCAAACAAGCTCACGATATTCAGGATAATACTGGTTCCACTGTTCATGGCTGTAATGCTATCGGGAATCAAGAATTCAATGTATATAGCAGCTGCTATATTTACTTTAGCATCAGTTACAGACTTTTTGGATGGGCATATAGCAAGAAAATATAATCTTGTAAGCAATTTTGGCAAGTTCATGGACCCTCTTGCAGACAAGCTTTTGGTGTCTGCAGCCCTTATAACGCTTGTGGAGATTCAAGTGATATCTTCATGGGCTGTTGTAATAATAATAGCGAGGGAGTTTTCAATAAGCATACTAAGGGCTATAGCGGGCTCATCTGGAATAGTTATCGCTGCAAGCAAGTGGGGTAAGTCAAAGACCGTCTCGCAGATAGTAGCAATAATGATGCTTCTGCTTGGAGTGCCTGGAGCCCAGCTAATGCTTTGGGTTGCCGTAGCGCTTACAATATACTCTGGATACGACTATGTGAAACTCAACAAGGAGATGTTTTCACAGAACTGATAAAAATACCTTCCTGGCGAAGGTATTTTTTTGTCGATATTATAGCGTTGACTAAGTGAGACATATAATATATAATGTATTTAGAACACTTGTTCTCACATAATTTAAAAAGAGGTGACCCTGATGGATGAAAAAAGAAAGGCACTAGACGTCGCTCTTTCTCAGATAGAAAAAGAGTTTGGAAAAGGTTCTATAATGAAACTCGGAGAAGATATGAAAATGAACGTGGAGGCTATTTCCACGGGTTCATTAGGACTTGATATTGCAGTGGGAATAGGAGGAGTGCCAAAGGGAAGAATAATTGAGATATATGGACCGGAATCTTCAGGTAAGACTACAGTGGCTCTTCACGTAATAGCAGAAGCCCAAAAAAAAGGTGGAATAGCAGCTTTCATAGATGCAGAGCACGCGCTTGACCCTATTTATGCTAAAAAGCTTGGAGTCAACATTGAAAACCTTGTGATATCACAGCCGGACACTGGTGAGCAGGCTCTTGAAATAACAGAGGCGCTTGTTAGAAGTGGAGCTGTAGATGTAATTGTTGTAGACTCTGTTGCAGCACTTGTTCCCAGGGCGGAAATAGAAGGGGACATGGGAGATTCTCATGTTGGACTTCAGGCCAGACTTATGTCTCAGGCTCTTAGAAAGCTTACAGGAGCTATAAAAAAATCCAACTGTGCAACTATATTCATAAACCAGCTTAGAGAAAAGGTTGGAATAATGTTTGGAAACCCTGAGACTACAACTGGAGGAAGGGCTCTTAAATTCTACTCGTCTTTAAGACTTGACGTTAGAAAAGTGGACATAATAAAACAGTCTGACGCTATACTTGGAAGCAGAACAAGAGTCAAGGTTGCGAAGAACAAAGTGGCACCTCCTTTCAGAATGTGCGAATTTGACATAATGTACGGAGAAGGTATATCCAAGCTCGGAGAAATACTAGACATAGGTGCCGACCTTAACATAGTGAAAAAGTCGGGAGCATGGTACAGCTACAATGATGTAAGGCTTGGACAGGGAAGAGAAAACGCAAAGGGTTTTCTGGCGGAGAACAGTAAAATATCGGATGAGATAGAAGAAAAAATCAGGGAGCATTTTGGTCTTGGCGAGTATGCAGAGGAAAATGCGGCTGGAATTGAAAAAAATGAAAAAAGTGTAAAACCTGAAGAAAAATAATATTGGAATTAGTGGAGGCAGAACTGGTATACTATCGGTACTGCCGATTTCCATTTTTTGTATAACTTGACACTTTAATAAAAAAATTATACAATATCTGTAGCATGTGCTTCATGTGAAAATAGTATATTTGATATTGAAAATTGGAGAAAACGAATCAATACGGGAGGTGAACACCATTAACTTTTTAAATGTAGTAGCAATAGTTTTAGCTGGCAGTGGAGTAGGTGGATTTGCAGGATATATAATAAGAAAAAGTATTGCTGAAAAGAAAATCGGTTCTGCTGAAGAATTGGCAAAGAAGATGATTAAGGATTCAGAGCAGGAAGCGGTTACAATTAAAAAGGAAAAGCTTTTAGAGGCAAAAGAGGAAATACACAGGACAAGAGCTGAAAATGAGAGAGAAGTAAAAGAAAGAAGAAATGAGCTTCAAAGATTTGAAAGAAGGGTAATACAAAAGGAAGAGACTCTTGATAAGAAAATGGACAACCTTGAAAAGAGAGAGGAAAACCTAAAGCTTAAACTCAAGGAGATCCAAAATAAAGATGCGGAAATTGAAGGTATAAAGGCTCAGCAGATTGAAAAGCTTGAAAGCATATCAAGCCTTACATCTGAGCAGGCAAAGGAGATAATACTTTCAGACGCGGAGAAGAAGACAAGGCATGAAATGTCCATAATGATAAAGGACATAGAAAACAAGGCAAAGGATGAGGCTGACAAAAAGTCTAAAGAAATAATAACACAGGCAATACAAAGATGTGCTGCAGATCATGTTGCTGAGACAACTGTAACAGTCGTAAATCTGCCTAACGATGAAATGAAGGGAAGAATAATAGGAAGAGAGGGAAGAAATATAAGAACCCTCGAGACTCTTACAGGTATAGATCTTATCATAGATGATACTCCAGAGGCGGTAATACTTTCAGGATTTGACCCTATAAGAAGAGAAGTCGCAAGAATAGCCCTTGAAAAGCTTATAGCGGATGGAAGGATACACCCTGCAAGAATTGAAGAGATGATTGAAAAGGCTAAGAAGGAAGTTGAAGAGACCATAAAGGAAGAGGGCGAGAGGGCGACATTTGAAACAGGAGTCCACGGCCTGCATCCAGAACTTGTAAAACTTCTAGGAAGGCTTAAGTACAGAACAAGCTACGGCCAGAATGTATTAAAACATGCCATAGAGGTATCTCATTTGGCAGGAATAATGGCTTCTGAAATAGGAGCAGACGTTAAAATGGCCAAAAGAGCAGGACTTCTTCATGACATAGGAAAGGCTGTAGACCATGAAGTTGAGGGAACCCATGTTGAAATAGGAATGGAACTTTTGAGAAAGTACAAGGAATCAAAAGAAGTTATACACAACATGAGTACTCACCACGGGGACTATGAACCTGAGACCCTTGAAGCTATACTTGTCACAGCTGCAGACGCGGTTTCAGCGGCAAGACCGGGAGCAAGAAGAGAGACTCTTGAATCTTATATAAAGAGGCTTGAAAAGCTTGAAGAGATATGCAATTCATTTGACGGAGTTGAAAAGTCATTTGCTATACAGGCTGGAAGAGAAGTAAGAATAATAGTTAAGCCGGAATTTGTTGCAGATGAAGAGATATACTTGATGGCTAAAGAAGTAACTTCTAGAATAGAAAACGAACTGGAGTATCCAGGTCAGATAAAGGTGAACGTAATAAGAGAAAGCAGAGCTATAGAATATGCAAAATAAAGAAGACCCGAAAGGGTCTTTTTTATTTTGTGCGAAATTAACATAGGGCATTATTATATAACGAGCATGTGAGGTAAGAACCTTCTGCGCGTCTTGCGCTTTGAGGCTGCATGAATCTCATTCCACATATCGCCAAGAACCATTTGAAACTCGCTGCGCTCAAACAGTACGCTTCTATTGGCTTCAAACCGCATTAAAATCCATTTTAAAGCAATTTTACGTATTGGGAATATAGTTCCTGCCTACATCGATACAATAGTCATTATAGAGGCTGTGAATGGATTAGGAGCACTAATACATTAATGAATCACCCTATAGATAATATTTTACTATTTAAGGCAGACATATTCGAAATGATTCAAATGTAAATGAAAGACAAGAAGCAGGAGCCTTGTAAAGCTTAGCAGACTATAACCTGCGCTAGAGTAGGAACGCAAAGTCTTCATTGGCATATGTGCAATGAAGTTCTTATTATTGATAGCAAGAAAACTTATTCTAGCACCGCAAGCACTGCAAGGCCTAGAAACGATTACAGCACCTGTTTCGCTTTAATTTACAAAGCAAGGCAGGTGCTGCAACATAATTTGTTACCAAATTTTATAATTAAGTTTTATTTCGACCAGACTGCATTCTAAGAATACTGTCTATTATCTTTGTTCTTCATATTTTCTAAGCAGTTTTACGAACAGCTCAGGAATCTGCGCCATCTTTTCAGGTGTTTCAACAAAAGAAATTCTGAATTGTGTTTGGCCTGGGTTTTCTTCGCCTTCCTTAATATCGTAGAATCCTGTCATAGGCGCTACTAGTAGAGTTGTTTCAACGCCATCAATATCAGCTGAACCTTCACCGGCACAGTACAGTACAAAGTCCATTGCGCTAAAACCAGGTTTTACAACATTTCTAACATCTATAACTGTATAAAGAGATGCAGCTGGATTTGAAACAATAAGTTTAGGCTCCTGCTCTTTTAATCCATTGTAAACCTTTACTATTTGATCCTTGTAATATTCTTTGATATCTTTGCACCATCCAAGGATATCTTCCTTGCTTTCATGAGCCAATGCACCAAATATATACTGGCCAATAGCGTTTGCGCAAAGATTAGCTGTATATTCAGCTATTGAACGGTTGTTAAATTCATCGCTGTCTGTGATTAACGCACCAATTCTCAAACCGCATGCATTCCATACTTTTGAGGCAGTCTCAATACTAATTCTTCTGCCTTCAATTCCAGGAACATCTTCATCAGTTATTCCCCAGATACTTACAAGCGGCTGGTCTTCTTTATAGTAAAGTTCACGGTATGCTTCGTCACTTATCATCCACATGTTGTACTTCACACAAATTTCAGCCAACGCCTTCATAGTGTCATAGTCATATAGCTGGCCAGTTGGATTGTCATAAGGTATTACTAGCAATGCTCCTGGCTTGTTCGCTTTAATAACTTCTTCAATTTTGTCAAGCTCTGGAAGAGAGAAGTTTCCATCTTCCTCAAGTTTACGCTTTACAGTAACTGTTTTCCTTCCAGTTCTTTCAGCAAATGAAATATAATTTGTATATGCAGGATCAATCATAAGCAGCGGGCTCTCATCTGCTCCAGCCGGACCGCATACGCCAATTAGTATTAGTTCCATTGCTGATGATCCACCATCTGTAACCTGAATTTTAAGCTTGCTTGTATCAAAGCCTTCGCTATCCAGGATGTTTCTGAATGCATTTTGGCATTCCTCAGTTCCGGCAGTTGTAGTGTATCTGATAACTCCGTTAGCAAACGGACTATCCGGTGCATCTAAGGCAAACATTCTCTTTTGCATTGCCTTATTTGTAGGAAGAGAAACGTTTCCAATGCCGACATTGATTACAGCCTCCGGCTTTACTTTTCTTTCTTCATATTTCATTTGAGCAAGACGAACTGCAGATGCTTTCCTTGACTCAAAGTGAGCAGATAAAACAGGTTTGTTCATTACAAAGTCCCCCTTTATAAATTTAATGCATATTAGGAAATTTTAAAAATTATGGATTATGTATTCCGTAGTTCACTAATATAATAACATAAAATTATCTGAAAAATCACATAATTAATATTTTAACAAACGTTTTCCCCGTTGAAATATAATGGTTCACGGAATGCAGGCTTTATAAAATGTGAAATATTGGTTTGTTCATAGTGGATTTAAAAATAAAATAAATTTAATATTATATAAAAAAGTATTAAAGGAATGCGAAATAGATATTTTTTTAACTAACAAACGGATTTATATAAGGTGGAATAAAAAAACGGAAAATGCTGAATATTTAGTAATGCCAAAATCATCTATACAGTCTAAATAGTTTTGAAATATGAAATATATTATTTTAAAAATACAAATTATGCATATTCTTACACAAATTTTTCACAAAATAAGGACTGGTTTTTTATTTTAAAATAAATCATACTAAAAGTGAATGAATATAAGGGTTTAAATTTGAAGCAAACAAAAAATAAAATTTAAATTTAATAATGGATTGAAAAAGGTTACAGAAATATCTTTTATAGTGCATAATATCTAATAGGAGATTATACTGTTTAAAAATATATGTTGTTTTGATAATATCTATAGTATAAGAAAAATAAAATGCTGAAAGGAAATATTTCTAATGATAAGACTTTATATAACAAGGCATGGACAGACAGAGTGGAACACCCAAAAAAGATTCCAAGGGCACAAGGACTCCGAACTTACACCGCTGGGAAAGAGGCAGGCGTTTTGGCTTTCAGAAAGGCTTAAAGATTTAAAAATACAAAAGGTCTATTCAAGCCCCATTAAAAGGGCAAATAGGACAGCGGGAATACTGATAGGGGATAGAGGCATAGAGATAGAAAATATAGATGGGCTTAAGGAGATGAACTTTGGTTTATGGGAGGGTATGAATGAAGAGCAGCTTAAAAGGGAATACCCTATTCAATTCCATAATTTCTGGAATAGCCCTCATAAATACACTCCGTTTGGTGGCGAGACTTATGACCAGGTAAAAGAAAGGGTAGCGGAGGAACTTGAAAACATAATAAAAAGGCACTATGGAAAGGATGAGAACATACTAATAGTTGTCCATGGAGTTGTGCTAAAACTTCTGCTTTCACACATTGAAGGTACTAAGCTAGAACAGCTGTGGGATCCGCCTTACATACATCCGGCAAGCCTGAGCATAGTCGAGTATGATGAGAATCATGGATTTAATGTTGTTGAAAAGGCCGACATATCCCATTACAAAGAAGAGGGTGGACAAGATTGGAAATAAGGGACGATATGATTGTTGAGATAATACATATGCTAAGAGAAATCCCAGCTGAAAGTGAACACAAAAAAAGAGCAGTAGACATTATATGGGAGTTTGAAGAAATGCAGGAAAAAGGTATTGATTTTACGGGGGATGAGGAATAGCAAAATATTTAGTCCAGCTCCAATTTCAAGTGTATTGATGTTATTACAGAGCAAAATTGTTCATGGCACGAGGACAGGCACTATATAGTGCCTGTCCTCGTGCCATATTTAATGAAAAAATATTAATTTCAAATCTAATAAGATACTATGCTAGCGTACAGCTTCACAGTAAAGTCGTGGTAGTGAAATATGAATTGCTATGAAAGAAGCTGCATGAACCTGTCTATAAGGCCCTTGTTTTTCTTTAGAGTATCAAGTGTATCTGCGATTTTAAGCTTGAAGTACCTTATTCCCTCATCTGTTATCTTATAATGCCGTGTAGACCTGTTTTTAGATGCTGTGCCGCCTTTCCAACTGCTTTCAATAAGCCCTTCCTCTTCAAGCTTGTGAAGCGTGTTGTATATGGTGCTGTATGAAACCGGAAAAGGGTAGCCCTCAAAATGGCTTGTGACAGTGTCGTATATCTGCTTTCCATATATGGATTTGCCTAAAGTGAGCTCTTTAAGCACATACATCCTGTAAAGCTCGGTAGTGCTGAAAACGTCGCGCGGAACAGCAAGATGATTTCTCTTTTTAGTCATAACCCACCTCCACTATAAATGATTCGATAAAATAGATATTATCTTAAATGATACATTAAAAATATAAAAAATACAATGGGGGAATAGAGCACAACTGTAAATATAGGAAAGCAGGTGGCAAATGTAATATACTATGAATCAAGGGAGTGATTTTTTTGCCTGAAGATAGGATTAATAAAAATTCCCATTATATCAACATTTTTCTTAAACAAAGCCATAATAAAAATTAATAATAAAAGGATATGAGCTCTTTTAAAACGCTGGTAAATTTAATTTCTCCTCATATTTTTCAAATACGCTTTTTTTAAATTCGGGAAGAGCTATGCGGTCAATAAATGAGCCCAATTTTTCGCCAGTATCAGCATTATCACAATAGTAATCATAAATAGATTCAACCATATAAAAAGCTTGATCTTCTGTCAAATTATCAGCAATCCGATCTGGTAATCTCGGATAAAAGCCGGCACTTCCCCCTACAACGACAATATATCCATTTTCATTGGAGAGTATCCCTATATCCTTTGAATTTACACTGGTACAGGCATTTAAACATCCGGAGACGCCAACTTTTGTTCTATTTGGCGCAGGAGCTCCGTAAAATCGCTTTTCAAGCTTTAGCGCTAATTTTAATGAATTTTGTTTTGAACGCTTGCAAAAGGAAGCTGGACACATTTCAACATTTTTTACCGAATATGGAGATAAAACGCCGGGTTCCAAGCCAATGTCCGCCCATGCTTTGTCAACATCTTCAGGATTAATACCAAGAATGGTTATGCGTTGTCCTGAAGTTATTTTCAAAACCCCGTGGTATTTTTTTGCCACTTCTGCAAATCGAACAAGAATTTCAGGTGTTACAAAGCCTCCTGGAATTCGAGGGGTGATGCCGTATGTCTTTTTATTGTTTTTGATTTTTTGCAATACTGAAAAATTAGGTTTTCCCATCCATACTCATTCCCTTCGTTTTTTAGAATTTGCCAATCATATTGTATATATTACCCAGAGCTGCTCAATGAAAGCGTTATTAGATTACTTTATTAAAAACAATATAATCTCGAATATGAAATAACTACTGGATAAATGAAAAAATACACTATTGACTATGAGTGATTCTGTTGGTAAGATAATACTCAACAACAGCTTTAGAGATTGTCTTACCAATAACCGACTAAAACGATAGGAAAAGTCGGTTGGCGTGATGCTATATATGTTTTACGAAATGGAGGGATAAGCGTGTTTAAGCTAACAGATAAAATAAGAAAAGATCAAAGAGGATACAGGGAAAATTATAATAAGATGTCGGAAGGTAAGATTTCATTTGATGAATTCAAGCCATATGCCTCGTCTATGGGAGTATATGCACAAAGAGAGGCGGGTACGTTTATGATCAGGCCAAGAATACTATCAGGTATTGTAAGCGTAATGCAGCTGAAGAAAATAAGTGAGATATCGAAGAAATTTTCTTACGGGAAAATACATTTGACCACTCGCCAGGATGTGCAGTTTCATAAGTTGAACATAGAGGATACACCAGAAATTTTTGACGAAATGCTTAAGGTGGATCTAATAAACAAGGGTGCGGGAGGAAATTCGGTAAGGAATGTTTCGTGTTCTCCGCTTTCAGGAGTCGATAGAAATGAAGTATTTGATGTTACACAGCATTCTGAATCCGTGACAGAGCATCTTCTTGGTCTGGACAATATATGTACGCTTCCAAGAAAATATAAAATTGCGTTCTCGAATTCGAAAACCGACACTGCAAGAGCCACGGTTTCGGATTTGGGATTTGTTGCTAAATTGGTGGATGGAAAAAGAGGATTTGAAGTTTATGGAGCAGGAGGCCTTGGAGGTTCCCCGTCTGTGTCCATAAAGCTGAGCGAATTCATAAGCGAACAAGAAATATTATACTATGTCAAGGCCATGATGGACTTGTTTGATGCAGAGGGGGACAGAATCAATAGAAATAAGGCAAGAATAAGGTTTATAAGGTATAGACTTGGTGATGAGGAATTCATTAAATTGTTTAACAGCTATTTGGATGCTGTTAAGGAGAAGTATGACCTCAGAATAAATATTAAGCCGGATATGGAGCTGTCTGAAAGCCCTCATATATATGGAGGGAAAGATAAAAGGGTAGAGGAGCAGAAAAACAGGGGAAGCTATTCGCTGTTTGTACATCCCGTCAATGGAGATATCATGGCTGACGATTTGGACAACATAATAAGATATGCAGAAAATCTGGACTATGAAATTGACTTTAGATTGACTGGTACTCAGGGAATATGCATAAGGAATGTGAGAGGAAATGACGTAGAGGGGCTTTTAGAAATAATAAGGCCGTTTACACGAGAATATGTTGTTGAAAATTCTGTCGCATGTACTGGGGCTGCAAACTGTAGGATAGGCCTTTGCAACACCAATGGCCTTATTGAAGATTTGAAAGAGACCCTTGAAAGTATTGATGAAGGGACAGGAGTTAAACTGCCGAGGATATTTGTTTCGGGCTGCAAGAATTCATGCGGATGGCACCATATAGGCGGCATAGGGTTTGCGGGAAGGGCTTTGAAGGGAGAAAAGGGATCTGTTCCAGCATACACCGTGTATTTTAATGGAAAGGTTGTGGCGGGAGAATCCCGACTTGCAGAGAGCTATGGAGTTATCCCAGCCAGAAATATTTCAGCCTTTTTAAAAAGCCTGTTCAAAAGTTTTTCGGTATCGGGATATGAATTCGAGGAATTCATAAGCGGCAATAGAGCCCTGATAGACGAGCTTGTTTATGAATATTCTAAACTGGACAGGATTGACAAGGATAAACTGTATTTTGACTTTGGTTTTGAAAGTGAATTTTTGAAAAAATAGAAGGTTGGGATTTTATGAAGAAGACTAAAAATATTGTCTGGCATGAAATGAAAGTAGATAAAGAGCAGAGGGAAAAAAGCCTTGGGCAAAAGGGGATTTTGATATGGCTGACGGGCCTTTCGGGATCAGGCAAATCCACAGTAGGAGCTGCACTTGAACACCGATTTCATAAAGCTGGCAGGGCAACATATCTGCTCGACGGGGACAATGTCAGGCACGGACTAAACAGTGACTTGGTTTTTTCGGAAAGAGACAGAACAGAGAACATAAGAAGAATCGGAGAAGTTGCCAAACTATTTGTTGATGCGGGTATCATTACAATTGCGACATTTGTATCGCCCTTCAAAAATGACAGAACTGCAGTACGAAATCTTATTGGAGAAGGATTTGTGGAGGTATATGTTGATTGTGACATTAAAACCTGCATGAACAGAGACCCCAAGGGGCTTTACAAGAAGGCACTAGCGGGAGAAATAAGCGAATTCACAGGGATATCATCTCCGTATGAAATACCCAAAAAGCCTGAAGTGACAGTAAATACAGCGAGCAGTCCAGTAGAAGAATGTATTGACATGATAATTGCATTTATTGAGGAGAGATACAATGAAACTTAAATCCCGAGTTGTCTCGACAGATGTTTTGATTATCGGAGGCGGTGCGGCTGGATGCTTCAGCGCCATATCGCTTGCAGAAAAATCATCCTTAAAGATTATAGTCGCTGACAAGGCAAACATCAGAAGAAGCGGCTGCCTTGCCGCTGGCGTCAATGCACTGAATGCATTTATTGGAGAGGGAGAGTCGGCGGATACTTTTTTGGAGTATGTAAAGAATGATTCTGAAAATGTAGTGCGGGATGACCTTGTATATACCATTGCCAAGAGGCTAAACGGCGTGACTGATAAAATTGTCGGCTATGGGTTGCCTGTCTTACGAGATGAAAATGGAAATTATGTGATGAGAGGCAAAAGAAGCGTAAAGATAAACGGCGAAAACATAAAGCCATTGCTGGCTGACAAGGTCGGCGAATTCAAAAATATTGAAGTCATGAACAGAGTCAATATAATCGACTTCATTGTCAGAGATGGAGAGGTGGCCGGGGCATACGGCATTTCACTGGAAACGGGAGAAGTTGTATTTATACAAAGCAGGGTCACAATATGTGCAACTGGTGGGGCGTCTGGAATATACAAGCCTAACAATCCTGGTCATTCAAGACACAAGATGTGGTACAGTCCCTTCAATACCGGCGCGGGCTACGCCATGGGAATAAGGGCCGGTGCGGAAATGACTACTTTCGAAATGAGGTTTATAGCACTAAGGTGTAAGGATACAATAGCTCCTACTGGAACTATAGCTCAAGGGCTGAATGTAAAGCAAATAAATTCAGATGGCAAGTACTATGTAAAGGACTACGGAAAAGCTACAACGCCTATGAGGCTTTATGCGACTGCCATGGAAAACATGAAAGGAAGATCATGTTTTCTTGAAACAAAAGGAATAAGTGGTGAGCAGGAAACAGATTTGTTTAAGGCATATTTGAACATGGCACCGTCTCAAGTGCTGAAGTGGTTTGAAACAGGTATGTTTCCATCTAAGAGCAATGTTGAAATCTGCGCAACGGAACCATATATCGTAGGGGGGCATACAGCCAGCGGATACTGGGTCGATACCAGCAGGAAGACTACGCTGGGCAGGCTATATGCAATAGGAGATGTTGCCGGAGGAAGCCCCAAGAAATATGTTACAGGATGTTTTGCCGAAGGAGAGATTGCAGCAGAATCCATTTTAAGTGAAATCGAATTTCTAGACCATTTGGGAATGGAAGAGGGTTTTTCAGGCGCGGTTTTGGATAAATTGAATAATATACAGGTATCTCCTGTATCGAATATAGACAGCATAAAGAAAACCGAGGAAAACATGCAAAGCGTAATGGACAAATTCGCAGGAGGGATATCACAAAATTATATATATACGGCTGAAAAGCTGGAAGTCGCCGAAAAAAGCATAGATGATATACTTTTGGAAAATGAAAAGTTAAAAGCGCTTGACATGTATGAAATGATGCAGATTTTTGAAAACAGGGACCGCCTATATGTGGCTAAAGTTCTCATAAACCACTTGAAGGCCCGCAAGGAGACAAGGTGGAAGGGCTATCAGGAAAACGGGGACTATCCGCATAAGGACGATGTCAATTGGACCAAGCATGTCAATTCCCTGCTTGAAGAAGGCCGTGTGAAAATTGTATTTAGGGGCATAGTTGGAAAGGATGAGGCATATGAGCATAAGAATTAACAGTTCAAAATGCATAGGATGTGGAAAATGCTCGAATATATGTCCGGGAAACCTTATATGCATGAAAGGAAAGAAGGCATCTATAGAATTTCCAAAAGAGTGCTGGGGCTGTACTGCTTGCATGAAGGAATGCAAATTTGAGGCCATAGAGCTTACCCTGGGAGCGGATGTAGGCGGAAATGAAGCTTCGATGACAGTCAGGATAAACTCTGGACGCGTTGAATGGAAAATAGCTAAAGGTGCAGAAAGAGTAAATATAGAAGTTGACCCTATGGACTCAAACAAATATTAGTGAGGCGGTGATTTTTTGAATAGAGATGTAGAGGTGGCGATTGAACTGGCGGTGTCAGCGGGGAAAAAAATCCTCGAAATATATGATTCGAAATTTGAAATTTCGCTTAAGGAGGACAAATCCCCGCTGACTGACGCGGACAAAGCTGCAAACAGAATTATTGTGGAGGGTTTGAAAAAGGAATTTCCAGACCATGCGGTATTGTCAGAAGAAATGCAAGACGACCTATCGAGGCTTGAAAGTGAATACTGCTGGCTTGTTGATCCGCTTGACGGCACCAAGGAATTCATAAACAAAAACGGAGAATTCACAGTAAACATAGCACTAGTCAAAGACGGACATCCCAAAATCGGGGTGGTATATATCCCTGTAACCGACGAGCTGTTCTTTGCCAAGCAGGGCATGGGGGCTTTTCACAGAAAAAAATGCGTGGATCAAACAATTTCAACAAGCAAAAGGACTTCGAATTTAACCATTCTAGTTAGCAGATCTCATAGGAGCGAAGCTGTAGACAGGCTCATCGAGCAAAACAGAGATAAAATAGGGGATGTAAAGGAGGCTGGAAGCTCTCTTAAAGGATGCCTCATCGCCAAAGGCGATGCCGACGTCTATTACAGATTTGGTCCGACGAGAGAGTGGGATACGGCTGCAATGCACTGCATAGTGGAAGAAGCTGGAGGAATAGTAAATCAAATTGACGATACAAGGCTCATATACAACAAGCGCAATACACTCAATGAAAAAGGGTTTTATGTGATAAATAGAATAGAAAACAAGCTTATATGATGCTTATGAAATGAATAATCGGAATTTCATATTGACGAATATCTATTTCATTGGTAGAATATTACTCAAGAACAGATGCATTGCGGATAATAACCGACTAAATCGATGGGTGAAATGGGTATAGGCGATCGATATACCGGAGGTGTAGAATGAATCATTTAGATAAATTGGAAAGCAAGAGTATACACATATTGAGAGAGGCATACAGTGAATTCAAGAATCTTGGGATGTTGTGGTCGATAGGCAAGGACAGCACAGTGCTTCTTTGGCTGGCAAGAAAGGCATTCTTTGGGCATGTGCCCATACCGCTTATACATGTCGACACACATTACAAGATTCCCGAGATGATAGAGCACAGGGATAGACTGGCCAGGGAATGGCAGCTGGACATGATTTATGGCGAGAATAGCGAAGCAATTGAAAAAAAGCTGACTTTTCCGGACGGTAATGTAACTCGCATGCAGTGCTGTAAAAATCTTAAGTCCGAAGCGCTTAAGAATACATTGAACGGCAAATGGCCGAGATACAGGTTCAACCATGACACTGATAGATACGAGCTGGATAAGAACACAGAGCCATACACAGGAGTAATAGTTGGTGTAAGGGCGGATGAAGAAGGCAGCAGATCCAAGGAAAGGTATTTTTCACCTAGAAATGTAAACAATGACTGGGATTTAGGCGACCAGCCGCCGGAGTTTTGGAACCAGTATAAGACTGATTTTGCTCCGGGCACTCATGTACGTATACATCCTCTGCTTGACTGGACCGAACTTGACATATGGGAGTATATAGAAAGAGAGAACATACCTATGGTATCGCTCTATTTTGACCAGGGAAGCGGAACGAGGTACAGGTCGCTAGGCTGCTATCCATGTACCGGGGCTGTGGAATCCACTGCGAGGAATGTGCGTGAAATAATAGAAGAACTCAAGATAGGGAAATTTTCCAATATTGCCGAAAGGTCAGGAAGGGCTCAGGACAAAGAAGACGGCGGTGGGCTTGAGGAACTTAGAAAAGATGGATATATGTAGACCAATAAGACGGGGCGGTGATTTAAGTTGAATAGTCTGGATTTTATTAAAGAAAGTATGAACATTGTAATCGTTGGGCACGTTGACCATGGTAAAAGTACTATCATCGGGAGGCTGCTTGCAGATACAGATTCACTTCCAAAGGGAAAGCTTGAACAGGTGAAGGAAAAATGTAGAAGGAGCTCAAAGCCTTTTGAGTATGCATTTCTACTGGATGCTTTAAAAGATGAGCAGGAACAGGGGATTACAATTGATGCAGCCAGATGTTTTTTCAACACAAAAAAGCGAGATTATATAATAATTGATGCTCCCGGACATATTGAATTTCTAAAGAACATGGTTACAGGCGCATCGAGGGCCGAAGTTGCTCTTTTGGTAATTGATGCAAATGAAGGCATAAAGGAAAATTCAAAAAGACACGGATATTTGCTGTCTATGCTTGGGATTAAGAAAATTGCAGTGTTAGTCAACAAAATGGATCTGGTGGATTATGACGAAGAGATATATGAAAAGATAGTAGAGGGCTATACAGAATTTTTGGAGCAAATAGATATCAAGCCGGAAGCGTTTGTACCTGTGAGCGGTTTTGAAGGCGTCAATATTGCAGAAAAATCCAAAGAAACGCCATGGTATGGCGGAAAATCAGTACTTGACCTGCTTGACAGCTTTGAGACAATGAGGCCGGAGTTGGACCAGCCTTTTAGAATGCCTATTCAGGGAGTATATAAATTTACTAAAAAAGGCGACAAGAGGAGAATTGTAGCTGGAACCATAGAGACCGGAAAATTCAAAGTCGGGGATGAAGTGGTATTTTACCCGTCAGGAAAAAAGAGCAGAGTAAAAACCATTGAAAGTCTGAATAAAAGCGATATAAAAGAGGCGCATTCCGGATATGCCACAGGATTTACATTGGATGAGCAGATTTATGTAAAGAGAGGCGAGGTGGCGGCGCTAGCCAGTGAACAAAGGCTCGACTACTCAACCAGGATAAGGGGGAATATATTTTGGCTTGGAACCAAGCCTATTACAATAGGCAGCGAATATATGCTGAAAATTGGAACGGCCAAATCAATTGCAAAAGTTGAAAAAATAGTAAGGGTCATTGATGCATCAAATTTAAAGAATGAACAAAAAGGCCATGTTGACAGACATGATGTCGCTGAAATCATATTTAAAACTGCCAAACCTATTGCATTTGACCTGGCGGATAAGCTTTCAGCTACAAGCCGATTTGTCATAGTGGATGATTATGAAATTTCAGGCGGAGGAATAGTAGTGGAGTCGCTAGACTCCGAAGAAAACAAAACAGGCGAAGGCGTCTATGAAAACAGTTATATATGGGAAAAGAGCCTGATATCAAAGACGAAAAGAGCTAAAAAGTACGGGCAAACACCAACACTAGTATTGCTGGCAGGAAATGAGGATTCCAACATTTATGAGATAGGAAAGCAGCTTGAAAAACAGCTTATTGAAGAAGGAAAAAATGCCTTTTTCATTGGAATAGGGAAAATAAAAAATGGAGCTGTCGTCAGCGAGTTTAATCCTTATGGAAATGAACATATGAAAAGATTTGCTGATACGTCAAATCTGCTTATTGAAGCTGGCAACATTGTAATTGCGGTTGCTTCTGGACTGGGTGAGCAGGAAATTGACATTATCGGGACTAGAATTGATGAAAATGATATTTTAAAAGTATGGCTAGGCAGAGATAACGAGGAAAATATTTCCGATGATATTGATATTAAAGGCGATGTGACAGTAGATGGTGGGGTCTCTGAGATAAAAAAACATCTTGAGAAGGAAGGCATAATATTCAAAGCTGGATAAGGAGGTTGCATATGACTATAAAAAAAAGGGGCCTATATATGACCAGCAAAAAAAGAAGCTTGTTCAAGACCATTACATGGAGGGCTACTGCAACCACAACCACACTGGCGCTTGTGTTTATGTTGAGCGGGCAAATGAAGTTTGCCGGAACTGTAGCACTTTTGGAATTGTTCATAAAGATGTTTATTTACTATCTGCATGAAAGGGCCTGGGAAAATGTAGAGGTAAAGGATACAATAGAGTACCATATATAGAGATATTGTGAAACAGTTTAAAAACAGGGCTGTTGAGGTATATATGCCAATATTGATGGAACTGCTGCTTCCGAGATTACTATTGACAAGAGGAATTGTAAATGTTATTTTTTACGTAAAACCGATAGGAGAAGTGTAATAAATGAAAATTTCAGTAAGAAGCAGATATGGAATCAAGGCCATGGTAGACCTTGCTATAAATGGAACTACAGGTCCGGTGCCTCTCAAGCAGATCGCTGAGAGGCAGGGCATCTCAGAGCGCTATCTTGAAAGAGTATTTTCGCTGCTGAAAAAAAGCGGCCTTGTCGACAGCATTAAAGGCCCTCAAGGCGGTTATGAGTTGAGTTTTGAACCTAAGAAAATAACCATGAAAAAACTTCTTGAGACACTTGAAGGAAACCTGTCTTTTTCAGAAGATCAGGATAACGAGGATATTCTTGACGAATGCATTATAGAACTACTTTGGACAAAAGTAGATGAAAGTATTATGCAGGTTATTCAAGAGCTCACACTTTTGGATATGGTTGAAGATTACAAGAAAAAAACTGATAGTTCAAAGTATATGTATTATATATAGTTAATTTGGATTTTGAGAATAAATGGATTAAAAGCACTGTCTAAAACGATTATAGAGGAGGATACTTATGAGTAAAATAGCAAAGAGTTTAACGGAACTTATAGGCAACACGCCAATGCTTGAGTTGACTAATTACAATGTGGCGAATAAGGTGGAAGGAAAGATTATTGCAAAACTGGAATACTTCAATCCACTTGGAAGTATAAAAGACAGGATTGGATACGGCATGATAGAAGATGCAATTGAAAAAGGGCTTATAGACGAAGATACGGTTATAATTGAGCCGACAAGTGGAAACACCGGTGTTGGACTAGCTTTTGTATCTGCTGCAAAAGGATACCGTTTGATACTTACAATGCCTGATACTATGAGTGTTGAAAGAAGAAACCTACTTTCGGCACTTGGTGCAGAACTTGTTCTTACACCTGGAGCAAAGGGAATGAAAGGCGCTATAGAAAAAGCGGAGGAACTCGCGAAGGAGTATGAAAAGTCATTTATTCCCCAGCAGTTTGTAAATCCGGCAAACCCGCAGACACACAGGCAGACAACTGCTCAAGAAATACTGAGGGATACGGATAAAAAGGTTGACATATTCGTAGCCGGAGTGGGGACAGGAGGAACACTCACAGGAGTTGGAGAGGTTTTAAAAGAGGAAATAGAAGGTGTGCAGGTAATCGCGGTTGAGCCAATGGACTCTTCTGTGATTTCAGGCAATAGTCCTGGTCCCCACAAGATTCAGGGGATAGGTGCAGGATTCATACCAGAGAATTTGAATGTTGAAATAATTGATGAAATTGTAAGAGTCAGCAATAAAGATGCATTTGAGGCGTCAAGGAAGGTGTCGAGGGCGGAAGGATTGCTGGTTGGCATTTCTTCAGGTGCAGCGCTTTATGCAGCGACGCAGATTGCAAAGAGACCTGAAAATAAAGGGAAAAATATCGTTGTAATACTGCCTGATTCCGGTGAAAGATATCTATCTACAGAGCTGTTTGCAGAATAATCCAAGGCCGGAACATGCTGAACATGTTCAAACTGGTAAAAGCGTGTAATGTCATAAACTAAATAAATATATGTGCGATATGTATATTTAAATATAAAACAATCCACATATTGAATCCCTCGGAGAATCCCGAGGGATTTTTTTAGGAATAGTGAAGTTTTTAAAGATCACTTAGTTTGCCCTCGGGCAACTACTAATTATACTTTAGTAATCAACAGTGATTAGGGTAATAAGATATTAACATATCGATTATTAAATGTCACATTGCAGGACGTGAGAACTTATAAAGGGAGGGAGGATTATGGCAGCAAAGAGAACCAAAGGATTTTGGATTATAATGATCATGGGTAAACTGCTACTTTTGATATTGATTGTCGGGCAAATGATGGCTTTCATCAATTATGACTTCACAGTTTCACTAGGGCTGCAGGAATCAAAGGACATAATTGGCGAAATGGGAGTGGCCGTAAACAAGGGATTTGGAGTCGGGGACACCATCATATACACTCCAATACTAGCAATAGGTCTTATAGGGCTGTGGCTTAGAAAAATGTGGGGTGTAATTGCAATGACAGGAGCCCTTGCGATTACAGCTTATTGGCCCATGGTTTCAATATTCATATTGATATACGCAAAAAATGTGCCTGGATTTAATTTTACAAATTATGCGTCTTATTCGATACTGCTTTCAGCCATCACAATATATGGCATTTGGGGAATGTGGTATCTGTATAAAAACCGAAAAATATTGGCATATGAAGAGTAGACTGGCAGGGGAATCCCTGCTTTTTTATGCAGCCAGTTATAAACGGACACATATTCTTAAATTGTTATTATCGTAAATGATAATAACATCAAAACACAAAATTGACTATATCTATGGTAATATAATTGAAAAATCAAAGTATAAAAGCGCAGCACTGCAATAATGCTAAAATACATGATGCAGTACTTATTAAAAACAAAAGGGGGAAATTATGAATGAACACATATTGAAAAATGGAAAAGAAATAATAATAAGAAAAGCTAATCCGAAAGATGCACACAATATAATTCAGTACAAATCACTTGTAGGAGAAGAGCCTGACTATCGTACATTTGAGACTGATGAGATGGACTTTAACATTAAAAGAGAAGAGTGTAGTATCGAATCCATAAATGTTAAAAAAAATTCACTCATGGCTGTAGCTCTTATAGACGGTGAAATTGTTGGCTTGATTGTGTTCAGGGGCGGCGAGAGAAACAGAATAAGGCATGTTGGAGAAATGGGTATAACTGTAAGGAAACCCTGCTGGGGGCTTGACATAGGAGGTCTTCTTATTGGATTTTTGATTGAATGGGCAAAAGAGACAAGAATTATTAGAAAAATAAATTTAAGGGTCAGATCTGACAATGAAAATGCAATCCAGCTATATAAAAAGTATGGTTTCAGAGAAGAAGGAATGCTTACTCGAGACTTTCTTATAGATGAAAATTTGTATGATTCTATAAGCATGGGCTTACTAATAGATTAATTTAAGAGAACGTGGATGGTAAGATATGTGACTCTAAATGGGTATTCATAATATAACTCCACTATCATATTGCTTTAATGAAAGGGTGATGCCCATGGGGAAAACTACAATACAGGAAAAAAGCTGGATTATGTACGACTGGGCAAATTCCGCCTATTCAATCACAATAATGACGGCCATCCTGCCTATATACTATAAAATAACGTCCTCCCAGGCGGGGTTAGAATTAAATATTTCAACCGCCTACTGGGCATATGCAAATACAATTGCAACATTAATAATATCTATAATGGCACCATTACTTGGAACTTTGGGTGATTACAAAGGAAATAAAAAGAGGCTATTCTTGTCGTTTTGGGGAGTGGGAGTTGTTTTTACAGCCATGCTTTCAATTGTGACGATTTCCAGATGGCACATATTAGTTTTGTTTTATATTTTGAGCATGATAGGGTTTGCAGGCGCCAATATTTTTTACGATGCATTCCTTGTAGATGTCACAAGTAAAAACAGAATGGACAAGATTTCAGTAGTGGGTTTTGCATTCGGGTATATTGGAAGCACAATACCTTTTACATTAAGCATACTCATAATTGCATTCCATTCAAAAATAGGCATATTGGAAATCACATCATATAAAATTGCATTTGTCATCACAGCCATCTGGTGGGGAGTTTTTTCAGTCCCCCTTATAAAGAATGTCAAGCAGGTATTCTATATTGACATTGAGCCAAATCCAATTAAAATGAGCGTTAAGCGACTGTTGAACACAATTGTTCACATAAAAGAAAATAGGCATATATTCATGTTTCTTGCTGCCTATTTTTTCTATATTGACGGAGTGAGCACAATAATAAAAATGGCTGCAGCTTATGGTATTGACATCGGCCTAGGCACGGGCGATTTGCTGGCTATACTCCTTGTGACTCAGATTGCAGCATTTCCATTTGCGCTGCTCTATGGAAAGCTTTCAGAGATTTACTCAAGCAAACGGATGATACATGTGGCGATTTATATTTACATTTTCATATGTATTTTCGCATATCAGATTGACTCAGCATCGGAATACTGGGTTCTTGCACTTTTGGTCGCCTCTTCTCAAGGCGGAATACAGGCGTTAAGCCGTTCGTATTTCGGTAAAATCATACCGGAAAAAAAGTCAAATGAGTTTTTCGGATTTTACAATGTATTCGGCAAATTCGCTTCGATAATGGGCCCGCTCATATTCGGGATGATATCCCAAATCACGGGCAAATCACAAAATGCAGTCTTCGGCATTGTTGCACTATTCATTACAGGTGGAGTAATACTTGCAAAATTGCCGGCTGAAAAATGAAAAGGAGGGGCCTTAAGGCCCCTCCTTTTCATTCATATATTCTTACCTTTTAATCTCATTTGATGTCAGCCGATTGGCAGAGGGCTTTTTCGAGTTCATCTGGAACATCTGTACCTATTCGGTATTTTTTGCCGCTCTTCATTACTATTTCAACAGCATCAAATCCGGAAACGTTGTAAAGCCATCCTCGGGGAGTCAAGTGAATTCCCCAGCCATAGTACCAGCGGTTTTTTACAATGCTGCATGATTTTATTTCACTCAGTGCTAATTTTTTTCGGATTAGCCCTATTCCAAACCTAATCCTCAAAAATTCTTCATCAATTTCAACTGTTAGAGTTGTAAACAATGCCATTACAATTACAATAAGGACTAACACCCATGCGGCTATCAAATCAAATCCAGAAATAATCACTTGGTAAGTGACAACAGCCAGCACAAAAGAATATATTATTATAAGCAGGTATCCTATTTGCGTATGCACATAATGCCTGTTCATATCAATCACTCCTTTGAAAATTCACGAGTAATACCAGATGGCCATATTGTTTTCTATACAGATGTGCATAATATAGAAGAAGCCATTTTAACTCTCATCTATATACATTTTTAACGTTTCCATAGCCTCTTCAAAATGCTTTTGTACAGTCTGCTCGCTATATATTATCTTTTCATCATCAAAAAGGGTTCGCCCAAATCTGAGAAGGCTGCTGTCATTAACCTCCTGTCTGTGATAAACCATTTCCAACATTGAAGGATCCGGTAAAAATTGCTTTGCCTTTGGATATGGTATATAGAATTTAAAGTAAACGTTAGGAGCCTTATCACAATCCTCTACTCTAATATAATAGCGTGAATAATAGTCTTCATCTATATCGCACCTGCAATCAGAACATCCCTTAATCACTTCCTCATTCATACCCAAATACATCCACCTGTCCATGAATACAGCATAGCTCCTTTGATCCACCCAATCCTCATAATGCTTGTCACAAAAATACAAGTCCATCTTATCGGGGTTGTCCGGCCTATAAAAATAAATCTTTGAAAAAGGCGTTTTGGTCAAAAGGATAAGGGCTTCGTCCTTCATGTTGTAGTAATTTTTTTTCTTAGCTCTGCACTCATCTCTTTTGCCAATGCGTGCACTGCAGGTTTTCATATGATATTCCTTAGCCCATCTCGAGACAATCACAGTCCAATATGCAAGCTGAAAGGCTGCACTCATGTACATATCCTCCTTTGCCCACTCTTTCACAGTATCTTTCCAATCGTGCTCAAAATCATCTTTTTTCATAATGGTTGAAGTTGCTGTTTCTTTAGCTCTTTGAGCTGTCTTTTTTCTGTTGCTCCTCTTTGCTTCCTCATGCTCTGTTCTCCAGCTTTCCAAATGTTTTGGCGTAATATGCATTAGTGAATACCTATCATACATAGGACATTTAATGGTTTTACCCCATTTGTTGAATTCATCCATATGGCTGACTTTCAGCTTTCCATCCTTTGTCCAGCGATCTCTCTCCCATCTAGTGCACTTGAGCATCTTTTCAACATCTGACGGATGAACAGCAAGCTCGGCTGAAAAATCCCTGAAAATCCTCTTGATCAAAACCTCATTACCGTCAATTTTATCAAGCACCATATTGATCAAATCGGATTTATTGTATTTATAAGCTGTTTCAAGCCCTAAAATCTTTTTAAGGCCCTCTTTGGTCAGTTTTTCTAATATATCATTCATTATGCATCATCCTCTCTTACAGCCGCCAGTATTACCGTTATGAATATTTATCATAGGGGATAATTGCCAATAGCTATATATGTAAACAGTTGATATGGACTTGCCATATAATTTTTAATACCCATATAATACGCTGTAAAATTACTATATGAAAAATCAAGTATGTCTTCTACTTGTTGGATGGATTTTCTTTTAATCAAATAAGCTAGGATCAGCCAAAATGCTGTGAATTACAATTGATTTTTGTGCACAATTCATACATCTATTTAATAAAATTTATTGTTATGTTATTAGGGTATAAGAATATAAACTGAGATAAGGATGTGTGATGAAATTTTCATTGAGAAAGGGTGAGTGCAATGTACGGTAATGAAAAACTTTTAAAAAAAGATATTATATATGATGATCAAGCTATAAGCGGCATTTTTCTCTCGTGCTACAATCATCTAATATCCCTATATGAGGACATTCTTAATATGGAGGAGAATCAATATTGTTATAGAGATTCAGAGCGAATTGAGGGTGAGATGTTTGAAGCCGAGTTGTTAAAAATAAGATATCAGTTTGAAAGCCTTATGGGTTGCTTTGTATATGCGTTTGAGTATATGGATTTGGAACCAACGGACATAGTCAAGCAATTTGTTACAGAGTATGATAAAAAGTCTTTTCTTGAAAGGATTAAAAAATTGAAAACATGATGAAAATATCAATCTGTTGAACAGAGCCTCGTGGCTCTTTTTTTAAGAAGAGTATTTATGAAACCCTGCAAAAATGTCGGGGCATCCTATTAGAAGTATTTATGTACTAACATATATTTTTAAAGAGGGAGGCTGTTTATATGATCAAAATTAAAGATCTAAGGTATAGTTACCCGTCATCCGACGTAGAGGTGATTAAAGGCATCAGCTTTGATATAGCCGAAGGTGAAATATTTGGTTTTCTTGGACCTTCGGGAGCTGGTAAAACAACTACTCAAAACATAATGATCAAGCTGCTGGATAATTATGAAGGCTATATAGAAATTTACGGCAGAGACCTGAAGAGTTTTGGGTCTGAGATTTATGAAAGAATCGGCGTGGGTTTTGAACTTCCAAATCATTTTCTTAAACTGACGGCCATTGACAATCTGAAATTTTTCAAATCCCTCTATTCGGGGCCAACTTGGAACTTGGAGGAACTGCTGGATGCCGTTGGACTGCTCGATTCTAAAAATGAAAGGGTGGAGCATTTCTCAAAGGGTATGAAAATGAGGCTCAATTTTGCCAGGGCGCTGCTAAACAATGGTGATATCCTTTTCCTTGACGAACCAACCATAGGCATGGATCCGGTCAATGTAAAAACAATAAAAAACATCATACTAAATGAAAAGGCAAAAGGCAAAACTATAGTTATCTCAACACATAACATGCAAATTGCCGACGACCTTTGCAACCGTCTTGCTTTTATTGTAGACGGTAAAATTATAGAACTGGATAATCCACAGGAGTTGAAATTGAAACATGGCAAAAACATGGTCAAAGTCGAGTATTATGCCAATGGAGGCATAAAGGCAAACTCATTTAGTTTAGATGGTATTGGGTACAATCAGCCGTTTCTCGACATATTGAAATCCCATAAAATACGGACTATCCACTCTCAGGAAATGACACTTGAAGATGTATTCATTAAAGTTACCGGAAGGAGACTTGGTTGATATGAATAAATTTCTAAGCACAATTAAGTGGGATGTCAGATTCCAGATTAGTAACAAGCTGTATGCAGTTGGCTTCGTCTTAACGGTAATGTGGATAGGTGTCATAATCCTCTTTCCAGCTGAATACATGCAGTATGTAATTCCAATCGTTTTACTATCGGACTTGGCCACAATGGGATTGCTGTTCATGGGTGCTATAGTTTATTTCGAGAGGGGACAGGGCTTTATATACTCTATTGTTACGACACCGCTAAAAACAAGTGAATACCTGATATCCAAGGTCATTTCGCTATCTCTTTATGTCTTGCTGGTGACTACAGCAGTAGTGGCCAGCGTCTCTTTCATCAAGAACTTGAATGCAAATTACATGTATATGCTCTTATCGGTACTAGTGGCTTCAGCATTTTATACGTTGCTCGGATTCCTGCTGAGCAGTTTTTTTAAAACTTTTACAGATTTTCTGTTTCCTATGGGCGTTCTATTTACATTTTTCAACATGCCGCTGCTTTGGATGTTTGACATTGCGTCGCTTCAAGGATTTAGACATATCATATATATAATGCCCTCCTACGGCCTAGTCATACTGCTGCAGTCAATATTGACCCCAAAGCCTTGGTATGACATTGTTTATGCGGTGATTTACAACACGATTGCAATACATGCTCTTTACCGATTGTGCATAAAACATTTCAACAGGAGAATTATAGGAAGGAGTCGTGATATTGATGCATAAGGATATCAAACTCATTGTTTATCAGATCAAGAGAATAGGCAAAGATAACCTGATGCTCCTGCTGTTGGTATATCCGGCTTTGTTGGCAGCGGTTGGAAAATTATCAATCCCATTTTTCAGGGATGCCTTTATAGAGGACTTTGATTTGATGAACCATTATCCCGCAATATTGGTGTTCTTCATTATTGCTAATCCGTATATTTACGGAGCGCTCGCGGCATTCACACTGCTGGACGAGAGAGAGGAAAATGTACTTCTGGCCATAAGAGTGACACCTTTAACACTGTCCCACTATTTAGGCACTAAAGTATTCTTTTTTTCCATAGTCTCAATACTATCGGGCATGTTCATCACCTGGTTTTTAGATTTGGTTACTATCAGTTTTGTAGAGTCATTCGTTATAAACACATTGATTGCTATGTCAGCGCCATTTAGCATGATTCTGATAAACAGTTTCGCAAATAACAGAGTGGAGGGCTTTGCACTTGTAAAAGGTACGAGTCTAATGATAATATTGCCTTTAACTGCGTTCTACGTTCCTGAAAAATGGAACCTGCTTTTAGGCTGTATTCCAGGATACTGGCCAGCTATGTCTATAAACAAACTGGCGAATCCATCATTCGGATTTATGCCATATTGGGGATATTCGCTGGCGGGATTCTTATACATTCTAATTTTGATCGCCTTATGCTTTAGGCGGTTCAAGCGTAGAATATCTTAGAGTTAGTTTTCTGTGACAATTTCAGTTATCGCTAAATAATGGTTCCATGCATATATAGCTTTAGATGATCTCTAAATAAGTGAATGTATCCGAGTTGATTTACCAGAAGTAAAGGATCATATTGATTTAATATCAAAAAAAGAGGTGTGAGTCTTATTAATCCGCACCTCTTTTTACATAAAACAGCTACGTTGATCTATCTTTTGTTTTTTAAATATTGAATTTAAATATTGAATAAAACTCAATGCTTCTTTAAATTCATCCTCACTCAACTCAGATAAATCAACAATTCTACTTTGGTTTTTTTCGACTTGAACAGTTCTGCTACTCAAAAAGTAAGTTGCAATTGTACCGGTTAGCATACCTATGAATCCTATGCCAACAAGCATCAACATTGCAGCCAGAATTCTTCCCGACGAAGTCACGGGAGATATATCTCCATATCCAACAGTTGTTGCAGTTACAAAGCTCCACCAAAGCGCATCTTCAAATTTGTTAATTGTCAAGCCGTATTCTAAGTGGTAGATTCCTATTGCTCCAAACAAAATTACTGCAACAGTCATATATGCTATATAAATAAAACCATTTGTATAGACAAAGCTATTAATATTACGCTTAAGCTTTTTAGCAAAAATAATAAATTTTAGAAATTTAAAAATTCGTGCAAACCTCATTATCCGGAATAGCCTTGCGGCTCTAAAAATTCTAAAGAAAGAGCTAAAGGGTATAATGGCAATTAAATCTGGAATATTTTCTTTGAAAAAGGCAGGCTTGTCAGTGGATAAAAACAGCCTAGAAAAGTAATCGACTGTAAATATGATTAAAATGCAAAGCTCAACATAGTAAAGCTTTGGCGAGGACTCTATGTCAACTTTACCCATTAAATCAAGAAAAGTTATAGATACTGCAATTACTGCTAATAGAGCAATCATCACTTCATAATAAATTCTCGATTTTTTATTCAATGTCTTATTGGTCATATTTTCCTCCTTCGAACGAAGGACATAAAGGTGCAGACAGCTGTATGCTATTATTCAAGCTCGCGCACCACGAATAGAAAGTTACTCTTGGTGCTTATCCGATAGTATCTTGATGTTTTGGATAAAATCTATATTGATCAAATCTGTTTTTCCTTTTCCTTCAACCTTAATCCAATTGTCGACTACTTCAATAATTCTCACTCGTTTGAAGGTAGGACCAAATGAACCAGATGATATATTACAGACCTTACCGATATAGCTTTTGATTAAATCATTTGACATTTGAACACCTCTTTTCTTTCTCTGTCTGCTCTTAGCAGTAATAATCCTTCTTTCTGATGGTATTAAAATAAAGAACAGTACAAATGTGGGCAAATAAATCGCTATCCATACTGCAGGGCTCAAAATTATCACCGCCTATGAAAAAGTAGATATAACTCAGACTGCTTTATAATTTATATATTCCCAATTTCGGAAATGTTATTATCATAAACGATAAAACTAAAAAAATATTGTTCAATATTTAAACACATTCTCATAAAGTAATCCTTTTCTGATATAGCATGGAATATTACCCCAGTAAAATCCCCCAAACAAAGACGGGATATCAAATAATATCCCGTCTTACAATGTATTGATTTATTTGATGATGTCAAAAACATCATTTTTAAATCTCATTTACAAATCATGCTTTTATAGCCCAACGCATTTTTGTAGAACGAGCACGACTATTGATATTACATTCTTCTGCCGATGGGCGGATAATCTCAGGAGAAATTTCTCGGTAAACGCCTTCACGAAATAAACGTTTAAACGATTTTTTGACAAGACGATCTTCTCCTGAATGAAAAGAAAGTATGGCAACACGCCCACCCTCAGCAAGGGCAGCAGGAAGTTTTTCCAAAAATTCATATAACACTTCAAATTCACTGTTTACATCAATTCGCAACGCTTGGAAAGATCGTTGACAGGATTTTTTGATCTCATCATTTCTTTTATTTTCCGGTATGAATTTCAGAGCCTCTTTGATTATATGTTGGAGCTGAGTTGTTGTTGATATGTCTGTTCCCTTTTTAATTTCAGAAATAATAGCATGAGCGATTGCTTCGGCATGAGGCTCGTCCGCATTTTCTATCAACATACCATGTAATTCATCTTGTGAAATATTTTTTAAACGCTCTGCAGCAGATATGCCTTTTTTAGGATTAAGTCGTAAGTCCAATGGCCCTTCAGTCTTATATGAAAATCCTCTTTCAGGATTGTCTATTTGCATTGAAGAGACACCTAGATCTGCTAATACAAAATTTAGCGGTCCTGATTCGGCCGTGATTTGATCTATATTGGAAAAGTTCAATTGCCTGATCGTTAAAATTTTGGAGTCATAACCTAAACTCTCTAAACGATCCCTAGTACGCGGCAATTCAATAGGATCTACATCAAGTGCATACAAGTGTCCCTTTGAATCTAAGCATTTAAGCATTTCTAAAGTATGGCCGCCATAACCTAGTGTTGCGTCTAATCCAATTTGTCCGGGAGTAATTTGTAAGAATTCTAATATTTCATTAACGCAAATTGAGATATGCATGCCGGCAGGCGTGCTGCCCTTTCGAATAACTTTTGCCACAGTATCTGCATATTTATCTGGTTGCAGTTCCTTATATTTTTCTTTAAAAGATTTAGGGTGAGTGCCTTTATATCGAACACGTCGCTCGTATTTTTTCTCTTGATTATCCATTGCATATCCTCACTAAATTTTCGTTTGTGAATTCGAAATTTGAAATTGATGTTCTATAAAACGTTGGGCTCATTCTTTCTTCCACCTTTCATCCAATTATTAACATCGTTTTGCAATGATGTTATAAATCATATTAGCAAATACGATTCATAAATGCAAACTTAAAGCCCATTGTTGATGAGCCTGTACATATCAACCTGTTTTTTTATTTCACCGCAACTTTAAAAGCTCTAAAATTCTTTCTTATAATACTTTCTTTTATGATATAATTAAATTTGATTCTCAATCGGAGAAAATACTAATAAATCAAAGTAATTAGAGTTTAAGGAGTTGTTACAATTGGGCGAAAGAAAACAAACTATAGCCCCTCAGGAAGAGATGGCAATGCAAGAGGAATATATAAGAAAAGTAAGAGCAATAAACGACGAACACTTTGAAAAAACGGGCAGGAAAAAAACATATTTCACTACAACCTACGGATGTCAGATGAACGAACATGACTCTGAAAAGATGAATTTCATGCTTATGAAGATGGGTTATGAAGAGGCTTCAGACATAAATGAATCAGACCTTGTAATATTCAATACATGTGCTGTGAGGGAACATGCTGAACTTAAGGTCTATGGAAAGCTAGGACACATGAAGACCATAAAGAATAAAAATCCTGACTTCCAAATAATGATTTGTGGCTGCATGATGCAACAAGAACATGTGGTAGCTGAAATTAACAAGTCATTCAGGCATGTCGATGCCATATTTGGAACTCACAATTTTCACAAGCTTCCGCAGTATATATACGATTCGTTTAGTTCAAAGAAGACAATAGTTGACGTATGGAACATAGACGGACAGGTCATAGAGGGCATGAGGAGCATAAGAAAGTTTGATCTAAAGGCGTATGTGAACATAACATTCGGATGCAACAACTTCTGCACATACTGCATAGTGCCTTATACAAGGGGAAGGGAAAGAAGCAGGCATCCAAAGGAGATACTTGACGAGATAAGGCTTGCCGCATCTCAAGGCGCAAAAGAGATAACGCTACTTGGACAAAATGTCAACTCTTATGGAAAGACTCTTGCAGAGCAGCACTCTTTCGCAGAGCTTCTAAGATCGGTAAATGAAATAGATGGAATAGAACGAATAAGATTCATGACCTCTCATCCAAAGGACCTCTCAGATGAGCTTATATATGCTATGAGGGACTGCAAAAAGGTGTGCAGGCATCTTCATCTGCCATTCCAGTCGGGAAGCAGCCAAGTTTTAAAGAAGATGAACAGAAGATATACAAAAGAGCACTACCTTGCTCTTGTTGAAAAGATAAAAAGAGAAATCCCCGACATGGCTTTCTCTACGGATATAATAGTAGGTTTCCCTGGAGAAACTGAAGCGGACTTTTTAGACACTCTTGACGTTGTGAAAAATGTCGAATACGATTCGGCGTTTACATTCATATATTCAAAGAGGACAGGAACACCTGCGGCAACTATGGAAGACCAGGTTGAAGAGGACGTTAAAAAAGAAAGGCTAAACAGGCTCATGAACAAGGTGAACGAGATAAGCGCCAAAATAAACGAAAGCTACCAGGACGAGATTGTCGAGGTTCTTGTTGAAGGACAGAGCAAAACTGACTCTTCAAGGCTTATGGGAAGAACGAGCCAGCACAAGCTTGTAAACTTCGAAGGCGGCTCGGATCTTGTGGGACAGCTTGTAAACGTAAAGATAACAGACCCTAAGACATTTTCACTAAACGGAATAGTACACAAGTAAAAAAGAGCACTCTTTCGAGAGTGCTTTTGCTTACACACAAGGAGGGAACGATTGTGATGGAAAAACTCACTCCAATGATGAAGCAGTACATGCAGATAAAGTCAAACCATAAGGACTGCATACTGTTTTTCAGGCTGGGGGATTTTTACGAAATGTTCTTCGACGATGCAATTGAAGCGTCCAGAATACTAGAAATAGCCCTTACCGGCAAAAGCTGCGGTCTTGAGGAAAAAGCGCCAATGTGCGGCGTGCCTTACCACTCCGCTGAAAACTATATAGGACGTCTCATAAAAAGCGGTCTGAAGGTCGCGATATGCGAGCAGACGGAAGACGCCTCTGCCGCAAAAGGACTTGTCAAAAGGGATGTTGTACGGGTTATAACCCCCGGAACCATAATAGAGGACAATTTTTTGGAAAACAGCAAAAACAACTATTTAATGTCAATATTCTCAATGCAGGCTGATTATGACTGCGGAATCTCATATGTGGACATAAGCACGGGAGACCTTTTTTGCACTGGCATAAGCAAGCACGAACTGGGCGAGGAGATAGGCAAGATCCAGCCAACTGAAATAATATTCAGCGACGACTCATTAAAAAACCACATTAAGAACTCATGCTTCGGACTATCCATATATATAAATGAAGACTCTCATTCCTATTTTGACGGCTCATCTTCAGCCACAGTCGACTGTTTCGGAGAGGAACACATTGCAAATGCGGGTCTGAAGGGCAAGGAATCAGTTCTAAAGAGCATAGACGGGCTTTTAAGCTATATAATTCAGACTCAAAAACAGTCGGCATCAAACATAAGCCAGATACACCTTTACAGCCAGGATGACTTCATGAAGCTCGACGGCTTCACGAGAAGAAACCTCGAGCTCACACAGACGATAAGAGGCTCGAGTAAAAAAGGAACCCTTCTTCACGTTCTGGACAAGACAAAGACATGCATGGGCAGCAGGCTCCTCAAAAAATGGGTCGATGAGCCATTGGTATCAGAGAATAAGATTAGCAAAAGGCTGGACATGATAGAAGAACTCTTTTCTGATTTTGCCTTGAGGGATGACATGTCTAAAGAGCTCAGGGAGATATACGACATAGAGAGGCTTTGCGCAAAGATAGCATTTGAAAAGATAAACCCAAAGGAGCTTATAAATCTCAAAAACTCTATAGCTAGGATTCCGTCAATAAAACAACTTGTCACAGAGTCCGGTCACAAAAACCTTATGGAACTTTCAGGAAGCCTTGACGAGCTTTCAGATGTCAAAAGGCTAATAGAAGAGTCTATACTGGATGAGCCGTCTTTTTCCTCAAAAGACGGAAATATAATAAAAGCGTCTTTTGACGAGAGGGTAAAGGAGCTTAGGGACTTTTCCATAAACGGAGCAAACATAATAAAAAGCATAGAGGAAAGCGAAAAGGAAAGAAACGGCATAAAGTCGCTTAAAATAGGCTTCAACAAGGTGTTTGGATACTATATAGAAATAACAAAGACAAATCTTAAGGATTTCAAGCTTCCTGAAAACTACACCAGAAAGCAGACGCTGAGCAACTGCGAAAGGTTCATAACCCCAGAACTTAAAGAGGTGGAAGAAAAGATAATATCTGCCCAGGAAAAGATAAAAAGCCTTGAATACGAGATATTTGTAGACATAAGAAACAAGGTTTACGGCGAAATCGTAAGAATTCAAAATGCAGCAAAGATAATAGCCTCTTTCGACGTAATAAACTCACTTGCACAGGTTGCAAATGAAAACAATTACGTAAAGCCTGCAATTTCAAAATCAGGAGACATAGACATAGAATCTGGAAGACACCCTGTCATAGAGACGATGTCAAAAGACCAGTGCTTCATACCAAACGACACCGCAATTGACAATGACAAATTCATAGGAATAATAACAGGGCCTAACATGGCTGGAAAGTCGACATACATGAGGCAGGTGGCCCTCATATGCCTTATGGCGCACATAGGCTCGTTCGTTCCAGCACAAAACGCGAAAATACCTCTTCTAGACAGGATATTTACAAGAGTTGGGGCAAGCGATGACCTTTCACAGGGCCAGAGCACATTCATGGTGGAAATGTCGGAGGTGGCGCAAATACTCAATAATGCCAGTTCAAAAAGCCTTGTAATACTGGACGAGATAGGAAGAGGCACAAGCACATACGACGGACTCAGTCTTGCATGGGCAATAGTGGAACACATACACGACGATATAGGCTGCAAGACCCTCTTTGCAACGCACTACCACGAACTTACTGAACTGGAAAACGAGTTTCCTGGCATAAAAAACTACTCCGTTGACATTCAGGAAAACGGTGAAGACATAGTGTTCCTCAGAAGGATAATAGCAGGCGGAACAGACAAGAGCTACGGAATACACGTTGCAAAGCTTGCAAAGCTTCCTGAAAGCGTAATAGACAAGTCGAAGGAGATTCTCGAAAGACTTGAGGAAAAAAAGATATCCGACAACAAAAGCAAGATTTCATCAGGCGCCAGGGCTAGTAATGTTAAAACCATTCAGGAGGAAAAGCCTGAGTGCTCTTTGGCCCATTCAAAGGAGGCGATACATGTAAAAGAGCAGGTCAGCATGTTCGACTATAAAAAAGATATAATGATACAAAACATAGCCAAACTAGACATAATCAACATGACACCTCTGGACGCAATGAACTATCTGTACACAATGCAAAAAGAGGCAAAAATGCTTGGGGATGATTAATTTGAAGAATAAGATCAATGTTCTCGACGATTTTACAATAAACAAAATAGCCGCCGGCGAAGTTGTGGAGCGTCCCGTATCTGTGATAAAAGAGCTTATAGAAAACTCAATAGATGCAGGCGCCACCAGGATAATAGTGGAAATCCAAGAGGGCGGCAAAAAGCTGATACGGATAACCGACAACGGCTGCGGCATAGATTCAAGCGAAGCCGAAAAGGCATTTTTAAGGCATGCCACCAGCAAAATAAAGAGCATAGAAGACCTTTACAAGACATTTTCACTTGGATTTAGAGGCGAGGCGCTTTCGAGCATACTTTCCGTTTCAAAGGTGCAAATAGTCACAAAGACAGCGTGCGAAAAGGCTGGAACCAAACTCTCATATGAGGCTGGAAAACTCATCTCAAGAGAGGCTGTGGGAACCGTAAACGGAACTACCATAATTGTGAGTGACCTTTTTTTCAATGTGCCAGCAAGGAAAAAGTTTTTAAAGTCAGACAGGTCTGAAACCATCCAGATAAGCGATATAATAAACAAGTTTTCAGTGGGGTATCCAGACATAAAGTTCGAGTATATAAACAACAAGAAGGAGATGTTCTCCTCTATAGGGGATGGGGATGTCACAAACTGCATAAGGGCCGTACACGGCAAGGACATATCTCAAAACCTCATACAGGTGGACATGGAGATAAGGGATATGAGGATATGGGGCTATATATCGAACACATCCGTATACAGAAACAACAAGAGCCTTCAATATGTATATATAAATGGAAGAACAGTGCGAAATTATGCCCTTTCAAACTCCATAAATGAGGCGTACAAGTCCATCATACCTCTTAACAAGCATTCAATATGCTTTTTGAACATCAATATAGACCCAAAAGACGTTGATGTAAACATACACCCTGCAAAGCTAGAGGTCAAGTTCAAGGACGAGCATATGTTGTACAAAGAATTCAAGAGCGCGCTTGAGGGAATACTTTTGAAAAGCAATATAATACCAAAATACAGGCATTATTCACTATCAATGAATGACATGCTTAATAATGGGTTAACGGCAAACAGTCCAGAAAAAAAGATAATAGATGATATATTTACGGAAGATATTAAAATATCCATTTCAAATCAGCCTATTGCAGCTTCGACTGAGAATACCAATTCTTCAAAGAACACCATAGGCTACAATATGGACAGAATAAGCGGCAGTATAAAAGAGTGCGAAAACCAGCTTTCTATCCTATCTAAAGAGGCTGCAACATCTGTTCCGCCGGATTCAATAAAAGAGAAAGTTAGTGCCGAAAAAGTGCAGGCTCATTTTGAAAAACCAGTGGACATACTGCCACCTAAAGAATATACAGAAAAAAAGACTGACAGTAAACATAAGAGCGCAGCAATAAAAGAAAGCGAAACAGCATTTGGAGTACCAGCAAAAAGCATTTGTAATTCTGGCACTAAAAACCTGGATATTGGTGATAATATTAAATCCAATGCCCATAATCATCAAAATTGCGAAAAAACAGATGGAATTTCCACTAGTATATCGTCAACCAGCAGAAATGATAGTGAGGCAAGCAAACTTAATAATATCAATTTTAAGGGCAGTATGCCAGCAGACAATAGCGCAGATAAAGAAAATAACAGATACAACAGCGGAAACAATAAAAACAATAACATAGGAGCATTTCAAATAGTAGGGACTCTATTCAACACATATATAATAGCACAGTTTGAAAAATCCATGTTCATGATAGACCAGCATGCAGCGCATGAGAGAATAATGTTTGAAAAATATATAAATGCATTTGAAAACCAGAGTATATCCAGCCAGATTCTCATGGATCCGGTAGTGATAAACCTCTCGCTGACTGACATGGGAGTGGTCGAAAGCAACATGGAGTTTTTCGAAAAATTCGGATTTGGGATAGAGCAGTATGGAATGAACTCCATAATAATACGGTCGGTACCCAATATGTTCGGACATCCCGAATCCGAAAAGTTCATATATGAAATAATAGACGAGCTTGACTCGAAAGACAGATCATATGAATTCAAGCTGGAGAAGCTCGCTTCAAAAGCATGCAAATCCGCAGTGAAGGCTCGAGATGTGCTTTACGATATGGAAATCAAAAGGCTTTTAAATGACCTTTCTCTCTGCTCAAATTCCTTCACCTGTCCCCATGGAAGGCCGGTAATAGTCGAACTGACTGAAAGGGAAATTGAAAAAATGTTTAAAAGGATAATATAGACAGGATGTGTTAATATGGGCAAAATACCATTAATAATAATAGCCGGGCCCACAGCGGTTGGAAAGACGGACCTTTCGATAAAGCTGGCCCACAAGTACAATACAAGCATAATATCAGCGGATTCAATGCAAATATATAGGCACATGGACAAGGGAACAGCAAAACCATCAATAGAGGAAATGGACGGAGTGAATCACTACATGATAGATGTAGTCGAGCCCTCTGAAGATTTTTCTGTGGCGGAGTTTTGCAGACTAGCCGAGGGCTATATAGAGGATATCCATTCAAACGGGCATATACCAATTGTAGCCGGCGGGACAGGACTTTATATAAACTCGCTCCTGTATGATATGGACTTTTCAAGCTCACAGTCCAATGAAAAACTCAGAAAAGAGCTCAGGGATTTTGCAAATGAACATGGGCCGGAAAAACTCCATGAAAAGCTAAGAGCCGTATCTCCTGAAAATGCGGACAATATCCATCCAAACAATGTAAAAAGAGTCATAAGGGCTCTTGAGATATATTATGAGACTGGAAATGAAAAAAAGGATTTTGCAAGCGCTCCAAAGCCAAGCACAAAATACGATCCCATACTGATAGTTTTAAACAGAGACAGGGAGCACCTATACTCCAGGATAAACAAGAGGGTCGACATAATGATGGAAGATGGCCTTTTAGACGAAGTCAGACAGCTTTTGGAAATGGGCTGCACCCAAAATATGATTTCAATGAGAGGAATAGGGTATAAAGAAATTATATGTCACTTGGAGGGGCTTTATTTTTTAGAGGAAGCTGTTGAAGAAGTAAAGCTAAACAGCAGAAGATATGCCAAGAGGCAGCTTACTTGGTTTAGGCGATATGACTTTGCAAAATGGTTTAATATAGACGAGTTCGATGACTACAGTGCACTTGAAAAATCTGTCATAGACTATATTGAGCATATGCTTTCAAATAGGTAGGCCGCATATACATTATGCCATATATAATATTATTATATTAGGGGGTGCTGATTGTGAAGAGTAATTCTATCAATCTTCAAGACTATTTTTTAAATCAAGCTCGAAAAGAAAAAATAGCAATAACAATATTTCTGATGAATGGAGTCCAGCTCAAGGGATTGGTAAGAGGATTTGACAGTTATATAGTAGTACTCGACACTGACGGGAAACAGCAGATGATATACAAACACGCCATATCTACAATAATTCCCAGTCAAAACATAAATCTCACAAGCAATGTGAATCCTTCTACTCCTGAATAGATTCAAAGTGTGATATTCATGTTAAACAGTCAGCATTAGCATGCTTTCAGTTTTATTGATGAGTAGCCGAACAAGCAAATGGACATATAACTAAAAAGAGCTTTAAATTAAAGCCGTAGACATACAACAAGTCTGCGGCTTTAATTTATCGTTATGAAAAAGATGCATGCTCTATGCCAAACAAACGATTGAACATGCAATTTTTTTATGATAAAATTTCAGATAGTGTAGTTTTACATAAAATACAGCTTAAGCAGGTGATTTATTTGGATATAGGCACTAATGACATACTTTGTAAGCAGTTTTCAATTCCGCAGGATGTAGTTGCATTTTCGCAAAAAATAGAATCATCTATTCAAGATCAGTTCAAATCCATGGAAAAAATCCAAGAGTATAATCAGTACAAAGTTCTAAAGGCAATGCAAAAGGCAAATCTGAGCGATACCCATTTCAACTGGGCGACTGGATACGGATACAATGACATCGGCAGGGAAAAGGTCGAACAGATATATTCGTATGTATTCAACACTGAAGATGCAATAGTGAGACCTAATATTGTAAATGGAACACACGCACTTTCACTTTGCCTATTTGGGGTGTTAAGGCCCGGGGACGAAATACTCTCGTGTACTTCGAGGCCGTATGACACTCTTGAAGAAGTGATAGGCATAAGGGCATCTACAGGATCTCTTTCTGAGCTTGGCATAACATATAATCAAGTGGAATTTTTGGAAGATGGAAACCCCGATATAGAGACAATTAAAAAGAGCATATCCTCAAAGACAAAAATGGCATACATACAAAGGTCTAAAGGCTACAGCTGGAGAAAATCCATGAGCATAGACGACATAGAAAGAATAGTTCGTGCTGTCAAAGAGGTAAAAGAAGATATAATCGTAATGGTGGACAACTGCTACGGCGAATTCATAGAGACAAGAGAGCCTACAGATGTGGGAGTTGACATAATGGCCGGCTCTCTTATAAAAAACCCAGGCGGAGGACTGGCGCTTACCGGAGGGTACATAGTAGGGAAAAAAGAGCTTGTGGAAAAAGTTTCATACAGGCTCACTTGCCCGGGGATAGGCAAGGAATGCGGACTTACATTTGGAGTCACAAGGAATGTGCTTCAAGGTCTGTTTTTAGCCCCATATACTGTGTGCCAAGCTTTAAAGGGCGCTGTATTTTGCTCTAAGTTTTTCGAAGAGCTTGGATATGAAGTCCTTCCAAAGCCTACTGAAAACAGGAGCGACATAATACAGTCTATAAAACTTGGAAGCGAAAAAGACGTAATTTCATTTTGCAAGGGTATCCAAGCGGCCGCGCCGGTTGATTCGTTCGTGTCTCCTGAACCGTGGGATATGCCCGGATACGATTCGAAGGTGATAATGGCTGCAGGTGCGTTCATACAGGGCTCTTCAATAGAGCTAAGCGCCGACGCGCCTATAAAACCTCCATATATAGTATATTTTCAGGGAGGGCTTACTTATACTCACTCGAAATTCGGAACCATAAGTGCATATTCTCAAATGCTTAGGGATAAATAAAAACAATATAATAAAATAGCTGATGGCATAGCCATACAGCTATTTTATTATATATACATATTTGAATTTTTAAACTAAAAATATTTTGTTTTTTTACACAATACCACTTTACAAAAAGCCATCTATAATATATAATTTCAATAAATATCGTAGACTTTAAGTGGATTAATCAAAATAAAGTTCGTCTATTCACGAACTTTATTTCCGGAAACGCACCGTACATACAGCGGTTTTATAGTATATCAATTTCTTTTTTAGAATAAATTCAGATTTTGGGAGGTTTACCATGCTTAGAAGCCTAAATGAAAACATTTTATCAAACCTTTTGTATTACATTACAAAAGAAAACAATTCACCAGAAAGCCTTAGAAAAATACTTAATTCTCACTCAGAAGTTCAGTTCGTGTCTCTTGCGGGAGTTGATCTTGGAGGACAAGACACTGACGAGAGAATTCCAATAGACCTTTTCATAGAAGATATTGAACAATTTTTAGAGTCAGGAATACAAACAGACGGCTCTAGTGTTTATCTTCCTGGCATAGCTACTTTGAACGACGCCAAAGTAATGATAATACCGGACAAGGATGTGAACTGGTATGTCGACTACAATTTCGACAATGTAAACCCAGGAGATAGTAAGCCTGTTGGAACACTTAGAATTCCATGTTTCCTAATTCACGGAAACCGTAATGTCGGTTCAAGATCAATACTTAAAAATGCAATATCAAATCTAAAATCAGAAGTTTTAAATGTGCTTTCTAAAAACGACCACACACTTGAAGAAATAGGAGTGGGTTCATTCGACGAAATAAACGAGCTTGTCCTGACTTCTGCTACAGAGCTTGAGTTTTGGGTCAACACCCCTGACGACATAATAGACGAAGAGCAGCTTTCTATATCACAAAATCTGAAAGAACAGTACTGGAAGAGGACTCAGGGAGTAGTCAGAACAGCCATGGAGAAATCAATATGGCTTATGGGCCTTTACGGCTTTGAACCTGAAATGGGTCACAAAGAAGTCGGAGGAGTAAGGCACAGCATAGGTGTTGACAGGGAAGGACACTTCATGGAACAGCTTGAAATCGACTGGAAATACAGCACAGCTCTTCAAGCTGCAGACAACGAGCTTTTCATAAAAAATCTTATAACAGACGTCTTCAATGTATACGGACTTGAAGTTACATTCAATGCAAAACCTATAGAAGGGGTTGCCGGAAGTGGGGAGCACACTCACATAGGAGTTGCTGCAAAACTTAAAAGCGGAAGATTCGTAAACCTGTTCTCGCCAAAGGACATGAAAAGCGAATACATGACCTCCATAGCATATGGCTCTTTGATGGGGATACTTAAAAACTACGAAGTTATAAACCCATTCGTAACGGCGTCAAACGATGCACTTAACAGATTAAAGCCTGGTTTTGAGGCCCCTGTATGCGTGGTTACATCGCTAGGCAAAAGCAAGGATGAACCTTCAAGAAACAGATCTATACTTATAGGCCTTATAAAGGATTTTGAAAACCCTCTTGCAACAAGATTCGAACTAAGAGCGCCAAACCCGCATTCGAACACTTACCTTCTTCTTGCAGCATGCTATCAGGCAATGGTTGACGGAATGAATGCGGTATTTGCTCAAAAGAGAAGCATGAAAGAGCTTGAAGACGAGCTTTCAAAAAAATACGGAGAAGAAGGCTTCTATCTGGAAACATTCAGGGAGTATAGAAGCGAAGAGGACGTATTCGAATACTACAGCGACGAAGAAAGATCAAAGCTGTTTGGAAACCCTCCAAGAACAGTATTGGAAAATATAAAGTCATGCAAAAGCAGCATAGACAAGAAAGAAGTCCTTCTTAAAAATGACATTTTCACAGAGGATACAGTAAACTCGTATAGAGCTACAATACTTCAAAGATGGATAAACGAACTTATGGGAAGAATAATCCCAAGAAACATGGAGATTGTAAGAGAATGCAAGAAAATACCTGTTACAGATGACATATCAGACCTAGACGTTGTAATGTGGAACAAGATAAATGGCATGAGATGGTTCTTGATGAAAGACAGCATGGACAAGTCTTCTATGTTCACAAGGATCAAAAATGCTCTCGAAAGCAAGGACTACAACCTGGCTTCTGACCTTCAGATAGAAATGACTTCAAAAATGTCTGAACTTAAAAAGCTTTACTCGGTATACAAAAAGAACCAGTTTTAATAAGTATTGACCATAAAAGCCCCCGCTTAAATGAATAGCTGGGGGCTTTTTTATTAATTATTATTATATCAATATAACGTCTATTTGCGCTCTTCTCGATAACATTACTTTTATACTGCCTGTTCACAAGCATGAAATCCCATATTTTGAAATCATGCTCATTCATATGGCAACCGTAAGTCGTGGTCATATGCTTTTTTATTTGACATTCTTTCTGAAAAGACCTTTTACCACACCAAGTATATTTACGCTCTGAGCATATATCGGCTCCATTGTTGAATTTTCAGGCTGAAGCCTCACTCTGCCATCTTCCCTGTAAAATCTCTTTACAGTCGCCGTATGCTCGTTCACAAGAGCCACTACAATCTCGCCGTTTAACGCTGTTGACTGCTTGTTTACTATTATATAGTCTCCGTCAAGTATTCCGGCTTCGATCATTGATTCGCCTTTTACCTTCAGTATGAAATTGTCATTTCCCTGAATAAAGCTCTCTGGAAGGTGAACATACTCTTCTATGTTTTGTACCGCAAGTATCGGTTCTCCTGCCGTAACATCCCCTATTATCGGAACCTCTACAGTATGCTTTTCAGACAGGTTTTCATCATTGTCGCACACGACACCAATTGCCCTTGGCTTGCTCGGGTCCTTTTTTATGTAGCCCTTTTTCTCAAGCTTGTTCAAGTGACTGTGAACAGTTGACGTAGACCTCAAACCTACAGCTGCACATATCTCCCTTACTGAAGGTGGATATCCTTTTTGAGATATCTCCGTTTTTATGAAATTCAATATATCTTCTTGTTTTTTAGTGAGTTCAGAACACATATATATAACCCCTTTCCATATGAAATAATAATACATATCTCGGTAAGCTAAAACTCAATTTGTTAAAAGGTTTAAAACTTAAGAGTTGATATAGGAATCACATCCTACTAAATAAAGTATATCATTTTTTGCGAAAAAATACAAACAAATGTTCTGAAAAACATTGACACAGAACCTACGTTCTGGTATTATTTTCTTAAGAACAGACGTTCAGAACTTACGTTCGCAAACTGCGGTTCGCTAAAACTTTATAAGGGGGATTTGCCATGAAAAAATATCTCTACATAATATTATTACTGTTAACCACATTGAACCTATATACTGTATTTGCATACGGAAAGCCAGAATTCAAAAATAAGGCCATAATAGTGGAGAGGGTGGTCGTTAAACCCGGAGACACGCTTTGGGAAATAGCTCAAAAAAACAATAGCGACAATATTGACATAAGAGAATATATATATGAGATCAAAAGAATAAACAACATAGAAAATTCTACAATAACGCCAGGGGATACGATACTGGTTCCAATAAAATAAATCCATTCCATCATTACAATAATATAGCAGCGTATCTGTCATGAAGCTCAAGCCGCCTTACGCTCAATGTAGGCAAGTTTGTGCTTTTTCTTTGTCACAAATAAGCTATAAAACAGCAAGGGTAGATCAAATATTTGTAAATTTTATAATTCAAAACAGAAAAATACATTTCATTATAGTAAAACAGTTGGGATTATTGTTATTTTAAGTTTTAAAAGGCAATGTTCTTCCGCGTGCATTTGCACATGTTTATATTTATATCGATACTATATTGCAATTACATCCGTTTTACTATAATATTTAATTATAGTAAAACTGTATTTTCAGGATATCGGACACTGCTTTCCTTTCGCCATTACTGCCTATGCTTTTTTCAAGAAATATCAGTTGCCAATGAGAATATAAACCGTACAGCAAAACCAAAATGAAGCATCTCCACCAAGGTTCACCATACTATAATTATGTAAACATAGGAGGCCGCAATGAACTTAGCAAAATTAGAAAACACTATAGAGAGATTTTTAAAAAAACTATCTTCCGAAAAAAAGTCAAAACACACCATTTTGAATTATTCATCCTGTCTCAACAATTTTTTAGTATACATAAGAAAGAACGAATACGATGCAGACTTCGATTTCAAACAGGTGGTGTTCGACTACATAGACGACATGGACCCGGACTACTCGGTAAACACACTCAACACAAAAAGGAACATACTAAAAAGCCTTATCGTATACATGCACAACAGATCTTACATAGATGAAAACTTTGCGGGTAACATAAAGCTCATAAGAAAACACTCCGCCGCCAAAAAACAGGTGCTTGAGCCTCATGAGATAAAGGCTATATTGGATGTTCTCGAAAAGGACATAGAAGATGCAAGCGGATACAACCTCTATCATAAAGTGAGAAACAGATTCCTCTTCATGATGATGATATTCACGGGAATGAGGCGCTCCGAGATAGTATCGCTCAAGTGGTCCGATGTGAACACCCGCTCGAACGAAATAACAGTCCTCGGGAAGGGCAGCAAGGAGAGGATAGTCCCCCTCAAAAGGGATATAAGGTATGAATATCTAGACTTCAAGGATTTGATAGCCGAGTTCGAAAGCAAGGGATACAATATGGATTCCCCATACATATTCAGGTCAGAGCACAAGGATAAAAAAAGCGGGGCTAAAAGCTCCCATATGCACCCTAAGAACGTCGAAAATATAATAAACTCGATTGTAAAACGGGCTGGAATAGATAAAAAGATCACTCCTCACAACCTTAGACATAATTTCGCCAGCTACGCCTTGAAAAGCGGGATGAGCATACCTTCTCTTTCCGCTATACTGGGACACAGCTCTCCCGACATAACAATGAAGATATACGCCCATGAGATAAGCATGGACGAGAGGAAGAAAGAAATGAAAAAGCTCGATTTTGGAATATAACAAACAACCTTATCAACATACGAAGGCAAACCAAAAGCCCCTGCAGGGGCTTTTTCGTTTATACAAGGTTGAATTTTACTATTATGTCATTCGCCAAAACCCTAAATGTAAAGGATTCAGTAAGGAAAAGCTTCACCTTCTTGGCGCTGTGTTCGCTGTATCCTATGGAAAGATCCCTTCCTATCGTCATTTCAAGATCTTCATGATCCTGAGGAAGCAAAAGAGCATCTCCAACAACATGGCTGAATATTATTTCTCCCCCTATCATGTTTCTTATTCTGTCGGCAAGAGGATATCCCTGTACCTTTGAATTTATTCTTCTCCAGCCCTTTTCTCCAACTATTAGAGTATATGGTTTTTGGGCAAATCCATCCTGAAGCGTCAGCATTCCCTTTGAAACGGCATCCATTATACCTTCTTCCCCGTCTTCCATGTCTATAGGAGGATTTTTGCACGCATCCTTTAGCCCTATTATGCAAGCTTCATCAAGTCCATTATATATAACATCGTCCTCGAACATGGCTATTTTCCTTGTAGCCTCTTCGAGTGATGAAAAGTCTATGTCCTTAGCTCCCCTTGCATGGTTGTCAAGCTCCCATCTGTCCAGTTCAAATTCAGCTCTCGCTTCTAGTAGAGGCATCACCCTGTATATGCCCATTTTCACGCCGTCTTTTTCCTCTTTGACATCAAGTCTTCCCTCGGCTATGGCAGTGTAGTCCCACCCCTTTGGACCGTCAACATTTACAACTTTTCTTGCCGAAAGATAGGTTTGAAGCACCTTTGCTGCCCTGGAGTCTATTTCCGCCCAAACCTCATTTATAATAGGAGCCAATTCCCTTTTTAAAATATCCATATCAATTCCTCCCTTATGATCTTTTTTAATAGTATTTTTCAAAACAGCCAATACAGCTATTTGTTTTTCATGCTTCCTATCGAAAGTCCTGTGCCACTTTTGGCTGAAGGCGAACCTGGTTCTCCGCCTTGATCTCCCTCTATTTCAGTTACAGGCGCATCCTTGAAAAGATAAGTCCTAAGCTGAGTATCAAATTCAGGCATATTTCTTCTGAGCCATTCAAGAGCCATGCAGGCATGTTCTATCTCCTCATCTCTGTTGTGGGCAAGAATGGCCTTTAGGGATTCGTCATTTGAAGCTGCAACCCTTTGGTTGTACCAGTTCACAGCCTCTATCTCCTCCTTAAGGCTTGTTAGCGCCCTCGCTATGTTCTTAGTCCTTTCATCCAAAACATCTGGAGCCTCATGGTAATCTACCGACATATAAAAACCCCCTCTTATTATTTGTTGTCTGCATAAATAATTGACATATATCCAATTTGATACCCCAGTATCAAAATCAGCAAACAAAAATGACATATTAGCCAAGAGTTGGTCTAAAATTAAATATTTAGAAAATTTCAAATCTAAAAACTTATTTTAGCGCTGAATAAAGCATTTTGGGGAGGGTAACAATTAAACGAAATGATATTATCGACTTTATTTTTTACACCTCGGGGAGGGATATTTATGAATGTCAAAGAACAGCAAGCCAAGATGTTCAGCGAAAATATAGCTGAACTGGAAAAAAGCATAGAGCAGCTTAAGTCATTTGCTGTCCAAAGCGGCTCAGACAGGCAGTACATCGAAGAAATTGCTTCAAAGGCAAAAAAGAACACTAAAATACTCTCAATGTTCAAAGAGATATAGCTTTTCATAAAAAAACAGCCTGTGTAAACGGCTGTTTTTTTATTCAGTTTCAATTATTAAGACATGGATATAAGCAGCTATACGTATTCATTAAAAAAGTTTGCTCTTTTGAAAAATAGCCTCTCCAGCGTTTTAATGGAGAGAGGGTTATTCACTTCAATACGTCCTAAAAACAGGATCTTTTGCACGCTTATCCCCGAAAATGCAAGCTGGGAAAAAGCCGAAATATCCATTTGGATATCGCACTCCTCTAACCCTATTCTTTCAACCTCAACTAGCCCCGAACTACATTTTATATCAAATCCCGAATTATTGTGCTCAAGCAGCTCGTCATATATTCCGATTTTCAGGCTCTTAAAATCAAATGCCGGTTTCATTCTTTCAATAAAACCCTCTGCATTGACTATTCTGCCCATTAAAAACAGTTTGGTCTTTATATCAACACCTTTTCTGAGGTTAGGTATAATATCACATATATAGTCGTCTTCAAACGTGTTTATCACAATATTTTCAACCTGAGTGCCGTGGGAATGTATGAAGCCGAGCATGGATTTTAACGAGTCTATATTTTCATACATCATCTCCCTTACAATAAAAATATTATCGCTTATGACATAGGCTATATACCCGTCGCAGCCGCCGGTTTCATAATTGGACATATAGATGTAGCCATCTTCAGATTCAATCTCTTTGATCAGATTTTCAAAATATGCTTCATCCCTTATAGCGTACAGATTCTTGTCTTTAATGCAGTTTGAATACACCTTGCAAAGCTGCTTCAAATGATGCTGATTTGTCCCATCGACGCTCTCAAAACATCTGCTTCTTTTGAATTTTGGCAAGCTGCCCATTTGCATGCTGTATTCACGCTGGTATGCTATGTTTTCAAACCCAAACTTCCTGTATATCCTGTTGTCAACAGGCATTAAAATGCTGGCTAGAGAGCCTTCCGAATGCATTTTCTCCAAAGCCTTTTGCAAAAGTGTCCCCATATATCCGTATCCCCTGTACTGCGGAAGCGTCAAAACCCCTACTATATAGGGAATATCGTAGCTTTGCCCCGAGATGCTTAGATTATATTTGTTCTTTTGAAGCGATGCCTTTATTATATTATCTTCCCTTAATACAAGTGTAGTGTCCGGGCTGTATCTGTTTCCAAAATAGTACTGCACATACTTTTCCGAATCGCCAAAGCAGTACTTCCAGGCCATAATTATATCATTTTTATCTTCATCCCTTGCATATTCAACAGCCATTATAATCACCCTCTTATTTTTCCAACACAGAGTATTTTTCAACGAACCTTATTGGATTGTATGAAAGCTTAGCTTTTCTAAGACCTTCTATCCCTATGTCTTCCTCTCTGTTGACATATTTTACATCAGGAAATTCATTTAAAAGGAACAGCTTGTTTATGGCATTATAAAGACCTCTAATGTCCGAATTCGCCTTTTCAACATGCACTATTGCCATGTCCTCATTTACACGGTCTCCAATCGAAAACGCCTCCAACCTTCCATCTATGAATATGCCTCCAACCTTGACATCCAATCTGCCGTAATTGCCTAAAAGCTTCTTGATGGCTATAATCTCATTTTCGAGAGTGTCATCAGCTTCACCCTTTTGCATGCTCCATTTTTTTAGAAATTCTATACACTCGTTAAAATCATTTTGGGTCAGCCTTTTGTATTCATATCTTCCTAAATAGGTCTTCTTAAAATGATTGTAGTGGTTCTTTTTCTTGCTGTATTTCCTGCCTGAAAGGGTTCTAAGCTTTTCGGCATCGTATACATAGTCGAAATAATCCCTTTCCTCTCGTATTAAAAATCTATCTGGATAATGCTCTTCCAGAAAGTCTGCAAACTCCTTTGTAGCAGCCCTGACTGAAAACTCCAGGCCTTTTCCATCAAAATAATCATATATGAATTCAAATGCACTTTTCATATTCGCCTTATCTGAAAGGGGCATAACAGTAAACGACTCGTCTTCATACTCACCAAGAAGAACTATGTAGTCATCACCCCTGTAATATTTTGTATGATAATAATGCTGCCACATGAACATAGTCGTAAAGCTGTATTCGCAGGCCTCGTGATATCCCTTTTTCAGGTACTGCGTTATTATCTCCTTATCTTCTATATCTACCGCCTTGAAAATAACTATCAACTCCTCTCTCACTATATATTTTAACACAAAAGCAAAGTACCCTCAACCGGTATAGTTTTGTTGACTATTGTATATGTGAATACACAAGGCATTTATTATAAACTCTTTAAACAGATACTCTTATGGATTTATGTATTTGAAAATAATTTGGAATAAACGCATTTGTATGGAAATTGATATGGGTATAACTAATAAAAAAATTGGTTAGCCGAGGAAAATGTTCACATGAGAAGGATAATGCTTCTCCAGCTCACCTTCTTTTTATATTAAAGACAGCATTTCCTCTTATAATATGTTATATGTCAAAGTACGAAAGGACAGTGCCTCATGAAAATCAAATTGTTTACTCATACCGATTTAGACGGTGTCGGATGTTCCATACTCCTAAAGCGATATTACGGCAAGGAAAACATCGACTGTGAGTTTTGCGAATATGACGGATTTGAACACAACATCAACAAATTTATAGACTCTGGAAGATATGCAAGCTACGAATACGTATACATTTGCGACATGTCTTTTGGAGAGGATACGGCCAAAAGAATCGATTCATTAGAAGCGCTCAAGAGGAAGCTCTGTCTTATTGACCACCATCAAACAGCTATTTATTTGGATAAATATGAATGGGCTACTGTGGAAGAATATAAAAAAGACAGTTCCAGGCACTGTGCGATGTCATTGCTTTATGAACATATTATTGGAACTGCAAAAGATGCGGTGCAAAAGATGAAGATATCGACTCCTGGAGTAAAGTCATTCATTGAAATCGTAAGGAGATATGACACCTGGGAATGGTATACAAAATACGAAGACGAAGAGCCTAAAATATGGGACGATCTGCTCTACATATACGGAAAATTTACTTTTATGGATATTGTGCTAAAAAGGCTTGAAGTATTTGGCCAGTTACTTATAACAACAAACGAGGAGTTCCTATTATCAATAGAAGAAAGGAAAAGGCAGGAATATATAGAAAGGAAAAATAGCCTGCTTAAAACAATAAAAACAAACGGCTTCAATGTGGGTGTCGTTTTTGCAGAAAGGTACATTTCAGAGCTCGGAAATGAGCTTTGTAAATTGAATCCCGATATTGACTTTGTTGCAATGATAAACATGGATGGTTACGTATCTTATCGGACCATACGAGATGACATAAACCTTGGCGAATTCTCAAAATTGTTCGGAGGCGGAGGCCATGCAAAGGCAAGCGGAAACCAGATAAAAGACGAAGTCATATTAGATTTACTCCAAAGACTTTTTCAAAACTAAAGCGATATTTTGTACTAACTGCGGACTCAAGTGTGTGTTTTGCATAGACCGGGAGATAATCCGATATGTAGGGGGCTTCCCTACTGAAAAAATCTAACACACGCAGTCCCAAAGAATCAATCGAGACGGGAGGTAGAGCGGTTATGAGAGACAATTCAAGATACAATGAGTGGTGGATCAAAGCATTCGTATTGATAGCTGTAATGCTAAATCTCGTCAATTTCACTCCGTTTGGATTTGAGTACAATAACATTATAAGGCTTCTTTTGATGATGTCTTTCATAATCTGCGTTTCCTCATACCTAGGTCTCGTCTATATATCCACACTTTCATTTGTAGGGACATTTTTAGGCTTGACTGTAATGGTTATGGACTCCATATTAGGCTGGGAAGATATGTCCGGGGTAGCATTCATGGGCAAGTGCGTAATTATCTGTTTACTAGCCGGGGTCCTGATTCAGATAGGGGAATATGTATATAAACGGCTAATAAGATAGAATGGTATTTTTTATTTTGGAAACTGTGATTTCCATTCTCCTTTTAGAATATCCATATACAAAATGTCGCTGTAGCTCCCTTTTCTGCTGTTAAAGACAGCTTGCCTTATTACGCCTATTTCTGTAAACCCAATCTCCTTGTATAGCTTTATTGCATATTCGTTTTCTACAATTGCTTTGAGTTCGACTTTGTTTAGGTTTAAAAAATTAAACATATAATCTATAAAATTTATAAGAGCATCCTTTCCGTAACCTTTTTTACGCTCATCCATATCTCCTATTTCAATTCCAAGTTCTGCGGACCTGTTTCTCTTGTCCCAATTCCTATAGGTTATATCTCCTATCGGCAGCATGTCTTGTTTTTTGCATATCATGAACATCTTCTCTTCGGGAAACATTTCGGTGCTCTGGATATATTTTTGTATTCCTATCCTGAACGCATCAAGACTCATTAAAAATCCGTATTTCAGTTCACTGTAGCCCATTACATTTACATCATTTCTCCATTTATAAAAATACTTTTCATCCCCCGCTTCAAGTTGTCTTATGATGGTCTTCTCCCCTGTAATCAATCAACCCGCCTCCCTTTTCAACTGCTTATTATATCATTATTTCCACAAAGTCTGTTTTTAAATCATTTATTATAATTTGTAGTGACTTAAGCATTGACGAAGCCATTTCAAGGTCAAATATATGAATATGTACAATAATCACCTCCAGATAAAAACATGGGGAATTGCAATGCTAATAGGCATATTAAGCCGCCGACAGTTTATCACAGCATAATAAAAACTGCTTTCGTCTGCAGCTATCAGGGTATCATATTACTAACTTCAATAGATTATAAAGGGGGTAATAGAATGCCTACTGTAGTTCACATTGACATTGCAGCAGATCAGCCTGAAAGGGCTAAGAATTTCTACGAAGAGCTTTTCGACTGGAAATTCGAAGCCATACCTGGTGAAATGGAATACTATCTTTTTGAAAGCAAAGATATTGATGGAAACGCCGGCGTTGGAGGAGGCCTTGGCAAGAGGATGGAGAGTGAGCAGCGGATGACCAATTTCATGGGAGTTGATTCCGTAGACGAATACATGCTCAAAGTTGAAAGTTTAGGAGGGAAAATAATACAGGGAAAGACATCTGTTCCCAGCTGGGGATATATGGCCGTATGCCTCGACACCGAAAACAATGTATTCGGACTTTGGCAGGAAGATAAAGATGCCAAATAAAAAATTAACCAAGGAAGAATTAAAATTCTCCTTGGTTAATTTAAAACGCATATGAAACAGCCTTACAGAAGGACCCTTGAAGGGATCCTTCTAATCACATTAAAAGCATATTTTTATATATTTCACCATCTTTCATAATCAGCTTCATGTTGTCTTTATTAGCGATTATGTCCAGATCTTCCACTGGATTCCCTTCCACAATTATAAGGTCAGCAAAAGATCCTTCCTCTATAATATATTGTGCAACAGGAACAAAACATGAACTTGGTGTATTTTCCGCGAAAGAATATAAAAGTTGTGATAGTTTTACAGGCATATAAAGCGGCAAGAGAACCTCTTGCCGCTTTATATGCCTGTTTAAATTAGAACGTGTTTGAAAAATGATCAACTAACTATTTGAGCCATAAAAGAATGGAAGCAACACAAATAAAACCTAAAAATTGCATCCGTATCATATCCCTTATCTGCCCAGACTTCGCCCCTTTTTTAGCCTATACGCTCTGGTGGCAGTAAATCTTCGATCTTTTTCCATTCTTCATCCGTTAATTCATAACGTTTTAGTGCCATAATGGTTATCATTCCTTTCATACGCTTTTATGATATTTTAGCATATGATGGGAACCATGCAAAAACTATTTTTCAAACACGTTCTAATACTTGTCGTAAATTGTTGTTTTTACGAATAGACCAAATATTGACAAAGATTAAAAAACAGAAAAATACACTCTGGATTTAAAATAAACATATAAGGCTGTAAAAAAATACTGTTCAGAATGGACAGCGGCTGCTTTGATGAAGAAATCATTAAAATTATAGAATTCTTGGTTGCAATTATTTGATTAAGGGTAAAGTGTATTCAATACTTGCGTTACAAGTAATGGACCCATCTATTCTATTTGTTAAGGGTGAAGAAGGCAGAGAATCAACTGAACTTTTCACCAAGCTTAATAAATGAGAAAAAGAAAGAATGCAATTTTCGCTCATCGAAGGCGAGGAATATCAATACTTCTTCTTTGTTACCAATACCGAACGTACTTCAGAAAAGGTGGTTATTATTAAAATTTTATAGTGTAATATGCTTGATTTGGGAGGCGTATTTATGAAAAATGAAGATTTAAGGACTCTTGCTCAATCGTTGGCAAGAGAGCATTCATTCAATATGAAAAAATACAAGCTCAGCAATATGAAAAAAATAGTAAGAGAAAGTCATTCCAAAATACTCGATGTTCACCACAGGTTAAGCAATATAGAATCCACGCAAATGCCGCTTTTCGCAGGTTCAGAATGGATTCTCGATAACATTTATAAAATAGAGGAACATATAGAACATGTTATCTTTCAGCTTAAATCACATTTAGATTCTGAAATAGGAGTTCTTAGTGAAAATTATTTAGCAGGCTTTCCAAGAATATATTCAATAGCATTTGAGCTTGTTGATGCTACAGATGCAAACATAAGCGAAGATATTGTTATAGAGTTTATAAAGTCATACCAGCTAAACAACATACTCAATATGTGCGAACTTTGGCTGGTTTCCCTTGTGTTTAAAGTAGCCCTTATTGAAAAAATAGGTGTTTTGTGTGAAGATCTAAATGAAAAACAAGATGAGTGGGAAAAAATTGAAGAAATAAAGTCCCTGTCTTCTGAAACTGTGCTTTCAAAAGTAGGGAAAGAATTGCACAACCGTCTTAAAATAAGCCCTTCATACATTGAACACCTGATAAAAACGATAAGATTAAGACCTGAAATATTTGATGTACTAGTTCCATATCTTGAGGAAAAGTTACTAGAATACGATTCAACTATCGATGACATGACCAATCTTGCTCACAATGAGCAGTCAATTTTAAGGCTCTCAATGGGTAATGCCATAACTTCACTTGGGGAAATGTCGATGTGGAACTGGGACGACATATTCGAATCTCTTTCGATAGTTGAAAAAATACTAAGAGAAGATCCAAGCAACACTTATTCTGAAATGGATTTTGAATCAAGAAACTATTACAGAAAGAAATTGCAAAGAATGAGTGCAAAAATTGGTGTGAATGAGACAAAGGTCGCGCTAAGAGCTATAGAGTGCGCAAAACTCGAAAAAGAGTCCGGAATGGACAAACTCTCCCATGTGGGCTATTACATAGTCGGAAATGGGAGTGGAACTCTGTTGGAAAAACTAGGATATAAAAAAGATTTTTGGGGAATTTCAAAGCATCCATTTTTGTTTTATACATTGCCACTTACTATATTTATTGTGCTTGCTTGTTCATTCTTTTTTGCATATGCATATGGCAGTTCAAAAAAAATTATTATTTCATTTCTTGCAGTGGGAATCACATTAATACCTACGAGTGAAATATTCATAAGAATAATAAACTGTGCATACACATTATTAACGCACCCTTCATTTTTGCCTAAGATAGAATACAGGGGGGGAGTCACAGAAAACTCCAGAACTCTAGTGGCAACACCTGTAATATTGTCAAATAAAAAAAGAGCTTCTGAGATTATAGACTCTATTGAGACGAATTATATTGCAAACAGGGAAGAAAATCTTTATTTTGCTCTTCTTGGTGAGCCGAAAGATGCAAATGAGATGACTCTTGAAGATGACAAGCAGACAATAGAATATGTAGAAAAAAGAATAAAAAGGCTCAACAAAAAATATTCAAAAGGTGAAGACATATTCTTTTACTTTCAAAGGAAAAGGATATTTAACAAAAGCCAAAGCAAATGGATGGGATGGGAAAGGAAAAGGGGCTCTATAACTGAGCTTAATAAATTTTTAATGGGGGAGCATGATACAACACATATTAATATTTCAAGAAGCTCTCGAAGTCTTGTCAAGAATATAAAATACATTATAGTACTCGATGCAGATACTGTTCTTCCTTTAGGTGCTGCAAAGAAGCTTATTGGAACCATATCGCACCCACTAAACAAGCCATTTTTCGATGAAAAGCTCGGACGTGTAGTTGAAGGGTATGGCCTGATACAGCCAAATATTGGAATAAATCTAAAAGGCGTAAATATAACTAGTTTTTCAAGTGTGTATTCAGGACATGCAGGGGTAGATCCTTATTCATGTCCTTCATCCAACGTATATCAGGATCTTTTCGGAAAAGGTACATTTGTGGGCAAGGGGATTTATGATCTTGAAGTATTCCACTCCATTCTTTCAGCGCTATTGCCGGAAAACAGGATTCTCAGCCACGACCTTTTGGAAGGCAATTTTGTGAGTACAGGACTTGCAAGTGACATAGAATTGTTTGATGACTATCCTTTGAAATATACTTCATATATAATGAGACTGCATAGGTGGATAAGAGGAGACTGGCAGATAGCAAAGTGGATAATGCCAAGTATTAGAGATGAACTCGGTAGAAAAGTAAAAAATCCCCTTTCCACAGTTTCTAAATGGAAAATTTTCGACAATCTGAGAAGAAGCCTTATTGAAGTATCACTTTTTTCCATATTGGTTTTGGGATTTACAGTTCTTCCTGGCGATTGGCGTATATGGACTTTTTTGGTGCTTGGAGAGATTTTTTTGCCTCTATTTTTAGAAATTTTAACTTGCACAGCAGAAGGCAGGCTGCGAATAAAGATAAGAAGATTTCACTGCAAAGTGACATTTGGAATAAGGGCTGAGGCTAAGCGGGCTATTTTGAAGCTTGTATTCCTTCCGTATGAAACATGCATCATGCTAAATGCGATATCAAAGACTATATATAGGCTGTTGATATCAAAAAAGAATCTACTTGAGTGGACACCAATTTCAATGGTTGAAAAAAAGCTTGAAAATGAGAATTTCAATGATTTTATATTTAAAATGAAATCATCGCCTGTATTGGCGGGCATATTTTTGAGTCTCATTTATAAAATATCACCTAAAAATGTTAAATACGCATTTTCATTTGCGGTGCTTTGGGCATTTGCGCCAATTGTTGCATATTTTATAAGCAAAAAAAGAAAACCTAAAGAGAAAATACCTCCAAAGGACATAAGACTTGTGCGAGAAATAGCAAGAAGGACATGGGCATACTATGAGGATTTTGCATGTTCTCGCGAAAACTTTCTTCCTCCCGACAACTATCAGGAGTATCCTCCAAAGGGAATTGCCCACAGGACATCGCCTACGAATATAGGGCTTTCCATTGCAGCCACAGTTTCTGCAAGAGATTTTGGATATATATCCACTGGCGAAATGGTAAGAAGAATAGAAAAGATAATGGCTGCTGTCGGAAAGCTTGAACAGTGGAGGGGGCATCTTTATAATTGGTATGATACAAGGAGCCTTTCTATTTTAAGGCCTGCATATGTATCCACTGTGGATAGCGGCAACTTTGTATCATACCTCATATGTACAAGACAGGCCCTTGAAGAGTATATTGAAAAGCCTCTTGTTGAAAATGTATTCGTGGATGGAGTAGTTGATACTCTCGAATGCATGGAAAAAGATGCCACAGGCATATTAAATAATCTCAAAAAGCCAGAAGATGAATACATTACAGTGGTCGAGTGGAAAGCTTTTCTTGAAAGGCTGGATTTTAAAGAGTTTGAGGATTCTTCTTGGGGAAAAAGGCTTATTATGATGAATCAATTGCACAAAAGGGAGCTGAAAGAATTCTTCAGTCCATTTGAAACAATTGGAAAACTAAGGGGAAAAGAGGTTGGTTCAATATGTGAAATTCTTGGAAAAGCCAAATGCAGTATGTCGCTTATTGGGCTTCACGACTTTTACACAACGCTCATATTTGTGATTTTAAAGCTTAGAAGCAATACTCATGATGAAGATGTTCTAGGGCTTCTTTCAGAACTTGAGTACGAGGTCAAATCAGCAAAGGTAAGGATTGACGAAATGGTAAGGAAAATAAAAAAACTCTGCGCAATAATTGACAATCAAATAAAATCCTCTGACTTTTCACAGCTTTATGACTCGAAAAAAGAACTCTTTTCAATAGGTTACGATGTTGACAACAATACACTTACGAAGTCTTATTATGATCTTCTTGCTTCAGAGGCGAGGCAGACAAGCTATATCGCCATAGCACTTGGATATATAAGCCCTAAAAATTGGCTAAAGTTAAGCCGCTCAACTGCTTTTATAGGGAGATATACTTCCCTTCTCTCCTGGGGAGGAACAATGTTTGAGTACCTTATGCCTACGCTTGCAATGAGAAAGTTTGACAATACAGTTCTCGATGAAACTTACAAATCTATTCTAAACTCACAGATAGATTATGCTAAAAAAAACAAAATCCCTTGGGGAATGTCGGAATCAGCCTATTATATGTTTGATCCCGAGCTTAACTACCAATACAAGGCTTTCGGTATTCCTGAGCTGGCATTAAAAAGAGGGCTTGGGGCAGATAAGGTTGTATCCCCATATTCAACTCTTCTTGCGCTTTCTGTAAGCCCTAAGAAATCGCTGGAGAATTTAAGATATCTTTTAAATGAAGGAGCTCTTGGTGAATATGGGCTTTTTGAGGCAATTGACTATACAATCTCGAGAATTCCACATGACACAAGCAAGGCTGTAATAAAGACATATATGGTACATCACCAGGGCATGGGAATTTTGGCGATAGATAATTTTATAAACGACATGGTAATGCAAAAAAGATTTCACAGCCATTTTGCTGTTAAATCGGCAGAAATACTCCTTCAAGAAAAAATACCGGCTAAATCTTTAGTAAGAAAGAGAAAGATGCCCCCAGAGCCGATGAGAGCAGAAAAGAGGGAAAATTTTGAGTTTACAAAAGTCCAAAGAAACTTTTCGAAATTTCCGCCGTGCGTACACATTCTTTCAAATGGGAAATATTCAGTGCTTTTAAATGAACGCGGGCAAGGCTACAGTAAATTTTCAAATTTGATGCTTACAAGATGGAAAGAGGGGTTTGAATCAAACCAATGCGGAATGCACATATTTATACGCAACATCAAAAGCTCAAAAATTTGGAGCGTATCATATGGACTTCTATCAGAAAACCATGGTAACTATGAATCCAGATTTTCCCTAGAAAAGGCAGAATTCATAAGGAATGAAGACTCCTTGACAACTCATTTGGAAGTTACAGTATCACCTACTGAAAACATAGAGGTAAGAAGGCTTTCAATAAGCAACGAAGATGATGAAAGTCTATTTTTAGAACTTACTAGCTACATGGAAACTGTTCTTGGACCTCACAGTGAGGATACTTCGCATCCTGCATTTGGAAAGCTATTTGTAGAAACTGAATTTGAGCATGATTGTGAAGTGATTTTAGCGTCAAGAAGACCTAAAAGTTCAAAAGACGAAAGAATATGGGCATTTCACACTGCGGCATGCGGCGCTTCAGTTATAGGAGCAACTCAGTATGAGACAAGCAGGCCTGACTTTATTGGAAGAGGCAAAAGCTTTGAAAACGCTTGTGCGCATAAGCAGCTTCTTACGGGCACTACAGGTGGAGTACTTGATCCCATAATGAGCCTTAGAAAGACAATAATGATTCCCGCAAGACAAAAAGTGCAAATCACTTATATTCTTGGAGTTTCACAGACCCGCGAAGGATGCATAGAGTCTGCAAAGAATTTTAAAAGTGAGCAAACCATATCTCAGACATTTCAGCTTTCGGCCACGAAAAATCAGTTCCAAGCAAGATTTTTGGGTGTTTCAGAACATGACATTAATATTTTTCACAAGATGCTGCCTCATATAATCTATCACAGTCCTCAAAAGCGCAACTTTTCTCACATTACAGTTCTAAACTCAAAGGGACAGGATTCGCTCTGGGGATACTCAGTATCAGGAGATTATCCTATAGTGCTTGTACGCATAAAGGACATAGCAGATATTGAAAATGCAAAGCTCATGCTCAGAGGTCGTGAATGTTGGAGAATGAAAGGACTTAGAATTGACATCATTTTTCTTGACGAAAGTGAAATCAGCTATTTAGGTGAGCTTGGCAAAGCTATATCAGATGCAGTATCTTTAGGGGTTCAAATACATGAGGGAATATACATCATAAATTCAAATTCACTGCCCCCTGAAGATAAAGTGCTTTTTTACAGTGTTGCCAGCATAGTTATAGACTGCGGCACGTCCATTGAAAAACAGCTTGTACGAAAAAGTGAACCTACACCTGTATCTCCATATGTAAGCTTTGAAAAATGCAGCTTTGAAAAGACATACAAGGAGCTTGACATTGAAAATCTGGAATTTTTCAATGGGTATGGAGGTTTTACGCCCGATGGAGATGAATATGTAATTATGCTCAAAAGCAAGGCTTTAACTCCAGCGCCGTGGATAAATGTTATAGCAAATGAAAAATTTGGCTTTACAGTTTCTGAAAGCGGAGGAGGCTGCACGTGGGCAAGAAACAGCAAGGAATTTAGGATTACGCCCTGGAGCAATGATCCCATAACTGACATGCCTGGGGAAGTCATATATATAAGGGATGAAGACTGCGGAAAAGTTTGGTGCATAACGCGCTCGCCTGTCCCTGATGATTGCGAACACATCATAAGACATGGGCAAGGCTACAGCATATTCGAAAAGGCATCAGAAGGTATAGATGCAAGCCTTACTCTATTTGTTCCCTTGGACGAGCCTGTAAAAATAAGCCTTTTAAAGCTTAAAAACATATCAGGAAAGAGGAGAAGACTCTCGATTTTATACTATGTAAACCCTGTGCTTTCAGATAACACTGAAAATTCACATAAGCACATAATAAGTATGATGGACAAAGACATTTTAAAAGTCAAAAATCCCAACAACTATCTATATCCTTCGGAGACCGCATTTATAACTTCAAGCGCAAAGATTGTTTCTTATACAGCTGATGTTTCTGAGTTTGTGGGGCGTTTCAATGACCTTTCAAACTGCAACGCATTTAAGCTTAAAAAGCTTTCCGGAAATACCGGCAGTGAACTCGATCCTTGTTGTGCGATTCAATTAAGTGTCGAACTTGAAGAAAATGAGGAATCCGAAATGGCTATTTTGCTTGGAAGCTCAAAAGACGAAGACATAATATCAAAACTTTCGCTGAAATATAATGAAGTCGAAAATGCACATTCAGAGCTTGAACGAGCAAAGAATCATTGGAAAAAACTTCTAAATAAAATTCAAGTCAGAACCCCCGACAGATCTATGGATATAATGCTTAATGGCTGGATTGCGTACCAGACAATAGCATGCAGACTATTTGCACGAACAGCATTTTATCAGTCATCTGGAGCATATGGTTTTAGAGATCAACTTCAAGACGCTGCAAATATTTCAATGCTATCTCCTTTCATTGCAAGAAAACAGATACTTCTTCACTGCAGGCACCAATTTAAGGAAGGAGACGCTTTGCATTGGTGGCACAAGGGAGACAATGCACGGGGAATAAGAAGCAGGATTGCAGATGATCATTTATGGCTTGTATTTTCAGTCTGCAAGTATATAGAAACAAGCGGAGACCACGCCGTATTGCATGAAACCGTAGGATATGTAGAAGGGGACGACATTACTGAAGGCGAGACTGAAAATTTTTTTTCACCCGAATACTCGCTTGAGAAGTCAACGGTATATGAGCACTGTAAAAGAGCTATTGAAAAATCTCTTGAATTTGGTAAACACGGAATTCCTCTTATGGGATCAGGAGATTGGAACGACGGAATGAACGAAGTTGGAGTAGGAGGGAAAGGCGAAAGCGTGTGGCTGGGATGGTTTATGTGTCATGTGCTAAAGGAGTTTTCTGATGTGGCTGAAAGTCTTGGGGACAGTGAATATGCAGAGAAATGCAGCGATACAGCCCTTGACATTTCAAATGCAATAGAAAAAACATCATGGGATGGAGAGTGGTATAAAAGAGCCTATTTTGACGATGGAACCCCACTTGGCTCTGTCGAAAATTCAGAGTGTTCAATAGATTCAATAGCACAATCCTGGGCGGTAATAAGCAGAATGTGTGATGTTGAGAGGGCAAAAATAGCTCTCAAATCACTCGATGAACATCTCATAGATTGGGTAAATGGTCTGGCTTTAATTTTCCAACCTCCTTTCGACAAAGGGGAACTTAGCCCTGGATATATAAAAGGATATGTGCCTGGAGTTCGTGAAAACGGAGGCCAATATACCCATGCTGCTTGCTGGGTGATGCATGCCTTTTCTATAATGGGTGAGGCAGACAAAGCTTACGAGCTTTTCAGGATGCTAAATCCTATAAACCATTCGAATACATTGTTTGAATGTAATAAATATAAGATAGAGCCATATGTAGTTGCAGCAGATGTATATTCAAACATTCTCCACCGTGGAAGAGGAGGGTGGAGCTGGTATACAGGATCAGCCGGATGGCTTTATAATGTCGCTATTGAAGAGATTATTGGATTGAAACAAAGGGGGAAAAAATTAATAGTAGACCCGTGCATCCCGGGAGAATGGAGAAAATACACCATAAAATACATCTACAAGAGTACATTATACGAAATAAACGTGGAAACACCTTATGGCAATAGTCAAGGAAATATAGTCCTAACTCTTGACGACAAGCCTTTGTCATCAAACATAATAGAGCTTGAGGATGATGGAGAAAAACATATAGTAACAGCTTTTCTAAATTAGAATATATGTTTGTTTTGTTGATTTTGTAATTTCACACAATGCAAAAATCCACGCTAATGAAAGAGGCGTGGATTTTTGCATATAAATTTTAAGTATAACTATAGAGTCTGTCAAGAAATTGGTGTATTTTTTCCGAAAAAATATAAAAACTTTGATAGTTATGCAGGCATATAGAGCAATCAAGGTCCTTACCCCCATCTAAGTCTTACATTTTTCTTATAAATTCTATCTTTCAGCTTATCCAATCCTAAATAAACTGAGAATTGCTGTCTTAATCCCTGATTTTTATTTTGCACGTGCTTTGTAATGACTTTAAAATAAGAAAAACCATCCCAGCACCCAATATGTGATTATGTGTAATGGACTTGACGGAGGTTGTCCTTCAAAGGCCTTCAAGAAAGCCACAGATAAAGCTCCTCATGTAAACCACGCCGCCAAAAGTAAAAATGTATATCCTACAGCTTCAAGTCGCCTGCTATCGTACTTCCCTTTTTCATATTCATGCGTTCATCTGCCCACATCCATAATGTTCCAAAACAAAACAACAAAATCAAAGTTCCTCCGATACCAAAATATCGAGGATTATGCTTAAGGCTTTGTGTACTCGAAACAATAATCACCGCAACAACCATTCCAATCCCATATTTCCAAATAGTCGATACTTTCGCGCCAGCTCTTAGCAGCAATCCAAACCCAGCCACTAAAGATCCCATAAACATGAAAAATCCATACCCAAGCATCATAAGCCCAGGTGGATCTACTGCCCAAATTGTCTTATTAATCTCCTCCCATGATAAAAAGCGAAAATACGAAGTTGCATTAATCGCCCCAAGAGTGCCCCATAGAAGCGCCCATATAAAACCTATCCAAAACAGTATAAGTCCGACTCTTTGTCTGTCCATTTTTATACCTCCTCACCATTAGACACTAGAAGTTGACGGGATTCCAGTAAAGCAAACTCGGCATGTTTAATGAGTTTTATTTATCGGATTAGACACTGAATAAGAGTACCTATGCATATTACCTTTTTCACTAAAATCCAAGCCTATTCATTATATACCCGAATTCCCTATATAAAGAATGTGAAATTTGTTTCGCCGATTTTTCATAGACTGTCGGCTAATCTACAGGCCTATAAATTCCTTATGACATTCACTAAATACGGTTAATACGAAGACTGGTTCTGCTGAAACCGATATATGAATATATTGTAGTAATCAATTATGTTAATATGGATATTTTTATTATTAGAAGATCAAATTTGCAAGCAACGCTATTTTGAGCTTTTTAAAAGTCCTTGCAAAATCTCTAAAGAAACAGGTATGAAAATCCAGTGTATAAAACCAAGCTTTTTCAATTACTATGTTTGTTTTTGTAAAGGAGGGATTGATGACATAGGCTGGGCTTTGATTTTAATCTGGGGATGGGTGGTATTGCTACTCGGAAATACAGATTTCACTAAAAACTTTAGTCGATTGGACGTCTGGTCTGTTTTCTTTAGCGGTGCCGGAGTCATTGTACTTTTAGAGGGCGTTATTCGCCTGAGTATACCAAAATACAGAGAGGCTGCTGGAGGAACATTTATATGGGGATTTATTCTGCTTGGCATAGGCTTGGGTTTTGATTGGATTTGGCCATTTGTGCTGATTGCAATAGGAATCACTATATTAATAAACACTTTAAGCCGACGACCGTAAAACTTGTAAATTCAGATAGCTTATCACAATATAAAAACTGATTTTGCCTCTATTTTATAAATATAAGGGTATTATATCATTGATATTGATTTCAATAGATTATAAAGGGGGTAATAGAATGCCTACTGTAGTTCAACATTGACATTGCAGCAGATCAGCCTGAAAGGGCTAAGAATTTCTACGAAGAGCTTTTCGACTGGAAATTCGAAGCCATACCTGGTGAAATGGAATACTATCTTTTTGAAAGCAAAGATATTGATGGAAACACCGGCGTTGGAGGAGGCCTTGGCAAGAGGATGGAGAGTGAGCAGCGGATGACCAATTTCATGGGAGTTGATTCCGTAGACGAATACATGCTCAAAGTTGAAAGTTTAGGAGGGAAAATAATACAGGGAAAGACATCTGTTCCCAGCTGGGGATATATGGCCGTATGCCTCGACACCGAAAACAATGTATTCGGACTTTGGCAGGAAGATAAAGATGCCAAATAAAAAATTAACCAAGGAAGAATTAAAATTCTCCTTGGTCATTTTATTCTGTAGATATTATTCTTCTTTTTTAAGCATACCCCTAATCGATATGTATTCCCCGTTTTCCGAATCATAAATCTGTCCGTTTGTAAGAAAATCACTGGTCAGCGCCTGGAGCAGGGCATTAAAACTCAGATTTGCCTCCTTGGCAATTTTTGTGAGCTTTTCAAATTTCGATTCCGTGTCGTGGTATGCCTTAGTTATTTTCTTCTCTTTTTTAGGCGCTATTGTAATTGTAGGTATATATCTATTTTCATCACTCATATGTATTCCTCCTTGTAATGTATAATCTCCATATATACCATTAATAATACTATACATAAATATCATATGTAAACGACAAAAAACATTAAATTATTTACAATAATATTAATGTTTTTTGTGTGGAGTTATATTTCAATACACATTCATGTTCTAGAGCTTTTCTAAATGGCGTCAAAAACAGACATAATTAACAAGGGAAAACTATCTATAATTATGGAGAAACAGATTTGAATGGGTTTTCAGGGCAGTTTTATTCGGCCTAAATGCGTTTTAAAGAGGGGTTTTAACCTCTGATTTCAAGGCATCTGAGAAGGCGGCTGTAAAGAACGGCCAAAAACACTGTTTCTCCATAATTTAATATTATGGAGAATTCAAACATTGAAAATACAGTTGACATTACACCTGATTTATAGGTTAATAGTATATATGGATAATCACATGGTTAAACATCAAATCACTTGTGAAGGGCGGGGATATCTTGGAACATTTAGATATAAAAGATCTACTCAGTAAATATTACGGACACCTCGAAAGAAGCAAGAGGTCCAAAAACACATTATACAATTACAGCCTTACACTCGGTAAAATGTATGATTCATTGAACGAGTCCACAGACCTCAAAAGGATAAGCGAAAAGGACTTCAGGAGATGCATATACGACTATGCCGATGGTCTCAGCAGTACATATGCAAACAACACCATAAACACCAAGCTAAATATAATAAAGAGCTTTATATCATATTTGTACAAAAGGGAGTATATACCTGACAACTTCGGTGTGAAACTCACAAGAGCAAAGGGAGGCAGCAACAAAAAAGACATTTTGGCTCCGGACGAATTCGAAGAGGTAATACGTGTGCTTACCAGCGCCATCAGGGAAGGTAGCGGCTATGACGTATATTTTGCAACGCGCAACTGGTTTATGTTCCAGATAATGATAAGACTTGGACTTAGAAAAAGCGAAGTGGTCGGTCTGAAATGGGTTGACTTTGACATGATCGGAATGAGCGTGTCGGTTATAGGAAAAGGGGACAAGCTCAGATATGTCCCTATCAACAGGGATCTCAAGGAAATACTAAGTGACTATAAATTCACTTTGGAAAAAATAGAGGTTGCCGGATACAATGTCTTTTCGGATTACATATTCAGATCGGAGCATGTAAATAAGGAGACCGGCAAAAAAGACAGGCCCATGAGCCCTAAAAACATCGACAAGATATTCAAAAAAATCCTCGCCAAAACGAGTATCACAAAAGACATAACACCTCACAGTTTAAGGCATACATTTTCAAGTTACTGCATCAACAGCGGCATGAGCATACCTGTCCTTTCGAATATTCTAGGTCATGCAAATGTAGCCACGACACTCAACATATATACACATGAAATCTCACAGGCCGAAAGACAAAGACAGATGGAAAAAGTTAGGTTTTAAATCCAGTTCATATTTACAGGGACATTAAAAAAACCAGCCTTTTATTTTGATTTTAAGGCTGGTTTTTTACATTGTAATACATTAGCATTCGGACGTTCGAAAATCAAAATCAATGGGATTTCACGGACTTGAACTGGGGTTTTGAAAAAACAAATACATATCTTTATAAAAAACCAGCTTTTATTTACCGTATTGAAATTATGTAAACCTTATGCGGTGATATCCTTATTTATATCTCAAATTTAAAATAGGGATATCACCGTAATCCGTACAAAAAATCAACAATATCCTCATTTTTATCATACACCTAAAATTTTCGTCATCATATAACTTCCATTGCCATACCATAAACATATTTACACTTTCATCATGACGCCCTTGACCAGATTAATACTGATTTCAATCTAAAATGTCAGAATCTTCAATTTTTATGCAGCGAACAAACGCTCATTATCCAATTAATTCGCAGATAGCCTGTGATCTAAATACTAACCATACAAAAGCTGCATGTCTATATTATGGAAAATTAATCTTTCTGCATTTTCAAATCATATGCACTACAAGGCCTAAGCCCCCTTACAAACAACGCTATCATTTCCTCAGTGTATTTTACCAAATCATAAGAACCTTCACGTCTTGCCCAGTCAAAACAGTAGCCCCTTACCATGACAAGAATCATATCAACTAGCTGCTCTGCCGCATATTCAGTGATGATTTGCCCCTTTTCTTGTCCCCTACTTATGATTGCATTTAATTCTCTGTAAAGAATACGACCTCGTTCTTCATGGTGACCGCCTTTGCTGTAAACAGGAAACATCGAGTTGATAAGCTTACTTTTGGCCACGCCAGTTTGCATTACGAACTCCGAAAAACCGCTGCAAAATCTAATTACATTTACCAGCTCGTCTTCGTCACTTAATCTCTCCAAAACATTTTCTTCGAAATAGTCGTCTATCAAAGAGAACAGTTCTATTATCAAGTCAGTTTTATTTTCAAAATAGTGATAAAATGTTCCAGAAGAAATATTGGCAGCGTCGCAGATCATACGTACTGTCAAACTTTCAAAACCTACTTCATTCATCAAGTTAGTTGCTTTTTCTATTGTCATAAACGATGATAAACTACAGATAATCTCCGATTGAAAATTACCGATAAAAAACGGTATACTCACTTTAAGAATGAGTCTGAAGGAGTGAGGTCCCGTGATAAAAATGGAGGAAATTTTCATGATAAGAGATATGAAAAATCAAGGTTTGTACATTAAAGATATTGCTCAAATAATGGGCAAGAGTTCTAAAACCATAAGCACATGGCTCAATCAAAACAAGGCTCCTGAATATAAGCGGACAAAAAAGAAACCGTCTAAGTTAGACTCGTATAAAAACTATATCATGCAAAGGATGAACGAAGGATGTTTCAACGCAGTTGTCATATATGAAGAAATACAGAGCCAAGGATACACGGGTAAAATA
>NZ_FSRH01000008.1 GCF_900141635.1 Peptoclostridium litorale DSM 5388 | reverse complement strand
AATATCCCTTAGGGCCGCGTATAGATTGGGGATGTTCAGGAATACAGGATAGATCGATTGTGTCGAAGATTTTCTCGTAAAACTTAGATTTTTTATTGCCTGAGAACAAGTCGATGCAATCAAATATTAACTGGCGTTCAAGCAAGGGGCTCGCCTCCTTCGTTGGTTGTTTTTGGTCGTACTTTAATAATACAACAAAGGTTTGTGAATCCCTTGATTGAATATATTTAAAGATTTAATGGAGTGATAGGGGAAAGTGACGGTTTGAAAACCAGTCATACAAAGGGATAAGAATTATGATTATCCCTATTATTTTAATTTTGGAGGTGATGTGCTTGAAGCACGCAACTATCCATAGCTTAGCGTCCGTATTGCAAGTGAGGTGGTGCAGGCGCTGGTCCTACCTTGAAGTATCGCCCTTCCTTACAAAACTCTAGGACCTCTTTAACTTGAGACATATTGGTGTCTTTTGTGCGACCAAGAGCCTTTCTTAACAAAAAGAAAAAAGTTGCCATATTTGCCAAAGTGTGATATTCTTAATAAGTCTTAATTAAAGTTTGTAGGGAATATTTGAATTTAAAAATAAAATAGAATTATACAGGTATTAATCGTATTAACTCTAAATTTTTAAGTTGATTTACTTTGTACGAAATGGTTTAAGAAAAAAATAAAATTTGGAGGTATCGATTATGAATAACGGTACAGTGAAATGGTTTAACGCAGAAAAGGGATTTGGATTTATAACTGGAGAAGACGGAGTAGATGTTTTTGCACACTTCTCTCAAATTCAAAAAGACGGTTTTAAAACACTAGAAGAAGGCGAAAGAGTTTCTTTTGATGTAGCTCAAGGAGCAAAAGGACTACAAGCTGAGAATATAGTAAGCATATAATCTTATATAGCATATTAAGGACATGGAGATAAACTTCATGTCCTTTTTTATTTTTTGAATTTAAAGATAAAGTATTAATGAAAGTCCATTTGAAATATCACAAAGGCTACTCATTTTTTTATTTAGAGACAAATATATTCAAGTCATCCCATATCAAAACTGATGAATTAGAAGGTGTCCCTTCAAAATCGTCAATAAAATCTTTGTGATGCTTCGCACCTAAATGAGTATATATTCCTTCTGCTCTATCATTTCCTTTCACAATGCAAATGGATAGTTTTTCATATCCGTTATTATAAGCATGCTTACCAATTGTAAAAATCAACTTCTTGCCGATTCCACTGCCTTGCACTGTTTGAGTAATATGCAAGGAATCGAGTAACAGACAGTTCTCCAAATCATAATATGGCTTGTATGCTGAAAATCCAATAATCATATCATTTTCATCTACTGCAACAAAAACCCCTTGTTTATCTGTATGGATATATGACAACCACTTTTCTTTTGAATGTTCATATGTCATTCTTTTCAAAAAAGAATCGGGTAAGATATTTCGATATGTATTCTTCCAATTATCCGTATATATTTTAGCAACAGCCTGTACATCATCATCTATCAGTGGTCTAATAATCATATATGTCCCTCCTGTGAACTGCTGTTTATTACATTATACCTTGATTATGTTTCGTATTTTAAGCCCAGTAAAGTATCTCCTGCCCTCTTTCATTTATGACGGCTATTTGGGTTTTGCAACCCTTTACTTTTTTATAAAAATCCCTGGTGATTTCAGGATGGTCTCCAAAATGCATAGGCACAAACAGCTTGGGAATCAGATTTTCAATGAAGTACTCCCCTCCAATGGAGTATTTGTCCTCAAGCCTGTAGTCCACAGGGAAGAACGCTATGTCTATGCATTCACCCTTTAGCTTTTCTATTTTGAATTTAAATGACCTTTCCATTCTGCAGTTGAATCTGTCGCTTTCGCCGTTCCAGTGCCACCAGTTAAAATCTCCAGCGTGGAATATTGAAAGGCCATCCGCATTTACAAGGAATGATACTCCTATATCCGTCGAGCCGTACGCCTTTACAGTCACGTCTTTAATCTGTATGCTCTCCCCTTCAGAGATCACATTGCACCGAGGATAATCCTCTTCCATTTCAATGTCACTGCTCAAAATATACTCTATTTTGGGATTGATATTTTTCCAATCGAATATCAATGGATTGAAGTGGTCCAAGTGAGAGTGGGATGCAAAAACATAGACACCTTTGCCGGTCTTAAGGACTTCGCCAGGTATCACGCCGTTATCAAGCGTTCTTTCCCCACCGCACTCGTCATTGAAATAGTCGAATATGAATATGTTTGAATCGGTCTCAACTATGAATCCGGAATGGTACAGGTAGTGAATTTTGGCCTTGTACATAAAAGTGTCCTTCCCCCTCGCCTGCAAATATTATCTTATGAAATTGGTAAATACTTTTCTCTCTTTTTCTGGCTCCTCGACAGATCCTTTTCCGTTTTCAACAAGCTTTAGCGCATAGGCCATGTTCTTTCCAAGCACCCTCATTATCTGAACTCCCTCCTCGTCCTGCAGCGCCTCTCCAGGCCTTGTGCCATGTATTACATTCCAATAGTTCGACGTCGGCATTATCATCTCAGAATAGTTTATGTAGTTGTTAAGCTGGCTGAAAGTAGGAAGACCTCCCGATCTTCTTACGGCTACAACCGCCGCGCCGACCTTGCCCCTCAGCATTCCTCCGTTTACTCCCGCCACATAAAATGCCCTGTCCAGGAACGACTTCATTGTTCCTCCTATTGCCGAATAGTGCACAGGAGAACCTATTATTATACCGTCTGCATCCTTCATTTTTTGAATCCATTCATTCACATCGTCTCCAGCCAGTACACATTTTTCATCCCTGTTCTTTATGCAACCTCCGCATGCCATGCAGCCTCTTACAGCCTTGTTTCCCACATGTACTATTTCCACCTCCATGCCCTCTTTTTCAAGCTGCTCCGCCGCTATCCTTATAGCGTGGTATGTATTTCCTTCCTTGTTCGGGCTTCCGTTGAACGCAACTACTTTCATGTTTTTTCCTCCTCGTTTTATATAAAAATATTGAATATGGCTACTCTCCAAAAACATACAGGAATTTTTTGCCTAATGGGAAATGCTTTTCTGCTTTCCCATTTTATCTTCATGGAATGCATTTTGGAGGTACTGTCATTTTATAAGTCTTACCGCTAGTATAATATCCATGCCTTTTGGGAGCAAGTACGCACTTTTTGGTTAGTCATATTACCTTTTGGTAAGATTTGAGCATTTATAAAGCTTAGGAGAATTTGAATTTCACCCGTTTTTACGGTATTATTTTTTTATGAAAAGATTTCAATAACTTTTATCAGGTAGAACAGGCAGGTGAGCATATGCTTAATCATAAAGGTAAAAAATATGTATGCCATTTAGATCTTGGGATGGACTTTATAAGAGGCAAATGGAAGGCTGTAATAATGTGCCATCTAAACGAAGGCCCCAAGAGATTTCTGGAGCTTCAAAGGATAACATGCGGTGTCAGCCAAAAGGTTCTAAACGAAAAGCTTACAGAATTAGAAAAAGATGGCCTGATATTCAAGACAGCTTATCCCGAAGTCCCTCCAAGGGTCGAATACGAACTTACAGATATGGGAAAAGAACTGTTTCCCGCCTTGGACATTCTTCAAAAATGGTCCGTAAAACATTTTTCAAATCTTTAACGAATTGGGCGGAATTCCCCATCCGCTAAGCTACCTTGCTCCCGATAGTGAGAGCGTAGGGTGGGGATGGATAGCCCTGCCGTAAGGCAAAAACGGTTTGCAAAACGTAATCAGTGGTATATAATAAATATGAGGTGATAACAATGATTCTCGATACAAACAATCATTCAGTATTCAAATTGAGTTACCACTTAATATTAGTTATAAAATATCGTCGCAAGGTAATAGATGGTACAATTTCCAACAGACTGAAAGAAATTTTCGAATATATATCTCCAAAGTACGGAATCACTATCGGAGAATGGAATCACGACAAAGATCATGTCCATGTTCTGTTTAGAGCCTGCCCAAACTCAGAAATATCCAAGTTTCTAAATGCATATAAGAGTGCAAGTAGTCGGCTGATAAAGAAAGAGTTTCCGACTATAAAGCAGGATCTGTGGAAAGAATACTTTTGGAGCAAGAGTTACTGCCTGCTAACTACAGGTGGTGCGCCTATTGATGTTGTCAGGCAGTATATCGAAAGCCAAGGTCAGAAAGCGAGGTGAATTGCCATGTTGAGAGCGTACAAGTATCAAATTTACCCAAACAAAGAACAAAGAGAATACTTTGCAAAATGCTTTGGATGCGTTAGATTCATATACAACAGAATGCTTTGGGATAGAATTGAACACTACAAGCAGACTGGCGAGAGCCTAAAGAGCACACCCGCTCAGTACAAGAAAGATTTCGAGTGACTCAAAGAGGTTGACAGCCTTGCACTTGCGAACGCTCAACTCAATCTAAACAAAGCCTACAAAAATTTCTTTCGAGATAAGTCGATAGGTTTCCCTAAATTCAAGTCGAAGAAATCCAATAGGCATTCGTACACGACCAATAACCAAAAAGGGACTGTGTCTATCGAAAATGGATATATCAAGCTTCCAAAACTAAAAACTCTTGTCAAAATCAGACAGCATAGAATTTTCGATGGCTTGATTAAGTCCTGTACTATATCAAGAACGCCATCTGGAAAATACTTTGTGTCTGTACTGGTCGAAACTGAAACTGAAAAACTCCAGCAAACAGATGTCAAAGTAGGCATAGATGTAGGACTCAAGGAATTTGCGGTGCTATCAGATGGCACAGCATATAAGAATCCGAAGCATCTGAGAAAATCAGAAAAGCGACTTGCCAAGCTCCAGCGAGAACTTTCGCGCAAGCAAAAGGGTAGCAACAATCGTAACAAAGCCAGACTCAAGGTTGCTAAACTGCATGAGAAGATAGCGAATCAAAGAAACGACTTTCTTCACAAGACAAGTACGAAGATTATTAGCGAAAACCAAGCAATAGTAATCGAGGATTTGAAAGTGAAAAATCTAATGCAAAATCATAAGCTTGCCAAAGCCATCTCTGAAGTATCCTGGAGCATGTTCAGGGCAATGCTTGAATACAAGGCAAGTTGGTATGGCCGAGAGCTTATAATCGCTCCGTCGAATTATGCCAGTTCCCAACTATGCTCTGCTTGCGGAAACAAGTCAAGCCAAACAAAAGACCTCTCATGCAGGGTGTATGTCTGCCCTGAATGCGGTCTGGAAATAGACAGGGACTATAATGCAAGTCTAAACTTGCTAAAGTTGGCTATGTAAATACAAGATATATAGCCAATCGGGGCAGGAGCTATCCTTAGAGCTTGGGTAAACTTGGAGCGGTAGCTCTATTGACCAAGAAGCGCCCACTTCTAAAGTGGGGGTAGTTCACTTATTAAAACTGAAAAATGTTGCAGTATTGTTCTATATATCATTTTGATAAATTATTGAACTTAAATGTTATATAATTAGGACAAATAGGTATAAGAATAATACGTACAACAAATACCTTAAATATCTATTACTCATAAAATTTAGAAGGGATTGATTCTATGAGCAAGAAAGATGAGTTGGTACATGAAATCAAGGCTCAAATTGATGAGTGGAGTGCCGAAATCGAAATATTAGAGAAACAAATAGAAAAAGCCAAACCGGATATAAAGGTTAAACAAGAAGAACAACTTTCATTACTGCGCAATAAGTATTATGAAGCAAAGCAAAAGCTTTTAGATGTTCAAAGCTCCAGTGAAGAAGCTTGGGATGACATCAAAGAAGGAATTGAAGACTCTTGGAAGTCTATACAAAGTGCTTTTTCAAAAGCACTTTTAAGATTTAAATAATAGGCTATGTTTAAAAATAAGGTTTGATATAATAGCACTTTTAAGGGAATCTCAGAAGAGGTTCCCCTAGTTCATATTTTATTACAATTGCGTAATTAAACTCAGTTAAGTACGCAATTTCTAAAAACACCTATTTTTAACATTTTTCTTAAACACACCCAATTCTTTTGCTTCATATTTTGCCAGCCATTCTCTATATCTATCTTTTCATAAGCCTGTAAAGGGCCGATGCTCCATAGTCGGTGAAATACACGCTTCCATCACCTGCAATCTTTGCATCTTTCAAGCTTTTAAATCCTTCTGCCAATACCTGCTCGCCCCCGTCTTCGCCGACAAGAACCATCCTGTCCCCGTCGGGAACATATACATTTCCATTCTCATCGACATCGAAAAATGTGAGCCCATCATTCAATGCCGCATATACATCTGTTTCGACTCCAGAGCTTATTTTAACTATCTTCCCATACGATCCCTTGTCCTTTGCTCCGACGCTTATCCAGAATGTGATTCCATCCCTTGTCACCACTCCAATGGGGTTTTGCACATCCTGCAGCACCGTCTGCGGTCCATTTTCCCCGATCATGCATATTGCGTTTCGAGCCGAATCCGCATAATATAACACTCCGCTTTCAGACACACATATCCCCGACGGCGCTGAGTAGTCGTTGTCTCCCAGATTGTATATTCTTTCTATTTCGCCGCTTTGCCCTATTATAGCTATTGAAGATTCAAACCCCGGAGCCGATTCTGTAAAATAGAGCTCTTCGAACAATCCAAATGCCATCCCCGCCGCAGGCGGTTGATAGCAGACTATGTCACGGTCGGGCCTTGTACATATTTTTTCTACGTTTCCGCTGCTTGACACCTTTACAACTCCGATCTCGTCTCCATTTACATACACCTCGTTCTGTTGGTTAATGGCTATTGCTATCGGAACCACAAGTCCGCTGCTTTCCAAAAGCTTTGTTATCTCTCCTTCTCTGATTTCATATATGTTTTGAGACTCCTTTGCCGCCGCGAACAAAGATCCCGTCGTCTCATCATATGCAAGACCTATGGAATCGCCATTGTATCCAGGCTGTCCCTTTGTATCTGCAATGCACTCAACCTCACCTTGAGGCGTCACTGCATAGACTCCATCGCTGCTTCCAATATAGAGATTCCCTTCACTGTCGCTTGTCATTCCGTCAAAGTTAAGACACTTTGGAGTCTCCCACTCTACAAGAGGCAACATTCCCAAGCCTTCGGCAAGCGCATATACGCCTTTTTTACCCGCAATGTATACAGTCCCGTTTTTCACCACCTCGACCCCGTAAAGCAGATTTTCTTCGCCTACCTGAATAAGTTTCTCCAGAGATGCCTCCTCCACTTTGTATCTGTACAGCGAAGCACTCTCACTCATTCCTTCCTGAACTATCACGTACACCGCGCTTGCGTCTGGCGCTACCGAAATCGCCCCTCCTGAGTAGCATCTCGGAAGATATTCAAGCGGCTCTGGAAAACTCTGTTTGCCCTGCTCTGTCACATATATCTCACCCGCGAAGAAATTATAGCACCATATCCTTCCATCTTCCGACACGTCGTAATAATCCCCAGGAGCCCATATATCAGTCTCCTGAGCCTGCTCCGCGCCGTCCTTGTCAATGCTTACAAACTTGACATTCGGCCCCTTTGCAAGAACACTTCCATCACTTAACACCACAATATCAAATGGCGCGCCTCCAAGCACTGAAGGCTCTACTATGCTCTCCAATATCCAGCCGCTTTCCTGGATTTCTCCGCCTTGTCCGCCGTCTTGGCTGCTTTTGACATAAAAAGGCATCTCCACATTCTCATTCATGACTTCCCCCGACACAGATTTTATACCTTTTAGGATATATAACCTGTATGTCTCCTGCGCTTCATACTTCGCCAACGGGCTTACAGTCACTTCCATCTTGTCCTGGCTGAGCACCTTTGCCGTCTCGACTATATTTCCATCAGAGTCAGTGACTTTGATTTTTTCAAGGTTGTCCTCCGAGGGCATAACCTGAATGCTGAATCTGATTTTCCACTCCTTCTGGGCATCGTCAGTTGACTTTGATTCCAAAATCCTGTCCGATTGCTCAGTCCTATAACCCGATTCGACAGCTTCATTGTCAGCGTCAATACTAAAATCAGGTTGAGCATGGATCCAGTGGCCCTTAATCCCTGCAATAAGTACAGCGCAAAAAAATAATTTCTTAATAGCTTTAATGTAAACCACCTCCGATTATACTTTGGGTACCCGTAATATCTATTATACTTTTCTTGCAATTTCGCATCTATGCGATTCTTCGATTTCAAAATAAAACTCAATGCTCCCTTCGCTTTTAAGCGCTCCAGATTCGAACCCGTGAAGGTCTAGTATGCTCTTTGTTATTGAAAGCCCGAGTCCCGTCCCCCCCATTTTCCTGCTCCTCGCCTTGTCCGCCTTGTAGAACCTGTCCCATATCTTTTCCATGTCTATTTTCCCGATATCTTCAACCTCGTTTGAAATTCCAAAGCGAGCCTTGCCGCTGCCTCTTCCAAACTTCAGCTGCGCCGTTCCTCCAGACGGCGTGTACTTCAAGGCATTTGATATCATGTTTGTAATGACTCGGCCCATCTTTTCAGGGTCCGCATCCACATGGATTCCATTTTGAATGTCAAGTCCGAATTCTATGCCCTTTTCCTCGAACAGAGGATTAAACCTTTGAGCTATGTCAAAAATGTCGGCTGAAATGTCATATTCATTCCTGCTGAGTCTGTATGTCATGGACTCTAGCTTCGAAAGCTCCAAAAGGTCGTTTATGAGCTTGTTCATCTTCCTGTTTTCATCCAGTATTATCCCAGCATAGCGCCTTGCCTTCTCGTCCTTTATAAACTTGTCCTCAAGCCTTTCGGTGTACGCCTGGACTATCCCCAGAGGCGTCTTGAGCTCGTGCGATGCGTCTGCTACAAAGCTCTTTCTGGCCTGCTCCAAAAGCTTTTCCCTGTCGAGTTCTTCCTGCAGCCTCTTGTTTCGTTTTTCAAGCTCCTCAAGAGTGTACTCTAGCTCGTCTGCCATTGTGTTGAGGTTTCCCGAAAGCAGCCCCAGCTCGTCAGACGACTTAACGTCCACCCTTTCGCTAAAGTCAAGCCTCGCCATCTTCTCGGCCGCAACGCTTATTCTTATTATGGGTTTCACTATTATCCTGGCTATCACAAACGAAATGCCAACCACGAGTATAACTGCCATGAGCACCACGTATTTCATGAATCCAGGTATTAGTGATATGACGTCGCTGACGGGCTGCATGCTGAAAAGGCAAAACGCGAATTTCCCCTCATACGGCACTGCAATCAGGTAATTCTTTATTCCGGTCATCCTGTCCTCTTCCTCTTTTATTGCCACGTCATCCGGCAGTGGCTCTTGACCCGATGCATAGGCCTGTGTCATTTCAAAGAGCTTGTCCTGCCTGTATATCGAACCCGGATCGTACTCCGGCATTTCGTGCGATATTACCCTTCCTGTAATCCTTACAAAGTCAGAAGCTTCCCTTTTAAAGTCAAATGCAAGCCTTGCAAGCTCCTCATCTTGCGGCTCGTCGATTGAAACGGCCATGAACTGCCCTTCGTCCCAAAATCCAAAAATAGACATCTCCATGCCATTTCTTATGTCCATTCCCCTGTCCTGAATCTGGAAAAGTATACTGTTTAACTCAACTGGAGAAACCCCGAAATCGCCTTCAAGCTCCACGGCATACCTTCTGAACGGATAGAACATCTCCCCGCCCTTCATTATCGCAAGTGGGCTTTCGTTTTCGAATGAGAACACCTTTGCCCTTTCGACGAGTTCAAAATCTTCAATATGGCCTCCCCTTGCATTCTCGTCCAGAAATTCAAAAATCTTCTTTTCAAGCCCGCCTATCTTCTTGTCCACATAGTACGGCTCGAAAAAATATGCAGAGCCTATGAGAACCGCCCCTATTATCATTCCGAAAGTGACAAGCAGCATTGCAAACAGCTTTGTAGTTATTCCCGTTTTTCTCATCAGTTCACCTCGAATTTATATCCGGCCCTTAACACGGTCTTTATGCATTGGCCGTAGTCGCCGAGCTTTTTCCTTATCTTTTTTATGTGGGCGTCGACTACCCTGCCGTCGCCATAGTAGTCGTACCCCCATATATTGTCCAGAAGGTTCTCCCTCGTAAGCACGTTCCCCTTGTTTGAAAGCAGGTGGAGAAGTATCTCGTACTCCCTCGGTGTGAGCCCGATGTCCTCCCCCCTGAGCTTTGCAACGTATGCCTTCTTGTCTATCACAAGCTCTCCCTCGCTTATTATGTATTCCTCCCTGTTTAAAGTCCCCTTGGCCCTTTTCAAAAGGCTTTTGACCCTTGCCACAAGAACCTTGGGGCTGAAAGGCTTTGTAACATATTCGTCCGCTCCAAGCTCGAATCCCATGAGCTTGTCGTCCTCGTCAGACCTTGCCGTGATTATTATTATGGGAACGTCCGATTCCTTCCTGAGCTTTCTGCAAAGGCTCCAGCCGTCTATTTCAGGCATCATTATGTCTATGAGTACAAGGTCTATGCTACCGCTTTGGAAGATTTCAATTGCCTCCCTGCCGTTTGCCGCCTCAAGCACCTTAAAGTCCTCATCCTCGAGGTATTCCCTTACAATCTCCCTAAGCCTGTCTTCGTCTTCCGCTATAAGTATACTTTCTTTCATATTTTCCTCCTCCAAACAAAATGAGTCTGTAATAATTGTACCATATTTTGAATTCCTTCTAGAATATCTGTATACGGTGAAAATTAACATCTCTTTTTTTAATGTATTCCATTTAGGAAATCAAATTTATTTTCAATAAATTGTCCTACAACCAAACATTCAATCCGTATTTGTGGTACAATGGTTTTTAACAGGGAACTTTGCTATATATAATTTCATGTTGGAGGGGTTGTAAAAATGAAAATATTCATAGCTGAAGGGGATATGAATATAATAATGGAATTGAGAAAGATAATAGAAGATAACATGATCGCTGAAATTGTAGGGCATGCTCAAAACGGCGTCGATGCTGTAAAACAAATAGAAAGCTTGCATCCTGATATAGTGATTCTTGATTTGATGATACCTCAAAGATACGGCATATCCATAGTGAGAGACATCAAACGAAAATATCCTAAAGTCCAGTTCATAATGATATCAGAAGTACACTCAAAACACATGACCGCAAAAGCATACGAAGAGGGAGTAGAATACTACGTCAATAAACCCATAAATGCTATTGAGATTGAAAATGTGATAAAGAGGGTCAAGCATAAAATCGAACTGAGAATGGCCTTTGAACAAATACAAAAGATCGTCAATTTCAGCAAGTGCGATATCGAACACCATATTAAAAGCAATATAGACCGTTCACTTGAAGGTGTAATGAAAAGCATGGGCGTGGCCGGAACGGTTGGGAGCAGCGACATCATTCAAATAGTAAAGTTTTTAATTGACACAGGCAAGAACATGTCTGATTACACACTCAAGGAACTCTGCCATAAATTTTCAGACAGTCCAAAATCCATGGAGCAGCGCATAAGGCGAACTGCTGCGCTTGGAATGTCCAACATAGCCAATCTGGGCATAGAAAATCAAGAGAGCAATGCCTTTGCCGAGTATTCCAACGGCATTTACAGTTTCCAGCAGGTAAAAAAGGAAATGGATTTCATACGGGGAAAAAGCAAATTTCGAGGTAAAATAAATTGCAAGAAATTCATAGATGGGATTATATTTTACACAACACAATAAGTTTAGCTGCAATCCGCATTCCAAAAGAAGCCTCTGCAAAACAATTATCAGGGAAACGGATTCTCCGTTTCCCTGATAATTGTTTATTGATATTAATATTCAACCGGCTGCATTTCAACTGTTTCGATTAACTGCTCGCCTTGACTATTTTCTATGCTTTGGAATATCTCCTCGAATGCCATTTCTATTCTCTTCATCCACTTGTCCGCCTCTTCAAAGCTTCCTGCAGCTTGAGCCTGCTCGAATGCCTGGAAAAGCTCCCTTAAAGTCTGCGCATCCTGGCTTGATATGTGACCCTCCATCTCCATGTTCGAAACCATTTCTTCGAATATCTCTTTAGTCATCTCAGGCTTTATATTCTCTTCATTCTGACTCTGGTAGTGCCCTATAAGCTCTTCTATCTGGCCGTAAAGCATTTCAGCCTGCTCAAAGTTCTCATTTTGAAGAGCTTCTTTTAGTAATTCCACCATACTTTCAAGGTCTTCAGCATCTTTTAGAGAAACCTGCACGTGATGCAGTATTTCCTCTGCAAGCTTTTCAACCGGTATGTCCCTTATTGTCTGCTCGTGGTGGATTCCTTCATATTTTGAAACCACTCCGAATATCCTGTCCCATATCCTTTCGGCCTTCTCATGCTCTCCGTTTTCATCAGCCGCTATGGCGCTTGTGAACAGCTCTTCAAGCGTCTGCCTGTCCTGATCGCTTACTGAGTGGATTATTCCCATGTCCTGAAGGAATCTTTCAAAATCGCTCATCTCGTCCTCATGACAAATGTCTCCCTCGTGATCTTGCTCATGGCCATTTTCAGTTCCTATGATGTAGTTGAGCTTTGCATATGCCATGTCGAGTTTGAACTCGAGGTCTTCTATTCTCTTTAAAATTTTTTCTGCCTTTTCCATTTCCTTGTCACTAAGCCCTTGTAGTTTCTGTTCAATTCCCGCAGGTTCATGTATCTCACCCGGCTTGTTCCAATTTCCATACTGCCCGTTTGCAAAACTTACCGAACTTGAAAACAGTGTTGCCGCCACTAACATCATCCCTACCGCTTTTCTCATTTTCTTCTTTAGCATGATAATCATCCTCCTCAAATTTTTAGTTTACTCTGTGTTTGCGCCCTTGCACTTTCTATTTGTATATATGATATCCCCATGGTGTGAATTTCGTGTGAATTCCATTTGAATGTCGTGTGCTTTTGAGTTTTGATGGATATTCAAAGTGATTAATTGAAGATCATGCCCTTATTACTGATATCTTTATTCGAATACTTATTGGAAAATAAATATATTTATGATGAAATGCAGAAAAATATATTATACTTCACTACTTGCCCCCTTGTGGCAACAGGCAAATACCGGGCTGATGCCAAACTTTAGTTTTTGTAATTACCAACCATGCCTAAAACACAATTACATGTAATACATGCAAATAATTATAGTTCAGGAGGTTTTATTTCATGAAAAAAAAGATTTCAGCGCTATTCACCAGAATCAATTCATTCAGAGTGTTTGAGCGAAATGTTTTTGAAGAATTATCGCTGCAATACTTTGTAAAAATGATTAATCTGTTCAAATCGAGCAAATATGGTAGTAATATAGTAAATAAAAAACATTATAACGGAGGGGTATTATGAAAATCACAGACCTGACGCATGTTATACATTCAAACATGCCTGTTTTTCCAGGAACCAAGCCGCCAATTTTCGAAAAGGCCAACACACTTGAAAAAGACGGCTTCCAGGAGGCCAGGATAACAATGTTCTCACATACGGGCACTCACATGGACGCGCCTGCGCATATGCTAAGCGGCGCTCCATATCTTGACGACCTGGATATAAGCCATTTCATGGGAAGGGCAGTGATCCTCGATTTTTCAGATGCGGGTATGCAGTCAATAGACGCTGACACCCTAAAGCAGCACGAGGAAAAGATAAAAAATGTGGAATTTGTAATAATAAGAACAGGGTGGGACAGTTACTGGGGCAGCGGAAAATATTACGAAGGCTTCCCCGCTTTAAGCGAGGAGTCGGCCAAATGGCTTTCAGAGTTCAACCTGAAAGGGGTTGGAGTCGATGCAATTTCAATAGACAGAATGGATTCAACCACATTTTCAGTACATAAGGCGCTCCTGTCAAAAAATATAGTGATAATTGAAAACCTTACGAATCTGGACTCCATAGAAAGCGAATACTTCACACTGAGCGTCATGCCCCTCAAAAGCAAAAATGCCGACGGTTCTCCTGTACGAGCAGTATCAATAGAAGACATGTAACTGTTTTTATTCAGAAATAGGCATAAGCTATGAAAGGGATGGCGTGAAATCACGCCATCCCTTTCATAGCTTATTAGTTTTATATATACTGATTAATCAGCTCAAAAATCTCATACTTGACATCACTGCTGTCGGGAAAATCCTCTATATAGCTTTCAATAAACAAAACCTTTTCTCCAGTGCTTAGCTCAGTTTTCAATTTTTCCTCATGCAAGTCTCCTAAACTGCTGAATGCTGCGGTAATAACAATAAAGTTATATACAGGAATCGCCACCATAATTGCAGCTACTGCCATTATTACTGCCCACAACTTCTTTTTCATGATAATATCCGCCTATTCTGCTTATTTTCTAAACGGCTCGTTTTATTTTCTAATTCTCTTTCTCTATGCTCATTACTTTCGTTTCATGCTGCGGATAATATGTTTCGTCTCCTTGTCCACCCTCAGTGACTCCGTTATCTTCTGGAGAGACTTGTTGTATGAAAAATCGTCCAGATTGCTGTCTTCAAGGTATTCCATTGTCTTTTCAGGGAATTTTATGAAGCAAATCGACACAGCCCACGCAACCGCCATTTTCACATAGTAGCCGTCATGCCTAACTCCGTCCAGCAGCTTTAGCACCCTGTCTATATAATATTCATCTATATAATATCCAAGCAGCATTACAACTGCAAAGCGTATTTCAAACTCCTTATCCGAGTGAAGGTAGTGCTGTATGAACTCCCAAACTCGTGCCTTGTTCTTATTGGTGATTTTCAGACTTCCGCAAAAGCTGTCGCACACAGCCCAGTTGTCAATCTTGGGTACAAAATCCGCCGCATAGCTCAGCACATCTTCAACTCCCGCCTTTGCGCTTCCTATTACCATGCCCTGAAGCATGACTTCCTCGAAGTACTCGTCATTTGCTGCCTCCATGTATTTTCGCCAGTCCCCTTTTGCTATTCGCTGCGCAAGCTTTCTCAGCAGTGGAAGCCTTACTCCTACAATATTTTCTGTATTCGGACAAAGCTTGATTTGAAATTTCCTGTACTCTTCGTCCGCAAGCTCAAATAGTTCTTCTCTCACCGTGCTCCCCAATTTTTCATGTAGCTCTCCGATTGGTGTTTCATCGGCTGCCTTCCCCGGTGACTTTTCCCCCTTTTCAAGGGCTATAAGCTTTTCCTTTATTTCAAGTCCGTGGGCGAAACCCGTTAGTTTTCCATTTGACCCGACTACCCTGTGGCAGGGCACTATAATCGGTATTGGATTTTTGCTGTTGGCCATTCCCACAGCTCTTGAAGCCCTTTCATTTCCGGTGTTGGCCGCTATCTGCTTGTACGTGTATAGCTTTCCGTATGGGATTTTAGTCAGCTCGCTCCAAACCCTTTTTTGATAATCCGTGCCCTTGGGATTGAGGCGTACATCGAATCTCCTTCTCTCACCGCTCATATATTCCTCTATCTGCTTTCTGGCAGGAGCAAAAAAACCGTCGTTCAATATCCATTCATCATCTATCTCAAATGTTCGCTTTCCCTTTCCGGTGTTCAGATGCAGATTTGCAAGCCCCTGCTCGTCTCCCACCAGTATTATCTCGCAAAATATAGTGTCAAATCTTGTATAGTACATAATTATCGCCCCTTTTCCTCTAATAGTTCCAAAGGCACAAAGCCAGATATACTACCCATAGGGCCTATTCACTTGTGACTTTCCCTACGTTAACATGTTACAGCAATTCACCTGCTATTAAAAGCTGTTTGTAAACATTATATTCCCCCATGGCTTTTAATTATGCTCAGACTACTTTCTTAAAAATTGAAAGATAAGCACTTGGCTTTTTATGTACACAAATTGTGAATATGAATTGAGATCTCGTGTATAGTGGGACAAATCCCTTGTCTGCATTAAACCATTTTACTGTATCGTTCACAATCTGTATGTTCAAATTTTATTTTATGAAAAATAAAAATAATAATCATATCTTGTTTTTTATAAAAACACGCAAGGGTGATTAATCCATAAATTCAATATGATTATCGCTTCCGTTAAAAAGTGCAGAGGGTAACTTGTAAACATCGAAAAATATGTATATTTCAAGCAGGTATACAATAAAAAGTCGAATTATGTAATCGTTTGCCAGAATAAGTAATTGACAACAATTTAAAAATCTCTTATTCTTATAAAGATTTATGTGTTTTTCAAATTAACCATTAATAAGAAAATTTAATAGTATATAGCTATAACATTAATCAAACCAACTAGTTCCAACACTTATATTTTGTACTGTTGTATAGTGACACTATTGAAACAAGTCTCATTACCAATAAACGGGTATGCAATTTCTTTGTAGTGACCAGTCTCATTGGGATATAAAAAAACAATTATTTTCGGGGGGATAGAAATGTTAAATAATTTTAAAATGAGAACGAAACTTGCAATTTTTGCGGGGATAATGATTGCAGCAATCGTCACAGTTGGACTTGTAGGATATTACTACAATTCAAAGGCGAATAGCGACATGACCACCATGTTTCACGACCGTCTAAAGCCAATAGGCCAGCTTAATGACGCACGCACACAGATAAAGGCTTTTGAGGCGGACCTTCTTAATCTGATTATGTCTTCTGAGCAAGAATATTTAGACAATATGAAAGTCTACAGTGAAAAAATCAGTGAAGACATAGCCAACTACGAAAATACAAAGCTCGATCCTTTCGAAGTGGAAGCTTTGAATCAGTTCAAGGAAAACAGAGAAAATTACCTGGAAGTTCATCCCAGGATAGTCGAGTTGGCTCAAAGCGGAAAAAGGGATGAGGCTTACGCACTGCTCAATTCCTCGAAAGGGCTTTTGGAAAACTATCAAACGAGTCTTCAAAAATTAGCTGAATACAACATGACTGTCGCGGATGAAATAAATGCTCAAAACGATAAGGATTACGTGGCTGTTGTAAGAAACATCCTAATGCTAATAGCCTTGGCGGTTGCTATGTCCCTAACAATTGCAGTTTTAATCACAAAGGCAATAGTGACGCCGCTTAATGCAGCAAAAGAATCCCTCAAAACAATTGCAGGCGGTGATTTAAGCAGTGAAATCTCTAAAAAACATATGGGATACAAGGATGAAATCGGCGAAATTTCAATTTCGATTAAACAAATGCAGGACTCACTAAAAAAACTAGTCGGCAGCATACAGGGCTCATCAGACACATTAAAAGGGTCTTCAGGGAATCTGTTAGTCATTACAAAAGAGACTTCTATGGCGATAAATAGCGTGGCTAAAGCTGTAGAAGAGATTGCGACGGCTTCGATGGAGGAGGCTAAGGACTCAGAGAAAATATCTGAAAAGACAAATGACCTAGGGTATAAAATCAAAGAAACAGATGATCTTGCGTCAAAAATGTTAGACCTTTCGATGAATACAAATAAGTTGAGCAAGCAAGGAATGGACATCGTCAAAACGCTTGATGAGAAAATGCTCCAAAACATAAACATTTCAAAAGAGGTGAATAAAGAAGTGCAGGACATGTACAATTTTTCCAAAAGCATAGAAACAACTGTAATATTGATTGACAATATTGCAAGTCAGACAAATCTACTGGCTCTAAATGCCAGCATAGAAGCTGCAAGAGCTGGAGAACAGGGAAGAGGATTTGCAGTAGTTGCGGAAGAAATCCGAAAGCTTTCAGATGAAACTGAAAACGCCACTAAAGATATTAAACAAATGGTAAGCACTATAGAGCAAAAAGCTCATACTGTTGTTTCCACAATGAATGATGTGAATGCAGTTGTTCAGCAGCAAGGAGCGGCTGTAAATGAAACAAAGGAAGTCTTTGAAAAAACTTCAGAGCTAATACAAAAACTTGTGGAATCGGTTGATTCAATCAAGGAGCATACGCAGGAAATAGACGAACATAAAAGTGACATAATAGAATCAATAACAAATATTTCTTCATTAATCCAAGAAACCACTGCATCAACAGAAGAGACATCGGCAAGCATGGAGGAACAATCTGCCGCGATTGAAGAAGTTGAATCGCATACGGAAAATCTTAATGGAGTAGCCGAAAAATTACATAAAGATATTAGCCATTTTAAAATTTAATGTAATTACACAGGTGTTGAATTTTGAATGCTAGCTTCCCCCTATGGCGTGTTATTTCAAGGGGCTAATCAGTTTCAGGGGAAATATTTTCCCTATAGTCAATCTGAAAAAGAAATCCAGCATAACAGACAACACTTCGAATTACCATAGTGAATTTGGAAATAACTATAGCTGATTGAGGTAAGAAATATGAATAAAAAACTAATATCTGAAAACAAAAAAAATAAGAAAACAATACATAAACTGTCGTACTATGACAGTCTCACTGGGCTATTTAACAGAGAATCTCTGTATATGCATTTAAAAAATCTGTGCCTTAATAAAGATGAATTCTCAGTAATATTTTTTGATATTGACAAATTGAAGGCCATAAATGACACTTTAGGATATTTTAACGGAGATAGAGTGATTAAAAAAATAGCAGCTATGTTGAGAGCTCTGGCATATGAAAACTGCAGGCTTTACAGGTGGGGCGGAGATGAATTTGTTTTTTTATTGAAAGAAAATAATTCATTGATGCGTGCGGAAAGCTTATCAAAAAAGATATTGAACCTGTTCGAATACCCAATAAAAATAAAAGATAATGAGCTTTTTATTACTGGAAGCATAGGTATAAGCAATTACCCCAAAGATGCAATAGATTTTGAAGGGCTGCTTAAAAAAGCGACTACAGCTCTGCATCATTCAAAAGACATGGGACGAAACAGTTATAGAGTACATGATGAAAGAATTTCTGAAAAAGCTCTGAATAAAGTGTTACTTGAAACAAAGCTTAGAGTTGCGCTATTGAAAGATGAATTCCATGTGTACTATCAGCCTAAGGTTAACATACGCAGTGGAAAAATCGTAGGGATGGAGGCCCTGGTCAGATGGATTGATTCTGAAGGCAGGATAATATCTCCTGCCGAGTTCATCCCAATAGCGGAAGAAACCGGCCTTATACAGAAGATAGGGGATATTGTATTAAAAAGGGCCTGCATGCAAACCAAAGCAATGGCAGACGAGGGGTATGATTTATGTGTCTCCGTGAACTTGTCGGCAAGACAGTTTGAAGATATGAATCTAATTGAAAAAATTGAGGAAGCTCTTAATCAGGCGAATTTGGAATCTAAGTACCTTGAACTGGAAATCACAGACAATACAATAATGAATACTTTGGATACATCAATAGAAATAATAAAAAAGATTAGAAAAAGAGGAATTAAAGTTTCGCTTGATGATTTTGGAACGGGATACTCTTCTTTGAATTATTTAGTGCAAATGCCAATTGACATATTAAAGATAGACAAGGTTTTTATAGACAAGAAGTTTGATGCAAAAAAGCAAAGAATCATTTTAGAATCAGTGATTTCACTAGCTAAAAAAATGGATTTGAAAGTCATCGCTGAAGGAGTGGAAAGATTACAGCAGTTAGACTTTTTAAAAAGCCAAGGCTGTGATGAATTTCAAGGCTACTATTTCAGCAGACCCCTACCGATAGAAGAGTTTAAGAGACTTCTTAATTACAACAGGAATATCTGTTTATCCCGAAAACATGCTGACTGCAGAACAACTAATAAAAATAGCTGACGATAAAATGTGTAAATGAGTCTGTCAATGTGAGCTTTTAGACCTTTCAATATCTACAGCATACTATCAAAACGTTGAAATCAATCCTTCTTTTAATGAAGTAGCAATTAAAATGCAATAGTAAGAGATATAGGTAATCCTCAATCCCTTACTATTGGTTTCCTGAGCACCTTTCCTTAGCGGCTGTGTTTTTTTAGATCACATTTGACTCTTATATTAAATATGGACACTACCGCACCAGAATAATATCCAAGGCATATATAAATGGCCTCACCTGTATTCCTTAATCTTTATTCCAGCGCAGCGCTTAGCTCCTTTATAAAAGGAATAACTCTTGCCTTCGCATCCCCCGCTTCAATGCCTTCTCCTATCTTTTCTATTATGGCGCTTCCGACTATAACGCCGTCGCAGATGTCTTTGACGTCTTTCACAGCATCAGGGCCAGATATTCCAAAGCCTATAGCAAGCGGGACATCCGTATGTTTTCTTACGCTTTCCATGAAATCTTCAAGTCCGCCGGAAAGCTCGCTTCTCTTTCCGGTCACTCCCTTTGATGATATGCAGTACACAAATCCTGTGGCATCCGACACTATCTTTTCTATCCTGTCCTCAGATGTCGGAGCCACAAGGGGTATCAGGTCTACTCCGCTAGTTTGGGTCAGCCCCAGCAGAATGTCCCTCTCCTCGTACGGAAGGTCCGGCACTATAAGCCCGTCGATTCCGCTTTCACAGCAGGCACTTATGAATTTTTCATCACCGTACCTGAAAACCGAATTGTAATATGTCATTATTACAAGCGGAATCTGTGTCTTTTCCCTTAGCCTTTTGACCATGGCGAATATCCCGTCTATATTGACTCCCTTCTCCAGCGCCTTTTCGGATGCAATCTGTATTACAGGCCCGTCCGCCACCGGATCGGAATACGGTATTCCAAGCTCCATTATGTCGATTCCTGCCTTTTCGCCTTCCATTACAAGCTCGTAGGTCTCTTCCAAATCGGGATATCCGCATGTCAGATAACCTATGAGCGCCTTTTTGTTTCTCTTTTTAATCTCTTCAAACTTTTTTGAAATCCTACTCGCCATGATCTTCCCCTCCCACTATGTCCATTATCGTGTTCATATCCTTGTCCCCTCTTCCCGAAAGGCACATTATTATTATCTCGTCCTTTTCAGTCTTCGGGGCCAGCTTTTTAAGGTATGCTACTGCGTGTGAACTCTCAAGGGCCGGTATTATCCCTTCGCTTCTTGTAAGGAGCATGAACCCTTCCACAGCCTCATCGTCTGTCACGGCCTCGTAGTGCGCCCTTCCAGTATCGTGGAAATTGGCGTGCTCTGGTCCTATTCCCGGATAGTCAAGCCCTGCCGATATTGAGTGGACCGGCATTATCTGGCCGTAGTCGTCCTGAAGCACGTATGTCATCATCCCGTGTATAACACCTATTGAGCCTTTCGAAATTGTGGCTGCGTGCTTGTCAGTCTCTATTCCAAGACCTCCTGCCTCAACCCCGTGCATCTTTACATTCTTGTCCTTTGCAAAAGGATAGAAAAGACCCATCGAATTGCTGCCTCCCCCTACGCATGCCACAAGGTGGTCCGGAAGCCTTCCCTCAATCTGGAGAATCTGCTCTCTGGCCTCGTCACCTATGACCCTTTGGAAATCCCTTACCATTGTAGGATACGGATGCGGCCCCACTACGGAGCCTATTACGTAGAAAGTGTCATCGACCCTTGCAACCCAGTTTCTAAGCGCTTCGTTTGTGGCGTCCTTGAGCGTTCCAGTCCCGGACGTCACCGAGTTGACCTTGCTTCCGAGCATTTTCATCTTGAAAACATTTAGGGACTGCCTCTGAACGTCCTCCTCTCCCATGTAAACCTCGCATTCAAGATTGAACATGGCGCACACAGTCGCTGTTGCAACCCCGTGCTGCCCCGCCCCGGTTTCGGCTATTATCCTCTTTTTGCCCATTCTCATTGCAAGAAGCACCTGACCCAGCACGTTGTTTATCTTGTGCGCCCCCGTGTGGTTGAGGTCCTCCCTCTTGAGGTATATCTTTCCTCCCCCCAGCTCCCTCGTAAGGTTTTCCGCAAAATAAAGCGGATTGGGCCTTCCTGTATACTCCTTGAGGTAGTACCTGTACTCCTTCATGAAGCTCTCGTCGTTTATGGCCTTTTCATATTCCCCTTCAAGCTCTATAAGTGCGTTCATAAGTGTTTCAGGAACGAACTGCCCTCCGAATTTCCCGAATCTCGACTTCTTGTTTTGATCTTTCATGTTATCCCCTCGCATTCATAATAAGTTTTTTTATCTTCTCAAAATCCTTGTGTCCATCTGTCTCGACCCCGCTGCTTACGTCAACAACATGGGGCTTTACCGTCTCTATTGCCTCTTTGACGTTTTCGGGAGTTATCCCTCCGGCGAGTATTGTAAAAAATCTACTGCTCATGCCCTTTGCCGCTTTCCAGTCAAACCTCTTTCCCGTACCACCGAAACTCCCCTTGCAGCAGGTGTCAAGAAGCACACCAAAATCCTTGTACTGCTCAATATCCTTAAAATTTATAAAACAGACCTCATCGGCATCTCCATCTGTTTTTCCGCCGGCATATTCAGTGCCAGGCAGTCCAAAGCTCTTCCATACCTCATAGCCCGCAAGCTTTTTGCAGTAGTCCAAATCCTCGCTTCCGTGAAGCTGAATCACGTCAAGCCTGCAAACCCTTGCGGTTTCGAGTAGGTTTGGGATGGATTCGTTTACAAACACTCCCACCTTTTTTATCCCGGGCTTTAGTCCGGCTATGAGTTTTGCCGCATCCTGTGTGCTTATTCTCCTTTTGCTCTTTGCAAACACAAAGCCAACATAATCCGGCATGAGCTCGTTAACATATTCAATGTCCACGCTTCTCGTAAGCCCGCATATCTTTATCTTTGTCAACTCACTCACCCTTTAGCTCCTTCACCTTGTCCGCTATTGATCCAGACTCCATTATGGACTGGCCCACAAGCACCGCATCTGCACCCATGTCATGCACGCTTTTCGAATCTTCTCCCGACATTATTCCACTTTCGCTTACGACGATCTTGTCTTTTGGAATGTGCTTTATGAGCTCCGCCGTCTTTGATATGTCCGTTTTAAAAGTGGAAAGGTCCCTGTTGTTTATGCCTATTATCTGGGCTCCTGCGCTTATGGCCTTTTCCACCTCTTCTATAGTATGGGTTTCCACAAGGCAATGAATGCCGATCCCTTTTGCTATTTCATAAAATTCTGCCAGCTGATCCTTCGTAAGTATTGACGCTATAAGAAGTATTGCGTCGGCTCCCATGGCCCTCGATTGGTATATCTGGTACGGATCTATTATGAAGTCCTTTCTCAGCACCGGCACAGATACTATATCCCTTACGGTTTTAAGGTACTTTGGCTTCCCGAGGAAAAAATCCTCCTCGGTTATCACCGATACAGCATCGACACCCGCCTTTTCATACTCTCTTGCTATCTGTTCCGGATCGAAATCTTCCTTCATAACACCTCTTGAAGGCGACGCCTTTTTAACCTCTGCTATGAGTGATATACCTCCTCTTTCAATCGCCATTTTGAAATCCCTGCACGGGCCCATGGATTCTATCTTCAAAAGCAGCTCCTCAAGGGGCTTCTTTGATTTTTCCTCCTGTACCCTCTGTTTTTTCCTGTCCACTATTTTTTGAAGTATCACTGCCTTAACCTCCTTGTGAGCTTCGCGAATTTTTGAAGCTTTTCAAGTGCAAGCCCCTTGTCTATTACATCTTTTGCGATTTCAACGCCTTCGCCCATGCTTCCCGCCTTTTTCCCGACATATATCGCGGCTCCTGCGTTTAGAAGCACTATGTCCCTTTTGGCTCCCCTCTTGCCGCTTAAAATGTCTTTAATGATCTGTGCGTTTTTATCAGCGTCCCCGCCCTGTATGTCTTCAATGCCCGATAGTTCCATTCCAAAATCCTCCGGGCTTATTGTATAACTTTTGATCTTTCCGCCCTTGAGCTCGCTTACATGTGTGGAGGTAGTTATGCTTATCTCGTCAAGCCCGTCATCTCCGTGGACGACAAGCGCCCTTTCACATCCCATGTCCCTCAATGCCTCTGCGAATGTCTGCGTAAGGCCACGCTCGAACACCCCCAGCACCTGTCCCTGCACTTTCGCTGGATTCGAAAGCGGTCCGAGCATGTTGAATATAGTCCTCATGCCAAGCTCTCGTCTTACACCCATTACATTTTTCATAGCCGAGTGGAATATTGGCGCGAACATAAATCCCAGTCCGAGCTCCATGGCGCATTTTCGAACCCCCTCCGGGCCGAGGTCCACTTTTACTCCAAGGCTCTCAAGCACGTCCGCACTTCCGCATCTGCTTGAAACCGACCTGTTGCCGTGCTTTAGCACCGTTACTCCGGCGGCCGCGGCTATAAACATCACTGCCGTCGAGACATTGAACGTTCCAAGGGCGTCTCCCCCCGTACCGCATGTGTCTATTGCGTATTGTCCTCCAATATCTACCTTAAGGGACTTTTCCCTCATCACCTGCGCACCTGCACTTATCTCGTCTGCCGTTTCGCCTTTTATCTTGAGAGCCGTGAGAAAAGCCCCTATCTGGGCACCCGGTGCCCGTCCTTCCATTATCTCTTCCATGACCTGCACCATCTGATCGTGCTCAAGATCCTCTCCCAATACAAGTTTTTCTATTGCAACTTTTATCATGTCCATCCCCCCTTATTTTCCTTGTCAAAACCCCAATATCCCCCAAATCACGTCTGCATTTTGCTAATTTCAATGAAGTTTTCAATCATTTTCTTTCCATATGCCGTCCCAATGGACTCCGGATGAAACTGAACCCCGTATATTGGATATTCCCTGTGCCTCAGCCCCATTATCTGGCCTTCGTCGTCCCTTGCAGTTACTTCGAGCTCTTCGCCTATGGAGGCCGTCTCCACTATAAGCGAGTGGTACCTCATTACCTCCGCAGGGCTTTCAATCCCTGTGAACAGCCCTTTCCCGTCGTGCTTTATAAACGTGGCCTTTCCATGCTTGGTCTCTTTCGCATGAACTATCCGCCCTCCGAATGCCTCTCCTATTGCCTGGTGTCCAAGGCACACGCCGAGTATGGGAATCTTCCCGCCAAACCTTCTTATCACCGCCATGGATATTCCTGCATATACCGGATATCCCGGCCCTGGCGATATTATTATGCTGCTTGGCTTCATCTTTTCAATATCGTCAAGGGTGATCTCGTCATTTCTGAACACCTTGACATCCTCGTCTATCTCACCTATATACTGGTACAAATTGTATGTGAAAGAATCGTAATTGTCTATTATAAGTATCACTGCTCATTCCCCCTTGAAATGTCTATTGCCTGCACAAGCGCCTGGGCCTTTCTGAGTGTCTCGTTGTATTCCGAAAGCGGATCAGAATCCGCCACCACTCCGGCTCCCGCCTGTATGTGCGCCTTGCCGCCCTTGAAGACTATTGTCCTTATGGCTATGCACGTATCCATGTTTCCGTTGAACCCGAAGTAGCCTATTGCCCCCGCATATACTCCCCTTTTCTTGGATTCAAGCTCGTCTATTATCTGCATTGCCCTCACCTTTGGAGCCCCTGAAACGGTTCCCGCTGGAAGGCAGGCCCTTAACGCATCGAACATGTCGCACTCGTCTTTCATAGTTCCTATCACATTTGAAACTATGTGCATTACGTGGGAATATCTTTGCACCTCCATAAAATTTGTAAGCTCCACTGTCCCGAATTTTGATATCCTGCCTATGTCGTTTCTCGCAAGGTCCACAAGCATCATGTGCTCAGCCCTTTCCTTTTCGTCTGCCAAAAGCTCACTTGCGTTGGCATCGTCCTCGGCCTTAGTCTCTCCCCTCGGCCTTGTCCCCGCTATGGGACAGGTTTCAAGTTTCCCAGATACGGCCTTTACAAGAAGTTCCGGGGAGGATCCTACAATCTGGTAGTCGCCGTAGTCTATATAGTACATGTATGGAGAAGGGTTTAGCGTCCTAAGCGTCCTGTAGACGTCAATCGGATGTATGTCGGTCTCAACTTGAAGCCTTTGCGATAGTACGACTTGGAATATGTCTCCGTCTTTTATATACTCCTTTGCCCTTAACACTTTTTCCATGAAAGTTTCCCTGGTCTCGCTGCTGGAATACTCCAAAAGCTTTTTGACAACTTCTTTCCCGCTTTGCAGAGGCTCCGGCTTTTCTATCTCTGTGCTTATATCGCTTAGCCTATTCTCTGCGTATTCATATATTCTATCTGCCCGATCTTTTCCACCGGCACTTTCACACGCCATTTCATCCAGAGGAATGTTTATTATTATCTTTATCTTCTGTCTCTCATGGTCATATGCAACCATCTCTTTTGCGACCATAAGGTGGACATCGGGCATTTTGAAATCGTCTTCTCCCGGCTCTCCAAGCTTTTCACAAGTTCTCACAAAATCGTATCCGATATACCCTACTGCCCCTCCTGTAAAGTCTACTGAAGCCTCGTCCTCTTTGACTCCATACTCGCCTATGACATCCCTTATTATCTGAAGGGGACTGCCGCTTTTCACCTCAGTATCTCCGTCCTTTTGTATCTCTACCCTCTCGCCGTAAGCCTTTATTTGCATGAATGGGTTTCTTCCGATGTACGAATATTTTCCCCATTTTCCCTTTTCAACGCTTTCAAGCATATATGTGTTTTCACCCTTACATAACTTTTTGAATATTGAAACTGGAGTGTGCAAATCCCCCTCCATCTCCATTGTGAATGTCGCCAGCTTTGCATTATTTATCGTTTCCCTGAACTGCTCTAAACTTGGATAAATCATATTCCCACCCTTTCACAAATCTAATATAAAAACGCCCTTATCTAATTTTTTCCCCACTAAATTGTAATATTCTTATTTTCTATGCTTGCAATTTGCCTTACAGAGTCCATGAGGTGCTTGAATTTTTCTGGTTTTAATGACTGTGGTCCGTCGCACAGTGCATTTTCCGGGTCATTGTGAACCTCTATGATGAGTCCATCTGCACCTACTGCTATTGCTGCCTTAGCAAGAGCTTCAACCATCCAGTAATGGCCTGTGGCATGGCTCGGATCAACAATAACAGGAAGATGGCTAAGTCGCTTTATAACGGGAATTGCACTGAGATCAAGAGTGTTTCTTGTGTATGTCTCAAATGTCCTTATGCCCCTTTCGCATAGTATTACATCGTTATTTCCTTCTGCCATAATGTATTCTGCAGACATTATCAGCTCTTCGACGCTTGACGAAAGTCCTCTCTTCAAAAGAATAGGCTTGCTTGTCTTTCCGACTGCCTTAAGCAGTTCGAAGTTCTGCATGTTTCTTGCGCCTATTTGTATTACGTCAACATTTTCCTCGAAAATATCAATGTGATGAGCAGACATTATCTCAGTTACTATAGGAAGGCCCGTGACCTTTTTTGCCTCTAATAAAAGCTCAAGCCCTTCTTCCCTGAGCCCTTGGAAGCTGTACGGTGACGTCCTCGGCTTGAATGCCCCTCCTCTTAGCATAGCTGCTCCAGACTCTTTTACCTTGACTGCAATGTCTATTATCTGCTCCCTGCTTTCAACTGAACAAGGGCCTGCAATTACCGCTATGTTACCTCCTCCGATTTTTTTACCATTAACATTTACAATCGTGTCCTCTGGTTTGAAAAGCTTGTGCGCCTTTTTAAAAGGTTCCTGTATATTCACTACTTTTTCAACATTTCTATCTGCCTGTATAATGTCCGAATCTATATTGCTTGTATCTCCAATAAGACCAATTATGTTGTAGCTTTCTCCCTCTACCTCATGGACAGCGCATCCTAAGCTCTCCATCTTTTCCTTTATTTTTTCAATATCTTTTCTTGCCGTCCCAGGCTTCATAACTATCACCATCGCAAACCCCCCTTTATTTTTTCAGATAATAAAATAACCTTTTTCAAATTCCCTGTATAATAAAATTACCCATCAAATTATATTTTTCAATATATATAATATAAAAATAAAAAAAACGCACCCCATCCCATAAAAGGGACGAAGTGCGTATGTCTTCGCGTTGCCACCCTGATTAGATTTGTATTACCCTGCCATAAAGCTTTTGCGCTGCTTGTAAATAAAAAAAGACACCCCATCCATATATGATATTCATATAGGACGAAATGTCATCATTCCGCGCTGCCACCTATTTTAGAAGGTATTACCCATCTCTCTTTACAGATACGGAAAACAAACCTTGTACATATACTGTCTATAAAAAAGCCTAAGCTCAACAGTCGGCCTGTCTCGATACCCTGCCCCTATAACGTGAGGCACACGGCTGGCGATACTCTCATAAGATTTCACACCGCTTCTCCTGGAACCATTCAACAAGAACATTGACACCGGTCTCTCACCAACACCGGCTCGCTTGGACAACATTTCAAGCCTACTCTTTCCAATCACAGAATTTAAAATTAGTATTATTAATTTGATTATTAATATTCGTATTGTTGTTATTGAACAATTTATCACGGCAGTTTTTCTTTGTCAAGTAATTTTTCATAAGAAATCTCCCTCCAAACCCCTCTGGCCCTTGTGTTGCCTATAAAATAATACTTTTCAAAATATTTTGCCAATCGTGAATATATACTGTCAATGGAAAGAATGCAGAAATATCAACCCATTTGCTGCTGATATGAATCATCACTGGCATATCTGTTAAAAAATTCAAAACAGGTATTGAAATCCAAAAGTAAATGTAGTACAATTAGACATGTATTAATATACAACATTTTGCATGTTAATACTTTATGAAATTATTTTTATTATAGGTTGTTGAACAACTATTTTTTCCAGAATAAAAATGCTGTATTTTGTATGTTAAAAGTCTTTTTATAAAAAACAATTCTAAACCTGTAATGCAGAGAATCAACCAAATTAACAATTTACAAATTTGGTTATTCAACAAGTTATATTAAAATAAGATATTTTTATACGAACGAAGGGAGTGGTCTGATGGTTTTCGTTTGAGAATTAACAAACATAAAGTCCTCAAGCTGCAATCCAGGTACAAAGAATTGGCAACGTCAAAATTGCAGGGTTTTATCAGTGTGTCATCAAAATACAAACTGCAAACACCGTTGATATTTTATAACCATCAATAAAAAACAGCTTGTAATCGTATGTATTTGTTAAAACATTAATTATGCAGCTTGTGCCCCCCTATGAAAAGTGTTCGAAATTCAGTGCTATTTGAAATCAAAAATCAATTATATGTACGAATTCACAGATATATAGTCAAAAAAATAACCCTGTGTTGCAGTTTATATCTTGTGAACAAATATATTTAAAAATTTAAGAAAGAGGTGTTGAATATGGTAGTTACAAATACGGAAGATTTGGAATTGCTCAAAAAAATAGACAGTGTTAGAGAAGCTCAGAAGAAATTTTCAAAATATACTCAAGAAGAAGTCGACGAGATTTTCAGAAGAGCTGCAATGGCCGCAAATAATTCAAGAATCAAACTTGCAAAGATGGCAGCGGAAGAGACAGGCATGGGGCTTGTGGAAGACAAGGTTATAAAAAACCACTTTGCTTCGGAATATATTTACAATAAATACAAGGATGAAAAAACTTGCGGAATCATTGAAAAGGACGATTCATTCGGCATTACAAAAATTGCGGAGCCTATAGGCATTATTGCAGCAGTCGTTCCTACGACAAACCCAACGTCAACTGCAATATTCAAGACTCTTATAGCTTTAAAGACCAGGAATGGAATGATACTGTCGCCGCATCCAAGAGCAAAAAAATCGACAATATAGGCGGCTAAAATTGTACTGGATGCAGCAGTTGAAGCCGGAGCGCCAGAAGGGATTATAGGATGGATAGACAAGCCGTCACTAAACAGTTCGCAGTGCCTTATGAGAGAAGCTGACCTGATTCTAGCCACTGGAGGCCCGGGAATGGTCAAGGCAGCTTATTCATCAGGTAAACCTGCAATAGGCGTAGGCGCCGGGAATACACCGGCAATAATAGATGAAACTGCTCCTATAAAAACAGCAGTAAACTCAATACTTCTTTCGAAGAGTTTCGATAACGGAGTTATATGCGCATCTGAACAGTCTGTAATAGTTGCAGAAAAGATATATTCAATGGTTAGGAAAGAATTTGAAGACAGAGGGGCTTACCTGCTGAAAAAAGACGAAATTGACAAAGTGAGAAAAGTGATACTTGTAAATGGAGCGCTAAACGCAAACATAGTTGGCCAGCCAGCACACAAGATAGCTCAAATGGCAGGAGTTAAGGTGCCTGAGGAGACTAAAGTCCTTATAGGTGAAGTCAGCTCTGTAGAACGCGAAGAGCCGTTTTCACACGAAAAGCTCTCACCAGTACTAGCCATGTACAAGGCTAAAAACTTTGACGAGGGACTTAAAAAGGCAGTAAGACTTGTCGAGCTTGGCGGCTTTGGACATACATCTTCACTGTACACCAATCCGGTTAAATCAAAAGAAAATGTGGAAAAATTCAGCTCAGCTATGAAAACGGGAAGAACAATAATAAACATGCCTTCATCTCAGGGTGCTATAGGCGATATATACAACTTCAAGCTGGATCCTTCATTGACACTGGGCTGCGGTTCATGGGGTGGTAATTCCGTGTCTGAAAACGTTGGAGTCAAGCATCTTTTGAATATTAAGAACGTGGCTGAGAGGAGAGAAAACATGCTTTGGTTTAGAGTGCCGGAGAAGGTTTATTTCAAATACGGTAGTCTTGGAGTTGCTCTAAATGTACGAGCATCCACAAGTGAAATTTGAAGATCTTGCCATGAGATTCATGGACATAAGAAAAAGAGTATATTCATTCCCTAAGATGGGCGATAAAGCCATGCTTGTAGCAGTGCCAACTTCGGCGGGTACAGGTTCAGAGGTTACTCCTTTTGCGGTTATCACCGATGAGAAAACAGGCCACAAATATCCTCTTGCAGACTATGCAATAACTCCTAACATGGCTATAGTAGACGCGGAGCTTATGATGAATATGCCAAGAGGATTGACAGCAGCTTCTGGAATAGACGCCTTGACGCATGCCATAGAAGCATATGTATCAGTGCTTGCTTCGGAATACACTAATGGAATGGCTCTGGAGGCAATGAAATTGATATTCGAATATTTGCCTCAGGCATACAATAACGGCTCAAACAACATAAAGGCGAGAGAAAAAATGGCTCACGCTTCAACTATGGCCGGTATGGCTTTTGCCAATTCATTCCTGGGAGTTTGCCACTCTATGGCCCACAAGTTGGGTGCTCAACACCATGTAGCACATGGTGTTGCCAATGGACTTTTGATTAACGAGGTCATCAGATTCAACGCGGTGGACAATCCAAGAAAACAAGCGGCATTCCCGCAGTACAAGTATCCAAACGCCAAGTGGAGATATGCTAGTATTGCCGACTACCTAAACTTGGGCGGAGTTACCGAAGAGGAAAAGGTAGAGCTTCTGATCAAGGCAATAGATGAATTAAAAGCCAAGGTAGACATGCCAAAGACTATAAGCGAAGCGGGAGTTTCTAAACAAAAATTCTATGCAACTTTAGATGAAATGAGCGAGCAGGCATTTGACGATCAGTGTACAGGCGCCAATCCAAGATATCCACTGATAAGCGAACTTAAACAAATGTATATAAATGTATTTGAATAATCCATCAAACAGAATATGACAACATTATTGTACAGCCACTTGTAAGACATGGTATAGGCAATGCCTGCTTCATATGCTTTGTCGGCTAATGAATCAGGCGCCGTTATACCCTGAAAGTGTATAATTTTGATTTGCATGTGAAATACAAAGTAACTCTGTCCAACGGAAATGAAGTTTTTATCCACGATGACTTATGAATGTGTAAAAACCCAATTTATAGAGGAGGTAATTTGTATGATAAAAACTGTTAAAAAAATGATGACGGAATATTACGACGAGCAAAGCCATTTCACAGGAAGATTCAAAAACAGCAATTCGAAGTCGGACTCCCCCGCTAAAATTTCTGGGAATCTAACTAAAACATATCCCGATAAAAACGAGTATGTTAAAGACTCCAAAGAAAAATTATAGTAGTTTTGCGTGCTATTTAGCATTTGACACTATGCAGTTTTATTCTGGAGCCTCAAACACTTGAATATAAAATAACTAAAGGGGTGTAGTTATGAGGAAATGTTTAATATTCAAAAGAAAAATTATATCTGCGATAGTAGTTGATTGGTTCTATCTAACACGTGAGAATACTGAGCATATCTTGTTGGAGCCAAAAGCCCCTATGGAAAAAACTTCTAGCTGTCACGAAAAAAGAATCGACTTGATATCACGAATACTTTCATTCACTTGATATAAGTGAAATTGTTTGAACTTATACTTCCGCAACACTTCAAACAGCTTATGCATCAAGGGATTGAACCAATCATTTCCTTTACAGCTCATTTTAATCCCGAGGGAGAGTCCATGGTTAAATTTGAAAATTTCTTAAAAAAAGCAAAAACCAACATTAAAAAATTCAACTGTGATTCAAAGATCAAAAATATCAGTGAAAACAATCGTATATACAAATCAGAGGATATACAAATGCATATATGACTAGGCTATTTTTTATTAATGGCTATAGCTACCCATATCAAATAGACAGCACAGCAATAAAAACTTGATTAAGCGGCCTCAGTCCTAAATTCCATATGCCTGAGGCCGCTTAATCTTTTTTGTAGTATATCAGTGTTTTATAAATTCGCTATCATTTTCACGCAAAAGTGGTATAATTAGGTTGGTCCGCATGCGGTCTTGCAAGCAACACAAATACTATACTTACAGAAGGTGATACAGTGATACTTTGGACTTTTTACGTGACAATTCTACTTACTCTGTTTGCAGGCTATATGAGCAAAAAGCTTGTAAAGGACTCAAAGGATTTTTTGATAGGCGGGGGCCGTCTGGGGACAGTGGGAGTTACCAGCATGCTCATGGGAGCAATAATAGGCGGGGCATCCACCGTAGGCACAAGCCAGATGGCGTTCGAACGCGGGCTCGGGGCGATATGGTTTACACTCGGCCTTAGCATATCCAGCATTGTGCTTTACTTTTTTTACGGGAAACTCACCGAAAAAAAGGAGTTCATGACGGTTACGGGCGTCATAGGCAAATTCTTTGGCGACAGGGCTAAAACCGCGGCCTGCACAGTTCTTTGCCTTGGCATGTTCATACATATAAACGGGCAGGTGCTCGCATCGGTTTCAATATTCAGCTCGGTTTTAGATTTCGACATACACATATCCGCTCTTATAGTTTGCGCTTTGATAGGAGGATATGTAATATTCGGCGGATTTTGGGGCGGGACCATAGTTGGTGGAATAAAGACGGTTCTTCTTTACTCCACAAGCATAGTCTGCGGGATGTACTTGCTTTTTGAATATGATTTCATACCACTTGCAGCTATGAGCTTTTCCCCTGATCCGTGGTTTAACCCTTTTTCAAACGGATTTTTAAAGGACCTGTCGCTTCCGATTTCGACGGTTCTTGGGGTGACATGCACCCAGATTTATTTCCAGTCTGTAATGTCTGCAAGGGACAAACATGTCCTCAAAAGAAGCTGCCTGCTTACAGCATTCATGATACCTCCTATAGGGCTTGTGTGCACAATGATAGGCATGTACATGAGGACAGTTTCTCCGGACATTGCCGCAAGGGACGCGTTTGTGCTGTTTGTAACAAATAATACCCATCCTGTAGTGGCGGGGCTTTCGATAGCTGCTGTTTTAATATCTTCAGTGGCCACCGGGGCGGGGCTTGCACTTGGCATAACCACGATATGCTCGAGGGATGTTATATCCCCCATGTTTCCTTCTAGGAGCGACTCCCAAAGCATAAGGTCCATGCGAATCATGATAGCCATTATAATTTCAGCCATTTATTTCATAGTCGTTTCAAACGACAATTCAATGATTTTAAGCTGGGGATTCCTCTCAATGATTTTCAGAGCGACTCCAGTATTCGTGCCTGTGCTCGTTGCACTTTATTTTCCGGATTCCATATCGAGGCGCCACGAGAGCATTTATGTCATAATAGGGCCTATATTAAGCATAGCTTGGATACTCCTTGGGCTGGACAATATAAGCTCAATATATGTGGGGATACTCGGATCGCTCTCATACGCATTTTTAAGGGCTAAGACAAAAAAAAGCAAATCCGCTCAGACCAATACTTGCATGTAAAAGCCCGGGGAATATTCCCCGGGCTTAAACTTTCCAATAATTTTTACAAATAAAGCTACCTATGGCCACCTTGCTGCGCTGCTACTTTTTCCTGTACGCTGACCAGTCCACCTTTTTGAACTCATATGATATGAGTTCAGGAACGCAGTTTTCCCTCATCCACTCGGCAGCCTCCATTTTAGAGTCAAACCTCAGTTCATTTCCGTTCCCATCAGTCATGAAGTCCCTGCCCTCCCATGCCACGTAGTCCTCCTCGTGAATTTCCGCTATGTCGAGGCTTCCCTCTTTGTTCAAAAATATCTTGTATATAACACCGCTTAGCATTCCAAATCACCCCTTCTCCTTATACTTTTCACTTTCAAAATATCGCATTGTTTATGTGTATATACCCATTACACGATGCTGCAGTATCACAAATTTTAATGCAGCATACTATACAAGGCACTGCACGTTGCACTCCTCTCGGCTTTTGCAGAACTATCTTTGAGGCATTAATCGGGTTATGCGATAACTTCGAAACCGTTTCTATCTCGGCACCATTCAAAAAAACATCAGTATTCTACATTCAGTATAGCCGTGAAAAGGACAATCCAGGCACCTGCTGCACATGAAATTCAAATATAAACCAACCTCCATCTGCCTATTAATTTCTATGGACTTGAACCTCCCCAGACTGAAGTAATCAAGTTAAAGCTGCTGATCACAAACCGTGAATTCCATGAAAAACATGCAAAAAATAAATTTATAACTCAGTTCAAGAGTCAAACATGCATTAAATCCATCGACAAAACTTCCTAACTTTCACATTAAATAACATGGTATAATTTAGTTAATAAATATACAAACCTAAGGGGGTAGCACAATGAAAAAAAGATTTTCAGCTCTATTTCTCGCATCGACACTGCTGTTTTCATCTGCTTCAATATCCTATGCTGCTGTTGATTCCAGCGCAGCAAAAGTCATCCGCGGCAGAGTAAATTCCCAGTCAATCTCCGCAAGTGTAAATGACAATGTAATTGAATTTCCAGACCAAAATTTCGAATCTGCCGTAAGGCAAGCCATAGGCAAGTCCGAGGGTGACATATGCAAGTCAGATATTGAAAATGTAGACTACATTTCAGCTCCAGGTTATTCCATCAAAAGCATAGAGGGCATACAGTATTTTTCAAACTTGTCCGAGTTAGATCTCCCAAACAACGAAATAAGCGACCTGTCTCAACTTAGCACTTTGAAGAATTTGAATTACATAAACCTTGCCAGTAACAACATAACCGACCTTGTTCCGCTGGGCGATTTGACCGGTCTAGAGGACTTGGATTTAGGCAGCAACAATATAAATGACATATCCTCGCTTGGCAATTTGACAGGTTTAACCAGCCTGGGGATTTCAGAAAACAAAATAAGTGACATATCCAATCTTAGTTCTTTGAGCAGTTTGGAATATTTAGACCTTGACGCCAACAATATAAGCGACCTATCTGCGCTTGAAAAACTAGTCAATCTAAAATACCTGTCTCTTGAAAGCAATAAAGTAAGCGACATATCAGACATAGGCAGTTTGAAAAATCTGACTCATCTGAACCTTGAAGGAAATCACATAAGCGACATATCTGCGCTTGGCAAATTGACAGAGCTAAATTCTCTGTCTCTTGAAGATAACCAGATAAGCGACATATCGTCTCTCTCCTCTTTGACGAATATGGAGACTTTATTCATTTCTTCAAACCGAATACACGACATCTCACCGCTTGGTTCATTGACAGGTTTAGCAGACCTATACATGGACAGCAACAGCATAAGCGATATATCTGCGCTTAGCAATTTGTCTAAGCTGTCATGCCTTCATATTGACGACAATCAAATAAGCGGTATTTCCGCGCTTAAAAACGCAACCAATTTGGAGTCCTTGGACTTTAGCTCCAACAATATAAGCGATATTTCAGCAATTGGCTATTTGCGCAATTTGTCATCACTGTCCATGAGCTACAATCGAATAGGTGATATATCTGCACTCAATGGTTTGAAAAATTTATACGATTTAGACCTTGCAGGCAACCAGATACAGGACGTGTCGCCGCTCGGCTCGTTGATCTACTTGGAGGACCTGCGTCTGGAGGACAACCATATAAGCGACATTACACCGCTCGCATCATTAATCAATTTATATGATTTTGATATTTCCCGCAACTACATACATGATATTTCCCCTGTCGGCTCAATGGTCCGTCTGTATATCCTTGATGCCAGCCAAAATCAGGTAAAAGACATATCCGCGCTTGGCAATTTGACCAGACTGGACTCTTTGTCCCTAAGCGAAAATCAAATAGCGGACATATCCCCGCTGAAGAGCTTGAGCCTACTGACCGAATTGGATATTTGTGGAAATCAGATAAGTGACATATCATCACTAAGTACATTGACTAAATTAAACTACTTGGATCTTTCCGAAAACCTTATATCCGATATCTCGCCAGTAAGCAATTTGACCCAGCTAAGTGATCTGCAGCTTGCCGGCAATCTTGTAAGCGACATCTCCTGCCTTGGCAATATGGATGGGCTGGATTATTTGAACATTGAAAACAACCCCATAGGCGACTATTCGCCTGTTAGTAAATACTGCGACGATATTAAATATCTGGAGAGATAGAGCTATTCGGGCAGCCGGACAACAGAATCTTTGCTTCAAATGAAAAAAAGCAGGTGATACCACCTGCTTTTTTTCTGCTTATACTCACATTTTTGCTAGGTCAAAGTTGCTTTGGCCAAGTCTGCAAAGTAATCATATATGCAGTTTACGCCCTCTTCTATTTGAGATGTATCCGTTCTCGAAACACTTATTCTAATCAGGTTCATGCATTCATTTCGGGCCATGAAGCTGCTTCTGGTATCCTTTATGGTCACTCCTTTTGCTGCCAAATCCTTAATAAATTTATCAGGATTCACCCTCTTTCTCGACTCTAAGGATACGAAAAATCCCGTTTCCGGAACATTTGCCCTTAAAATCTCCGGATCGAAATTGTCGCATATGCCTTTTAGGTATCTCATGCGCTCCCTATACTTTTTTTGAAATCGCGCCTTAGACTGCTTGAACATGCCATTTTCCATATATATTTCCAGAGCCCCTTGCGGCAAAATAGAAGTGTGCACATCAGACCACTGCTTGTATTTTAAAAACTGACCCATCAAATCATCTGGCAGCACTGCTGCCGCAACCCTCAAACCCGGCAGCAATATTTTAGAAAATGTCTTCAAATAGATAACTCTGCCTCTTGTGTCAAATGCGTATATGGGATCATTCTTGGTTTTTGTATCCAAGTCTACCAAGTAGTCGTCTTCCACTATATACACATTGTATTTATCCGCCAGCCTCAGTATCTCTTTTTTCTCTTCTACCGAATAGCTTCCCCCAGTCGGGTTGTGAAATCGTGCTACAGTATAAAAAAACTTTATATTTTCATTTTTGAATATTTTCTCCAGCTCTTGAAAGTCGATTCCGTCAAACTTTCTCTCTATGCCAACTGTTCTTGTCCTATTTAATTCCAGATTTTTAATCATTCGCTCGTAAGTCGGGTTTTCAATTAGCACGGTGTCTTTTCCTTCTGGAAAGTCCATTTTATTGAGTATGTTTACCGCTTGCTGTGATCCTGATGTAATTGCAATTTGGGATGCCTTGCAAAACACCTGATAGTCCTCAAGATGCCTCTTCATGCTATCTATTAGCGATGGCAAGCCTTGTGGATACCCATATGACAACAGCTCATCTTTATTTTTATTCATAGCCTGATCCAGACAGTGGTGAAACTCTTTGTATGGTATGAGCTCTTTGTCCGGAAGAACAGTTGAAAAGTCGATTTCACTGTCTGATTCAAGCTTTTCTCCCTTTTTTGAAACTAAATAGTATCCGCTTTTAGGTACTGCATATATGAAATGTTCCCCTTCCAGTTCCTTGTATGCTCTTACAACTGTTATGGTGCTGCACTTGAATTTATGCGCAAGCTCTCTCACAGACGGCAGTTTTCTCCCGCTTTCATTTTTTCACTTTCAGTCCAGTCTCTTATATACTCAATGATCTGCGAATATTTCTCCAAACCTTATTCTCCAATCTGTGTTAGTACACATCGTATCTTCTCTTATTGAACTGCCTTAACATCTCTATTATACTAACTACAGAAGCTAGCTAGCTCCTAAAAATATCTATACAAATTCGAATATCCATAGATAAATTTTATACTACAAAAGGAGTGCTTCAAATAAAAATGAACTGCACGATTATATAAAAGAAAATTACAAGAGCACTTGCTGCAGAGTAATCACCAGAAATTATGAATTTGCTTCAGAGGAAAGAAGGCAGCACTGCATTACTATAACTGGGTTGGTTGCTGCCTGGGTGGCTGACAAGCTTATTGAAGACGGCGTAGTATCAGCCAGTGAATCAAACATATAATATGTGCTAATGGAGATTTGAAAATGAAAAATATAGCGGCAAAACTGCCGATACCTGCATCAGGATTAATGCTAGCACTGGCTGCGTCCGGAAATTTGATGATGCCTTACGGAGCCATATATAAAAATGTCTTTGGAGTGGCTTTTTATTTGACACTGCTTCCTGTTGTAATATACAGGGTTTTATATGTCAAAGGAATTCCCGAGCCAGTATTGCCTACAAACGCAATATTTGCAGCACCTGCAAGCCTGTGCTTGGCCGGATATATGAGTTCTTTCCAAGATAAGAGCATTATTATGATGGGCTTTTTGACAGTTCTTTCATTGGTAATGACATTTTCTGTGATTTTATATTTGCCTAAAATGTTAAAACTAAACTTTTATCCAAGCTACTCGGCTTTTACATTCCCTTTTGTAATAAGCGCTATCGCCATGAAAAAAACAGGTGCATTTTTACAAAGCAGCGGCTACGCATTAAACTCCTTAAAATATATAGTAGTATTTGAAGAAATACTTTCTATTGTGATCGTTTTGTATGTCCTGGTACAATACATTAAGTTCTTATTGCCCGAATAGCTTGTGAAAAATACTAACCCATTTTAGAACATGTCAATTTCTAAAATGGGTTAGCCTTACAAATAAGAAACTTTCATCCAAACAATTTCCAAAAGCAGATTTTATTCCAAATCGTTTCCAGGTTCAAATTCAACCGGTTCCTTCTGCTTCCCTATATTTTTGTTCAGCCATATCATTATGCTTCCAAGTCCAAACAAAGTAACTACAAATGAAATCCAGCCTCCTGCATAAGGAATCAGCGCAAGCAACCCAAGAATCAACAACCCAAGAAGCATTTGAATGATCGTGCGTTCGTCAGATTTTAAAATCTTATTTCCAAGCCATAGCGCAACAGGCAGCCTTGCGATATAAAGTGCGATGAAATAAAGAGCCCAGACAATCATCGCAAGCGGTATTCCTATTACTGTTATCATTACCAATATCAATGCAACAGGGATAACGACAATCCCTACAAAACCTATACCGAGAGAAGCCCACGGCTTTTGACTGATCGTGTCAGATGCGGTGGTGAAAGGCTTCTTAAATAGATACACAGCCAACGCACCCACCACAAAGTACGATACTAATCCGAAAAGCTTTCCGGCTATCGAGAAAGGTCCTATACCCTTTTTAATGTCGTCGGCTTTCGGAGGCTTCACAGGCTGTTTTGCCTTTTTAAAAACAACCTCTCCCGCAACGACACCTTCAGGAATCTGAATCTTCGATTCAGCCGTATACGTCAGATTACCTCCAACCTTCGCATTAGGCCCGAAAGTTACGCTTCCGCTTTCGATCTCGACATCGCGCCCAATTTCACCGTTAATTGCGATCGAACCTGCTCCACCTCTAAGATCGCGACCGATCTTTCCGTTGATAATGATGCTTGATGCGGCAGCGCTCACGCTGCCTTCAACGGAGCCGCCGCTTCCTATCGTTATACTATTTCCCGCGAGCGACGCATTTTTTTTCACATTCGCATCGATTGTCAGCACGTTTCCGGCAACCCTTATGTCTCCGTCGACGTTTCCAGATACATTGCACGTATTGCCGGCCATCAGGATATCACCTGTGACATTCCCCTGATTGCTCAAACTGTTCCCGGCCATGAAAAGATCCCCGTTGACAATGCCGAGGTTCTGCGCCAGTTCCCCCGAAAGAAAGGCATCCCTGTCCACGACCTGCCCCTGCGGTATCGTCCATGTCTCATCGGCGAAAACGACCAGTGATAGTATAAGCACCAGCGCAATCGCGGTCGAAATCAAAACAGTGATTTTTTTTCTCATGATAATTCCTCCTTTACAACCACCCCATTCTCACAGCTTTTATTTGATTACATAGGTTTTATACCCTTTTGGAACTATTCCTAGCATAAACTCATAAACGGTATATTCTCTGAAAAGTGATATGATAAATATCAACTTAGAATGCTTAAAAACCTATTATTGATCCACTTTTAATATATATTTTCGGCGATAATGTATAATAAATTTTTTATTTTCCAAAGCATATTTCAGACGGTTTTCAATATCGATTTTCCTGAGTGATTTTTCTTTCATTCCAAATCCAAAGAACTTGTAAGTATTTTTTTCAAGCTCCTTTGCTGCATACATCGCCGTATCTGCTATTATATTTTTTCTAAGCTTTCCATTTGAATATGGATGAATTATGGTTATATACATGTATAAATAAAGAGAGACACAATCAAAATACTTTCTCACAAAAAGAAATATTTGCCACATTCAGCAAAATATGATATTCTTAATAAGTCTTAATTAAAGTTTGTAGGAAATAATTAAATTTAAAAATGAAATAGAATTATATCGGTATTAATCGTATTAACTCTAAATTTTTAATTTGATTTACTTTGTACGAAATGGTTTAAGAAAAAAATAAAATTTGGAGGTATCGATTATGAATAACGGTACAGTGAAATGGTTTAATGCAGATAAGGGATTTGGATTTATAACTGGAGAAGATGGCGTAGATGTTTTCGCACATTTTTCTCAGATCCAAAAGGATGGTTTTAAAACACTAGAAGAAGGCGAAAGAGTTTCTTTTGATGTAGCTCAAGGAGCAAAAGGACCACAAGCCGAGAATATAGTAAGCATATAATCTTGTATAGCATATCGAGGACATGAATATAAATTTCATGTCCTTTTTTATTTTCTAAATTCATAGCTTGAAATCCACGAAATTGCTATTTATTATACCACTTTTCGGAGAATACACCATTTATTATGCATATTCTCATTTTTTGCTTATAACCTCTGGAAGCCACCTATTAGGCGCTTCGCTTTTATAATATGGTGTATTGATTTCGGCTTTATTTACGCAGTCTTTCTTTCCCCCATGTTTCCAGCTCCCAAATACGCGTTCCCGCACACTTCGTTTATGTTGTGGGCTGTTATGAAGGAGTCCGGATCTATTGAGCTCATGTAGTTTTTAAGCTCTAAAAAGTCCCTGCTTTTTAGCACAGCCATTATTATGGCGTTTTCACAGTCCGAGCATCCATCCTTGGCATAGTATATCGAAACCTTTCCGCCAAGCACGTTTGCTATATAATCCCTCGCCGCTTCTACTTTGCTGCTGCTGAGTATGACCTGCTGGTACAGCCTGAGCTTTTCCATTATGATGTTTATGGTCACGCAGAGCATGAACACCCCAAGCAGCGCATAAAGGCCTTTTTCTATCCCAAATGCCGTCACCGCTCCAAGTATTATAAAAGTGTCAACCATAAAAACGGCATGAGCCATTTTCACTTTGAAGAACTTGTTTATTATCTTTACCGCTATGTCTAGGCCCCCTGTTGAAGCCTCCCTGTCAAATGCAATCGCCATTCCAATGCCGCACATGCATATCCCAAATATCAGCTGCACGAGTATGTCGCTGCTGATGGGCGTCGATATCGGAAAATATTTTTGCATAATGAACACAAAGAACGACGTTGTGAAACTGCAAAACATAGTCTTTATTCCAAACACAGGACCTATCAGCAGGAATCCCACGCTGTACAGTATGACGTCCATTATCATCATGAGTATCCCTATGTTGGCGTTTGGAAAATAGTTGGTTATTATTATGGCTATTCCGGTTGTCCCTCCAGCTGCTATCTCGTTTGGCGCCAGGAAATAATACACCCCTGCTGCGAGCAAAAACGCAGAAAGCACAAGTAGCCCGAGTTCCTTTATGTTGTCTTTCATTATTTCATACCTCTATCCCTATTAAGTTTTTAATTATTCTTCTCTTTTTTTGAAATGTGCAAAATCATACTTGTGCATTCCATCGCCGTAGTTCTTGTTGTATATTATCTCGACATCTGAAATCCCGCTGGCATTCAGCTTTTCCTCTATCACCTTTTTTGTCCTATTCGGTTCGGCCGGAGTAACAGTCTTACACAACCCGTCAACCATCTCCACGAATTTTGTAAGAGGTATTCCAATTCCCAGCTCGTCTTCGTTAAAACCGCTTTTTCGGGTTCCAACGCACAGAAGGGATATGTTAATATCGTTTGTCTGGTACGGGTGGGCTGTGCACTCGGCGCACATTGCCTGGTTTGCCATGAACTTGTATCCCCTGTGCGTGCCGTACTTGTATGCATGGCCCTGTATGAATCTCATTGAATTGAATGTGTTTGTAGCTATGATCACTATTTGGGGCTCGTCTTCGAACTCCTCAAGCGGCATTATTTCAAGTCCGTATGCCTTGTGGTTGCAGTTTGATATATTGCCTGTGACCTCCTTTGCAGTGGGCATGTCCTGATATAACCCGCATCTACCGTAGTAGTGGCCTGAAACATACCAGTCGTCCAATTCCACTATTCCAAGCACTCTGGCCGCGGCAAAGCATCCGAAATTGTCAAAATCCACCTTCATGCCTTCTCCGTCCATTACACGGTTTATCATTTTACAGTAGGGCATTTTCCCCTTTGGAATCTCAGCTTTCGCCTGCTCGAATTCCTCTTTTGAAAAAAGAAATCTGACTCCCACTATTCTTCTTTTGAGGTCCAAAACACAGTTCGCCCTTTTGACAGCCTCTATGTATTTTTCCCTTTCCATAATATAAATCCCCCTTTTAAAATGGCTATATAAATTCACAAAAAGCATGTGCATGGTATGAGTCATTCGGCTAACACTTCACACACCTATCATGTGCAATTTAAACAGATTTTAAGGGAACCGCCGTGTAAAAGCGATTCCCCCTTATAGTATTATCTCGTATGCCAGTCAGTGTTATTCCTCTTCAATCCATGTGTTCCAGAAGAACGGCTGGCAAGAGTTTGCGTATCCCTTGAGCTCACTGTTTGATATGTGCATTCTGCTGTACTCTACAGTTTTTATATAAGGAAGAGTCTCCCAAGTCTTATCGTAGAACTCCTTAACTATTTCGAATCTCTTGTCTTTGTCTGTCTCTTTCATCATTCTTGCGAATATCTCATCCATTGCACGAGAATCTTCGTCGTCCCAGTTTGAAATCCAGGCGTTAGTTCCAGTCCATGCTCCTTCAACCTGTGGATCCGGGCATGCCATGTAGAAGTATGAAAGGTGAAGGTTCCATCCCTCTTTCTTGGAACGCTTTTCAACAACTGTAGGCCTGTCGAAAAGCTGAAGCTCAACGTTGAATCCTGCCTTTTCAAGCATTCCCTTAAGCGCTATTGCTCCCTGCTTTTCAACCTTGTCGTCCTGTCCGCTCACTATTACTATAGGAGTTCCGTCGTATCCGGCCTCCTTAAGAAGCTCTTTCGCTTTTGCCGGATCGTAGTTGTTGTAAACTCCTTTTCCAGAGTTTTCCTGATACCATACTGTTCCCTTAGGATATATGCATCCGTCTACATTCCAGAAGTTCTCGTTTCCTATCATCATCCTTCCAAGCTCTTCCATGTCTATGGCCGACGCAAGCGCTCTTCTTGCATTTATGTTGTTGAAAGGCGCCGCTCCGCAGTTTATTATAACCATTTCCATTCCGTCTGGAGTTACTATTACAGGCTCAGCGTTTGGATCGCTTTCAACTATTTCGTACTGGTCCTGAGGTATCTCCTCCGCGAACTGGAACTCACCAGTTTGAACTCCCGCAAGTCTTGTAGACTGCTCTGGCACCGATTTTATAACTATCTTGTCTGCGTATGCAATTCTTTCCCCTGCAAGTCCCGATGCCGGCTTTTCGCTTGCTACATAGTCATCGAATCTTTCAAGCACAACCTGCTGGTCTGGAACCCACTCTACGAATTTGTAAGGTCCTGTTCCTATGTGCTCGTCCATTATATTGTCTCCAAATTTTTCAACAAGCTCTTTAGGCCTTATGACAAGCTTTTGGTTAGAAACGTGGGATCCCAAAACGCTTATGAATGGAGCGTAAGGCTCTTTGAACATGAACTTCACTTCGTACGGTCCCACAACTTCAAGCTTGTCGAAGTATGGAGCCACCATGTTTCCTGCATCGTTGTTCTTTATCCATCTGTTGAATGAGGCCTCTACGTCCTCAGAAGTCATTTCCTTTCCGTTGTGGAAAAGAACTTCCTCCCTAAGCTTTACGTCGTAAACCTTTCCGCCGTCTGTTATCTCATAGCTTGCAGCCAGGTGGGGCTGAGGCTCGAAATTAGCATCGAACTCGAAAAGTCCCTCGTAAACGTGGTTCATTATAGAAGATATAGCCCAGTCAGTAGACTTGTCGCTGTCAAGGTGAGGCGGAGTCATCTTCTGGGCAACCGTTATGGTTCCGCCGAACTTGCTGTCTGCCCCTTCCGCCTTTTCCTGAGGCTTTGCATCTTCCTGAGAAGAGCAAGCCGTAAACATCATGCTTAGCATTGTAACAAGTATAAGACTTATTATTGCTTTAATTTTCCTGTTTGCCTTTTTCATTTTTTCCTCCTAATATATATTATATTTTGAATCCCGTGTGCAGTATGGGGTTTGCAGTATGTAAAAGTGCACAGGATGTTCAAACTCTTCAGCGGCTGCACATGGCAGCATTCATTAAAAATTTCCCGAGAAATGGCATGCCGTGAAATGCCCACCTGCTCCCTCTTCAAGCCCCGGCTCTTCCCTTTTGCATATGTCATTTGCGTAATGGCATCTAGTGTGGAAGCTGCAACCCTTTGGAATGTCCATAGGGTTTGGGACATCTCCTTTTAGTATTATCCTATCCTTTTTGACATCCGGGTCCGGAACGGGTATTGCCGAAATAAGCGCCTTGGTGTAAGGGTGTCTCGGATTTTCGAATAGGCTCTCGGCCGGTGCCAGCTCTACCATCTTTCCCAGATACATCACCCCGACCCTGTCGCTTATGTGTCTTACAACAGAAAGGTCGTGCGATATGAACATGTATGTCAGGCCCAGCTCGTCCTTGAGATCCTTTAAAAGATTTATTATCTGGCTTTGTATCGAAACGTCAAGCGCCGAAACTGCCTCGTCGCATATTACGAACTCAGGCCTCAGTATCAGGGCCCTGGCTATGCATATCCTCTGCCTCTGCCCGCCTGAAAACTCATGGGGGTATTTTTTAAGGTGGTAATCATTGAGCCCCACAAGCTTTGTTATTTCAAGAACCCTTCTGTTTACCTCATTTGCATCCTTTACCCCATGAATCTTTAAGGGCTCGGCTATGAGCTCCCCCACTTTCATTCTCGGATTGAGCGATGCAAATGGGTCCTGAAACACTATCTGCATGTCCTTTCTCCTCTTTCTCATCTCAGAATCAGAAAGAGACAGCATGTCCTCCCCCTTAAAAATCACCTTTCCTCCGTCGGCCTCTAGAAGCCTTAAAAGGACCCTTCCCAGGGTGGACTTGCCGCATCCCGACTCGCCCACTATTCCAAGGGCCTCCCCTTTTTTGACGTCAAAGCTCACTCCGTCAACAGCCTTAACCTTCTTTTCATCCTTGAAAAAAAAGCCTTCTGAAGCAGAAAAATGCTTATATATCTCTTCCACCCTTATGAGGGCTTCATTTCCTTCAACAAAACTCATTAAGCTGTCACCTCTTCCAGATACTCCTGTGTTCCCATCCAGCAGCTAATGCACCTTTCGCCGGCATCCCTTAAAGGAGGCTCATAATTTTGGCACACTTCCCTTGCAAAATTGCATCTCGGATTGAACCTGCAGCCCTTTGGAAACTCAGTGGGCCTTGGAACCGAGCCTTCTATTGTAGTAAGCCGTTCTCTCTTTGCATCCATGGAAGGCATTGAAGAAAGCAGCCCCATTGTGTAAGGGTGCTTTGGATTTTTGAATATCTCCCTTACCGTGGCAGACTCTATAACCTTTCCGGCATACATTACTATGACCCTTTCAGCCATTTCAGCCACCACTCCAAGATCGTGCGTTATAATGAGTATTGACGCTTTAGTCTCCCTTTTCATGTCCTTCATAAGCTCCAGTATCTGGGCCTGTATTGTGACGTCAAGCGCCGTCGTGGGCTCGTCAGCTATTATCAGCTTTGGATTGCATGCAAGCGCCATCGCTATCATGACCCTCTGCCTCATTCCTCCCGACATCTGATGGGGGTACTGCTTCACTCTTTCCTGCGGTGAAGGGATTCCTACCATTTCGAGAAGCTCTTCTGCCTTTTTAAACCCCTCTTTTCTATTCATTCCGTGATGTATCTCGAACACCTCGCTGAGCTGCCTTCCCACAGTATACACGGGATTCAGTGAGGTCATGGGCTCTTGGAATATCATTGATATTTCGTTTCCCCTTATCTTTCTCATGTCCTTTTTAGACTTTTCAAGAAGGTTTTTACCTTCGAAAACTATCTCCCCCGACTCTATTCTGCCTGGAGGTGACGGCACGCAGCCAAGTATGCTAAGAGCCGTTATACTCTTTCCGCTTCCCGACTCCCCGACTATTGCGACTGTCTCGCCTTTTCCAACGCTAAAGCTCACACCGTCCACAGCCGGAACTTTTCCTTCACTTGTATAAAAATATGTCCTCAAATCCTTAACGTCTAAAAGCTTTTCCATAATCTCAGCTCCTTTACAGCACCTTTGCCCTTAACCTATAAAACCAAGAAGCTCATAAGCATTAACACCGTTCCTGCGGCAAGCATGCAGCACAGCATAAACGGCGCTATCACCGAAAACGAGGCCGCCACAAGTGCTGCGATATCTTTCGCTCCGAGGCCTTCCATCCCGTCAAATTCACATCTGTGCGATTTTTTATCATCCCTATTAAAACAAGCTTTAATATTTTCCAAATGAATCACCCTATTTCAACTGTCATATTCACTATGCCTTGAGCCTTGGATCGAGAAGATCCCTGAGCCCGTCTCCCAAAAGGTTGAGGCCAAGCACAGTTATTACTATTGCAAGCCCCGGAAATACCATCTCCCATGGGGCTATTGCCATGAATGCCCTTCCTTCCGTGATCATTCCTCCCCAGCTCGGGTACGGAGGCTCTATGCCAACGCCCAAAAAGCTTAGCGCCGCCTCGTCAAGTATAGCCACTGCAAAGCTGAATGTGGCCTGGACTATTATTGGCGAAAGTGAATTGAGCAGTATGTATTTTGAAATTATATGTCCGTCCTTCGCTCCTGCCGCCTTTGCTGATTCAACGCACTCCCATTCCTTTACGGAAATCACGCAGCTTCTTACAACCCTCGCCATAGGCGGAAAATATGCAAATGAAAGCGCAAGTATTATGTTGAGTTTTCCTGCGCCCCATATGGCCGCAAGCATTATAGCTATTATTATCCCTGGAAATGCCATGAATCCGTCTAGTATTCTCATTACCACATTGTCGAATTTCTTGTAGTATCCCGCTATAAGCCCTATTATTCCTCCCATCAGAGTGCTCAGCACCACAACGGAAAGCCCGACCTCTATAGAAACCCTCGCTCCGTAAAGCAGCCTGCTCATTACATCCCTTCCAAAGTGGTCAGTTCCCATGACATGGGCAGACGAAGGTGCAAGTAGCCTGTCCTTTCCGCTGACTTCAAGCGGATCAAAGCTTGTAAGAATCGGGGCCGCCAAAGCAGCCAAAACCATCACTAAAATAAGGCTTCCGCCAATCATTATATAAGGGTGTGATTTTACCATATTTAAAAACTTTTTCATTTTTTGCCTATTTCCACTCACAGGCTCTCCTCCTTATCTGTATTTGACCTTAGGGTTCAAGAATGCATAGCTTATGTCCACCACTATGTTTACAATTACATATACAAGAGCCGTAAATATCATGCTCCCCTGTATTACAGGGTAGTCCCTTTTCATTATGGAGCTTATGGCAAGCGCCCCTGTTCCCGGTATGTTAAATACGGTCTCCACAACCCATGTTCCTCCAAGCAGCACAGCCATGCTAAAGCCTATTACAGTCACAACAGGTATCATGGCGTTTTTAAGTGCGTGCCTTGCGATTACAAAGCTCTCCGCAAGCCCCTTCGCCCTTGCTGTCCTTATGTAGTCCTGCCTCAAAACGTCAAGCATGGCGCTTCTGGTCATTCTGGCGATTATTCCTCCCTGCATGAATCCAAGCGTGACTGCAGGAAGCACAAGGTATTTAAACGTTCCGAGCCCCGCCTGCGAAAGCGGTTCATACCCCTGAACAGGGAACCAGTGAAGCTTCACTGAAAACACTAGTATGAGCATAAGTGAAAGCCAAAAGCTGGGGATCGAAACCCCGGTAAGCGATACCCCTATTGCAGATTGGTCCATCCAGCTCCTGTGCTTTACAGCGGCTATAACCCCGAGAGGTATTCCTATCAAAAGCCCTATGCTCTCACCTAAAAACGCAAGCAAAAACGTAGGCTCAAGTCTTGAAAATATCGCCTTCGAAACAGGCATGTGTAAAAACAGCGACTCTCCGAGGTCTCCCCTTATTATCCTTGAAAGCCATACCCAAAACTGTGCAAACATGGGCTTGTCATATCCAAGCTGATGCTTCATGGCCGCAACCTGCTCCTCGCTTGCAAAGTCGCCCAGCATCATCCTCACAGGATCTCCGGGCATTATATGAGTAACCAAGAAAGATATAACCATGACCACGGCAACAACCGGAATGAGCATTATCAGTCTTTTCATTATGTATCTAGCCAAATCCATTCCTCCCATCAGAGCTTGCATCTCTTTAATATGGAAATTCATCGATATACCCTATATTTGCATGGATACACGAAAATTCTCACCTTTTTCCATTCTAATTGTGCTCACATTCATTGTCCAATTGTAAAACGTAATGCTTCTTTGGCATTTTATTCAAAAATTTTATAATCATGATTGTTTATCAATGCCATTTATCTCGCCAAACCTTGCAAGGCCCGCTATACCTCAACATATTCATGGAGTCCAGTACCATTTTGTAATCCAATCGCAAAACCTTTCGGGCATGACATGATAGTCAAATCCGTTTACAAGGCTCTGGGCAAGGCAAAGTGCAAGGCTGCTGTCGTCCGACCATGTTCCTGGCGGCTTGTAAAATAACTCCCCTTTACATATTCATGTGGACACAATCCCCTATGTATGTATACAATTATATTAAGTAGCCTTTTGACTCAGCACTTATTCAATATACAAATAGAAAATCAGCAGAAAGAGAGTGAATTAATGTTCGGACTTACCGAAAAATCAATACGTTCAAACGCATTCAGCGCCGCAGTGTACAAACGCGGGCTTGAATACTATAAATCCGGAAAAGTGAAAGACATATACTATAACGAAAATACCCGCTCGTTTGCGGCAACCGTTTCAGGCAGTGAAGACTACACCACGTGCGTTCATATAGGGTTTGGAGGCACATGGATAGACGCAGAGTGCACATGCCCCGCATATGATTCATGGATGGGGTACTCCTGCAAGCACATAGTTGCTCTGCAGCTTCACCTTATGGACAATCCCCATGCAAAAAAATCCTTTGATACAAAAATGCCACTAAAAAGCGGCACCCGCAATGGCCAAGATGCTGCCCATACACTTCTCGAGATTTTCAGAAATTTTGACAGTCAGAAAATGAAAAAAAAGAAAAGGCTCAAACTGGAGTGCCATATAGATGTTGACTGCAATGCCAACGAAATTACATTCTGGATGAAAATAGGAGAAAAAAAGCTGTATGTCGTACGTGACATGGCTTCCTTTTTAAGTTCAGTCGCGTCGCAAAAACAGGCTGAATTCACAAGAGGCTTCACATATGACCCTTCTGAGCACGAATTCGAGGATCAGGATTCCAGAATAATTGACTTTTTAATGCAGATCTATTCCGACGAACAGCTGCTTGGAAAGAAAAACTGGAAAGACGCATATTTAAGCGGAAAACACGTCAGCCTAAGCAAGCACAGGTTGAAATCACTGCTTGAGCTTATAGATTCAAAAACATTCAACATCACATATAAGGATTCCCTGTACCCGAATATTCATATACTGCGCGAAGACATCCCTCTGGATTTCACACTAATGTCCAGCGGCAAATATTTTGAACTGCTGCTTAAAAATGCTTCCTCTTTGCGCCCGCTTACAGAAGACTGTTCATACGTTCTTTTCGAAGGCAATTTATATAATATACCTGCGGACAAGTCACAAATATTGTCTGCTGTTTCCAATGTGTTTGGCAGTGAAAATGCAGATTCCATCCGCATAGAAAACTCCATTGTTGACGAATTCGTATCTCTCGTATCTCCTGCTCTTGGCAGCATAGGGAATGTCATTTTCCATGAGTCCTTAAGCGAAAAGATGGAAAAAAATGACCTCTTGGCGGAGCTCTATATCGACAGCATAGGAGGCAGGCTCACAGCCGACCTCAAATACAAATACGGCAGCCATGTCATAGACCCATTGAAGCCGCCTGCGGAAGACACCGCAACTAAAATACTCGTGCGCGACATGCACACTGAAAACTCCATAATGAACATAATTGAAGAATTTTCGTTCAAAGTCTCAAAAGACGGCTACTACCTCGACAATGACAATTCGGCATATGAATTTTTGACATATGGAGTCCTGCAAATTCAAAAGCATGCCCAGGTGTACTATTCCAGCTCATTCAGGTCGAATCCGGTGATAGATCCCGAGTCCTTTTCAGCAGAGCTCAGCCTTTCAAGCGGGCAGGACTATCTGAGCTTTGAATTTTCAATTGAAGGCCTTGAAAACGAGGACCTGCCGCTTGTGCTTGAAGCCCTGAGCGAAAAAAGAACGTTTTACAAACTAAAAAACGGATCATTTTTGCCTCTGGAAACGAACGCCCTTCAGCAGCTTTCCCAAATCGCAAAATACACCCAGCTTACAAAGGATCAGATGGAATCCGGAGTCATGAATATTCCTTCATACAGGGCCTTCTTCATGGACGAGCAACTGAAAAACATGGACATAAGAAACTACAATAAAAGCAAAAGCCTCAACGATATGATTTTCAAAATAAAGAATCCGGAGTGCGAGTCTATTGATCCGCCTGCCAGTCTTGCTAGTATTTTGCGCGACTACCAGAAGACCGGATTCGAATGGCTCAAAACGCTTTCAGGCTGCGGCTTCGGCGGAATACTCGCCGACGATATGGGGCTTGGAAAAACGCTCCAGGTTCTTTCGCTGCTGCTTTCGGAAAAGGAAAGTTCCCCGGGAACAAAGAGGCCCTCGCTCATAGTCGCACCTACATCGCTTTTATACAACTGGATCAGCGAAGCTGAAAATTTCACCCCTAATCTGAACGTGCGCATAATAGACGGAAACAAGGCCCAGAGGGAAATCCAGCTCGACAACCTTGAAGGCATTGACCTTTTAATAACTTCATACAGCATGGTTAGAAACGACATTGAGTCGTACACTGACATGGACTTTAAATATTGCATACTCGACGAGGCCCAGCACATCAAAAACCCTGCATCAAAAACCGCAAGGGCCGTAAAGCTCATAAAGTCCAAAAACAGGTTCGCCCTTACAGGAACCCCCATAGAAAACTCCCTGCTGGAGCTTTGGTCCATATTCGACTTTATAATGCCGGGATTTTTATATTCTGTTTCCGGGTTCAAAGAAAAGTTCGAAAAACCTATGGATTCAGATTCCGGAGGCACCACCATTGAAGTCCTTAAAAAGCACATAAGCCCGTTCATGATAAGAAGGCTTAAAAATGATGTTTTGACGGAGCTTCCCGAAAAAATAGAAAACAAACTGTCTTTAGACCTGTCAAAAGAGCAAAAGAAGGTATACATGGCTTACCTTAGCAAGATTAAAAACGAAATAGGCTCTGAGATAAGCGAAAACGGATTTGGGCGCAGCCAGATGAAGATACTCGCGGGACTGACAAGGCTCAGGCAGATATGCTGCGATCCGTCAGTTTTTCTCGATGGCTACAGTGGAGGCAGCGGAAAGCTCGAAGTGCTCGACGAACTGCTTGACGAGCTTATTGAAGGCGGGCACAGGATTCTTCTGTTTTCTCAGTTCACATCAATGCTCGGCAGGATTGAGGAAATGATTGTCCAAAAAGGAGTGGACTACTTCTACCTCGACGGGAGCACAAAATCGCAGGACAGGCTCAAAATGGCCTCCGCGTTCAACTCAGGTGAAAAGAGCATATTCCTGATATCCCTGAAGGCCGGAGGCACGGGGCTCAACCTGACAGGTGCGGACACGGTAATACATTTTGACCCGTGGTGGAATCCCGCAGTTGAAAACCAGGCAAGCGACAGGGCCTACAGGATGGGGCAAAAAAATGTGGTGCACGTGATAAAGCTCATAGCCAAGGGAACCATAGAGGAAAAGATATACGGCCTTCAGCAAAAGAAAAGGGAAATGATAGACAGCGTAATAAAACCGGGCGAGACAATGCTCTCCAAAATGAGTGAAAGCGAGATAATGGAGCTGTTCGAAATATAAGTTTTCATTACTGCTCCATTATACTCCTTCACTTATAGTCTATGACTATGTACCATTCTCCCTCGAGAAAATGCGCTTTTTTATGTAATTACTGTTTCTCCACGCTACAAGGATGCTAGCGGCATCCTTGTAGCATGGCAATTTGAAGGAGGCTTTAACTTTGCAAAAATGAGTTATCAATCAGATATAACTATACCCCTTCCCTTACTCTACCCTGAATTCCATTTTTATGTTCCCATCAAGCATAGCCCCGTCTTTTGACGGCAGCTCTTTTTTTATTCTGATGATATATTCCTTTCCGCTCTCAAATGGCTCTTTGTGGTCAACCCTTATAGTCATTCCGTCTGAAAGAAAAACGTTTTGAGTTTCAAATTCCACACCCGAGACTTTTTCTGTTATGGTCACCATGCTACTTTCAAACATCTCCCCGCCTATTTCCGAGTTGAGCCTAATATTCCACTGCTTCAGGCTGTCCACGGTCTGGACATCTTCACTCCAAAGAGTCCACAAATCATCGTCCGGCTCTGGATTTGGATTCTGTTCAGGCTCCGGCTCTTTCCCAAACACCATGTACGCCCCTCCTGCAAGCACTACGCTTTCCATGCTGTTTGAAGTAGAAGCCTTTATCTCGACCTTCCCAAGCGGCGGAACCGGTATGCTGTCCCTGTATGCTCCATCTTCCTCTTTTACAACGTTTCCGTTTGATTCGTAAACCTTGTAGTTTATTTTTTTAGAATACCCGCATGATGTCAGTATGTAGTGCTGGTTTTCATCGTCACTATTTGCAAATTCGCAGCTTTGGCCCGCATAAAGTGACTCCTTTTTGAGCGCTGGATATTCCGATCCCTCAGCTGAGAAAAACTTTGATGAAGCCGCCACTCTCATCTGCCTCTTATAGTCATTGTCTGAAGATGCACTCAGCACAATTTTTCCGCCCGAAGGTACAGAGTAGATGCATTGAGTGTAGAGCCCATTATAATCTATGGCCTGTTTTAACAGGCTGTCATTTTCATCGTATATTACATAGTCAAAGCTGTCGTAATAATCTCCCGATACTATAACCTGGAGCATGTCATCTGAATTATTTTTATATGCGCAGCTCTCATCTGGATAAATCGATGTAACGGCAAGAGCATTATCGTCACAATACTCACCCCGAGTCAGCGTCCTTATGCCCGTTATGTGTACGCTTTTTGTATAATTATTTTTCGCAGTTGCAGTTATTACAGCATCTCCCTGTGGAGGTATGTATATTACACTTTCATTTTTCCTATATCCCTGCTCCACTAGGCTTCCGTCGTTTTTGTATATCACATAGTCGACATATTCATAATATCCCATCTGCAATTTAATCGTCTGGTTTTCGTCCGTCATATTTTCAAACCTGCATGATTTCTCTGGATAAAGCTCAATCATTGTAAAAGGCGACTCTTCCAAGGCCGAACCTGAAAAAACTGTTTCGTCATATTCGACTCCTATTTCTTTTTCGTTGGAGTCAAGAGAAGTAATCTCAAACCTTCCCCCGGAAGGCACATTAAATATGGTTCCCGAAAATCCAGAAGAGACGCACCCCTCGAAATCGACCACTTCACCCTCGCCATTGTACACAGCCGCGCTGAATTTTGAATAGTCAGTGTTCCAGTTTACAGTTATGCTTCCCATTCCACTTGTAGTGTTTTCGTACTGCATACTGCTTCCTGGTAAAACACCCCCGCTTTCCTGCGCAAATATGCACGATGCCATACTCAAACAAATCCCAATCAAAAATACTAAAACAATTCTTCTCATAATCTCCCTACTCCCTCTTTGAAATTCATTTCTATATTTTACTTTATATTACATTCCATATTATACCACAGAAAGAAACTGTACCTGGATATGCCCCGGATTCCCATCCAATTTGTATTTAAAGTTTCCTTGGAATGTCTTTCTTGATGCTTGTGTTCGCAGAGCTTTCAATGAGAATGGGTACAGATGCGTCATCCAAGGCAAGCATAGCCCGGCTGATAGCAGGTTTATTTCCTAATAATGATCCACGCCATGGTGGTCCACCCAAACTGAAATTATTGACAAGCATGAATCCGGCATGATAAAATCGACTATAGTTTCTAGTAGAAACCATTTTTCCCTGGGAAGGTGACCTGATATGAGATATGACGAAAGAGACACTGTGTTTTCACGTTTATTATTAAAAATAGGATCTAATGAATTCGATGAATACTACTCACAAAACCCTGGCAATAAACAATGTGATATGAATTTAAAGATGAAGAAAAAAGAAAAAATGGCTAAAAGCGCGGGGATATCCAATGGCAAATCCAAAGGCATCTTGTTTATGGGTAAGTCTGAGGAAAAGTCGCAAAACAAGTCAATTATGAGCATCGATCCCAATTCTTCTGACCATGAATATGCCGCCTTCAGGCTAATGGTGGAGTACCAAAGATTGGCGTCTTCAATTAACGATGAGGCCCTCAATATGGATGTCAATCCCACAAAAAGGAATATTCCGCCTGAGACAATGTCAGTCCTGGTAAAAGAATTCTTGAAATTGTCAGGGCTTGATGCCGTAGGTGTTGCAGAAATCGGCCCAGATGATTTATACTCTCATAGAGGGTTTAGTACAGAGCTGCATAAATATGGTGACGAGATTAATCTAGATTATAAGTACGCCATTGTTTTTGCCGTCCCCTTGGAAAAAGATTATATAAACCGTGCGCCTAGTAAAGAGCTTTTCATGTCTGCAATGCTGGGCTATGCAAAAAGTTCCGAAGTGGCGGCAAGGCTTGCCATGTATATAAAGGACTTAGGTTTTGACGCTTTAACCGACAGCTCCTTCACCTACCACTCCCCCATATCATTTTTAGCGGAAAAGGCCGGGCTCGGCCAAATGGGAAGGTGTAACTCCGTTGTAAACCCAAAGTACGGAAACAGGACTAAACTTGCCGCTGTCCTTACCAATCTGCCTCTAGCGGCAGATGGAAAAATTGATTTTGGATTAAAAGAGTTTTGCGAACTATGCAGACGTTGTGAAAATAACTGTCCAGTGAAGGCTATCGCTTCTGAATCTTCCACAAGTGAAAATGGCGAAAAATACTGGAAGCATAACCATATATCTTGTATGGAAATGTGGATAAACTCCGGAAATAGCTGTGGCATTTGCATGTCGGCCTGTCCTTTTTCACAAGGCACAGACGAAGAGCTTGTTTCCAGGATGAAAGACAGTCCAGGTGTCATGGCTGAAATTCTAGAAAAGCACAGCGAAAAATACGGAAAACGAAACTATATAAAAGAACCCCTCGACTTCATGCCCCCCAAATAGACAAACGGAGGAAAAATGGATACTTCAATTTTTAAATACTTATTTACTCTAGAAAGAGATTACAATTACTTTATAAACAAGAGATTGAGAGAACTGCAAATAAAAAAGAATGACGTGAAAGTGATTAAAAACATAAACCAGAATCACGGCATAAGCCAAAATGAGATATGCGTATTGCTAAAGGAAGACAAAGTAACAGTCGCCAAGTCTGTAAAAAAGCTTGAGGCGCTTGGGTATATTAAAAGAACTAACGAGAATGCCGACAAGAGGATAGTGACACTGTATGTAACGGAGGAGGGGCAAGGTGTCAGGCGTAAGATAATGAAAATATTCGAGGATTTAAAAACTATATTCATGAAAGATTTATCTCCAAAAGAGCAGGAAATGGCCGTTGCTCTGTTAGCAAAAATGTCAAAAAACATGCACGATGAGTCCACCCGCCTAGGCGACAACACAGACAAATAGAATGCATTGTGTCCACGAAGTTATTTCTAGTATAGAAAGCGCCAATTGGCGCTTTCTCAGCAACTCCTCACTGCGGACATTTTTCTGGCGATTCGCTTCCCTCGTGAGTGTATCCGCATACTGAACAAATAAATTTTTTCACTGATTAGGACATTCTCTGCTCCCTAATCTTATACTCATATGCGGTCTCATTTGAATCTGAATATACTGGTTTGATCCGTTGTCCATATGAAGAACTACCGACTCCTCTTTTACATTCTCACCATTTTCATCAACATATTCTTCTGTTTTGTATTCGGCCCTGCCTATGAGTACATGATTTATTCTGATTAATTCTACGCCTTCTTTAAACCATGTCAGGGAAAACATATTGCTATCATCATAATCAAGTATCAGCTTGTTTGACATATCAACTCTTTTCCACCAATCCCCTATGTATACCGTGTCCACTTCAAGCCCATATTCATTTTCCTCTATAAGGTAATGGTAGAATCCGTCTTCATCTTTGTCGCATTCTTTTTTAAAAAGCGCTTTAAAAAATTCATTCAAACTATATTTTACTCTCACATCAAAATCCCTCATTCTCTTAATGCTTCCCCTGCCTTCTATTTTTTTGCTTTCAATTAACGCTCTCAACCTGTAGTCAATGTACATGTCTCCTATTAGCTGCTCCGATTTTCCCATAATCTTTCCTATGACCCTTGCAGCTTTTTTGAAATTATATGTGCAGCTTAATAATATTTCATCGTCGTAATACTCATCATTTACTCCAAATACTCCTTCCCCTTTCAAAATCCTGAGGTTTTCAGGCGAATCTCTAAGGTGCTTCCACTCCTCTTTTAATGCAGCATGTTTTTCCTTTTCAACTTTTTTCACATGAAAAATTATATCTCCTATATCTTCAGGAGACATTTCGGCAAGGCTCCTTGGAATGTATTCATTTTCACCGCGTACCGTCCCTATTGCTTTTGAAATATCTAATTCGTACATGTCCTTTTCATCCAGCACAGAACTCAAATATCGCAATCCCGCTTGGTTGGATGCATTCTCCCCGTGCCATACTATAATATTTGCGCCTTGCCCAACTGATCTTACTTTCTCATATGAGTCCACAATTCCCTTTGCAGCCTCTTCAAACCAGTCTAATTCCCCAATTTTTTCAAAGACACTTCTAAACCATTCCAGTCTTCTCCTAAAACCCTCTTCGGTGTCAATTTCATATATCGGGCCTATGGAAAAATCATCACTGAAATTTATTACCTTTCCATTGAATTCATGTTCACCCTTATTCAAAAAATACCTCAATACTCCCGCTGCCGAATCGCCAAACACAATATGTATAAATTTATCCACGTTTAACAACTCCTTTCCCATAAATTGTTTATACTAGTATGGCCTTGTTTTGATGAATCAGTGTTTCTGCCATGCCCCAGTCCTTTTGTAAACATGCATTTATATCCCTTTATTCGCATCATGACTATATTATAATACACTTATGGCACTGATTGTGTCCCCAGAAAGTTTTTTCATGGGATTCTAATGATTCCGATTATTAACAACCTTTTTAGGCCCGTATTATGACAACTAGTGAAGTTGAGCCTTCCACAAAAAACTAATCCTTGATATATTTGAAAAATGGACTGTTTGGGCACCCGGTGCCCAAATAAAAAAAGCGCTGACAGTGGATTTTGCCAACGCTTTGCCTACGGATGATGTGAATATTATATAATATTCTGTGATGTGGTGAAATAGGTTAAAACATTTTTGTTTCGTGTGTGATTCTATCTATCCCAGCGATAGCAACAGCTTCCAGTCGCTACAACCTTTGAAAATACTAGCCGAAATATCTCTTAAGAAGTCCTGCAAATGCTGAACCGTGTCTAGCTTCGTCTTGGCACTTTAAAAAAATATCGTTGCAAGCACTTGATTTCAATGGCTAAATTATCATTTTGCCTACGATTTGCCAACGCAAAACTTTGCGTTGGCAATTTAATTTTGAGGAAGTGCCCTATGATTTGCAGTAAGTAAATACTTAGTGCTATCAGGGTATGATGTAAAATCACTATCATCAGATAAAAACCATTTGATTTCATTTTTTGTCATTTCTTCAATCATCATAAAATCATTAACATCAAGGTTAACACCTAAATATTTTTTTATAAAATCGTCTAATCCACAATTTTTTATACTTATCTCAACACAATTATATATTGATTTTATTTGATTCATTGCTAATTCTACTTCCTTTTTAATTTCTTCCCTTACACTTTTTATGTTTCTAATCTCTTTATCATATTTATCTTTAAGATTAATATCATTGGCTTTAGCGATATTAATTTCATGCTTTTCTATTACTCTCATTAATTCAGAAATATTTAAAGTTGTAGTCACTAATGTATTGTTATTTTCTATCAAAGTTTCTATTGCATCTGGATATTTTTCCATCTGATACGCCTTTACACTTTCACTAATCGATGCTTTTGAATAGTGAGTCCATATCAAAACATTTGTATCTACAAAAACCTTCTCATTTCTTATCACACAGAGGTTATCAACATTCGAAGAGTGCATTTAGTCACCTAACCCTTTCAATGTTTCTTGAATATCAAAAGATTCTTTTTTACTAATTGAATTTTCAATTGATGAATTTATTATTTCTTTACCGTTAATTGTTATATTTACTATTTTCACCCTTCTGTTAAACTCTTCCCTACCTAATTTTTGCGCAACATAACCTATCGATGCATTAAAATACATAGATGCAAATTTATCAACACCACAAAAATCAATAGTTACAATTTCGTTTGATTCCAATGCTTTTTCTAATTTTTGTCTAAGTAACATTCCACTTTTACTAGATATCGCTATTGAAGAGATTTCCTTTATTATTATTTTCATATTATTTACCCCTTTTCATTGTATACTTATGTTTCACGTCTGCATTTATCTGTAAATTAATTGATGTCCCCTGTATAGGGTATTTTAACATCTCAAATTGTTCTCCATCTTCATCTAGCTGATAGTAGATTCCATTAGTTATAATTCTCAAATACCCTTTGTTTAAAGGAACAAATTCTTTTAGAAACGAAAGGCCCAATCCTCTTTCATAATCAACGTTAACTATTGTGGTATTTCCTAATTGTAAAGCCCACTTCATAAGAGCTTCATCACTTTCTTGAGTATTCAAAAATTGTCTAACATTCTCAACGATTCCTACACCAGTATCATAAAACCCAAAATGCATAACTTCTTGGTTTGGCAAATATCTACCACATGAATAAAATCCATCGTTTTTATTTCCAGAATGATAACCAGCATTTGCAATAATCTCTGTCAAATTTGTATACAATTTATCTTTTACTTTGTAATCCATTTTCATGTGCGTCTTTTCTATTACATCGCTTACATATTCGTCTAATATTTCATCATTAAATATTTCATCATATGTCCAAATTTTAAAACAAATATCTTCATCTTTAATTGTTATCTTTATTGAATACTCATTTGCAATAAAATTCGAACTTATTAAAAAACTTAATACTTCAGGATTTACTTCAGATAAATCATATTTTACTATCTTTTTTTTCTTCCTGCATTCTTCAACAGTGCCAACTATAATGTTAAGTGCATTAGGTGAAATAAATTTAATATTTGATAGGTCTAAAACTATGTTAGATTTATTGCAATTAAGTAATTTGTTTTGAAACTCAGTTAATTCTATGTAAGTATTTTTTGTATTGTTTAAATTTGTTTCACTAAATTTATAAACATATTTAGGCATAAGAACTCCTTCTTTTAACTTATTTCTATTATAACTAATAATTTGATGAATATGTTGTTAAACTTATTTTAACCATATGAATTATACCCTAAAAAGGACAATTATAGAAATAATCTTGTTTCATTGTAATATATTTGTAATTTGCAACTCAAAAACATATGCTGTTATTTCATTTTCGCTTGGGTAAATTCGACTTTTTATATCATAATTAAATAACTATACAGGAAATATTTATTTCCAGTACAGAAAAAATAACTTCCTTGTCCTCTTGAGATTTTTAAAAACCTCGTATTAAATACAAGTTCTACAAAACTTGTAAATTATCGCATTTAATGACATACTATATCTTAAACATACGTATATCTAGTGGAGGTTTTTTATGCTATATGAAATTTTCAATTTTTATAAAAAAGAACTTGGTATTTACAACCTTGTATTTAAACATGTGAAAAGTTTATATTTTGCAATTCTATCAACTCCATTCATTTTTACTGTGCTTTTTGTTTTCAGATTAATATTCAGCAACGAACTTTCCGAAAAAATATTTGTTAATAAAATAATTTTGCCTTACGCAATACTATCTTTTGTATTATTTATATTACTCAATAGCAAAACAAAAAAAATTGTTAATGAAATATATGGTATATCTTCAAATGCTACATTTTGGAATACCCCTAGAGTTTTAAGAGAAATAAATAAACATCGAAAAAATGAAATATTGAAGTATCTAAGAGAAAATGGAGAGGAAGTTAGTGCAGGTGAAATTAAAAGATTATCAAATATAGCATTCAAAGAATCTGAAAAATTAAAAACAAAATTTCCAATTTTACCTTCTTTTTTTGGAGCTTTAATCATATCTTTATGTAATAGTTTTTTCAATAGCATATTTAATCCTGCCATTACTAAAAATTTAGAATCTGCAATCACTATGTTTATCTATATTATTGTTATTATAGTCATGTTTATTGGATTTTTTATGATATTCCGCTGGGGAATGTATCCTATTTTTGATGATATTATTAATAGGGATAGTAAACATATGTCATTTTTTTATGAATTGTTAAACGATATGTATTATGATTTAAAAAAAGAAACAAGACAAAGATCTTGAAAATAAATATTCAAAATCATATTCCTATCATACATAATCTAAAAAGCCGGGAATCTCTCCAGGCTTTTTATTATTTTGTCCTCATATCCCAAAAATCATATCCCTTATTTACATTTTTAGGTTCGTATCTGACATCCACATGTGTAAAAGTGTCATATACACCAACTCCTCTTGCCCCACATTCTATTGCTATATCTGCAACCGCTTTTGAACTAAGTCCTTTTATCCTTATATCCGCTGCTGTTCCAAGCATATGCTGACTTTTGGGACTGCCTCCAACTTTCCTATTATAGCCTGGATTCCTATATCCAGAATTGATTATTATAGGCTTACCGACCTTAACTCTGATTTTTTCAAGCAGCTCTATCAGATGCCTTGAGTATATAACCTCTCCAGATCCATCATTGCATGTAAATTCTGCTATCGTGAAATGATCTGATATATGGATGTTTTTCATTACTTTATACATATTGTTTTCCTCCCTTTATTTTCCCGGCATCCTGACAGCGCTATAAAACCCTGAAGCTGAAAGCCCTATGGCTGCCCCTACGATAATTCCCTTTGTGAGATTGCCGTTTGCAAACCCAACGGCTCCTATGTACATTCCCGCTCCTAGCGAAACCAGTGGCGCATATTTTTTAGACAGCCCCACACTGGTTGCCGTCTGGACAAGACCGGTGATTAGCGGAACCGCCATAACACCGTATATCTCCATGTTATCCATACCGATTCCCTCCTTATCTAAAAATGTTGTTTTGTACAGCATAAAAAAAGAAGCTTACAAAGGATCCTACCATCAAGCCTATGAACCACTTCAATGTCGTGTTCAAAGCTCCAAGCTTGTCTATCAATCCGCTGAGTTTCTCTTTCATTTCCGCATTGTTTTGTTCCAGTTTATCTATCCTGTTTGAGTGGTTATTTAGCCTTTTATCGTGTGTTTCTAGTTTTTCATCCACTCTTTTGTGTTTCTCCATACATACTCCATTTTCCATACGCTTTCCCCTTGTCTATATTATTTTGTGCTCTCCACATTCAGATCTGAAAGCGAGGACCTTATCTTTTGAATCAAAGTCGGAATCCCCTCCCCAAAGGTAGCTTTTAATTTAAACCCCTCTTCCTCATAGATTTCCTCCACCTGCGTAACCCTAACATCCATGGTGATTCCCCAAGACTTATTTTGAACCGTAACCACATCACCCAGGTTCCAGTCTTTTTCGTATTTAAACGGTCCGCTTTGTGATATCTTTGAATTGAAAGATGTGATTTTCTCATATTCTAAAAGTTTTGCCATACCCCTTTCTTGAAGGTCTTCACTATCCTCAATATCTCTCGCATCAATAAAGGTTACATATCTGTCAAGGCCAGTAGCCTCAGTTCCTACCGCTACGATTTCCCTTGCAGCTCCTTCGCCTTTACCCCCTACAATGGCAAAATTAAAATATCCTATCAAACTGTCCGTTAAGTCTTGAGAATCAATATTGTCAAATTCAGGTGAAAAAATCACCGGCGGATTTATCTGCTGATTTACAGAAAGATTTTTCCCCATGTACACATCAAATATCCACTTATTCAGGTTAGAATCAATATGCACGCCCCACCCAAGACCTGAAACCTTACTGATTTTTTCAAGTTCTTCCGATAGATTCTTGTATCTACTCTGCCATTTTATTATTCCTGCTCTGTGCTGATTTTCAGCTACAACTAAGTTTGAAAACTCCATGCCGGGCACGTCCAGGCAGTTCCTCTGGACATAGTGTTTCATAACAGTTTCTGCATCTGCTTCCTGTATGTCTTGTGCTTGGCCATCAGGTGGGATAGTAATACGCTGGCTCATAATATGTCCAAGGGCGTATCCTTTGATTTGGAGAATTTCTTCTCCCTTTTCATTTGTACCGATCTCCCTATGCCGTATTATCCCTACTTTGTTTTTGTCAGCCCCAAGCATAATAAAGTTGTTTTTTTGAAGAGCCTGTGCATTTTGAACCTTTATGTTCGTAACCAACTGAAATTCACCTGGAGCATGATATTTCCTGCAAAAAACAAGAGAACTGTAATTGTCTATCTCCCCTACAAGTTCCAGGTCAGGCGTTAAAATTCTGATAGGCTTCATACGTTCACCCCTTTAAGTAAAACAGGGGCGCAATATCCGCCCCCTTCGATTATTTTTCTTCTGATGTTGCAGGTGCGACGATTTCCGCAAGAACTGCTTCAACTGCAGCCTTCAGATTGAATGCCGTTGGCACTTCTGCCAGTGTCCTTTTGCCTGCTAGTATTAGCGGAACCCATGCATCCCTTACCACTGCCGAATCTTTTGTAAATTGAAACATACAAACCATCTCCTTTATGAATTTTATGAATTTAAGCATTAAAAAACGCCCCTTTACTGAGGCTCTGCCATTAGCATTGTAAGCTCTGTTATTGCGTTTTGAAGCCCTTGAATATCTTTTTCCAAGGATTCAATTTTCTTTTCAGGATTTTCATATTCTTTATAATTTTGATTAACCTCAAAGTTGCCATTTTGATATATAAATTTTGAAGGGACCGCTCCATCAGGTACAATTACATCTGCGATTAAAGTAAGTTCTTCCTGTAGATTTAAATATAGCGTTTTTTCTGAGAAATATCCAGAAGTAACCTCAAACCCTTCTTGGGCAGGCTTTATGCTTCCTATGTCGATAACAACATTGTCAGTTTTATTAATCAGTATGTCCATGCTCCATGCCTCCTTTATTATTTACAGCGAACTTTTTATCAGCGCTGTTCCTGAGAAATCAATGAATTTCCCGACTTCTATAAATTCACCTGAAGCTTTTTCTCCACTCGTCAAATCATCCTGATTTTTGAATTCCCCGTAAATGCTTAAACAGATTGCCGAGCCTGGAATTGATGAAACATTTGACAGTGCAACGAAGCCTTCTATGGCAACATATGCAGTTGAATCAACCTCAACATCATTTTGCAAAATGCCAAGAAAATTCAAAGAAAAATCAAATGGAAATGCTCTAAACTGCAATGCCCCGTTTGTTGTGTTTGGGTGCAGCGAAAAGAGATATGAACCCTTTACAACCCTATAGTTTGGTATGCCACTTCCTGCTACTGGCGAATTATAGTAGCTTCCAACAAAATTAATGTCAGTGACTGTATTCTCTGTGTATATTAATTTCACGCAGCGCCATCTCTTTGTATATGGTGAGGATGTTTGTGTCTCAGTCAGAAGAAGCTCCCTATTGTTTATTTGAAGCAAAGTATGGTTTCCACCAGATAAATCACCTACATATCTTAATGTTGACATTGATAACGTATTAAAGTTAATAATACGCATGTAAGGATACCCGTTGTATGTGTAAACCAGCGCTATAATTCCTGGCTGGAGGACAATAAACCTATCTCTGTCAGCTCTATAGCTAGACACAGCTAAAGTTGTAACCGTAAAAGGATTTCCAAAGTCAATAGATGTTTCTCCCAATGTGCATTTTCTAAGATAAACCCCTCTTGGGCTGCTCAAATAATACTCTAATATAAAAGTGTTGTTTTCAAGCCCATACTTCATATCGAAAACAGAATCACTTAAAAGCGTATTTGACAGGCTTCCTATTTCTAAAATAGAAACATTGTCATTTTCATCTATTGAAATTTCATAAAAAACAACCTCACTTCTATTCCCGTGCTGACCTGCAACAATGAATCTTCCATCAACTTCAACAAATTTAACATCCCTTAAAAGCACTCCAAAGTCGATATCAGATAAAAACGATAGTGTATTTGATGAATTACCTTCAATATTTAGCGCAAATAACCTTCCCAAAAGTTTATATGCCCCATTATCATATTTCACATAGACTATAAGCAGCCTGTCATCTTCGAGTCTTATAAATCTACACCCGGAAGGATAATATGCATAAGAATTGACTGTATAGCCCTGAATATTTTCCACTTTTTGCTCATTTGCAGCTTCGTCAAAGTATACTCTGCCGCATCCGCAAAATAGGATTGATTGGGTTGTGTAAAAATGTGCATATAAGAATCTATCATTTTCAAGGGGCAGTAAATCTCCGTTGTATTGATAAGTGTTTGTATTTATTTGAATTGCATCTGTCGCAGCTTTATAGCCTGGTGAATATTTAGGGCTAATAGCAAACCTTTTAACCTTTCCCTCACCTGAAATTGAAACAGGAATGTTTGCTGGCAATTGAGCATTTGACTTGCCTGTGAAAATAAGTTTTTTCACATTTTTCAAGTTTTCATCCTTGACTTGCTTTGCTTCATCTAACTCAGCATAATTCATGTCGGGTAGCTGCTCTGGCTTAACTTTACCTGTCTCTAAATCAAGTTCGGCAACTCCCCCAGGAGCCCCTTTCTCTGATTGCATGACAAAGCCTTCCGTCTGCTGGCTCCCAAACCACGTATTCCAAGCAGATTGAATCGAAGCAATGTAGGAATCATATGCCTGCTGTTTTGAAGTTTCCCATGTGTTGTACTCTGCATCTTTTGTTGTCTTATATGTTGTTAAGTAGTCATTGAATTGATTGAAAATTTCAGTAGGGTCAGCTTTTATAAGTGAATTTGCCAAACCACAAACCTCATCATTCAGTCTTTCATCTGTGATTTCGGCCTGTTCTATAAAGCTTTTCCCTGCAATGACTTTGATTTGTGCCAGCGATATCTCATATACATTTTCATCTCTTGTAAGTGCAGGAGCAATTGGCGTTTCTGCCGGGACTCCCTTCAGCACAAAGGCTTTTATATATCTGTTTTCTAGCCTCTTATCCAGGCGGACAACAATTCGATCTATTCTGTCCATCGCCGGATCTGCTGTATCAATAGGCATGTTTAGTGCATCTGTTTCAATTTCGTATTGATAGCCCAGCATCCATGCACAGCCTGTTTTTATCTGCACATTCATGTCGCTGCCAGTGCAGACAACCTGCAGATTTTCCCCACCATTTAAAATCCCTGTGCTTATTACCCTGTTGAAAAATTTTGCAAATTCATCTGCGGTGTAATAGCGTTCGTCCTCGCCCTCTATCGAGTCAAAGAATCCATATCTTTCAGCCATAGGCTCCCTCCTTTCTACTCCCCTATATATCTATTTTTCCATTTGACTTTAACCCTTGTTTTTATGCTGTCGTTGTTGCTTTGGTAGCTCAAAATATTTTCTCCTGGCTCCATCTGCCAGAAGCTACTTTCCAGGTCTATATACGAAAATGCATTCTCGCCGTTGATGTTCACATACTTCTCACCGAAGCCTGTATATATGGTCAAGATGTCATCTTCTCCAAGTTCTCTTTTCACTCTTATGAATTCTCCAGTTGTAACATTTGTCACTGTAGGATTGACCGCAGGGCCTTTGAATTCGATTTCAACAGGGGTTTCCACGTCGCCTCCGTTTATTGCCTTCCTTTTGAATCCCCGGCTGGAAAATGCCGCCGGAAGGGCCAGATTGAATCTGAGCCCTCCCATGATATATGACATTTCTTCGCTTTCTTGAAATAGCTCATTCCAGAAAGGCTGGTGGGCCGTCAGGCTTATGAGGCATCTTGCCATTCTTATGTTTTGGCTTGCGAAGTAGGGAAGCTCATTTACTATGCATTTGGACTCGACCGCCTTGATTCCGTTGTCATACTGGAGAACGCCCTCGTCGTTTTTAGGATTGAACGCCCTTTGGAGCAGCCTTTTCTTATTCTCTATATCCTCCTTGCCTTCCCCTATCACGGCGATTTGAAGCGATATGTCCATTTCCTCCAGGGTGTTTCCAAGATATGTCCTTCCATCCTGTTTTACTCCCTTGCTATTGCTTATTTCAACGCCTGTCTTTATGTCTATTTTCTGCAAAAGATAAGGAGCAGCGTTACCCAAGACAATCTCTGCTCCTGAATTGTTTATGAATTTCATGCTTTTGGCCATGCTACCACTCCAATGCCATCTTTTCTAAAGCCCTTTTGTTTTGCCTCGCCACTTCAGAAGGCGACAGCGGCGCTGGTGATTTTATGGTTATGTTTTGGGTTATGCTCCTGCCGATTTTTCTGGCCAGAGCATCGGCAAGCTTTTCGTAGTCTATTCCTGAAGCGCTTACATTTTGCATTTTGCCCAGGGCTCTTATCGACATGTTTGCGCTTTGAAGCAGCGCTTTTGTGTTTGAGTTGTTAAGGACAGTTTCTCCACCGCCAAACCAAAGAAGTTCCGGCCCTTCTTCGCCTACAACGTGCCAGCCTCTCGTTGCGCTGTCAGTCCCGCTTGCATATCCGTCCGGCATCCCTCTTGCCTTGTCACGTTCTCTGCGTGCGTCTTTTTCTTCCTTGGTTTCTCCGCCGCCTATATTGCCGCTTTTGTCTTTATGGTCTTTTTTGCTCTTGCTTCCACTGCTGCCGTCATTATGGATATTTCCGTCTGTCCCCAGGTAATTGCCATTTCCATCGACCCATGTGTCGCTTGTCTTGAAGCTTCCGCCACTGCTCGAACTTATATTTTCTATTTTCTTAGCCATGTCCTGAGCATATGAGACGGCTGAATCGAATGTACTTTTCACAACTGAAGCAACCCCTTCAGCTGCCGTTTGAACGAGATTTGTGTTTGCAGCAATCCCACTGGCAAACATGTTCATGAAATTTGGAGCCCACTGGTCTGATTCTGATGCTGGGCCGTCTTTTGTAGGTGAATGGAATCCAAGAAAATCTTTTATTTTCTCGGCAACTGAGCGGACTGCTTCTTTGACATCATTTATCTTGTTTTTTATTCCTCCAACAAACATGTCCATCATGTTCTTTGCCCATGTTCCGGCCAGCTCTTTCAGCTTTGTCCAGACATTCACTATTGCCGTCTTGATTGAGTTCCAGGCAATTTCAGCGCCAGTTTTTATGCTGTTCCATCCGTTTGAAACAATCGTTTTAATGCCGTTTAAAACAATTCCCACTCCGCCTTTTATCGCATTCCATATGTTCATTATTGACGTTTCCAGTCCGTTCAGTATGCCTTCAACGCCCTGCTTTATTCCTGTCCACACGCCTATGCATGTGGTTTTTATTCCATTCCATAGTCCATTTAAAAACCCCTTTATGGAAGTCCATATATTCGATGTTGTCACCTTCAGGCTTTCCCAGGCTCCCACAACAAAGTCAACAAGGTCTTGGAAATAGTAGTTGTGGTTATACAGCCATTTGAAGCTTTCTACAACTGCATCTGCAAGCTTTTGAGTTATGTTTGAAATGGTATTTTTAAACCCTTCCCACAGCCCGCTCACAAAATCCACCATGGATTTCCATGTGTTTTCCGTGGCTGTTTCAATGCTTGTCCAAACGTTTGATATGCTCGTTTTTATGCCTTCAAACGTAGCGACAAGAGAAGTCCAAAGCTCATTTGATTTTTCCTTGACTGTGTCCCAGTTCTTCCATAAGGCCACGCCCGCTACGGTCACGCCTGCAATGGCTGCGATTGCTATTCCAACTGGACCTGTCATGACTGTGAATGCCGTTCCAAGAGCAGCAGCCGCTCCCGTCGCCCCGGTGACTGTTCCAGTGGCTACTCCTATGGCCGTTGTCACTGTAGAAAAAGCAGTAACCAGCGTTCCCCCTATAGTTATGAGCTTACCTATAACCAAAAGAACCGGCCCTACGGCTGCGGCCAGCATTCCAACCTTGACAATGGTCTCTTTTGTGCTGTCGTCAAGCCCCTTGAACCACTGAACCCATTCCCCGACTTTTGCAACCACATCGTTTATCATGGGCAAAAGTATCTGGCCAAGTTCAATGCCAAGATTCTGTATTGAATTTAAAGTGTCCTCTATGGAATCCTTTGCGCCCTGGTCCATTTTTTCAAACGCCTTTGCGGTTGCGCCTGCGCTGTTTTCCATTGCATCCAAAGCTCCGGCAAAATCTTCTGATCCTGTGGTAGCTAGAACGGTCACTGCATTAAGTGCTTCAACCGAACCAAAGAGCTGGGCCATTTCTTCTGAATTGCCGCCCGTTTTTTCTTTAACTTCGTCAAGAAATTTTGCCCAGCCCACAGATTTAAGGTGGGCCGCGTTAAATTCAAGCCCCAGGCTTGCAGCCATGTCACAGGCCTGCTTGCTTGGCTTTATAACGTTTGAAAGTGCAGCCTTAACTCCTGTGATGGACTCACTTGTGCCTATACCGTTTTTTGTAAGAGTCGCTATTGATGCAAAAAGCTCTTTGGTGGACACGTTCATGCTGGACGCTATGGGAATTACGCTTCCTATGCTTGAAGCCATTTCCCCAAATGTTGTTTTCCCGTAGTTCTGTGCTGTAAGCATCTGGTCTGAAACAGACTGCATGGCCTCGGTTCCCTTTAGCCCGTATGAATTCATTACAGTTGTAAGACCGTCAACCGCTGTTGTCGTGTCACTAAAACCGCCTATGGCAGCCTTTGAAGCAACTTCGACATATCCCAGCGAGTTCCCTGTGTCTCCCGTGGCCGATATCGTCTGGTAAAGTGTTTCGTTGAGCTCTGAAGCTGCAACGCCCACATCGTCCGAAAGCTCCAAAACAGTGTCCCCTATTTCCTCAATGGGGAGCACCGTCTCGTCGGCAATTGTGCCGACCTTGTTCAAACTCTCTTCAAAATCCATGGCAAGTTTTGCCCCCGCCGCTCCAACAGCTGCAAGTGGTGCTGTAACATTCGCTGTCAGTGTCTTTCCCGCATTTGATACGCTTTCACCCACGGCTTTAATTCGCTCTCCGGCTTCCGCAAGCGTGTTTGAAAGCTGGTTCCACTTGTTTTCCTGGTTTGCTATGGATGTATTCGTCTGGTCCAGCTGCCCCCTCAGGCTGTTAAGTCTTGCCTGGGCGTTGTTATACTGGATTGCAAGGTTTTGAGTGGCCTTTGCATTTTCGCCCTTTGTCGCCCTTGCTTTTTCATACGCCTCTTTCAGCTGGTCAACCTTTTGGCTTTGAAGGTCCACTGCTTTACTTAGATATTCCGATTTGGCCTTTAGCTTGTCGGTTTCGCTACCAAACCCAGAAAGAGCGCTACTCGCATTTTTAAACTCCGCCTCGGCAACTTTGAGCTGTTTGTTTATGCTGCTTATTCCCTGCTGGAATCCCTGACTGTTAAGGCCTATATTGACCTGGAGACTGCCTACTTCTTCCGCCATAACCCTACCTCCTTTCTTAGAAAATCACATCCTCTATACTTGCTTTTTCTTCCTTCAGCCCGTGGATCTCCAGGTGAACATCATACAGCGCCATGAGCTTCCTTAGGGTTGTTTTCCAAAACACACCCTCGCTCATTCCAAGTATCACCGTCCCCAAGTAATAAAGCCAAGGCCAGTCTAATCGACTGTCTTGGCCTCCTGGTTTTTTTCGTCTACATCGTCATCCTCTACTTTTGGCAGTCCCTGCGTCATGGACTTTGTAAGCTTTTGAGAAAGCTCCGCTATATCCGCAAGGGCTATTAGCTTTCCAGCGTCCCTTTCTGATAGCGACTCGTCTTCATGTACAAGCCCTATGTGAAGAAGTGTTCTTATTCCCTTCATTGAGCCGTTTGCTATTTGCTTAAATGCGCTGTTTATGTCTCCGAACTTGTCCTCCAAGTCACAAAGCGCATTCAGGTCGAATAGCAGACGTCTTTTTTTATCCAGTGTTATCTCAACGCCTTTTTGTCTTATATCATTAGCCATTAGTTATTGCCTCCTTGTTTTATGCTGCTTCCGCTGGCTGGTCCTGAACCGCTGTGAACCATGCTTCCAATGTTGCTGTATCCACTCCAGTTTCATCCTCGTCCATAATCAGCCTGTACGCTTCGTCGTAGTCCCTGGCAAAGAATGTCCCTTTGAGTTTTGAATTTTGCGCCTTAACCTTGTCTTTTGTAGTCTCGTACTCGTCTGAAGTAAGCTCAAATTTACCTTTGTAAAGCCAAACATACCTGTATGTTCCGTTCTTCTTTTTCGACCTGAAGCCCATTGCCAGGTATGGCGCTATGTCGTTTTTCGTTTCTTTAAGCGCACCTTTGACAAGCTTTGCTCCCTGGAGCTTCGCCCTGGATGCAAGCGAAAGCTGGTTCAGCTCTATCTCTACATCCACGCAGTCGAATATGTCTATTATCTCTTCCAGGTTGTCGTCCGAATATTCTTTGCTTGTTGAAACCTTCGGCGTTATCTTCGCCATTATTGCCCTTTCAAGCTTTTCGGGTGTTTCATAAGTTGCCGCTGTCTTATCGTCCTTTGTAAGCAGTGCTATGTGAAAATCCCTAAGCCCTATCTGTTTGCTCATTTCATCAGCCTCCTATTTGATTTTCTGCATAAAAAAGCCTGATTACATGGTGGTATACCTTTGTATCAGGCTCATATAAGTCGTATTCGCTTTTTCTCGTAAACCCTGCGCTTATTAGTTTTTCCTTTGCCGCATTGACTATGTCCGCATAGTCTCCCTTGCTCCAAACATCCACCTGGATATAGTGGCCTGTAATTTCTTCCTCGTCCTCGCTGTAGTCCTCGCCCTTTTGCAGGTATTCGAAAAAGGTTATATAGACGCTTTCATTCCCGTCATATGTCTGGAATGACACCGGCACCCCGATACCTGCAAGGGCTCCCATAACTGTTTTGTTTATCATAGCCCCAGCCCTTTTTTGATTTCCTCTTTTATCGCCTCTGCCGCTTCATCCTTCACGGCCTCAAAACCAGGACCCATGAAAGGCTGTGCCGCCATCTTTGTTGTTCCGAATTCCAGGAACTTGCCATAGAAACCGTCTCCGTCCGGGCCCACTTCAACAATCTTTTGGCCCTCCTTTGTTTTTATTTTAGAGACCTTTATGCTTTCCTTGAGTTTTCCTGTCCTTTTAGGAGCCCGGCTTTCAATGGACTCCTTTACAATTTCACCGGCTTTTTTAAGTGCGTTATTTTCAATTTGAGCGCCTTTTTTTCCAAGCTGTTCAAGCCGATTGAGAAGTTCGTCCATTCCCTCCAGTTTTATTTCAGCCATTTCGTCTACACCTCTTCTTTCGCCCACAGTAGGCGTTTCAGGGCTTTTCTCTCCTTGTTGACATTATGACATCAAGCATCTTGTTAAAGCTTGCCTCAATTGAATTTGAAAGCTCGTTTTTTCAAGTCCTCTTTTTTACACCTGCTCTTTGGCCATTATGTTCAGTTCCTTGTGCTTTTCATCAACGTCAACCACGCTTTGGATTTCGAAAACCCTCTCACCCATTTTTATTCTCATGTCGGCTGTAATCCCGGCATGATACCTTGTTATGAACTTGACCTGGTTTTCGTTTTGTGTCGCTGCGGCTTCATAATATTCCCGCCCTTTAAGGGTCTTTATTCCGGCCCACACTTTTTTATGGTCCTGCCAGCGCTGGTCATCCGTAAGCAGGAATCCATTTTCATTTACTGTAGCGTTCACATATGTTTGAAATATGATTCTTTTATTTAGCATCCCTGCGTTCATTCAATCAGCTCCAAAGCTTGTGCGGCTTGACCATATAGTTCACTGCATTCTCAATGTCTTTCGATATTCCAGTCCCTCTGTTTTCATACATATAGGCCACAAGCATTTTTATGGCCATGGGTATTTCCTTGGGCACTGTCCACCTATTTTCATCCGTCATTTCCTCTTCGGCTATAGGTCTGTTTATTTTCGTTTCGACCATTGAACTTGCAGCTTCTATCATGCCACTTATCATAGAATCTTCCTCACTGTGTTCCAGCTTCAAATACTCTTTCATTTCCTCAACCGTAACCATGGCTGCACCTACTTAAGCTTTAACTCTTCAAGCCTTTTCAAGGCCTCGTCTTTGCCCTGGATTTTTTCACCGTTTGGCAGTTCGTACCACCCGGCTCCCTTGTGAACAAGCAAGTCCTCAGCGGGCGATTCCTGCTCGTCCACCTTGCCAAGTTGAACTGCTTTCCCATCCTCGACTGCGGCACCTATTTTGATAAAACTGCTGGCCATATCCTCGGATATTTCAATGCCTACCTCATATTTCCTGTCTGTCAAAAAGACACCCGCAGCTGAAGCAGATGTCTTTAGCATTTTTATGGTCATGTGATTACCTCCTATGCGCCAAGTTTAATCCTTGCAAAAGCTGTCTTTAGAACTGGAGCCCCGTCCGTTTCTTTTCTTCCTATGAATCCAATCTGGTTGGTTTCGGCATAAAGCTCCACAAGCCTTTGAATCTCCATGTTGAGCGCATCAACTATCCAGTAGTAGTCGAAATCCCCTATTATTCCGGCATAATTGCCTGCGGTAAGGACATTTGGAGCGTATTCACTCATGTAGTATGGCCTGTCGAGTATCTTATCTGCGACTGCGCTATTCGGATCCAGGATGTATCTGTTTTCATTGTCCTTTATTTTCATTATCTGTTTTACCACATCCCTGTGGAATATCCAGTTCGCATTTTGGACATGGGCCCCTTTAAGCGCAAACTTTGCGGCTATGAGCCCGTCATATGTCACAGCCGTGGCCGTATTTCCCTCGACTATGTCCCTCGAAGCGTCTATTCCATTATCACTTGCCGTAAATATTCCAAGCGGCTTCGCTACGCCATCTCCCAGCATGAACGCCTTTTCTTCAGTTATCCCAAACTTGTATGCAAGCCTTTGCCTTACAAGCTGCTCTATCGGTATGGACGAGAACTTCACGAGCTTGTTTGAAACCTTTATCCTTTTTGCAACTGGATTCGGCTTGAGCTCCCTTTTTCCAAAGTCCATGCTTCCCTCGTTTCCAGTCTGAAGCTCCGTAGTCCAGTCTGCGTCGTCTACATCCGCATCCAGCGTAGGCGCTCCCAGGCTGTCTGAAGTAGTAAGAGCAGGCAGTACATTCGATATTTTCCTCATGAATACAGCATTATCAAGGTCCTTTATGAGCTGTGTCACCCACTGCTGCGGAGCCACTATGTTTGAGCCTGAACTAGCAGAACTCACAGCCAGCGCCCTCGCCTCTTCCACTGTGAGGTTTGCCAGGTTTCCATCCATAAGTTTTTTTGCAAAAGCTGAGCGGTACTCTTCCCTGTCAGTCGGGTGGATATTTTCCCTTTGCTCCGGACCTTTCGGATCTCCAGATTGTCCCACAGGCTCATGCGTTGCTCCTGTCAGTGTGTCTTCAAGCGCCGCCATCCTTTCCTCTCTTTCAATCTGCTTGTCTATTTTGTCTATCTCGGTCATGTAGCTATTCCAGGTTGTTTCCTCCTCAGCCGACATGCTCCTTTTTTCGCCTTCTGCCCTGTCAACTACGCCCCTGGCATTTTGTATAAGGTTGGCCCTTTTTTGTCTCAGCTCTCTTATCTTTTCTTTCATACGTTTAACGCCTCCTGAATTTATATTTTTTCAAGCAATTCCAGTTTCTTTTTCTTCATCGCAAGGTCTGCACTATAGTCCTCTTTTGAATTTTTGAACTTCTCAAATACCTTGTCTGCAGACCTAAACTCTCCATCTGCCCCCCTTACATCCGAAGTGCTTTGCGAATATGCCGGGTATGTGACCGGGCTGACTTCATGAAGCTGTGCCTCTTTAATGGTCCTTATGGCCATGTCCTGCGTCTCGTCCCATTCCTCAACTGTAGGAATGAAAATAAAGGAGCTTCCGTCAACGTCCCCACGCTCTATCGTCTCAACATACTTGTCAGCCCAGCTTGGCGGGTCTATTTCATACCTTAGCCCGATGTCGTCCTCATAAACTTCAAGTGTCTTGGGCCTTCTCCCAAGAACTTCATGGAGTCTGTGCTGCCATGAAGCTATGACCTTGTTGTTTGGATCTGAAAGCCACTTTTGAAAAGCCCCCCTTTCAAACTGCTCTCTGAACAGGCCAAATATGGGATTTGAAAGCTCGTTCCACTTCACGGCATAACCTACGATTTTTCGCTTGCCGTCTTCCCCTTCCTGGGCCCTCACCTCGGCACTAATGTGGTTGCCTCTCTTCTCCTTGTCATTCAAGCCCCTCACCCCCTTTTTTGATATTTTCAATCGCATTCAAAACAGCTTTCACAAGAGTAAAGTTTCCATTAATCAAGTGCTCGTTGAGCTCCGGTTTTTCTTCAAGGTTTTCAAGCTTTCTGACTTCGTTTCCGCTCATCCAGCCGTCATTAAGAGCCATATGGTAGGCATCATACCTGGACTTTGTATCTCCACGAAGAAGCCCCTCAACGTTGAATTCAGCGTTGTAGTTCTTTCTTTCGTTCGAAGTCATAAGCTTCCACCTTAATGCCTGCTCCCATCTCACAAGCCACGGCCTCATTGTGTGGCTCACAAACTCAATTCCCTGGTGCTCTATGTTGCTAAATGTGGCCTTTTCAAGGTCGGCTATCATGTGAGGCGGCACCCTGTATATCCTGGCCACTTCGCTTACCTGGAACTTTCTTGTCTCAAGAAACTGCGCATCCTCAGGCGGTATCCCCACCTGCTTGTATGTCAGTCCCTCTTCTAAAACCGCAATCCTGTGCTGGTTTTCAAGCCCTCTGTGCATGTCATTCCATGATTTGACCAGTGACTTTTTCGCCGGGTCCGAAAGATTCCCCGGATGCTCCAGCACTCCCCCAGGTTTTGCCCCGTTGCTGAAGAACCTTGCCCCGTATTCTTCAGCTGCCATTCCAAGCCCTATCGTCTCCCTCATGAGGCCTATGGGTGAAAGCCCGTGCCTTCCATTGAGTGACAGCCCCGGTATATGCAGCACTCTTTCTGCAGGCAGTGTGTACCCCTGGCCGTCTATTATTGTCTTATATACAATCTTTTTCGTTTTCTTGTCTCTTTCTGGCCATGTTGATGCCGCATTGAGTGGCCACAGCGCCCTTGGAAAACCATTCGGCCCCCATTCTATTTCCGCATAGCAGTTACCCCGCAGGAGCAAGTGGACCTGAAGAGTCTGCCTAAATGTCATTGAAGTCATTTCCTCGTTGGGCATGTCGTGCAGGAGCTCATACAGCGGGTGGTCCCTAGCCTTTTCCTTCGCCCCTTTTTTCTTCCCATACAGAAACAGCGGCAGTGAAGCCAGTGTTTCACTTATCACATTCACACAGGCAAACACCGCTGAATATGTCAGTGCGGTTTCTTCAGACACCGACTTGCCTGAAGTTGTAACGCCCCCACCCATAAAGTCCACAAATTCCTGTGAAGGGTTAGAAATGGACTCCCTTTTTTCAAACAATCCGCTTAAAAACAACTATTTCACCCCCTTTCTGGCCATAATAAAACCTATTGCCATCAGTACGCTTCCAAGAAACATAAAGGCAATAGGTTCATATATCAAGTGCAGACCATAAGTGCAAATGCCAAGGCCTGCGGTAAAACAAATATCCTCTTTGTACTTTTTCATATAAAAAACAGCCCTCTCTCCTCGTATACGCTCTTTCTCCCCTTGTAAGGCTTTAGCATTGCCCTTGAATGACTTGTTATTAAAGCTACTGCCGGGTCTATCCTGTATTGCGCCTTTGACTTGTCCGGCTTTATGTTTCCCGCCGGGTCCTGCGTTGCCACGACATTGCTCATAGTCCATGTGAGCAGCGGGTTTCCGTTGTGAATAAGCTTTTGCTGCAGCACTAGGTCATATACATTTTTCATGGGTTCGCTCAAAGTCTTGTATCCCTGGCGCACCTCCACCGTCGTGAACCCTTCGTTTTTAAAATCGTTGGCTATCTGAGTGGCGTTCCACGGATCATAGCATATTTCCATGATGTCAAATACCTTCGCCTTTTCAAAGATGTACAATTCTATCCAGTCGTAGTCCACAACCGGACCAGGTGTTAAAGTGATATATCCCTCTCTCGCCCAAGCAGTATACGGCACGTTGTCCCGTCTTTCCTTTTCTTCAATGCCTTCCTCCGGCATGAATGAATGGCTCAGTATATAGAAATAGTCTTCCATGTCAAACTCGAAATTGACACTCGTTATATCCGTGGTGGATGAAAGGTCCATACCTACTATGCAGGGATATTCTATAAGCTCTTTTTCTGTGACTATTTTCTGCGGGCACTCGGCCCACTTGAACATGTTCATCCATCGCTTTTGTGAATTGACCCATATGTTCAAATGCTTGCAAAGGAAATTGTTTTGCGCCGCCGGAATCTCCTTGGCCTTTTCACATTTCCTCTGCAAATCTTCAACATTGCATGAAACTCCAAGATTCGGGTTTGCCTTTATCCAGCATTCGGGGTCTGTCCAGTCGTCTCCCTCGTCGATCTGTGCTATGTACGCAAAGAATGTGTCATCTTCAACGGTTCCCTCAAGTATTTTCACGGAATACTCATACATTTCATAGCAGATTCCATTCCTGTTAAAGCCCGCTGTCGTGATAATATAAATGAGCGGCTGGCTTCTGGCTCCTGTGGCCGTCTCAAGCACGTCATAAACTTCCCTCGTCTTATGGGCGTGCAGCTCGTCTATGAGTCCGAAGTGGACGTTGAGGCCGTCCATGGTATTCGCATCTGACGACAAGGGCTCGAATTTGCTGTTGTTCACGGGTACGTTCATGTTGTTTGTGAAAGTGTCTATATATTTGCTCAGGTGCTTCGAAGCCTTTACCATCCTCTTGGCTTCATCGAATATGATTTTTGACTGGTCACGCTTTGTGGCAGCCGAATATACTTCGGCTCCCTGCTCCCCGTCTCCAGTAAGTCCATAAAGGCCGACTCCGGCAAGTTTTGTGGACTTTCCGTTTTTCCTTGCGACCTGCTCGTATGCTGTCCTGTATCTTCTTAGGTCGGTGTCCTTGTGCTTCCATCCGAATATGGAGCCAATGACAAAGCACTGCCATAGCTCCAGCTCTACAGGAGTTCCAGCCCACTCTCCCTTTGTATGGTTCAAAAATCCAAAGAAATCTATGGCCCTGTCCGCCGCCTCTTCGTCATAGCAGTACTTGTATGATTTCTTTTTCGACTTTTTCAAATCCTCAATGTGCCTATTGCAGGCCAGTATGACAAGGTATCCAGCCACTATGTTTCCGGCGAGGACTTCCCTTGCGTACTTGGTCACTCTATCCACTTTTGCCACCCCTCATGAAAGTAACGAATGGATCTTCGCTCTCATCCGCTTCCTTTACAGAAAGATTTGTCCTGGAGCTTGGAGTCAAGCCGAACTCCTGGGCGAAACTTTTCATAAGCTTCATTGCGGTATTCGCAATCCCAACCTCCGGCCTTTGAATTACATTCCCCTTGTCAGTCGTGTAAGTGTACCCTTTTTCAGATACAAGCTTCTCCGCATCCACCCACCTTGAAAAGTTTTGACAGTATGCTGCAAGGGCCGCCGTGTCCGCCTCGGTCAAAAGGCCGTTTTTTTCAAGAAGTGGAACGACCCTCTTCCATTCTTTTTTCGCCAGCCTGTCTAGAAATGTCGGCGGCTTCAGGCCAATGGCCTTTTTGAATGTTGGTTCGCTTGTATTCAGCTGCCTTTTGCCCGGATTCCCCTGGAGCACATTCAGATTTGTCGGCTTTGGAGCCGGACCTCTCCTTCCCATGTCTTAGCCCCCCTTTCAAAACTTGCGACCATGAAAAGATGACTTCCCACTCGGTCTACGTTCCCTGCGCTGTAGAGATTTGAACCCCCCTCCCCCTCTGGAGAAACCTCTATATTTTGTTTCTTTCATTACCAAATCCACCATCCTCTCTTGCCGTCTTCCTATCATGGCACCTCTTGCATAGTGGCTGCCAGTTGCTCTTATCCCAAAACAGTTTCATATCTCCCTTGTGCGGAACAATATGGTCCACTATCTTTGCCGGAGTTATTTTGTTTTCTTTCATGCACTCGGTGCACAATGGATTCTTTCTCAAAAACTTTTCCCTCTCCTGTTGCCACTTGTAGTTGTATCCTCTCTTGCTCGACGATTCCCTCTCGCCTCTTTTCCTTTTCACCTCGCCTTCATGCTCTTCGCAATAAGTATTTTTTGTCAACTTCGAGCACCCTGGATAGTTACAATTTCTAAATGATCTTTGCGCCACAAAACCACCTCCTCTTTTTCCTTATTCTGTCAATCGAGTTAAACTTATCTTACAATTGTGTTGAACTCATTTGAACCCATACATGCGTTTATGCTTCTTGCTTTTATGCATGTTTGAAAATATCAGTTCCACACTTTTGCATTGTGTTGAACTTATTGCAAAAAATAAAAAAATAAAGCTATATTTTGAACTTTTTCATAGCCTTATTTATGCTCTCCTGGTTTATTCCGATGTACTTTAATGTGACACTCGGATGCGTATGGTTAAATATCTGCTGCAGCGTAACTATGTCACCTGTCTGCCTGTAGAAATGGTATCCAAATGTCTTTCTCAGCGTATGAGTCCCGATGCTCTCAAGCCCGAACCTGTCACCTGCCGCCTTCAATATCTTGTACGCCATGCTCCTGCATATTGGAGCATTGTAGTTTTCCCTGGACTTGACCAGGTACTCGTCCAGATCCTTGCCCTCAATGTAATTGTTCAGCGCCCTCTTCAGCTCATCATTGATTTCAATGGTTCTTTCCTTCCGGGTTTTCTTTTCCCGAAGCTTGATGTACTTCTTGTTTCTGACATCCCTGACCTTCAGCTTTAGTATGTCGGATATTCTCAGGCCAGTATAAATTCCGCACATATACATGATATAGTCTCTTTCACTCTTCTTTTTTAAGTAGCTGCCTATGTCATATACCAATTCTCGTTCTCTTATTGGCTCTACGAAATTCATACATTCACCTTCTTACTTGTTGATATTTTAAATTTGAGTATGAAAAAAGAGCCCGTAGGCTCTTTATAATCCTGGTATCGTATCTTTTAACAACTTAGCTGCTTTAACTATCTTTGCAGTTGTTGTATTTTCGTCGATATATCTAACTCCCATTAACGTAATCTGCATATTATCAATATGCGTTGCTAGTGGAGCCCTACCTCTTCCTCCGCGACTAAAAGCTACTCCTTTGATTAAGCATGCATCTTGCATCATTTCCAAAATATATGCCCATCGTTCACTGCTGATTTCTAGTGCATCAGGTCTAATATCACTAAACTCGGGTTCATTTTCATCAAGAGACTTGTCTAGCTTTTCTAAAACCTTAACAATTATATCATGTGTTTTCATGTACATTGCTCCTTTTCTATTTAATCAGCCTATAACTCTCCCTACTTAATGGTTATGGGCACATTCAGCACAAAATCCTGTTCCAGAATCCCCTGTTTCTCTTGGAAAGACCCTTCCACAATCAGGGCATGTGAAATTACTTCCCATACAATGTTCACAAACATAACCACCTTCTGAATACTCATACGATGCATTTTTATTGCTACACAATACACATTTTGCCATAATACCCCTCCTCTTTTTATATCCAGTATACTCCAATTACAATAGATTAAAAGGGGCAATCCTTCGTCAAATTTTGACATGCTATATCATTTATTTTATTTTCTTATGCACCTTGGCACCATACATACAAAAACCGCATCATAATTGCTCTTATAATAAAAATGTGACAGCCATCTGCATCTGTAGCACTTATGCCTCTCACACTCTTTTTTCTTTTTCTCTATAAGCTCTAACTTCGCTTTTTTATAACTTGCAGCTTCATCCATTAAATTCACCGCCCAATCATTATACAAATCAGAAAAGCAGCCCTCTTGGACTGCCCTCAACCTTGTTTGAAAGAAATAGTATATTCAATTTTCACAATTCCATAATATCATCTGTAATGCCTTCCAACACACTCATTCCCCTCGCCTTTTCAACGCCAAAACCTCACTACTGTAATACTGTTCTTATCTTCCCTAGAGCTCTCTTCTTTTTCTCTCTTAAAGCGGTTTCTCCTAAGTGCAAGCATGAACACAATTTATACCATTGTTTGCCCTCTATAACTTGCATTTGTATCACTTGCCTTTCCTCTTCATCCAGCGCTGATAAAGCCTTATTTATAATATCCAGCTTATGCTTTGCCAGGTATATTTCTTTTTCTATTTCAATCTTTTTCAGTACTATGTCCTCAACCGGCTTGCTCATATTTGATGTTTGAACACGGTCAACTGTGTAGTCTAAAGCCGATACCCCCACATCATCTATATTTTTTAACTGCTCCTGAAGTATTTCAATCCTTGTCTCAATTACCCTATATTCTCTTAATGTTTTTTCTACGTCTTTCAAAAGTATTCCTCCCCACCTGCTTTTCCTATCAAAAAAAGACACTCCCAGCCCCATCATAACTGGAAGTGCCTCCGTTACTCGGTCAGCACAAACTATTTAATTTTTTCCTTGTACGTGTTTTTCAGGCTTATTACCAATTCGCCATTTGTATGTCTTACTCCAAATTCAAAAAAGTCTATATTGCCTACTTTGTCCACCATGTCTATAAGATCTTCAACCTTTTTATGAACCTTTGCCTTGATGTCTTCCTTCTTTGCCATATATGTATTTCCCCCCTATCTTGGTACTTTCGATAAAACCAGTTGCACTATTTCAAGCAGTTCCTTCTTGCTTGGATTTATTTCTCTTTCATATCCATCCTCAAAACTCACTTTTTTCACTTCAGCATGTTCTCCTGATTTTACTATTCTGAATTCTTCCCTTTCCACTATACTCACCCCTTATTAATCCTCATGTTTTAAAATTTTCAATAGAGTTTCAGCTTCAATTTCAGCCTTTTCATCCTCTATAATAGCTTTAAGGTCTTCCCCCTCAAAATATCTCCTCACTATCTTTTCAATCTTAGGGCTAATGCTTTCGTATAAAATCCCCATGCTTCCACCTTCTTAAGTCTCCAATTTTCCAATCGCCTCTTGGATCTCTTCGTCATTCCTCCATCTTTCATAAAAGGTATTTACTATCTCTCTGTTTCCTTCTGGCGAATCTTCCGTCACATAGCATTCCTCCAGAAATGTTTTGATTTCATTCAGCAGCTTAACTTTCATATACTTCACCCCTATGCCTTTTGAATCTGTATGGTCGAGCCAATATCCGTTTTTATAAAACTTTCCATTCTCCCAAAGCTGTTTTTAAAGAAGAGCAGGTCTTTTGTTGCAAACTCGAATTTGAGTTTTTTTATTTTGCTTCCTCGCCCGGATAAATCAATTATTTTGTATTTTCGTCCTTCATCAAGCTTGATTTGCTTTTTAGCTCTCGTAGCTGCGAGCCGTTTCTTGTAGCTATTCTCCTGCAATGACATTTGTTCATCCCCTTTTTGCCCTTCCAGCCCCATAGGTGTTGTTACGTCTTTGCTTAATTTTGTGCATTAACTACTACTTCCACTCATTCAATTCCTTATACATTATTTGTAATATTCTGCTTGAAATAGTTTTATAAAGCGTATTAATTTAATAAAAGGAGCGTGATTAATATGCTTTATAAAGATACACTTATACCTCTTGATAGAAATACAAGAAAAGTTTTAAAAGTTCTTATAGAAGAAACTCCCCATGATAAGAGATTCCATTTTTTTGAGAATGCTGAGCAAATACAACCTAAAATAAAAGACTTAAATCTAAACGAGGTTGAAAAATATTTGGGCCTTTTATATCGAGGTGAATTAATACACGGCACCTATGTGGAAGTTTATAAACTAACTAAATTTACACTAACACTCGAAGGTGAAAATTATTTCAAATTAGAGCGTAGCCTATGGTTTCAAAATGCAATATATTCTGTAGCCACTGGCGTAGGCATCGGTGTAACTGTCGGCTTTATTCTGTCACTATTAGCCGCTTAGCATAATTAACATGTTAAACGTATTTGCTTTTCAAGCTTAAAACTATTCCTTGTGCAAAATCAGAGTAATCCACCATTTCTTCATCTTTTGCACTATCTTATTATTTTTCTCTTTCCCTCTTTTTCTTGTAGCCTCTTATATTTTCTTTTTTCCACACCTCAACCTCTTCCGGCAATCCTTGCACTCTCAATTTAACCATTTCATACCTCCATATTTTTTCTAATACACTCAATACAATATTCTTCAAGCGCCACTCCACCGCCTATTTCAACCGTTTCCACATAATAGTTTTCATATGCCTGGATTGTTCTTTCGCACTTGGAGCAGATCTTGGTTCTCTTTTGCTTTGGCGATTCGATAAAGTGAATCATGGCATCATCCTTTCGCCTGGCTATCCATTTCCCTAAAGTCCTGATATCGTGTCAAAAAGTGAAAGCTGCTTTTCTTTCGGTTCCTGTCTCTCAACCTTTTTCACCGGCTGCATTCTCCAGCTGTCGTCGTATTCTTTCGACTTCACCTGCACTCTTGCCTGTGGCTCTTCATTTTGCACTGCCTCTGTTTTCAGCCTTGGAGCGGGCTTTTGCCCTTGTACCGCATTCTTGTTTGTCTGCACTACCTCGACGGCTGCGGCCAGCCCCCTGTCAACAAGATGGTTTCTTATTCGCTCTGCTGTCTTCTTTGTAATTCCTCTGACATTGTGGTTGTATATTACATATGTCACTTCACCGATGGTCAGACGAACCTTGCAGCAAGCCCATTCGTCCTTTTCACGGGGCTCTTTAATGCATTTTGAAATCTCTTTCCTTCCGCTTACGCTGATTCCGAAAGGTCCAAGCTTTCCTCTCAGATCTTCTCTCTCGTCACTGCTCAATTCATAGGTTGACCAGCCGTATGAGCTAAGCTTGTTGACTTTGAACTGCCTGCCGTCAACCTCTATGAATGCGCCTTTCCTGGATTTCTCTGGGCTGAAAAAATTTATGCCCTGCCTCAGCTTCAGCCTATAGGTGCATTCATTTTTCAGGTTCTCATACTGATTCACGCAGTAGCCTTTATCTGAGCATTCCATGTACAAATGGCAGCAATCAAAACTCATATCATCACCTCTTTTCACGAGTTTCTTCGGCGCTTCACTCCTGTTCATGCTTTTTTCTAAATTTCTTTGCCTGGTTTTCGAGTATCATAGCCTCAAATTCATCTGCGCTGTATTTTTGCGACCTTTGCTCCTTGAAGTGGAATGTGTTTTTGCTGTAATCAATCCCAGCCTGCTTCTGTTCCTCTTTCTTAAACTCCTTGTCATACTTGCCTTCAAGTACCTTTGCCATGTTGTTTTCTTTCATGAACCAGTCAAAATCTGCCCACTTGCTGCTGTTATCCGCAAGGTATTTACTACCGCTGATTTTCTCAAACAGCTCCTCGAATACTTCAATCCTGTTTCCATACTCCCTGAATCTGGCCTTTATGTGCTTTTGCCTTTCTGCAGTCATTTTCCGTATCTGAGGGAATTTATCGCATGTCTCGTTGAACATATCCTGAATTTTTTTATAGGGCACTGGCGTTTCATTTTTCCCTGCTGCATCTTCTTTTAAAATCTCTGTAGTAGTCTCTGTAGTAATCTCTGGTATTGCTTTTTCCTTTTCGCCCTTTCTAGCATCTTTTTCGACCCTTCTATTTTCTTTTTGCTCTTTCGAATTTTCTTTAAGACGTTTCGTATTTTCCACTTCGCCCTCGGGTTGTTCCGGCTTTTTATTTTGAATTTCTCCATTTTGAATCTGACTTATATCAGCCAGTTTTATGCTGTATCCATCCAAGTTGTATCCAAGGGCCAAAAGGTCCTTTTGGATTTTTGCTATGTTGACCCTGTACTGGAGCACCCTGTCCATTTTTATCTTTGGGTTTCTCCTTTGGTCAAGCCATCCCTTGTCTACAAGCTCCTTGAGGTACGTCCTCATGGCCTTCGGTTTAACGCCTATCATTGTTTCATCCGACAGCTCTTCGGCCTTTTTGTATATCCAGCCGTTGCTCAGCTCCATGCGCGGGATGCCATCTTCATCCGTCCCGAATTTCATGTACCTTTCTTTTTCCTCGACTATGTATGCGTCTATGTCTTTGACTTTTTCGCACCAGTAGATCATCTGGCCAAGCACTATGGCCAGTTTGAAATCTCCAGTCAGTTCAACCAGCTCTTCTTTTATTACAACCCGTTTAAGCTTTTTCATATCATGCACCTACCTTAACTTGATATGCAGCAAAGCGAGGACTATAATCCCCGCTGCCACTGCCGCCTTAACCGCAAACCCTGCTTTTCTTTTTTTCATTCGCCTTGTATGGATCTGTTCTATATGCACACCCATCAGCTCCTTTTGTGCCACTTCTTTTCGTCCAAAAACTTCTTTGCAAACTTCTCGGTGCTTCTCCTTAGATTCTCATTGCTTCTTCTGTGCCTTGCCTTTTCAGCCCTGTCTCTTTTCGACATTCAAAACGCCCCCTTTAAAATGGAATATCATCGTCATCAAAATTAACTGGCTCGTATCCGCCTGGTATTTCCGGCTGCGACCCGTTTGTGCCCTCGTAGCCCCCTGGCTTGCCCAAGAAATCCACGCTTTCGGCAACAATCTCCGTTATATATTGCTTTGCTCCCTGGCTGTTGTCATACGACCTTGTCTGGAGCCTTCCCTTCACGCCCGCCTGCTGGCCCTTGATCAGATATTTTGCGCAGTTTTCCGCCAGGGCTCCCCACACCTGAATCCGTATGAAATCGGCCTCATACTGGCCCTCTCTATTTTTAAACGGCCTGTTGACAGCTACCGTAAAAGTCGCAACCGCCTTGCCATTTCCCGGGATGTATCTAAGCTCCGGGTCTCTCGTCAATCTTCCTATCACTACAGAGCAGTTCATCTATCTTCCTCCCGCCGCTTTTAGCTTCATTTCGTTTTGCATTTTCAACACAATGAGCCTATCCACCGCTTTTGACTGTCTCATTGTTTTTTCATGTCCAAGTCCAAAGATACCAACTATTGAATCAAGCTTTTTCTGCGCCCTCATAAGCCTTGCATCCAAATCCATGCCTAGCACTCCCCTTCCTAGTCAAACACTTCTTCAAGGTATATTACGTCCCAGCACTCGCCTGTCTTGTACAAGTTGAAAATTATATATTCATCGCCATTACCATCGAAGCCGCGCTCATTCACTCGCAGTTCAAAGGTATCGTCCAGGTCAAAGTCGTATTCTCCGCCGCACGCTTCAATGTCCGCTTTCTTTTTCGCCTTCTCTTTCTCGGTGAATCTCACTGTATATACTCTGACGGCGTTTTCTCTTTCATCAACTGAAAGCACTTCATATCCTGCCGCCTGGAGAATCTTTTTTGGTGTTATAAGCATAATTGTCCCTCCGTTCTTTCCGCTCTACAGTTTCTAATTTTGCGATATACTTCTGACTCTGAAATACCGTACATCATTCCTATTTCAGTACATGTCAAATGCATTTCATCTTTGAATTTAATCATGTCATCCACGTCTTTTTCATCCAGCACCCTTCGCACCTTTGGAGATATTTTTTTGTTTTCCAATACCAAATCCAGTACATGAAAGGCCGTTTCTACTGTAAATCCGTTCTCAATGGCTATCCATAGTGCTATATAGTTTTCGATAAGATCCATTGAATGCATTTTTTAAAACTCCTTCCAGTGTGGTATAATGGTTTTACATTAAATTTTGTGAATGCCCTTTTTGGAGTTGCAGCTCCTTGAGGGCCTTTTCCATTTTTGCGATAAACTCAAGCCTTGCCGTGTACTGCCTGAATCTGTTTCCTTTCAAAATCGGGCATTTAATATTCAGCTTCCTAATATCTCTAACAATCACAGCACTCCCTCCTTTCTATCGTCCTATAAGCTCCACCCTTTCCTGCCTCAACTGTTCAATTCTTTCGTGTATTTCAACGCATCGTTTTTCACTTCCAGGCTTGCCGAATATCTCCAGGTGCTCCAATGCAAGCTTTGTATGCTCCCCCGCTATTGCGATGACCCTGTTTTCTATTTCTTCACAAGTCACAATTTCCACCTCCAATGCCTATAGTCTCCTTTTAAGGGATATAACTGGCCTTTCATTCGAATTCTTGAATTGCTTTAAAAATTTGACATTCCAGGGCTAAAATTTTTTATTTCAGGCCAAGTTACTCAAAAACATTAAAGCCATCGCCGCGCCTGCTACGTCTCCAATCTCTTTTGCTATGCCTTTCCATTCTTCTTCCTCATGCTCGTCGATAATTCCGTCACAAGCTATTTCAATCATGCTATCATTGACCTTTCGCATGTCTGATATTTCCTTTTGGAGCTTCAGGACTGATTTTGCAATGTCCGAAAATTCAACGTCCGGAAGATATGTCCTGCCGACAAGAGTGTTTTCTTTAAGGTGCATGTAGGCAAGGTGTTTTGCATCATATGTTCTTACCATTGCGCATACAACCTCATCACTAGGAATCCTTTTGCCGGTTTCATAGTCTGCAAGCGACCTCACGCTTACGGTTAGAATCTCCGCTGCCTGTTCTTGTGTAAATCCTGCATTAACTCTGGAAGTTTTATATATGTTCCTGCATGATTTAGACATTCACTTCATCTCCTCTCAAATGTAAAATTTAAGTATAAGAAAACTCACCCCTTTTCACCTTTCTTTCCATCAAAAATCCATTCCACTTCAAAACTTTTCTATCGGCTCCCTCTTGGGAGCTCTTTTCATATACATATTTTCTCTTATAGCTTCAATTCTTTTACGTTATCTAAATCTGAAAGATCCTTTCCGTCTATGCGTTCCATAAATTTTTCAATTTCCTTTTTCCTGACCTTGATTCTTCCAAGCCTAGTTGCTGAAAGAAGATTTTTTTTAATCAGATCATATACAGCATTTGGATTCATTCTTAGGATCTTTGCCGTCTCAGACACAGTATATAAGTAGTCACTTGGCATCGGGTATGGTTCAGATATAGATTCCATGATTTTCTCTAAAATATTTAACTCGTTAACAGATTCCCCTTTTGCTTTTTTACTGTTCACTATTGTCAGCTCCTTTTCGTGTTGTTCCTTTTAGACACTATGGATTTAAAAAAATATCATCTCTTTCATAGTTTAAAATTTTCTTTATTTTTATTACTATTTTTAAAGATGGATTTTTCTTTCCCAATTCTATGTTTGTATACGCTGCCCTTGATATACCTATCATATCAGCTATTTGTTGTTGCGTTAATTTTTTTTCTTTCCTAATTTTTCTAAGCTTCTCCCTCAAAGATATCGCCCCTTTTCGTGTCTTTTCGGAACATTTCCTATAACTATATATTAGTGCCTTAAAGACACTACGTCAATACTTTTTCTAAAAAAAGTTCATATTAGACACATTGGTTTATTTTAGACACATTTTAATCTAAAATAGTAAGATAGGAGGGGGTGTTTTTGTAGATGTTTTCAGAACGATTAAAAACCTTAAGAAATGAAAAAGGATTAACTCAACAAGATATAGCAGATATTCTTGGGATTGGAAGAGCAACAGTTGCTGGTTACGAAACAAAAGGTAAACAACCAGATTATGAAAAACTAACACTCCTTGCCGATTACTTTAATGTCTCCACTGACTACCTTCTTGGAAGAACCGACCAGCGTAAACCATGCTCTACAGATAAACCGATTACCAAGGCGTACCATAATCTTGATGCTGAGGGACTATCTGATGAGGATATAGAGAAAGTCGAAGAGTATATAAGGCTACTAAAGATGAAATACCATCCTGATGGGACTTTGAAAAAGTAGTCATAATAAAATAAATAAAAATGCTGTTATCATGACAGCTTTTTATTTTCGACATTTATTGACATTATTTTTCATAAATGTAATGTTTTCAAGGAGGAGACTGTGTATGATTAACCCTGTAATAATCCTTCAAAAAGAATTGAAAAAGTTACAAGAATTTGCTGAAGACAATAAAAAAAATTTTAGTAACGAAGAAATAACAAAGCAAACTTTGATTCTACCTTTTATAAAAATATTAGGTTATGATACTAAAAATCCAAACGAAGTAAAGGCTGAACACTCTCCTGAAAATGCTTCTAATATGCTTAAGGTAGACTATTGCATAAATGCTAACGGCAGGGACTGCATATATGTCGAAGCCAAGCCATATGGCAAAAATATATCCAGAGACATTGATCAAATGAAAAGATACTATGACAATTCTGTCTGCGTTGAATATGGCCTATTGACAAACGGCACAGACTATTATTTTTTCACAGGGCTTAAAGAGTCAGATAAGATGTATCCCTATCCATTTTTCTCTTTCAATCTAATGGATTATTCTATAGATGACATTGAAACTCTAACGATATTTATGAAAAATAAGTATAACAATAGGGATATGAGGCTCATAGCCCGTGAAAACAGGTTGATAAATAAAATGTATAAAGGGATTTATGAGCTTCTTGGTAATCCGGATGAAATAAAAGATTTTCTTGCAGATGAATTTAAGGGTATGGAAGATGAAGACTTCAGTCGACTTATTTCGGTTGCTGTAGAAAGAGCAATAATAAAAAAGGGCGATGAGTATGAAGAAGAGCGAAAGCAGCAAGTCGTTCTTAAATATTCAGAAAACCAGCTTCTCAGCCTTGGACGATTCAAATACATAGAACCTTTAAATCACGAGATATTCATCCCTGACAGAAGTAAGTTTGAAATGATACTGCAAACATCCAAAGATGATTATTGTGTTGAAAAAGGAAATCCCACAAGTGACTTTTTTGTATCTGCTATTTATACAGATAATAAAAATATCAAAGGTTTTTTAATTGGACACTTTTTAGGTGAATTGGATGAAAACGATGAAGAAGATATATCTTTATACTGCACACCTGCAAATGATATAGCTCCCTTTGTAAAAAACAATCCTATTGTAAATGAAAATGGCTTTATAAATGCGAGATTTTTGAAAAGAACAAGCAGGAAAAATCAAAGTATATCATATTCTCTTCAAAGCAGCATTAGCGGGGTATCATTTAAAAATTTTCCTAAATTAGTTGTTGAAATGAACAATTTTGATGAATTCTACGAAGAATTTTTTTCAAAATAAGTAAATCAGCATTTCAATTGTTTTTTCATACAAATCCATTACAAAGCATATCACAACCTTAATGCCAAGGGATTGTTTGATGAAGATATTGAAATCTGTTGAAATACAAGTATCTAAAAACACAAAACTACTGGAGCTTATCGACAATAAAGTTGATGTCATAAATAAAATCGACGATATAAAAGCTCCTAATGCAGATCGACAAATTGATATTTCAAGGGATATTAAGTTCATAAAACACAAAATGCGCGAAACCGAAGAAAATGTTTTTATAATAAAAAGACAACTTAAACTAGCTAAATAAAAAATGCTGTCATGATAACAGCTTTTTATTTTCGACATTTATTGACATTATTTTTCATTAATATAAAAAAATACAAAAGGAGATGTTTAATATGTCTAACTGCCCTTATTTTGAAAAATTTCTTGTACAGAAAGGATTTGCCTCTAAAAAATATGTATATGTTTGCAACAGCTCTAATGCTAAACAAGCTGAACTTTTCAATAAAAAACCTATAATATTCAATGCAGTTTCTGATTGTGGGAATTATAGTCACATCCTTAATTACTGTGATAACATTCATAAGCCTGATACACATAAAACCTGTCCATATTTTGTTTCTCAAACAAAATCTATAATTAAAACTCAAAATACCAAGAAATGTCCACATTCTATAAGAGTAGGCAATGACCAAGCTGCTAATTATGGATGCAATCTTACCGGAAACACAGTACATCTAGAACATGTTATATCTCTTAACGAGTTTGCTCAAAGATTTAAACAATGTGCTAATGGCGGACATGGATGTAAAATCTTATGTGAAAAATAGTTAAACAAACTTGTAACTTATACAAAGTTCTAAAATTTAGCTTTTCTATTATTGGAAAATAAATCGACATAGTCAAAACTTAATTTGTGTACAAACAAGGGATAAGAATTATGCTTATCCCTATTATATAAGGAGTGATTTATAAAAATGAAAAAAATATTTATTTTGTCTGCTGACTGTATTGAAAATCTAAAATACAAAGAAGAAATGATAAACACCATAAAAGAACTTACGACTACTGATGAAAACAAAGTTCTAATAACTTCTCATGATGAAACTAGACTTTCAAAATTAAAAGATAATTTACAGCTAGAACCCAGTAGCAATTTTGCCTATGCTAATAGGCATATTGTGAATAATTTTATAGAAGATAAAGAAAAATCTTATTTTGCGGTACTTGGAAATAAAACTGTTGATATGAGGTTTGCAGCGCGTAACAAATTATTGTTTCTATCTCCAACTTGGACTGTTCAGGATGATGATGCAAAAAAATACGGAATACCTATAGATAACCCTGATATATTTTATAAGTTCGCAAAAACTTTAAATAATCAAAACCACTTCTTTACAAAAATGATACTTCCCGATGAAACACGTGTTTTTTCTATTATGGATGCACGTCATAAAGCTTATGCAAAAAATTTAGCAGAAAAAGATTTAGTTGAAAATTTCGAGCGAATTTTAAAAAAGAAGCAGAAAAACAGAACCTATTTTGAAATTTTACTTTATCATTTTCTTGCAACAATTTCAAATAACAACCCTCTATTCAGTACATTAGACGACTGGTGTATAGCGCCTTCTTCAGGGCAAGACTTAAATAGATATATGCTTTATTTTAAAGAAGTTGCTCGTTGTATGATGGGAAAACAAAATCCACGTTCTGAAGCTTTTAAAGACTTTCCAAATATGTTTATACGTCACACTTTAAATAGCAAGAGCCAGAATATGAACTCTAATACCCGTATACAAAATGGATGCATCTCTCATTTTGATACAATTTGTATAAATAAAATATATAAGAAAAAACTTAAAAATAGAAATATAATAATTTTTGACGACTATCTTACTCATGGAAATACCTTTGAATCTCTTAGAAACCTTCTTAGAAGTCAAGGTGTTGGTAATATCGTTCTTGTAACGCTAGGAAGTTTTTGCTCTAGCTATAAGTATCAAGAATATGATATAATGGGGGATGTTTTTTCTCCTGGATACAAATATAAACTAAACAGGAAAGAAATTGTTACCCCTAAAAACTTTATAGAAGCAAAGGATGAAATATCCAATTTATATGATATATTTAATTTAGGACAGTAATTTTAAAAGTTATACTACTCCTACAGGAGGTTTTCTATGGAATTATATTTAATAGCATTAAAGGAACTTGGTCTCGACAACATGACATTAAATTATATAGCATTGAATTGTACTTTTGAAGAAGTACATGAGATTTTTTCGGGACATTATCTAAGTATCCAGTTATCAAAAAATATAAACTTAGATAAATATTCAAGTAAATTATCTGATTTAGTTCTAATGCAAGAATATCTCAAAAAAGCAAAGAATATAATCAAAAAAAATAAAAAAAATAAAATAAAATTTGTATGCATACACCAAAAATCTTATCCTCAAAACCTTAAAAAATTAGCAGATGCTCCAACAATTTTATATTTCAAAGGTCGCGGTTTTTATAAAAAACATATAAAAGCACTCGCCTGTGTTGGAACTAGAACTCCTACACCTTTTGGAGTGTCAGCAGTAGAATCACTTATCCCTAAATGGGTGAATGAAGATTTTACAATTGTAAGCGGTTTGGCAGAGGGAATTGATACTGTTTCTCATACAACATGCCTTAAAAACAATGGAACAACAATTGCAGTACTAGCACACGGCCTTGATATGATATATCCTAAATCTAATAAAGACCTTGCAGATACCATTTTACAATCTAATGGGTTGCTAGTATCAGAATATCCGATAGGTACTCCACCAGAAAAGCATCACTTTGTAAATAGAAATCGAATTGTAAGTGGGTTATCTAAAGGTGTTGTTGTTTTTGAAACCAAAGCTAAAAGTGGAAGCATGCATACTGTAAATTTTGCCATTTCGCAAGAAAGACCTGTGTTTTGTCCTTTGCCTGATATGGCAAAACCTCAAACTGAGGGTCTTCTAAAGCTACTTAATGAAAAAAAGGCAGTTGCAATCCAAGGCAAAAATAGATATGAAAAGGCAATTATTTTAACTGGATATAAAGTCAAGAAAGACAAAGCTAAAATTCAACAATTAAAAACAATTTCGACATACAATATTCTTAATACTTTAGATCCCGATATAAATAAAATTCATGAAAGTAAGATTTCAGAGAAAAAAACAGCTACTATAACGGTAGATAGAGAACTTTATGAAAAGTATAAACAAATTCTAAACAAACAGAATTTATCGTCAAAAGATTTATTCAATGCTTTTATTTTATCTGTTATTAATTCTCAAAAAACATAAATTTTTTGCAAAAGGCATACATGCCTTTTGCAAAGCAAAAGTATCTTTTCAATCTTGCATCTATTCATTTTCCTGCCAAATATCACGTTTTTAATAATCTTGAGACTTGTCTTATTCTCTATACGAGTCGAACGTAGTTATAGCACACTTCTTCTGACTCAAAAGGTCATGTTTCATATATCATTCATTCTTTTTCTAAACAATCCCCTAACCATTACCCAATGTTAAATTCATATATTTTTTCTGCAATTCTGTCATTTCTAACAAATTTTCTCTGTTCTCTTTTCAGAACATACATTCCATGCTATAATACTTTCCAAACATTTGTTCTTTTTGCTATTTGGAGGGATAATTATGATTGAAACATTCCAACTCGAAGAGATTCTCACACAATGCAATATAATAAAGGAATTCGTGCCCCTTTCTGAGGCTGTATTAGGCTATTACAGCTTCGATGGCGAGTATTACATAATATTAATCAATGAGTCCATCAAAGGCGACCACAGACTTTACAGGACCGTCCTAGCTGAAGAAATAGGACACTATAGAACTACTATAGGTGATATAACTCCTCGAAAATATATGTGCTACTCTGAAAGGCTGATTATAAATAAGAAGGAGCTTTTGGCCTTGAAATGGGCCGTGAATTTTCTAATTTCCACCCAGGATCTGCTGGATATAATAAAGGACAAATCCGTACTGTCCATTTCTGAAATGGCTGATTATTTCTTTGTCACGGAAAAATTCATTTATCAAAAGTTTGAATTCATGTCAAAAGAAAGGCTCACATGGGATATTGACAGTAAAAGAAGCCTTATCCTGTCAAATCTCCCCTCACTGTTCATATATGAAAAAATAAAATAAAGAAAGGATGTGCTTATTATGGACGGTTACGTAAGAAAGCGTGGCGACAAGTGGTACTACAGCTTCGAGCTTTCCAGCCCTGACGGGAAAAGGAAACGTATTGAGCGTGTTGGAGGGAGGACAAAGAAAGAAGCTAACAGTGCACTTTTGCTGGCACTTGCCGAATACAAATCTTCAGGCCTGGTTTTTATTGAATCTGATGTTCCTTTTGGTTTTATATTCAATCATTTCATAAAAAATGAAGCAGAACTTTCAAGAAAATATTCAACTATCAAAAGATATAAATCCCTGTATAAAAATCACCTATCTGCTTTTGAAAATAAGCCGATTGTTAGCATAAGTGCTGAACAGCTGCAGACTTTTCTCAGCTCCAAGAAAGAAACTCTCAGCCCTGAATATATCAAGAGCATGTACAATCTGCTTGTCGTCATATTCAAATATGCGCTTCGCATGAACAGAATAAAATTCAATCCAATGGATAATATCAAGGCTCCCAAAAAACAAACTAACAATAGCGCCATTAAGGTTTATACAAATGAAGAGCTGAAAATACTAAGCGACCGGCTGCTGTCAACAAACCTTCACATGCCTTTCCAGCTTGGAATCAATCTTGGGGTAAGAGCCGGGGAATGCTATGGCCTTAGATGGTCGGATTTTGATTTTGAAAACAACACTGTTAAAATTGAAAGGCAGCTTCAAAGATATGATAATATCTGGTGCTTCACTACCTTGAAAACTCAAAACAGCTATAGGACCATTAAGTTCAGCGATAAGTTCAGGAATTACTTACTTGCCCATATGGAAAAAGTCGAACAGAACAAGTCGCATTTTGGAAAAATGTATAAAAGAAATGTGGTAAAGGACGAAGAATCTGGTGAATTAATAATCGTAGACGATTTTATGAACGTCAAAGAAAACGGCGAGATGCTCAACACGTACAGCCACAAAGTCATATCAAGAATCGCAAAAAAAGAACTGAGCATAGACTTCAAGTATCATAACCTCAGGCACACCCACGCTACAATTCTTCTTGAGGGCGGCCTCAATCCAAAATACATTCAAATGCGCCTGGGGCATGCCAAACTGGAATTCACATTGAAACTGTACACTCATCTTACAAATTCAATGAGTGATGAAGCCTCAAAATTGTTGAATTCGAAACTTGAAATATGATCTATGCCAAAAAAGCCGAATTGTACTTTTTTATGTACAGTTCAAAAAAGTCAAAAAAAACGACATGCCTTGAACTCACTGAGTTCAAAGGCTGTCGCGATTTTCGTAGGCAAAATGGCCCGTAGGCAAGGAAAATCGCTCTAAAATTGAGTTTTGCCTACGATTTGCCTACGGTCGATGCAAATATTATATAATATTCTGTGTTATGTTAAGTTATACTAAAATGTTTTCGTTTCACGTCTGATTCGCTCTACCTCAGTGATAGCAACAACTTGCGACCGCTGAAACCATTGAAAATACTATCCGAAATATCTCTTAAGAAGTCCTGCAAATGCTGAACCATGTCTTGCCTCATCTTTACACATTTCATGAACTGTGTCATGTATAGCGTCGTAGTTTAGTTTCTTAGCAAGTGTCGCAAGGTCTTTTTTGCCCTGGCAAGCTCCGTGCTCTGCATCCACTCTAAGCTGAAGGTTCTTTCTTGTGTCTGCTCCGACAACTTCTCCCAGAAGCTCTGCAAATTTAGCAGCATGCTCAGCCTCTTCGAAAGCTATTCTCTTGTAAGCTTCAGCTATTTCAGGATACCCTTCTCTGTCTGCCTGTCTGCTCATTGCAAGGTACATTCCAACTTCTGTACACTCTCCCATGAAATTGTCTCTAAGCCCCTGAACAACTTCTGGGTCAAGTCCCTCAGCCACTCCTATCTTATGCTCATCGGCCCAAACTATTTCTTCGCCTTCAACCTTTTCGTTGAACTTGTCTTTTGCAACTCCGCACTGTGGACATTTTTCTGGCGCTTCGCTTCCCTCGTAAGTGTATCCGCATACTGAACAAATGAATTTTTTCATGATATGTATTCCTCCCTAAACTATTGTGTTTTTATTTGTTTGTAATGTTTTTTATTTTGTAACGATTACAATATTATGATATTACTTTTCGTCTTCTTTGTCAACCGTTTTGTAAAAAAACTTTATAAAAATGGTATACTTTCTATAAGCTTCTTGTATTCCCCCTCTCACGTATCTGCAGAAATCATCCATGTTCTTTTTGTCAATCCCTATTGTCTTCTATATGAGATTCAGTTTAAACTCTACTCCTCAACACTTACACAAAAGGGATATTGTTTGGGTACTCGGTGCCCAAACAATATCCCTTTTTATTTTTTCCAGACAGATCCCCCTGCCTTTTTTAAATTTCTTCTGTCATTCCCTCTAAACTTCAATGCTCATATTCCTGCTATCGAGATAGAGTATATACATTCCGGCGAATATCCCTACAATTCCTAGCAACCTTATAACTCCAATAGGCTCCCTGAACACTATATACGCCAACATAACCGCTATTGCAATCTCTATCGTGCTTACTATGCCGGCTTTTGACGGAAGGGCTCCCTTGTCTATTCCCATAAAATAGCTTCCAAAAGCTAAAAATGAAGTCGTAATCCCAAGCAAGGTCACCCCCGCCATCAGATTGAAGTTTGAAAACTTGCCTAACAGTTCAACAGGGCTGCAAAACGGAAGCATAAAAAGGGATGCAAATCCAAATGCATACATCAACACCACCCAGCTATTGTATCTTCTCATGAGAAGCTTTCCTATTATCCCGTTCACTCCAAAAGCAAATCCCGAACATGTCCCCGCAAGTATTCCTGCCATGCTCCCATAAAAAACACCTATATCCCCCTTTGTAACCACCAAAAAACATGATACGCTTGAAACCACAAGGGCTATTCCCTTAAGTTTCGTTATCTTTTCAGAAAATACAAACCTCGACACTATAACGGCAAATATGGGGCCTGTATACATCAGCGCAGTCGCAGCAGCTACTGATATCTTTGACACGCTGTAGAAAAAACAGATGCTGTTGACTCCCTGGCAGAATATGCCCATTGCAGCTATTTTGAACATTCCTTCGCCGTCTATTTTAATCTCATCCCTGTGATTTACAAGAGTTAGTGCAAGTATGAGCACAAATCCTATGAACACCCTTGAAAATGCAATTTGAAAAGGAGTCAACCCATTTCCAAGAAGCTTTCCTAGGGTTCCCTGGGTACTCCAGAATATCCCCGCAAGAACTATGTAGGTATATGGATTCTTTTTCATGTACCCCCTCCTACTCTTTCGTCTTAAACATCCCTATCTCATCTTCAAGGGAATGTGCCATAAGGCTTAGCTTTTCGGAAAATGCACTTAAATTTTCAATGGACGATGCATACTCCTCCATGCTGGCGAAAACCTCTTCAGTCTATGCCGCAGTCTCTTCCATCTGCACCGCTATAATCCTGACCCAATCTCGATTGCTTAATCCCCGCTATTTACACTTTCAAGAGTAGTCCAACTTATAGTCTATTTATATTGCCATACCCTTGCAGCTGCCTATTTTGAATTCTTCGGCCGCTCTAGTAGTCAAAAAGTACCCCATATCCCTTTATCTTGTCCTCAACTCCTGCGATTCTCAGGCAGTCCCAGAACGTCGCCTGTATAGCTGTTATCACAGGCTTTTCGAGCTCTTTTTCAAGAGCCTCTATTATAGGGATGGTCTTGAGGCCCGTGCAAGCTATGAAAAGGGCGTCCGCATCATCTGTATTTGCTTTTTTTGCAAGCTCATACACCTTTTCAAGGGGCACATTGTCTATGTCGTGGTCTTTTATGAGTCCCATTCCTATGAAGTTTGTCACCTCGTAGCCCATGTCGTTCAAAAAGCTCTTCGCCTTGTCATTGACCTCTTCCACATATGGCGTCAGTACAGCTATCTTCTTGGCCCCTATAGCCTCAAGAGCCCTTATGAAAGCTGAGCTAGTGGTGCTGCACGGTATGCCACCGCTCGCCTTCTTCATGTTTTCAATGAGCTGCCTGTCGTATCCCGCGCCTTTTATGAAGCTTCCGCTTGTGCATCCAAGTGTTATAACATCGAGCGGAGCCTCTGCAAGAACAGCCGCGGCATCCACAGCCCTTCTTCCAACCTCTGCAACACTATCTGCGCTCACATCATCCGGAAGTGCTACCCTGCTTGTGCATGTTATGACCCCGTTTGGAGACATTTCGTAAAACTCGGGCTCCATAACCCATGACGAAGCTATGTATACAAGTCCTATTTTCGCCCTGCTCCCATACATGTCTTCATTGAATATTCCTTTGCCATTCATGTTTTCATCCCCCTTTATTTTAAAAATGTACCATATGCTTATTTCTGCACATGGTACATTTTTATATTAACTATGTTTGAAACTTGAAATGTTTTTTATTTGAATGCGTATTCGTAACCGTTAAACTTGAGTGCAAGAGCCTCCACATCCTTTTTAAGGCTTTCAATGTCTTCCTTGTCTATGAGGGCCCTTTTGAAAAGCTTTGCAATCTCTTTCATCTCTTCTTCTTTCATTCCCCTTCTTGTAGCCTCAGGGGTTCCTATCCTTACCTCAGGCATTTCTCCTGAGAAGTCGTCAGAGCAAAGTATTCCTGCCTCTTCAAGGAATTTTCCAGGTGATTCTTTTACGTACTCTCCCAGATTCACAAGTATCAGGTGAGTCTGAGTATATCCTCTTTCCTTCCCCTTTACGTTGAATCCTTCAGCAGCCATGGCCTCTGCAAGAGCCTTTGAGTTTTTGACAACCTGAGCAGCATAATCATTTCCGAATTCCTTGATTTCAAGAAGCGAAACAGCAAATGCTGGAAGACGGTTCAAGTGGTGACTTGTCACAAGCGATGGTGCAAGGGCATTTCCCACTTTTTCCATAAGGTCCTTTCTGTCTGAAACCACGAATCCACCCTGTGGTCCTGGAAATGACTTGTGAGTACTTCCAAACATTATGTCTGCGCCTTCTTCCAGAGGATTGAAGAACACCCCTCCTGCAATAAGCCCTGTAACGTGCGAAGCGTCATATGCTATGACTATGTCGTTCTCATCAGCGATTTTTCTTAGCTTTTTTACAGGCTCTTCGAAAAGAGTTCCCGATCCACCGAATATTATCATTTTAGGCTTTAGCCTTACTGCCATTTCCTCTAGCGCCTGCGTGTCAACCGCACCATTTTTGTCAAACTTCATGTACTCAACGTTTATTGTCTCATCAAACTGTCTGATCTGGCACATAGGCCCTACAAGACCATGGCCCCAATCTGCAAGGCTTACCTCTATTACAAGGTCTCCCGGCTCAAGTATTCCAAGAACTACCGACATTCCCGCCATATGGCCTCCTATCGGTCTTAGATCCACATATTTTCCTCCAAATACGCTGCTCACAAGTTCATGCATTTTCTTTTCAAACTCATTTATATACTTGTTTCCGGCATATTCTCTGTCATCCATGTCCATTGTAGTGTAGCATCCGTATCTGTTGTTGAAGTCGGTTCCCAAATAACTTCTGACCTTTTCGCTCGAATAGTTTTCAGACGCTATCAAATTTAGACATCTCGATCTGTAGTCATCGTGTTTTTTTAGTATCTCGTCAATATCTTTTATGCTTTTGAACATCGCCTATCCCTCCAAATTGTTTTTTGTATTATCCGCATAACCCGCAAGCACATTCATTAGCCTCCGGACAGCGGCCTGAATATCCTGACCTTGTCAAACTCGTTGATATGTGTTGTTTCATATTCGGCCATCAAAAGCTGCCTGCCGTTTATGAACACGGCAACGCACCTGTTCATGCCCAGGCTGCCCAGCAGCCCCGTCACTGTAATATTTCCTTCCAACTGCTTTTTTTCTCCGTTCAGGATGATTTCCACGAAACCGCCTCCCGAGATATTTGTATATTTTTTACTGCTTTAAAAGCCATCCCAGCGAAAGTTTTCTAAGTATTGTGTCAGTAGGATTTCCAGTCTCACTGTCCCAGCCTGCATATGCATAGTACAGCTCAAGCGCTTCATTGAATTTTTTCTCGTCAAGCTGAACTCCCTCTGACGGCCCCGCTGGCATTGGCTCAAACATTCTCTTTGGCAGCTTGTCATCAGCTTTCGTAAACCCTGCCATGGCATTGAAGCGCCTCATCATATTAATCCTTCTCTCGCCTATTCTCATCAGCTCAAATACAGAAGTGTCCCATCCAATTCCACTTCTACAAAGGTTTACAAGCTCAGACGGTCCATAAAGCTCCCACGAAGGTCCCCATACAAACTGGCAAAGGCACAGCGAATCCAGCATTGAGAAATAGCACTGGCTGTCAAATGCAAACCTGACCTTTTCGTCATCTATTTCAAATGGATTGTCATATCCCTTGACCATCCCTATTTTTGCAACATTTATTCTTTCCTGGCTGTCAGCAGGCATTACAAGGAATGGATCGTGCTCGCTCGATTGGTGGTCCGCCCCAAAAGGATTGACTGCATACACCATTCCCACAGCAGGCTTGTACTGGGGCATATGTGCTGGAAACTCCTGCCCTTTGACTCCCATGAAAAGGTCCTGCGCTCCATTTCCTATTTTTTCAGAAGCTATTTTGCTTCCAAGTGCCAGCAGCTCTCCAAATCCTTCACGCTTTGCTATCTTTTCAATCAGCGGCGCAAGAACATCGGCGTTTCCGAATTCAAGCTCTATTCCGTCCGTATCTTCTTTTGTTATAAGTCCCTTTTCGTAGCATTCCATTGCAAATGCTATTGTTGCACCGCATGATATGGTATCAAGCCCATACATGTTGCAAAGCTGGTTTGCAAGGCATACCGCCTCCAGACTTGAAACTCCGCAGTACGAACCAAACGTTGCCGCAGTTTCATATTCAGGTCCACCGTATAGAGGGTCTACAAGCCCCGGCACTTCCACTACACGCTTGCACCTTACCGCACATGCAAAGCATGTGTCCCTTTCCTTGAGTATTGTGTTGTACATTGTCTCCCCTGTAGTGCTCTTTGCGCCTTCCGGGAAATGACCCTTTGTCCAGTTGTTCGTAGGCAAAAATCCCTCGTCGCTAAAGCTTTCTACATCTCCCGCAGTTCCATACTTCCCGAGACCGGCGACAGAAGGGTTGTTTTCAAGTTTTGTCTTCACCGATCCTGAAAGTTCCTTGAAATCTTGTGCATCGTATGCCTTTTGTCCATTTTTCTTCTTTACGACTATCGCCTTGAGGTTTTTAGAGCCCATCACGGCGCCTGTTCCATTTCTTCCATTGGCCCTGTTGCACATGTTGATTATGCATGCGTAGTTTACAAGATTTTCTCCACCCGGGCCTATCTGTGCTATTTCAACATTTTTCTCGCCAAGATCCGCCCTTATGGCTTCCTCGGCATCTCCTGTGACTTTTCCCCATATGTTTGAAGCGTCTCTTATCTGTATGTCGTCCCCGTCTATATAGATGTATACCGGCGAATCCGCCTTTCCCCTTATAACTATTGAATCATATCCGTTCCCCTTCATGTGGACCGGGAAAAAACCTCCCGCCTGGCTGTCACCTATGGTTCCAGTCAGAGGGCTCTTTGTCGTTACGACCATCCTGCTTATTCCGCTTATCGGAAGCCCCGTAAGGGCCGATACCGAAAATATAAGCATATTATCCGGAGAAAGCGGATCGACCTTTGGGTCCATTTCCTTCATTAAAAGATACAAACCAAGTATTGAACCTCCCGGATATTGTCTATATGTTTCACCTGGCAGCGTTCTTTTTTCAACTTTTTTCGTACCCAGGTCTATGTCCAGTATGCTTGCATCTGGAAATAGTCTCATACATATTCCTCCTTTTCATATGCTATTCGTGTATTATATGTGTGGCCGGCTAAAAGCCGGCCTTTCCCACATATATAAATGGATTTATTTTTGCTTATTTGCTTTCTATCGCCTCTATCTCGCTTACAAGGGCGTCAAGTATCTCTTTTCCTTTTTCTCCAACCATTCCAACATACTTGTCTCTTGCACTCATGCTTGCCTTTTTGAATTCTTCCCTTTGCTCTGGAGTAAGAGTCATAACCTCTACGTCGGTAGTAGCTTTTATCTGCTCAAGTGCTCCACCGTTTAACTCCGCCTGTATCTGGAATCCATAGTCTTCCATCTCAGCTGCAGTTTCCAGTATTATGTTTTGTATGTCTTCAGGAAGTCCGTCAAAGAACTGAGGGTTTACAGATGTTGTAGTCACATAAAGGCTTGCATCTGAAAGAGTAAGGTAATCCTGAACCTCGCAGAACTTCATCTCTTCTATAGCCGAAAGTGGATTTTCCTGTCCTTCTATCATCTTAAGCTGAAGTCCGCTGTAAACCTCCATGTATGGAACAGGCGTAGGGTTGGCACCGTAAGCCTCGTATGCCGCAACTATCATTGGTGATGGCATTGTTCTCATTTTGAATCCTTTAAAGTCAGAAGGCTTTTCAAGTTTTTTGCTGCTCGTCCACTGCATGAATCCTTCAGGCCAGTAAGAAAGCACCTTTATGTTCTTCTCAAGGTATTTAGCTGAAAGCATTTCATTTAAAGCCTTGCTTGTCTTGAATATCTCCTTGTTCTTTTCCATGTCGTCAGAGAAAAGGAAGTGAAGTGAGAAAAGCTGGTTTTCCGGAACTATTGTTCCTGTATTTCCTGGTGAAACCATTGCAAACTCTATTCCTCCGTTTTGAAGAAGCTCAGTCTGCTGAGTCGCATCCCCTATCTGTCCAACAGGGTAGACTTCAACATTTATTCTTCCTCCAGATTTTTCTGAAAGTGTTTCGACAAACTTGTGAACATACTGGTCCTGTATGCTTCCCACAGGCTCTTCGTGAGCGAATCTCCAGTTGTAGGTCTGCTCTCCGTCAGCGGTCTGCTCTCCTCCGCCTGAGCTTCCTCCGCATCCCGTAAGTAGTGCAGCAATCATTGACACAGCTAATATTAGGCTAAACATTCTCTTTTTCATAATTACCCTCCTCATATTTGTCTACTGTCGACACTGTTTTCGGATGCAATATTACTCATTGCATCCGTTAAGGTATTCAAGAGCCGTTCTAACATGCATCTCAACACCCGTTTGAAGCGTATCCTCATCAATATTGAACATTGGGTGGTGGTGAGGATAGTCTGTCTTTTTATCTTTATTTCCAGTCCCTATGAAGTAAAGGACGCTTGGAACTCTGTGTGTGAACTCTGCAAAGTCTTCTCCCCCCATGCACCTGTAGTCTACAAGACATGCTTCTCCGAGAGTTTTTTGTGCAGACTTTTTCGCTATCTGAGCCATTTCATGGTCATTCATTAGAGACGGATTGCTCGGGATGTATTCCAGCTCATAGCCCGTGCCCATTGCATCGCATATTCCCTTTACAAGCCTTTCAAACTTTTCAAGTAGAATTGCCTTTTCCTCTGCTTCATTTTCAAACAGGAATCTTATTGTTCCGGAAAGCTGGACTTTTTCAGGTATTATGTTTCTGCCTGTTCCTCCATGTATCCTTCCAACCATTATTGTTATAGGCTTTAAAGGGTCGGTCTCTCTGGTTTCCAAAGACTGCAGTCCCTGTACAACATTTGTCGCAACAAGTATTGGATCCAAACCCTTGTGCGGAGCCGATGTATGTCCGGCCTTTCCGAATATGGTAAGTTCGAACTCCTCGTCTGCCGCCATCACAGGCCCCGCCGATGCCCCTATCTTCCCGCTTTCTATGGGGGTCCAAAGGTGAGTTGCAAAAGCTGCGTCCACTTTAGGGTTTTCCATTATGCCCTCATTTATCATGTTAAGAGCCCCTGCCGATTCTTCATTTGGCTGGAAAACAAATTTGATGTTTCCGTTTATCTTTTCGCTGCTTTTCGAAAGTATTTTTGCCGCAATCATCAGCATGGCAGTATGCCCGTCATGACCGCATGCATGCATTTTGCCTTCTTCCTTTGACTTGTAGTCCACATCCGTTTTTTCCTGCTGTGGCAAAGCGTCCATGTCGGCCCTTAAAAGAACAGTCTTCCCAGGATGTCCCCCTTTTAAAAGACCCACAACCCCTGTTTCATTTACTATGCGGGTTTCAATCCCTAGATTTTCAAGATATTCCCTGACTATCCCAGATGTCCTGAACTCCTCATATCCAAGCTCCGGATGCATGTGGAAATCTCTTCTAAGCTCTATAATCTCGTCATTTAGCTTTTCAACTTCTTTTTTTATGTCCATTAAAGAGTCAATCATACCATTCCCACCTTCTCTGTAAGTGTGTTATTTTAAAATATTTCTACTTGAGTGCTATGTCCCTTACCGAAAGGGCGATTTCAGGGAAGAACATCATTGCTATTGCAACTGACACCAGCATGAATATATATGGCGGGGTGTTTCTTATTACTTTAAGGTACGGTTTGTCAAACACCGCACACGCCGTGAATATGTCGCATCCAAACGGTGGCGTTGCTGAGCCTATCGCCGCCTGAAGTGTTATAAGAACTCCAAGGTGTATAGGGTCTATTCCTGCATTTATGGCTATAGGGTAGAATATAGGCGTAAGTATTATTATTACGACTATAGGATCGACAAACATGCATCCCACGAAGTAGAATAGTGTAACGTTTATCAGTATCTTCATAGCTGACGGGTCAGTTCCAAGTACGCTTGCGGTTATCATCTGAGGTATCTTGGCGTAAGATATTGTCCATGAGAACGCCTGTCCTCCTGCAACCAGTATGAAAACCGCTGCTGTTACAAGTCCTGTTGAAAGTGCTATCCTCGGAAGGTCTGAAATCTTTACAGTCTTGAATATTACTATTTCAAGTATTGCTGCATATAGAACCGATGCAGCCGCAGCCTCTGTAGGGCTGAATACACCTGTATATATACCGCCTATTATTATTGCTGGGAATCCAAATGGAAGCAAGGCTCTTTTTGTCGCCTTTCCTCTTTCGCCCCATGTCGCCTTTGGTCTTTTAGGATACTTCTTTTTCTTTGCTATAAAGTAGTTGTACAGCGAAAATACAAGAAGTATTAGAAGACCAGGCCCTATACCTGCTATGAACAGTTCTCCTACAGACGCCCCGGTTACAACGGCATACATTATCATACCTATGCTCGGAGGTATAAGCAGCGCTATGTCACTGGCATTTATTATAAGAGCCATTACATCCTCATCGCTGTATCCCGTTTCCAAAAGCTTCTCTCTCATAGGCTTTCCTATCGCAACAACCGTCGCCTGAGTAGATCCTGAAATCGATCCAAACAGTGTACATGCCGCCGCAGTTGTTATTGCAAGTCCGCCGTGTATGTGTCCGACAAACGTTTCAACAAAATCCAAAAGCCTGTTTGCAGTTTGGCCTGCACACATTATATCTGCTGCAAATATGAACATCGGCACCGCCAGAAGCACAAATGTCTGTATTCCGGCAATAAGCTGCTGTGTCATCATCGACGGGTCCATATTTGGGAAGTACATTATTATTACCACTAGAGGAGCCATTATCATAGGCACCATCATAGGAAAACCTAAAAGCAAAAGCACAACCATTATTATCATCAAAGTAGTTACCACAAGGCTTCACCTCCTAATCCCTAAGGCCTCTTTCCGTAGACAAAAATACATCTTTTTCCTTCACGTTTTTTATAAAGTTCAAAGCATACTGAATTCCTCCAAGCGCAAAACCTATGGGAACTATCATATATATGAGATACATGGGTATCCTAAGCGCAGGGGTAACCCTTCCAAGCATGTGGACCTTTTGAACGTATCTGAGTCCCAGGTATGCAAGATAAAACATTGATGCCGAAGTGACCGAAGATATTACATACATGAATATTTTCTTTATGTTGGTCGGCACGATGTCGAATATCGCCGACATGCTTATGTGCCTTGCCTTTCTCGCTCCATAGCCTATCCCTGCAAATGTCATTATTATTGTAAGAGCCTGCCCTATCTCCTCTGCAAATGTCCAGCTCATGTTGAACACTGATCTACTTACAACGTTTCCTATAAGTATTAAAGCCATTATTATTACAGAATAGCTAAGTATGGCTTCTTCAACTTTGGAGAGTGCACCAGTAATTTTCTTTTCGGTTTTCATTTCGAACCTCCTTCACTCTCATACTCACATTAAATACATTTTCTTGAAAAGCAATCTTTTATTTTCAATATGGGTCAAATGGACAAGATTTCATAATCTGATATAATGATGCACATCAAATTAATGATCTTTTGATGAAAGCCAAGCTGTTCAAAGGGGGCTTTGCTTTTCACATATGTACATACAACTATGAACCCTGCCCATTCAATTGAATTTTTCAATATTAAAAGTCAAACCTTAATATTTTTTAAATCTTTAAGAAAATACTTGAAACTTTTTCGATATTCTAATAAAATATCTTTTGGCGAAAGTTATTTTATTGGCAATTTATTGAGTGGCGATTATTGATGTTTGATTAGCGGCAGTTAGTCATTGCTTCTTAATTCATTGGACCCCTAACACAGGGGTCATTTTTTTATTTTTCAAATAGTTTTCTAGGAATGCTTGTGAATGTCTCGCATCCGTTTTCTGTGATTCTGAATGATTCACTCATATCCACTCCGCAGTCGTCAAGCCATATTCCAGGTATCATGTGGAAAGTCATGTTAGGCCTTAGCATGGTCTTGTCTCCAGGTCTGAAGCTTGCTGTATGCTCGCCCCAGTCAGGCGGATAGTTAAGACCCGTTGAATATCCTATTCTAGAATCCTTTATGAATCCGCTTTTTGCTATGCTCTTTGCCCATACCCTTTCAGCCTCTTCACATGTCATTCCAGGTTTAATGCTCTCAAGGGTAATTGTAAGCCCCTCTATAACCACACTTGCAAGGTCTTTCACCTTTTGAGGAGCATCCCCAACTGTAAGCGTTCTTGAAAGCGGGCAGTGGTATCTTTTATAGTTACCGCAAAGCTCTAGTATTACAGTATCCCCATTCTTATAGGGCTCGTCTGTCCAGCTCAGGTGAGGAGTTGAAGTTCTGACTCCTGCAGGCATAAGTGGTATTATAGAGCAATAGTCTCCACCATACTCCTTTGTTCCACTTATCTGCGCATGGTATACATTTGCAGCGGCATCGCACTGCCTTACTCCTTCGGCTATGGAATCAACAGCCGTAGTCATCGCCTTTTCAGCAATTTTTGCGGCTCTTCTCATAAATTCCACTTCTGCATCAGATTTTATTATTTTCACCCAGTTCACAATTAGGTTTCCGTCTGCAAACTTGGCGTTTGGAAGGCTCTTTTGAAGGCTTTCCTGGCATTTTGCCGTATAATAGTATGCATCCATTTCAGTTGCAATTATTTTATTGTCATATCCCTTTTCCTTGATTATGTCTGCCACAAATTCCATAGGATGCTTCACAAGAGACTGTACATAGTCATCTGTGTATGCCCTTATGTGGTCATCCGAAAGCCAGCTTGTAAGTCTTGCCGCATTGGCATCCTGACCTCTTCCAAACCATACTGGCTCTTCTTCTCCAAGCATCACTACAAGTCCCTGGTGAACGTAAAATGACCATCCGTCAAATCCTGTAAGGTAATTTATGTTTGCAGGATCTGTTACGATAAGTGCATCAATTCCCTTGTGACTCATGGATTCCTTTGTTTTTTTAACTCTTTCAACATATTCTTCTCTGCTGAAATTTAGAATCCTTTCCATTTTCTTTCCCCCTTAATCTTTAAATATTAATCTTTTCATTCGTTTTTGAAATCCTATTTTTAAAATAATGCCCTGCTGAATATGCAGGATTCCAAACCACCTTATGAAAAAACTATAAATTGATCTATTAGAAAACACCATCCCTATAAGAGACAATGTGTCCTCTCAATGCAGTCTTGCAGCTTTGTATGTCTCCGGCCTTTAGGTATTCTATTATTTCATAGTGCTCCTTTGCCGTCATCTGAAGGTCTCCGCTTAGCTTTGTGTCATATATCATAGCCATTTGAAGTTGGAAGTGGAGCTGTTCAAGTATTTGAGCCCTTCTGTTGCTCCCTGATCTTTCCCAGATGTACTTGTGGAATTCAATATCCTTTCTACTGAGTGCAACAGCCTTTTCCATCATATCCTTATCTTTCATGCTTATTTGAAGCATTTCGTCCACTATCTTTGTAAGGTGCTTGAAATCCTTTTCACTTAGCTTATTTTCCTTGATTATTAGTTCTATCATGTCTCCTTCAAGAAGAAGCCTTATGTCGAATATCTCCTTCTTGTCTTCATCTGTAAAAGCGGATACATAGTTCCCTTTCCTTGGGACAAACTCTATTATGCCCATATTCTGAAGCTCTCTTATGCCCTCTCTAACAGGAGCCCTGCTTATTCCAAGTTCATTTGCTATTTCGGTTTCAGGAATATGATCCCCCTCTTCATATCTTCCTGTTATTATCTGTTCCTTTATATATTCTATTACTATTTCAGATAGATTTTCTCTTTTGAATCTATCTTCCAATACCGCACCAGCCATAGATTCACCACCCTTTGAAGTTTACTGCACAATACAGGCTACAATTCAATTTCAAATTATTCAGATAAGTTTTCAGCATACTTGCTCTCTGAAAACTCATCAGTTTAACTCTAATCATTTTTATGATATTTTTTTAACCGCATATTTTGTCTACTGTCGACAGTTGGTGGCTTTAAAAAAATGTTCACTCAAATACATCCTCCTTGGTATATTTTTAATGTGTTGAAAAATTTCATCTCGAATAATCATCCCCACACTCCAGGCTTGTATCTGCTGAACATTGTTTTTAATGTCTACTGTCGACAATTGATTTTCTTAAGCTAATTATATACATAAAGTTTCAAAAAATCAATATAATTTTCAGTTTTCTACACAATTTTTATGGTGTTCTTCTCCGAAGTTCAAATTTACGTTTTCAGCTTTGCATTTAGTATACATTAATTCAGGTGACCCTTTTTAATATATAATCTTTTCACATTAAGAAACTATATTTATAGTTTCCCTGGAATTCTTTTTTTAAACATATTTTTTGTATATTTATGATTCTTTTTTAATAATTGCTGGTTTTAATTTTAACAACAATCTATTTGCGTGTTAATGAGCCTATATTTTTAAAATTCTTCTATTTCTGATTTATTATTGATACAAATGTATGGACATTCTGGAAATACCCTAAAAACAAAAAATCCGGCAAGTGCCGGATTTTTTGTTTTGCAAAAGCTCCTATTTATTCAAGCTTAAACCTGTCCATTTCTGTTGAAAGTTTTTTTACAATGTCGTTTAGCTCATAAGCCTTGCTTGCTATGTCCTCCATCATATAGGACTGCTGCTCTGTCGCAGCACTCATCTCCTCTATTGCTGCCGACGACTCCTCAGAAACCCTGCTTGTATTCACTATAGACTCTATTACTGTATCCTTTGCGCTTGAAACCATTTCTATGTCTTTTCCCAAAATCGAAATCTGGCTTATCAGCTCGTCCGCAGATGTACTTATAGACTCGAACGAACTGCTCGTGTTCTTAACGTATTCATCCATAGAATCGAAGCTCTCCTGTGATTTTTCCATCCTCACAGCCGTATATTCTATCACCGAAAGCATATTTGTTATTATTTCTTCTATCTGTCCTACTGACTCTTCAGACTGCCCTGCAAGTGCTCCAACTTCCTGTGCTACCACTGCAAATCCCTTGCCATGCTCTCCCGCCCTTGCAGCCTCTATTGAAGCGTTAAGCGCAAGAAGATTTGTCTGCGATGCGATTTTTCTTATGGCGTCGACTATGCTTCCTGCATATTTTGAGCTCTCGCTAAGTCTTTCAATGCTCTTTGAGATTTCCTCGCTGGCCTGCTTGTTTTCAAAAAACTTTTCTTCCATCTTTAATATGGAATCTTTTCCCGTCTCATTGTTTTCCTTCATTACCTTTGCATTTTCAGCTGCCGTTTCAAGACCCATTTGAATGCCATCTATTCTACCCGCAAGCTCTTCCCCCATATCAACGCTTTTCCTAGCGTCAGAAGCCTGGCTTGAAACCCCTGCCGCTATCTCTTCTATTGAAGCTGCTATCTCGACACTTGAATCATTTACACTACCACACGAATCCTCTATTGTATCACTTATATTAGAAAGATTGGATGTGGTGTCCTTAATATTCGAAAGAAGACCCCTCATATTCTCGACCATGACGTTTATGCTCGATGCCAAAGTCCCAACCTCGCCGCCCTGGCTGTCGTCAATCCTGTCAATCGATACGTCGTATTTTGACACTTTTTCCGCTGCGCTGGCAACTTTAGTTATAGGGCCCGCTATCTTTAGAGAAAAGGCCGCCGCCAATGCTGAAGCCACCCCTGCAATTAAAATAGAAAACAGTATCATTGAATACTTGAGATTTTTTATCGAATTGTACTCATCGTCAACCCCGTAGTCGACGCCGAGTATGCCAACCGTGCTTCCTGTGCTGTCCTTAAGCGGATAATACGCTGTAACAAGAGCCCCATCTTCACTTGTTACGTCTATTTTTGCTTCCACATATCCGTCATTTGAGCTGTATACCCTTGAAAAGATTTCGTCATAGCCGTCCTCATATTTGCCTACTTCCGAAGAGGCTTCCCCCGACGCATCTACCACGTATATGAACCTGCCGCTACTGTCTCTTCTGACAGTATATATGAATTTTATTCCGCTCACGTTCTTGATTTCCATGAGCTTTTCCCTTATTTTTATGTAAGACTCGCTTTCCATATCATCTTTTGACTTTATGCTTTCGTGTTCATGTATGTCAATTTCCTGCGCTGATCCCCTTGCTATTGAAAGCGCCCTTTTACCAAGATTCTCCACAAGCATTGAGCTCGACCTGTTGTAAGCCATAAACGAAAGCGATATAGATGTCAGCATTATCATAATCACCGTTATTATGGAAAACTGTCTCTTTATGCTCCCTGAAAACTTAATAGCCTCTGTTAGCTTATTCAAGTTACAATCATCCCCTTCTTTTTAATATTTCCGACTCTTTTCGATGTTTTTCGATGTATTTTGCCACCAATAAAAATTATACCATCTCCAAGCATACCATAACCAGTATTCGCCTTAACTTTTCCTTAAAATTTAAAATGAATTTTATATTCTGCCTTTTCGATTTAATCGATCTTATTACTCATGACCAAAAAAATAAAAGCCCTTTTGTCTTAAGGACTTTATCTCATCATTTTAAGCCTTGTCAAGCAGCCCGAAAGCCTTTACCTTCAGACTCTCTTTTTATAGTCCATGAACTTTTCAGTCCATAATGGCATTCAGTCGCAATTATGATTTATATTTTTTACATACTGCTGCTTTTTACATCCACGAGTTTTTCCTTGAGCCTTGTATTCCTCTGGACTATCTTGTTGTTTTTGACTGCCATTGCGACTGCCTTTTTGCTTCCTACAAGCACGAGTATCTTCTTTGCCCTAGTTATACAGGTGTATATTAGGTTTCGCTGTAACATCATGAAGTGCTGCGTTGTCACCGGTGAAACTACTACCTTGTACTCGCTTCCCTGGCTCTTGTGAACAGTTGTCGCATACGCAAGCATCACTTCGCTCATGTCCGATATGTCGTATTCGACATCCCTGTCATCAAATGTTATCACAAGGGATTTGCTTTCTGTGTCTATGGACTTTATCCTTCCTATGTCACCATTGAATACATTCTTGTCGTAATTGTTTTTTATCTGCATCACCTTGTCATGCGTCCTGTACTCGGTTCCCCCATAGCTTATGGATATTTTTGAAGGGTTCAGTATTTCCTGAAGCACGTGGTTGAAATTGTGAGTCCCCGTGCTTCCCCTTTGCATTGGGCATATCACCTGTATGTCGCTTACCTTGTCGATATTATAGTATTTTGGAAGCCTTTTTGAACAAAGCCCCTTTATCTGCTCTACAACTGCATCCGGATTTTCCTCCTCTATGAAGAAAAAATCGGAACCCTTCCCGTTTGAAAGCTTTGGATATTCACCCTTGTTTATCCTGTGGGCATTTGTTATTATACTGCTTCCCATCGCCTGCCTGAATATCCTCTGAAGCTTTACCACGGAAACCATATCCGAATCTATTATGTCGGAAAGTACCTTTCCCGGCCCCACGGAAGGAAGCTGGTCCACGTCCCCCACAAATATTACCACGCATTCGTCCCGCACGGCCTTTAAAAGCGTGTTGAGCATTACAATATCTATCATCGACGCCTCGTCTATCACCAAAACATCGCAATCCAGCCTGTTGTCCTGGTTCCTTTGGTATCCCGCAGGCGGTTTGAATTCAAGCAGCCTGTGTATCGTCTTTGACTCTCTTCCCGAGGTCTCGCTCATCCTCTTTGCTGCCCTTCCTGTTGGAGCTGCAAGAGACACCCTGGCCCCCATGCTCTCAAATATCTTTATTATGGCATTGGTGGTGGTCGTCTTTCCAGTTCCAGGCCCCCCCGTAAGCACCATGAACTTTGATTTTATTGCAGTGTTTATTGCGTCAATCTGCACTCTGTCGTATTTTATATTTTCTTTGCACTGTATGGTCTCTATTATTACCGATATATCCTTTCCATCATATGGGCTGTTGCCCCTTGTTATGTCGTCAATCCTTCCGACTGCCCCCTTTTCACTGTAGTAAAGCGCTGGCACGTATACGGCATCTTCCTCCACAACAAGAAGCTCCTCCTCTCTCATTACTCGAAGCCCTTGAAGTATTATATCTTCCTGTATTTCCAGTATTTCCATAGCGCTTTTAAGAAGCTCTTCGGAGTATAGGAAGCAATGGCCCTCATTCGACTTTTCATTGAGAACATATACTATCCCCGCCTTGCACCTTTCAATGGAGTCCTGAGCAAACCCCATGTTCCTGGCTATGCTGTCGGCCGTCTTGAATCCAATCCCCCAGATGTCCCCTGCAAGCCTGTACGGATTTTCACTCACTATTTCTATGCTCTCATTCCCGTACTGCTTGTATATTTTAACCGCATAAGAAGTTGATACACCGTGCCCCTGCAAAAAAAGCATTATGTTTTTTATGTCCTTTTGCTCTTCCCAGGCCTTCTTTATCATATCAACTCTTTTTTTACCTATGCCGTCTATCTCACATAGCCTATGCGATTCGTTTTCTATTATGTCTATTGTCTTCTCGCCAAATCTTGAGACTATGCGCTTTGCATTCACGGGACCTATGCCCTTTATAAGCCCGCTTCCGAGATATTTTTCTATGCCCTTTACAGTAGCTGGAACAGACTCCTCATATTCAACCACTGTAAACTGCCTTCCGTAATTGCCGTTTGTCTTCCAAAACCCCTTGAGCTTCAATACGCAGCCCACGCTTACCCCCGCCATGTTGCCCACAATGGTGATAAGGTCGTGCGATACCTTTGACTTTATCTTTATAACGCTAAAGCCATTTTCCTCATTCTCATATGTTATTCTCTCAACTATTCCACTAAGCGTATCCATACCATCATCCGTTCATATATAATAATATCTTCTTAGTATTAATAATACCAGAGATTGCACCCCATTGCAGCCCTAATGATGCATTTGCTGGTCTACAACCCTGTTTCTTCCGCCCTCTTTGGCCGCATAAAGCGCCTCATCCGCTCTTTTTGCTATGCTCTTTTCTGTATCACCGTCCATATATGATGACACTCCTATGCTGCACGTTATATGCCCTACTATTTTAAACTCTGAATTTTGCACGCTCTCCCTTATTCTTTCTGCGAGGCTGTGGGCTTTTGAAACACCTGACATTCTGGCCATTACTATAAACTCCTCCCCCCCCCACCTCGCAAATATATCTGTATCCCTTATCTGCATTTTGACAACTTCCACAAGCTGCTGCAGGACTATGTCGCCCACGTCATGTCCATATGTGTCGTTTACCCTTTTAAAATGGTCTATGTCTATCATTATAAGAGAGAATTCATAGCCATTCTCTCTTGCAAATGAAATCTCAAATTCCAGGTCCCTGTCAAACTTAAGCCTGTTGTATATTCCTGTGAGCCTGTCTGTAACGGAAAGTTTTTCAAGCATCTCCTTTGCCTTTTTCTCCTCCGTTATATCATTCAATATGGCAAATGCATATTTTTTGCCTTCCACATGGGCCATGGACATGCTCACTTTCATGTCCCTTATGGTATCATCCGATATGATATGTTTTTCTTCAAAATTCATGCTTCCTCTTTGAACCACATTCTGCATATCCATATCAAGCTTTTGCCTCTCATCTGCCGCTATGTCGTATATGCTCATGCCCACCAATTGGTATCCATAAAAAACTACTGCAGACCTGTTGGCATCTACTATCTCCTTTTTACCCATGTCCATAAGATACATCATTGAGCTGTGCGAGTGAAAAATCTTTTTGAATGTCCTTTCCGCCTTCTTCCTTTCGCTCGAATCTCTTATGAAAAATAGCATCTTTACTATTCTTCCTCCGGCATTTTTTATAAGATTCATGTTTATGTCCAAATTGACCCTGCTGCCATCACATTTTACCCCGGTATATTCTTTTGTCACAATTGACTTTTCACAAAGCAAATTTTGAATTGATTTCAAAAAAACTGCCCTTTCACGTTCATCTATTACATTTGATATATCCTTGCCTTCAATCGCTTCACATTCATATCCGAGTATGGCCTCACTCACTGGAGACGCCATTAAAATATTCCCTTGCATATCAGTCATTACAACGGCATCCGGTGAATTTTCTATGAGGTTTCTGTAAAGCTGCTCAGATTCCTTGAGCTTTTCACTTGCAAGCACGCTATCTGTTACATCCCTCAACATTATTACAAAATAACCCCTTACAGGACTGAAGCTGTGTACAGACAGCCACCTGTCTTTAAGCTTCTTTCGAACCTTTATCTCTCTCCCATTGAACGCCACATCATAAAGCTTTTGAATCCACGACTCGTCCTTTATGAAAAGCTCTCCATATAATTTTGAAAGCATTTCCCTCTTGCATGTTCCCGGTTTTATTCCGACTATTTTTTCAAATGAAGTGTTGATCTCCATTATCAGCGCATCAGACGGCTCTCCATAGTCGTCAAATACAAGCTGGCAGTATACAAACCCATCAGACATGCTCTCAAAAAGAGCATTATATTTTTTTGTAGATATCTCGCCCGCCTGTATTATGCTTGTAATTGATTTTTCGTATATAGTGAAGCTCATATATGAAAAAATGCAAAAGAGTATAAACTCAACTACCATAATGCCCATATGGGCAAAATCCATTTCTACACCCCTGATCTGAGAGTAGATAGAATAGTCTATCACGAGGATTAGTATTGCTGCAATTGACGTTATAGTTAGCTGTTCCTTCTTCATTGCCAGAAATGACATTATTATCATTATGGATGCAAGGACAAACATCGTGTCATAAAATTCAATTGTCATAATGTCCATTTTATCCAATACTCCCGAAGCAATGTCCTTAAAAAATATTGATGCCATGCTTGCAAAAAGCATGTATACAGCTTTTTCAGGCTCCTCCTTGAATATATAATTTATAGAAAGTGCCGATAAAATTATGACAATGAATAGCTGTGCAACACTGGCTGCATTGTCATGCAAACTAAATGAATAACTGTTTATACTCCATATCTTAAGTGCAAAAAGCACTAGCGATATAGCTATTATTCCCGCATTGACATTCAAAATCTGTATCGCTTTTTTTTGTATTATTAATGGATAGGTCATATATGTATTTGCAAGCTCTCGGCTTAAATATTTAAATCTCCGCCTTATAAAAATCATATACGATACACCTCCTTTTCCATGTCTTCCAATCAAACAGCCTTTTAAATTGATACCCAAATGAATTGCTTCAGCCACTACTTAACTGCCCTGTTTAAACTTTATTTTATACATTTTGGGCACTCGGTGCCCAAAAAATATTTTTTATATTGTTGACAGGAGCTTTCAAAGATGCTAAAATTCAGAATAATCAAAAAATAAATACCGCTATACGCATCGACGGAGACAGGTCTTTTAATTTTTGCTCATAGAGAGCCAGTGGGTGGTGGAAACTGGCAGCAGTATTATTTGACAAATCACTCCGGAGCAGCATTTCTGAAATAGAGTAAGAAATGCCGGGAAGTCCCGATACAGACTTGAGGTTTAATTGAACCAAAATGAGATACCCCATGTTTATGGGGTAATTAAGGTGGTACCGCGGGAATTACAGCCTGCCCTTGACTTTGTCTTGGGCAGGCTTTTTATTTTTTTACGGCAGACATGCATGTCTGCAAACTATATATTATCAGGAGGAATGATTTAAATGACAAGTAGCACTTTTTTTTCAAATTCGGATCTAGGAATACACGTAACACTTGAAGACATGAGAATGGCTCAAAACAGAATCTCTTCAGTTCTTGAAAATACAAACCTCATAAAAAGCAGACCGCTGAGCGAGGAATACAACTGCAATGTCTTCTTAAAACCTGAAAACCTTCAAACAACAGGCGCATTCAAAATAAGGGGTGCATTCAACAAGATAAGCCAGCTTTCATATGAAGAAAAGAAAAAAGGGCTAGTGGCCTCTTCTGCTGGAAACCACGCTCAGGGTGTTGCCTATGCAGCTCAGATGCTTGGGGTTGAGTCTACAATAGTAATGCCAAGGACAACTCCACTCATAAAGGTTGAATCTACAAGGGGATACGGCGCAAATGTGGTTCTTTGCGGCGACTGCTACGACGATGCCTATGCAGAGGCCAAAAGGCTCGAGCGCGAAAATGGATTTACATTCATACATCCTTTTGACGATATGGACGTAATAACAGGTCAGGGGACGATAGGGCTTGAAATAGTGGACCAGCTTGAAGACATAGACTATATAGTAGCTCCTATAGGTGGAGGAGGGCTTATAAGTGGAATAGCCCTTGCAGCCAAATTCCTAAAACCTTCAGTGAAGATAATAGGTGTTGAGCCTGAAGGTGCAAAATCCATGAAAACCTCGGTCGAAGGAGGAAGGCTTGCAAGCCTTCCAAAGGTAAGCACTGTAGCTGACGGTGTTGCGGTGAAGACTCCTGGAGAAAAGACATTCTCCATAGTTCAAAGCCTTGTAGACGAGATAGTCACAGTGTCTGACTTCGAGCTTATGGAAAGTTTCCTTCTGCTTCTTGAAAAACACAAGATAGTTGCTGAAAATGCAGGCATACTTCCCGTTGCAGCACTAAAAAAGATAAGGGCCAAAGGTAAGAACGTGGCCTGCGTGATATCCGGAGGAAACATAGACGTTGTCACCGTGTCTTCAATGATAAACAGGGGCCTTGTAAGCAGGTCAAGAATATTCTGCTTTGCCGTGCAGCTTCCAGACACTCCGGGAGAGCTCTCGAAGATATCAGACATACTTACAAAACAAAATGCAAATGTAATAAAGCTTGACCACAACCAGTTCAAATCATTCGACAGGCTTTCCCAGGTAAACCTTGAGGTCACAGTAGAGACAAGCGGAAAGCACCATGTTGATTCGATAGTTTCAGCCCTTGAGAAAAACGGCTACAGGATAACCAAAATACATTAATATAAGTAATGCAATAAGTCGAGTTCAACTTCCCGTATGCTCGGCAAGTACCCAAAAACTTATTAGAGGAAGTTTGACATACAAAACCCAAATCATTTCATATTAAATTATAATTTAGTCCTAAATGTGGCAAAGCCAGTTGAAATCTGCTTTGCCATCTTGTTTTTCCCTTCCCAAACAATGAATCTAGATGGTAATAAAAATATAAATTATTCAACTTAATAGGGCACTCATTTGGGTATAATATTCATATACAAACCCAAAAACCGATGCGTCCTTCAATAGCATAGGTTCATATAAGTTTGGAGGGGAGGTATTTTTTTGGAGATTAAAAACATATTGCTGCCGGTTGACGGCTCTGAATGCAGGATGAAATTCTTGGGCATAGTGGAGGAGATAGCCCTAGCTTTTGACGCTGAAATAACCATACTTCATGTTCAAGACAGATATTCATCCCTTCCAATTCAAAACATTTTTGAAACACAGTTTGACATCAAAAACATCAAGAATATACCCATAATAAATAAAAAACCTGGCATGCATGTAATAAGCAGCATAAAGAAATTTTTAAGGGGAAGCGGCATAATTCTCCATCCAAGAGTTGAGATCGGAAACCCTGCTGAAAAGATAATCGACATTGCAGAAAAAGAAAATTTCGATATCATAATAATGTGTTCTCATGGAATGTCTTCAAGCAAAAAATTCCTGCTCGGCAGCGTAACAAACAAGGTCGTTCACTATTCAAGCAAGCCTGTACTCATAATAAAGCATGAGTTTTGCAAGGTGATTGACTTGAATATGGCAAGGAAATATTGATTGTAAATCAAGCGCATTATTAATTATGTAGAGGTGGTCATATGAAATTTTTAGAAAGAGAATTTATAACATCAAGCGAACTCTTTACAATGATATCTTCAAAAAAAGACTGTAAGATACTCGACATGCGATCAAAGTCAGAGTTTGAAGATTATCACATATGCAATGCTATTCACGTATCAAGACAGGAAATAGAATCTAAAATAGCACAGATTCAAAATGAAGGTCCAATGCCCATAATAATAGTGTCTGACTTTGAAAGTGATTCAATAGAGATATTGGCCTTAGTAGATAATAAGGACAGGGTTTTTTATTTAAAGAGAGGAATGAATGAAGGCTGGTTTGAACTTTTAAAACACATACGTGCAAATGAGCTTAAATGAGGCTAATAAATTCTTCTGTATGAAGAATGAGTTTCACGTAGAACAAAATATAAATACTACTAACTGTAATTGATATATTTCAGTTAAAACTCCATTCAGTCTTTGGAGTTTTTTTATTTTTTTGAAAAAGGATTAGTACAAAACAGATATTAATATATAACAAATATTAATAAAAAACTAAAATTCATATGGGAAGCCAGAAGCCTTACCATGCAAAACTCTTAAGGTATTCTCAAAAAATATATTGGTCACAAGGGGCTGATTTTTAAAACTTATAGAAAAAAACAGTGATAAATTTAAAATTAAAGGTCAGACATTAAAAATATTAAAAACAGCAGGACAAATTAAAAAGTACAGGACAAAATATTTTTTTTAATGAAGCTGGGATTGTGGATGAAAAACAAGGTTATCAACAGAATATCCACAAAAACCACGTGAGTTTTGCACATGTATTGAGATTTCTTTTAATAAAAAGGTATGCTTTTTCAAAAGAGGCAAAAAAAAACGCCATTGCGGCGTTATGGATATTAGGGTTCTTAAAAAAGGGCATAACAAAAAAGCTTGCCCTATTTCATGAGATGTAAATTTATTACATTCGAGCGGAGTATTTTCCTTATATATGCGGCAGGATGGTCTATGCTTCCGGAATGGAGCTTTGTGAAAACACCATCTATTACAGCATCTACAGTTGATTTGGAAGAATGCTTAAGCAGATCCAAAAGATTGTATATTATGTTTTTGTCGGCTCGGGACTTTGCAGGTTCAATTAGGCTTTCACGAACTGAGCATATATAGTCGTAGAGCTTCGCGTATTTCGAGGTCAGCCTGTCGAATCTGCTCTTGAACGATTCAATGCTGTCCTTGAGCGTGGATTTCAAAGCATCAAGTGGCTTTAGTATGAATAGAAACCTGTTTTTGGGTTTAAGCCCTTTTCTGTGCGAATACTGCTTTTGTTCTATCTTCCTTAAAATATGATTTTCCCCAATGAGTTTTATAATTACTGACTTTATGTAGTACAGGTTGTCTGTGTTTAAAAACGATATCCACTTGCTATTTTCATTCTTGAGGTTTATTATGAAGCTTTGCATGCTCTTAAAGCCCTTGGTGCTCATGAGTATGCAGCAGTAATATATTATCTTTTTCATAGTAACTGACATTTCATAAAAGTCCCTTGTAAAAAAGAGTTTTCTAAGTTCCATATATCCAGAGCTGCTTCCAAGGTACTGCACGGAGCTTTCAAATGCGTCTTCCATTGAGACGATTTCCCATCCCATGTACATGTCATTGTATCTTAGAATGTCCATATCTATGAGTTTGTTAAGGCATTGTGTGACTGTGCTTCTGTGCATGTATTCGGATTCTTCTACAACCATCTTTGCAAGCGAGCAGACTGAGCTTTTGGCAGTTCTTATTATGAATATGTGCTCTTTGTCCATTGAGCATGGGCCGTCCAAGGATTCCAGGTACCAGTCCCTTTTAAGTTGTGATGACAATAGGCACAGCATGTTGAATACGTCTATGAGCTTGTGATGATCCTTGCATTCCAATACGTCTAGAGCGTGTGAAATTGAAGCCTTATTTGACATTGTACGGACCTCCTTTCCCTTTGCATGGCGCTTTATATAATCGATTTTGAATAAACTGATACCAATATATAGTCTGACAATATATATTATAAAAAAATTCAAGGATAAATGAAAATTTATTACATAAAATGGAAACGGAATTTTTGGGTCGTAATCGGAATTTTTGGGTCGCGACCGGAATTTTTGGGTCGCAATCAAAAAACACATGTATTTAAGGTAATACAAAGCTATTTTTAAGAGTTTGCAGTATATCCAGGTGGATATGCTGCTGATTTTGTCCAAAATGGAAACGGAATTTTTGGGTCGTAACCAAACTGATACGCAAAAAAGCCGTCTTTTTTGCAAAAACGGAATTTTTGGGTCGCGACCAAACTTTAAAAAAATAAACTCCCAAAATTCAATGTTTTTGCTACTTGTAAAATAAAAAGAGCTTTAAAGGTACTCAAAAAAAACGGAATTTTCGGGTCGTAATCAAACCGGTATGCAAAAAAAATGGAACTTTCGGGTCGCGACCGGAATTTTTGGGTCGAAGCCGGAATAATTGGGTCGCGATCGGAATTTTTGGGTCGCGATCGGAATTTTTGGGTCGTGACCGGAATAATTAGGTCGTAATCAAATTTTTTTGATTAAAGCCCATTTGAAACAGCACAAAATACCTTTCACATATATATATTCATCAGAAAGGAAAAACCTATACAAAAACTTTGAAAAATTTTGCAAAATGTGAAAAAAGCCTGCAGTATGGACCTATTTGGATGAAATGAGTTTTGGAATAGGGCTTTATATGCATAAAAAAAGCGCACATTAATTTGTGCGCCTTTTTTTGGATTATTTTGAATCGATTTCTTTTCTGAGAGGAAACTGGTTGAAATACATCTTGTATACGTTGCCGTTTTCCTTTATTTCATATGACTGGAGTATGCTGTCTTTTTTCTCCATTATATCGTCCAGTGAGTTTTTGAGTTTCTTTTTTCTTATATTGGGCTTTCCTTCAAGGAATGACCTGGTCGAAAGCTCCCTTAGTGTATACTCCTTTTCAATAGAAGATACGTTTTTCTTTTTCTTCTTGTTGTTTGACATTATCTCAACAAGGTCTATTACGAAGGTCTTGTAAAGTATAGGTGAAAGCTCGTATTTGAGTGATGATATCTCCTCTGAATAAAGCTCCGTGTAGTTCTTCTCCAGAATTTGCTCTCTCAGCCTGCTGTCTATTTCAACTATCCACTCCTGTTCGCCCGAAGAATTGAATGTGGGCTTTTCTATGGCGTTTATGATATAGAAATTTCTGGTGATGTTGTTTGCAAGCTGGACAGTGTACATGTTCATTGAGAGATAAAACAGTGCCTTTTTTATCTTGTTGTAAAGCTTTCCGGAATTGCTCGAGTTCCAAAGGTTCAAAAGTTGGTTGAATGAAAAAGCTATCTTGTTTGAAGACTTGAGCTGGTCCCTTCCTATTTGGAGAACTCCTATGAGCACGGCGAGTTCAAAGCGGCCGAGTGATATAGGGTCTTTAGATGAGTCGAAATTGGTATTTAAAAATTCATTCTGAGACTGATTTGGAACAGTTATTGAAAGGTTGTTTTTAATATTCTTGTCAAATACAAGCGTTGTCTTTCCGTCCTCGAGCTCTATGATGTTCTCATGCTTAAATACCTCTATAGGGCTCACCCTGAAAAGCCCGTCTAAAAGAAGCCAGTTAGGTATTTGTCCGGCCTCGGTTTCCTTTATGTTTATGCTTGGATCGTCCTGAAGCTCACTAGTATTGACTTCTATGTCCACTTTGTTTTTAACTATCTCGTTGAGCACTATATAAGTGAGCTCTGACTGGAATATCAGGTTCTTTTGGGATTTTACGAGGTCGTCAACATAATAAAATGAAGAAAGGTACTGCTTTTTGTTTTTCATCCAGTCTTTTATGTGAAGGCTTCTGAGCTCCTTGAACTCATTCAGATAAAGGTCGGGCTTTTTGCTTAAATACTCCTTGAGTATATATTTTTTTGCGTTGTTCTTCTTGAAATAATCATCTACAGACTGCGCCCACTTCTTCTTGTATGTATTTATTTTTTTGAGGGCTGCCTTTAATTCCTTATCCTTTTTATACGTTGGCTTGTTTATTTCAGGAATTATGTTTTCAATGATGTATAGGGATGTATTTATGAGCCTCAGTATGTTTTCCTTCTGGGCGCTTGCAATTTCAGTCTTGCTCTTTACGCTTCCAAGTGAAAGCTTGTCTGAGATTTCATTATATACGGCACTGCAGTTTTTGTGTGGGAAATTTTCCCAAAGGAAGTAACTGAGGGGCTCGTATTCTTCCTTGTTTATTGTGTCCATAAGGTTAAAAAATATCATTTCATTATTTTGCATTTATCTTCTCTCCCTCTATAAAGAGATTATTAATCTTAAATACTAATATAGCACAAGCGGGGCACATTGTGGAACCATTTTGAAAAATAGGGCTAAATGCTATGTGAGCATTGGAAAATTAGTTGACATGTATATGAAAGGGGTATTAAGTTTAAAGCAAACAACAAAATATGCGTAAAAGTTATAACTTTGAGTTTTAAAAAAGTTATAACTATGGTATACTTGAAAAATAAGTTAAAAAATGTATATAGGGGGTCTTTAAATGAAGGGGAAGGTACTTTTTGAAAAAATAAGGAAAAGAAGGCTTGAGGTGGAGTTCACTCAGCAGGATCTTGCAAATGCCAGCGGGATAAGCCTCAGCCTTATAAAGGCGCTTGAGACTGGAAGAAGCGAGTCTGGAAAGGAAAACATCGAAAAAATAGCAAACTCGCTTGGCCTGGAGGTTGAAGACATATACATAGACGACTACAGGGAAACAAAGGTCATATCCATTGCAAACAACAAGGGGGGGTCTGGAAAGACATCTGTGGTGTCAGGTCTTGGATATGCGCTTGCCGACAAGGGATACAGGATACTTTTCATAGACGGGGACGCTCAGTTTAACCTTTCATACTCATTCGGCATGAGCATAGACCCGTACAAGAGCCTTAATCATGCGATAGTAAACGAGAGAGGTCTTGACGAGTACATCCAAAAGACTGAATATGAAAATATAGACATTATAATATCGGACTTTGACATGGCACTTATAGAAATGAAGCTTTTCACAAAGGTAATGAGAGAGAGCATAATGAAAAAAATACTAATGCCTGTTGTAGATGCGGGCATATATGACTTCATAATATTCGACACCAACCCGACGCTTGGAATACTTAATTTCAACATACTCAATGCGTCGAATTATGTGGTGATACCGGTTGAGCTTTCGAGCTTTGGAATAATAGGACTAAACACCATAAGGGACTATATAGAGGAAATAAAGACATTCAACACGGGGCTTAGCCTTGCGGGAGTGCTTATGAACAAGGTGGACAAGAGGGAGAGCATCACTGAGGATGCGCAGGAGGTGCTTAAAGAAACTTTTGGGGATATAGTCTTTAAAAGTTATATATCAATAGATACAAATATAAAAAAGGCGCAGTGGGACAGGCAGCCGCTTGACGTTTTCAAGAAAAATGCAAGGGCCAACAAGCAATTCAAAAGCTTTGCGGAGGAGGTAGCGAAAATTGTCAAGTAAAAGCAGAATAAACAAGGGACTAGTAAATGAATTCCTGTCCGCCACTAAAAAGGCATCTCCCCAAAAGGACAATATGAGGATAAGGCAGATAGAGGGAGACCTTAACATACACGAACTTAGCATAGACCTTCTCATAAACGCACCAAGCGATTGGAATTTTTACAAGCCCCTAAACGACAATAAAATGGAACAGCTCATAATGTCCATAATGGAAAATGGGCTTTTAAACCCAATAATAGTATGGGAGACTGAAGAGGGGCTCAGGTACATGGTGCTTTCAGGTCACAACAGGCTTGAAGCACACAGGAAGATATACGAGCAGACGGGAGATTCAAAGTATCTCAAAATACCGGCATTTATAAAGGCGAAGGACGAGATAACTAAGGAGCAGGCTCAGGAGATAATAATAGATACAAACTGGGTTCAGCGTGAACTGACCGCTATGGAAAAGGCAAAGTCAATACTTAAAAAATACGCCATAGTGGACAGGGACATATCAAGCAGGAAAAAGAGGAAAAGGGACATAATCTGCGAGGACTATGGGCTTAAGGGAAGACAGGTTGAAAACTACTACAAGCTCAACTCTCTTACAGAGGAGTTCAAGGGAATGCTTGACGAGAGCAGGATTACAATAAAGTCGGGTGTGAAGTTGGCTCTGTTTGATCCTGAAATCCAAATGTGGATGTTCCAGAACTTTAGGGGGATGCTTGACTACAAGAGGATATCAAAGCTCAAATCGGGAATGAACAAAGACGACATTGAAAAGATATTTGAAGTGGAAAAGGAAGAGGAAATGGTTACCATGAAAGTTCCAAAGAGCCTTCAAAACCAGATAAAGGAGATAATAAAGAATTATCACGAGAACTCAAAATAGATAGCTAAAACATTAAATGTAGCGGAATATTTGAAGATTGCTGGCGTTTTACTGAAATAAGAACATGCAAATCAGTAATATTATTTAATAGGAAATAGTTATATGTGACTAAAATAATAGATATGATGAAGAGTGGAGTATTTCAAAAAATTAATCCATGCAAAAAAATTGGGCAGTTGGTGTTTTGGGCACCAGGTGCCCAGTTTTTTTTGCATGAAGAGCTTAATTGAAAAGAATGGATTTACTATTCACATAAATTACATAACTATAAAATAACAAAAACATAATGAGATATTAACAATCAATTGTTAACATAAGTCTTAAAGTGATAGTAATGTAAAATAAAAGGCTTGATCAGCATATATTAACAAATATAATCAAATATTAAAAAAACATTAAATTTAGAAGAAACATATTGATTTTACAAGGGTTATAAAGTATCATTTTTCACAGGCTATGTAGAAAATCTTATCAATTTCGCGGCAGAAATAATTTTCATTAAATTTTTTTTTGATATACCATATAAATTGTTGAGAAAGTATGGAGTTTGGCACTATAATATAATGGTGCTGTATAAATATAAAAAATATTAATAGGGGGTGTATATGGGATGAGAATTTCCAATAGAAATTCAGTAAAAGGTCAAAAGAGAAGCTCAAGCATAAAAAGAAAGCTCGTGGCAATGATACTGGCAGCAGTTATAATTCCTTTGGCAGCATTTGGCTACTATTCGTATTGGACTGCCTTCAATATATTGGAGGAGAATATCGAAGTGAGCTCAATGCAGACTATACAGGAAAGCGAAAGATATGTCGACCAGTTTCTAAAGAACATGGAGCTGGGCGTGGTTCAAATGGCAAACAGCAAGGAGTTAAAGAGTTTCAGCGAGGAAGAGGCTTACAGATTGTTTTCGGGAATTCAGGAAAACAATAAGAGCATAATGGGGGCATATTTTGGAGATAGTCAAGGAAATATGCATGTTTGGCCAAAGGAAGATGTGAGCGCAATGGATACAAGGACAAGGCCATGGTACAAAAAGGCACTTGAGAATCCAAATGACGCAGTCTGGACAGATCCATATGTGGATGCGACTAGCGGAACGCTTGTGGTTACTGTGGCAAAGGTTGTAAATGGATATGACGGCAATATGAGCGGTGTGGCGGCAATAGACCTTGAGCTTTCAGAGCTTTGCGAGTATACGGATTTAACTGGCATAGGAAAGACGGGAAGCATATTCATAATGGATTCCAATGGAATTCTGATTGCAGGCCAGGACAGAAGCCTAATAGGTAAGGACATTTCAAATCTCCAGTTCTGGGATGACGCAAAATCGTCAGAAATGGGATACTCGGATTACATAATGGATGGGGAGAGACATTTTGTGGCGTATCATACAAGCAAGAAGACGGGTTGGAAGATAATAGGCCAAATGGATGAGATGGAGCTTCTTGAAGACACTGGCAGTATAAAAAAATCGGCACTTGTAAGTCTTATCATAGGGATTGTGCTTGCATCAGGCGCAGCAGCGATAATAGCACATATGATTTCAAAGCCACTGTTTGAAGGCGTGGGCCATATAAGGCGTTTCTCAAGCGGGGATTTCACTGGGGAGCTGAGTGAAAAGTTTTCAAATAGGAAAGATGAATTTGGTGAGCTTGCCCATTCAATAGAAGCTTTGAAAAATGATATGAAAGGGCTTATAAATGAAGTTTTAAGCTCATCCTCATCGGTAAATGAATCGGCAGTATCGTTAAGCAGCATTTCGGCTCAGTCGGTACAATCTTCAACTGAAATTGCAAATGCAATAGAGGAGATTTCAAGGGGGGCTGAAAACCAGGCAATCAGCACTCAGCTTGGAGCTACGAGCATGGATCAGATGGCATTTGTCATGGAAGTGGTAAATGGGGAGTCAAAGGATATGTATGACATATCACGAAGTGCAGGAAAGCTTGTGGCGGAAGGAACTCAGGTTGTAAGGGAGCTCTCGCAGAAGAACAAGATAAGCAAGGATTCTTATGAAAGTGTAAGCAAAGTTGTGATGGAGGTCTCTCAAAATGCAAAGGGGATAAGCGAAATACTCGATGTGATAACGGCAATATCGGACCAGACAAATCTGCTTGCACTTAATGCCAACATAGAGGCTGCAAGAGCCGGCGAAAATGGAAGGGGATTTGCGGTTGTCGCGCAGGAGGTCAGAAAGCTTGCGGAAGAATCGGCCGATGCCGCTTTGAACATAAAGAAAATGATAGAGGACATACAGGAAAAAACCAACATGGCTGTAAAGGCCGTTGTTGATACTAAAGATGCCATACACGACCAGGACAATGCAGTTGAGAGAACCGACAAGATATTTGAAAAAATATCAGAGTCCATGGAGGAAATAAAGTCTAAAAACAGGGTCATAAGAGACAAAAGCTCAGAAATGTCTAATATGAAAGATGATATAGTTACCATGATGGAAGGGATAGCGGCCACGGCCCAGGAGTCGTCGGCCGCATCAGAAGAGGTTACCGCATCGACTGAAGAGCAGCTTGCCTGCATGGAGGAACTTTCCGAAAATGCAAAGAAGCTGGAGGAAATGTCGGGAAATCTGGAGAATTCTGTTCACAAATTCAAAATATAAAAAAAGACATAAAATTGTGTGATAATAGGGCTTTGAGAACAGGAAACATAAATTAATATGAATTTTAAAATGCGTATCTCCTGATTGGCGAATTAAGGCCAATCAGGAGATACGCATTTTAACGTCCAAAGAGCCTAATAGCCTTCATGCAGGAATCTTTTTATCTGGGATATGCCCATTCCTTCAATTCCTATACTTCCAACCTTTCTGCCGATTTTGAAATAGTCTTCACCGTTGAGTGCGGAGGCAAGAGTTATTACGGAATCCATCAAAGGAGTGCTTATGCCGATTTGGGAGGCTATGCTTGAAAAGAGGACCATCGAGTAGGGAACATCCTCGGTCAGATATCTGCTTTTGAGGTCTTTAGGACCCTTAAAAAGAGGATTGAACACTTTGTCCCTGTAGCTCTCATATAGGGTGTCTCTTTTGGGGACATATCCCATCAAATGAAGCCTTTCCTTTACTGGTATTGTTTTGTAGCCAAGTTTTCGGCATATGAGCTGTCTTTCAAAATCTATCTTTTCAACAACGCGGGCAACGGAAGGGGTTATTCCCTCCTTGTAGTGATAGTGCTCTCCATTGCAATATTCTATTTTCCCGGCATTGAGTATCACTGGGGCGACATGCGATATGGGGTTTCCATTGTTAAGCGAGCTTTCAAGCACGTCGCTTACAAGTTCAACAGCAGGATAAACGGAAGAAACAAGGGCATGCATTTCGTGATTGTACTTTGCGGGGAAAGCGGCAAAAAACATTTTTTTGCATTCAAGCATTATCTCTACATCCTCAGGTCCTGTTTTTCTGGCCGCGTAGGGAAGAGTGTGCATCTCTGCGATTTTGACGCCTTCAAGCTTTCCCATTTCATGAAGCATCCTGGCCACTAAAAGCGCTCCTCCACTGCTTCCGGGTGTGAGTACGATTTTATGGCCACGTCTAATGTGAGGGGCTATGTCAAGCGCAAAATTCTTTTGAGAGTATGCAGGAATCACAGGCATTATTATGTCTGCATCGCTCAGGGCCTCAGAAATATCAGTGGTGACATTGTGGAGTTTTGCATGGCCATTTTTGCCGGCTCCGCTTAGACGAATGGTCTTTGAACTCAGCAGCTGCTCAATATTTTTTTTATGACCTTCATCGGCATATAGGGTTATTTGATGTCCTGAAAGCGCAAGATCTGCCGCAGCAGCATAGGCTCCATTACCGCCGCCAATTATTGTGATTTTTTTCTTCAATTTAAAAGATCCTCCTGTCTATATGTTGATTGAATTAAATGATGAATTGATATAAGGCCTAAGTGAATTTCTGAGGAACATTATGAATATGTCTTACTATAAATATACCCTATTTTAAGCTCCATTACTTTAAAAGTGAAAATGCTTTTTTCGACAAATAAACGCATAATTCGGTTAATGTACTTATTATTAAATTACTAAATAGAAAAAGATTTTTAGTGTATAATATATAATGAGGCTTATAAACTATTTGAAATGTTGAGGTATAATAGTAGAGTATTATGTGTAAAAATGCAATTGCGATACTGTGAATATAGATCAGCAGGGCAAAATATCCACTATATAAATATCCAGATATACAATACAGGTATATCGGCTATGTAATAGATTTGTGAAACGCAGACTACAGGAGGGACATCAGATATGAAACTTGCAGTACTTTCGGAAAAATGTGAAGGAAAGGTATTAGCCAAGCCGGTATATAACAGGCATGGGCAGATAGTTTTGAATACAGGAAGGCCAATATCGAAATATTCAGTGCAAAAGCTTCTGGAGCTGGGGATAAACAGCGTATATGTTGAAGAACTGGGGACTGAAGATATAGTCGTAGAGGATCTAATAGAGATGAGAAAGAGAATTGAAGTGTTAAATGAGATGGAGAGCATATTTTCTCAAGCCGCATCAAAAAAATATTTTAGTGAGGAAAAGATAAGAGGGCTTATAAGAGAAATAATAATGGGCATGTCTATATCTGAAAAATCAGTTCTAGACGCAAATTCTATAAGAAATATTGAAAACACCATATGCGTGCACAGCCTGAATGTTGCCATACTCTCAACCCTGGTTGGGATTCATATCGGATATAATTTTGAAAAGCTCTGTGAACTTGCGCTAGGAGCTCTTTTCCATGACATAGGAAAGGCAGTAGCAGACGGTGAAGATCACACAGAGAAGGGGTTTGAAGTACTTAGAGGAATAAATTCGATAAAGGCAATAACTGCTATAGGGGCCCTTCAGCACCATGAGCACTGCGATGGAGGAGGATATCCTAAAAAGGCGCAGTCAAAAGACATACATGAATTTTCAAAGATAATAGCCATTTGCAACGAGTACGACAACCTGGCATCCATGCAGGGAATAAAGCCTTCCGAGGCGGTGGAGAGAATTGTTGCCCAGACTCCGTCGAGGTTTGACGAAAAGATAATAAAAATATTCAAGGAGAATACTTATATATATCCGACTGGGACTGAAGTAAGGCTGAGCAATGGCAAAAGAGGGATAGTGTGCAATCAGAACAAGAACATGCCTTCAAGGCCTATAGTAAAGACAAAAGAGGGACACTGCAATCTAATGGAGGAGCTTACAATATTCATAGAAGCAGCATAGTAAAAGAAACTACTGCACAATGAAATTGCAACCTGGCAGAGATGGGATAGAGGTTTAGACTGTAAGTGTTAAAGGTATAATTAAAATGTATATTATGAATATATTATTTTGAAAGGAGTTGGGATAATTGCCATCATCACATGAGATAGACTACAAGATATACGGTGACGACATGCAGTTTGTGGAAATAGAGCTGGACCCTCAGGAAAGCGTAATAGCGGAGGCAGGCGGAATGATGTATATGGAAAATGGAATAGAGATGCAGACCATATTTGGAGACGCATCTGGAAAAGAGGCGGGGGGCCTTATGGGCAAGCTTCTTGGGGCTGGTAAAAGGGTTCTAACGGGTGAGAGTCTTTTCATGACTGTATTTACAAATGAGGGAAAGGGAAAGCAACATGTATCATTTGGAGCCCCGTATCCAGGAAAGATAATTCCGGTAGACCTTACGCAGTACCAGGGAAAGATAATATGCCAAAAGGACGCTTTTTTATGTGCTGCAAAGGGAGTTTCAGTAGGTCTTGAGTTTCAAAAGAAAATAGGAGTGGGCTTCTTTGGCGGCGAAGGTTTTATAATGCAAAAGCTTGAAGGAGATGGGCTGGCGTTTCTTCATGCGGGTGGAACAATAGTAGAGAAGGAGCTTGCATATGGAGAGAGCCTTAGAGTGGATACCGGCTGCCTTGTAGGGTTTACAAAGGACGTATCATATGACGTTCAGTTTGTAGGAGGAGTGAAGACCGCATTCTTTGGAGGAGAAGGGCTTTTCTTTGCGACGGTCTCAGGTCCGGGAAAAGTTTGGATACAGTCTCTTCCATTCAGCAGGATGGCGGACAGGGTCTTTGAAGCTTCAAGAAAAGCAGGCGGGGGACAGTCGAAAGATGAAGGAAGCGTTTTGGACACGCTTGGTGGAATAGGAAAGTTTTTCAGTGGAGACTAATACAGGAGTATGCGGATGAAACTAAAAATAAAACTGGGCACTCGGTGCCCAGTTTTGTTTTTTATCATACAATATGATTTTAGTTTGAATAAATTTGAGCATATTTTCAGAGATTTGACATAAGGACTGTTATGGGAAACTTCCTAAAGCACTAAAAACTGAACTCCTTATTTTGATTTTAAGACTATTTTTTTGAAGTCATAATAGGGATGGCCTGGAAAAATGAAAAGCGGCAGTTAGGGGGCATTAAAGCCTTTAAATGACATTTTGAAAAAAGTAGTGTCGTATTAGTTTAAGGGAAAAGAGTTTGGGCACTCGGTGCCCAAACTCTTTTTAGGTAAACTAGATTTTTTAAATGTCCTAAAAGAAAATGCAGGGGCATGTTTTCTTTGAAATAAAACTCAAGTTACTTGGGATTCCTTTTATTTTGTGATAATCGAGACTGCTGCTGAGTATAAGGAGGTTTTTAATATGAACATAAGCACTGAAACATTCATCGTATTGGATTTCGAAACCACAGGGCTTAGCCCTCAAAAAGGCGACAAGATAATAGAGATAGGTGTGACAAAAATAGAAGGCGGCGTGCTTTTGCGCCCTTATTCCAGATTTGTGCACCCCAAAAAAGAAATTCCATACTATATAACGCAGATAACAGGCATTACAAACGCTAATGTCGCAAATGCACCCGTCATAGAGGACATATTGCCCAAATTCCGCAAATACCTCTCAGACAGTGTCTTAGTGGCTCACAACGCCTCGTTTGACATGAAGTTCTTAAACATAACGCTCCATGCAAACAACATGAAGCCTGTTTCGAAATACATATGTACATTGAATGCATTGAGGAACTTAAAGCGAAAAGGACTATACGATGCTTCGAGCTGTAAGCTAGATGTTGCCTGTGATTATTTCGGCATAGAGCAAAAAAGTCATCACAGGGCCGGAGATGACGCTTATGTGACTGCTCAACTTTTCCTAAAGATAGCAGAGCTTGATACATCCGTGCTGCAGGTAGAGGAATTCTAGGATTAACAAACTGAATGCAGGATTTGTTCCTCATGGAAGACGCCAAATATAATATGAACTGTATAGTTAGCGGATAAAACGAAATGTGGTGTACCAAGGGTTAACGAATAACAAGAGAAAGAAAAATCATAAAAATGGTAATGTATAAAGTATATGAGAGACATTGCTTATAAGGTGAGTCAAGGTATCAACATAGAAATAGCAAGATAATGAGTTACTAGTGACGCTCACAGGAGGAGGATTTGATTTGTTGAATAAAGCAATAGAAATTGCAAACAGAGCTCACGCAGGACAGGTTGACAAGGCGGGAGAGCCATATATACTTCACCCTTTAAGGGTTATGCTGTCAATGAAGGATGAACTTGAAAGAATATGTGCAGTATTACACGATGTAGTTGAGGATTCTGACATTACATTTGACAATCTCCGCAAGGAAGGATTCTCAGAAGAAGTGATTAATGTATTGGACTGCCTAACAAAGCGCGATGGAGAAAGCTATGATGATTTTATCGACAGAGTCATTATTAACAAAATAGCATGCCAGATCAAGCTTGCAGATCTGTACGACAATATGAATCTATGCAGAATTAAAAATCCGACTAATAAAGACAGAGCGAGAATCGAAAAATATAGAGAGGCTGCAGACAGAATTTTAAACAGTCTTCTATGAGTGACGATAGGGAGTTGAGTAGATGAAAATAATTTTAAGTCGAAAAGGATTTGATTCGGCATTTCCAAACGGGAAGTTACTTTCATTGCCTATTCCAGATGAGAATGCAGGGATTACATATGGACAGTTGAGAATCGGAGAAAAGTCATATTTGGATGTTGTGGAAAATCTCTTTAACAAACATATAAAAATAGAAGGAAAAATTATGAAGAATTTTTAACCCGGAGAATAAAATTGATGGCTGATAAAATCAGAAAGTATTATTTGAAGTTATAATATTGTATAAAGACGCATGCTTGTTAGTATGTGTCTTTTTTATGAAATTTGCTGTAAAATGCTAGAATAAACTAGCTAAGGGTATTTATGGAATATGTATTTAGTGAATATTTTAGAAAAGGTAGACTAGATTATTTTAATAAAAAGAAAGATGGGATGTAGATATGAAAAATCTTAAAGAAGAATTAGCCGCATTGAATTCTAAGTAAAAGAAGGTAGTCAGTGATATAAAGAACAACATAGTGTTGTTAGCCTCAGCGGGCACAGGAAAAACAAACACTCTGGCATTGAGAATAGCAAAAATCATAGACACCAGCAAAGCTAATGCCGATGAAATACTGTGTCTCACATTTACAAACAGAGCCTGCAAGGAGATGAAGGAAAGGGTAATATCAATGTTGGGAAAAGAAGGGTTGGACATTACAGTTAGGACATTTCACAGTTTCTGTTTTGATGTGATAAAAGCTGAGGGGAAGAAAAAGTCGGATGTGTCGTTTGATTTTATCATATTCGATGAGCAGGATTGCATGGAAATCATCGAGGAGCTTAGGTATGGCTTTAGTGCAGCTTCAATTCAAAAAATCATAGACCTGATAAAGCCTTTATGCATTGATTTGGATACAACTGATTATAAAAGAATAATTACTAGTCTAGATAAAAACCACAGAGACAAGCTAAAGGATTGTTGTAAGGACGAGAACTACTGCATAGATTATGAATTATATAATTCTATATTGGGAGAAGGTCACATCCTTATAGAAGAGTACAACTCAATTTTAAGCGAAAGACATGCGCTGGACTTCAATGACTTGCTGATAAATGCATACGATTTGCTGAAGGACCATAATACAAAGAGTATTTGGAGCAATAGATACAAATATATACACATAGACGAGGTACAAGACACGAGCACCAGGGAGTATAAAATAATATCAAAACTTTTTTCGAATAACAATGTGATGATTTGCGGGGACTATTATCAGACTATATATTTGAAAGGATAAAAAGACTGAAAGCCGACGAAGATCACAAGATAGCCGTGCTGACACGCAATAACAGAGTCAATATTGCATTAAGCGAAGTATTTGATAATAGAAATTCTAAACTATCACGCAAAGAACAGATTCCGTTCTTCTTGGTGGATGAATTTAAGTTCTTTAGGAGACAGGAGATAAAGGATATTTTGGCATACTTGAAATTCATATCGAATAAATACGACAACAACAGCTTGAAAAGGATTTTGCTGAGGTTTGCAGGCGGAATTGGAAGGAGAACAATTGATTTTTTTGACGAGGAGACCAGTAGCAATCTCGGGTTAAGGCTTATTGACATGGTGGATGAGAATACTCACAGCTATAAGGACCCGTACCAGCCTCTTGTCAGTAATTTGCATAAAGGAAATGTGGTAGTATTTGATGTCAAGGCAACGGGACTAGACACATTAAAGGACGAAATAATTCAGATAGCAGTTGTGAAAATTGACATAGCAGGGAATGAGGTTGGAAAATTTGAAAGATTTCTAAAGCCCAAAATGCCAGTGGGAGATTCGGAAATAGTACATGGATTCAGCGACGATTTTCTGAAAAAGAACGGGGAGGATAGCCATGCAGTGCTGAAGGATTTTTTAGACTTCATAAAAGATTCCCTGTTGGTTGCTCACAACATTGGCTACGATTTGAATATATTGAAAAGTCAGGTGAGCAGGCTGGGATTGACTGAACCTCAGATTGCAGATTATTTTGATACTCTTGATATCGTAAGAAGATTTCATTCAAAGCTAGAAAACCACAGACTCGAAATGCTTTGCAAGGCTTTCAAGACATCCTCAAGAGCAGACCACAATGCAATGAATGACATAATGGCGACAAAGGAAATATTGCTGAAAATGGTCAAAGAAGACATAGAACCTAAAATGACAGCGAGGTCTATAGCTTATAACAAGCACTTGAAAAAGTTTGCGATGTTATGGTGTATAGTCATTTGAAAAGCATATATCAAAACATGATAGATGATATAGAAGAAATATTCAGAAGAAAAAATCTAGCTGATAAAGATTATCTGCTCGATTATGAAACAGAATATTTAACTCAATATGTTTTCGACAATTATTTTGACGAAGCTGACATTGAAATCGGGTATAGGAAGGAAGACATTGAAGATATTCTTCGATTTTATGCATTCAAAGGAGAGAAGCCTGCTTTTATTGAATTCAAGGAAAAATATCAATATGACCTTAAGAAAGTAGCTGAATATATCTGTTACCAGCGTATGGATCCATATGGACAGGCAGAGTATATTAGCAAGTTGTGGGATGAAAAAGATAGTAAATGGAAACAAATACAAAAGCAAGAGAAGGTGGGACTTTCATATAGATCATATAAAACCAATATCAAAAGGCGGGCTTTCAGAACCTGACAATTTGCAGTTACTTGAGAGATACTTGAATATGTTGATGGGCAATAAGGATAAGGATGAATACATGGAAAAAACCGGACTTAAAGGTGTAATTACTCCAAATGCTGACAGTCACCCATTTGAAAAGATAGAAATGCTAATGAGAAGCGGGAATTTAGAAGAAGCAATTGAATTGTGCAGTGAAAAGATTGAAATCGATCCTGAAGACGGTGAATTGTATGGTTTTTTAGGCGACATATATTTCATTAAAGGAGACTACGACAATGCTTATAAGAATTATGAAATAGGCTCTGTTTAAAACTATTGTTGAAAATTAATATTTTTGAAGTTTTTGTTGGGTGAGGGTATAATAAGAACATATATTCGTTTCGAAAGGAGTTCTTACTATGCCCTCATATGCTTCTGTAATGGACGATATCAAAAATCTAAGTCCCTCGGACAAAGAGAAATTAATCAAATTCTTTGAACAAGTGATTACTTTTGGAGCCCACATCGACGGCGTAGCCGATGAAATCAAGGAAAGCCGTTTTTCAAAGGGGAAAGTCTGCCCTCATTGCGGACACCACGAAGTATCAAGAAATGGCAAGTATAAGCCAAGTAACTCTTTTGAATACAGACAAAGATACATATGCAAGAACCCCGACTGCAAAAAAACTTTTACTGACTTTACAAGATCTCCAATATATTCAAGCAAGCGTTCTATGAATAAATGGATCATCTACGCGAAGTGCATGATTAATGGCCTGTCTCTACGAAAATGCGTTGAATATGTCGGAATAAGCTTGCCTACAGCTTTTTACTGGAGGCATAAGCTACTCGATGCCATAAGGCTTTTCATGGGGAAGGGTATAGTTGGCGGCATTGTCGAAGTGGATGAAACTTATTTTGCAGAAAGCTTTAAGGGTAATCACAAGAAGAGTAGCACTTTTAAAATGCCTAGAAAGTCCCGAAAGCGCGGAAAGCAGTCAAATGTAAGAGGAATATCTAACGAGCTGGTATGCGTTGTCTGTGCGATTGACCGCGTTGGAAACATCTTTGCTGAACTTGCTTGCAAAGGCAGGATAAAGACTTCCAACCTTGAAAGAATGTTTAACGACAGCATTGAAGAGGACTCAATACTTTGCACGGACTCTCACCCAAGCTACATAAAATTTGCTAAAAATCTTGGCATAGAGCACCAGCAAATCAAGTCAGGCAAGCATAAAGAGGGTATATATCACATACAGCATATAAATGCGTTCCACAGCAGCCTTAAGAACTGGATTGCTAGGTTTAAAGGTGTTGCCACAAAATATATCGTGAACTACCTCTACTGGTTCAAGTGGCTCCAATTTTTCAAGAATGAAAAGGATACCATCAAAAGCAAAAATTTCATCGTACATTCCAGTGCAGCTCGCTCAGACACTAAAATAGCAGATTTCAAGCACAGAAGACCTGTTTATGCTTAATAGTAATATATTATGCGTTCCAAATTACTTCCCGTTTATTGTTATATGTGGTAGGATGGTGGCGTAATAGTAATATACAATAAATTAAAGAGGGGGCATTATGAATGAAAATCCTTAAAATTGAATGGAAACACCTTGCTGTCGCTGGGGAAACTTGCGACCGTTGTTATGACACAGGTGAGAATCTGGTTCAAGAAATAAAGAGATTGAACAGAACTTTAAATCCAAAAGGCATTGAAGTTATACTGATTGAAACTAAGATGGATGATTCTCAAACTACACAATCAAACAGTATTCTATTTAATGGAGTTCCTATTGAAGAAATTCTGAATATAGAAGTATCCGAGAATTATTGTGATTCCTGCTCGACTTTGTTAGGAACTAAGACATACTGCCGAACAGTAACATATGACGGTAATGAATATGAAGATATTCCTGCAAAAGCCATTCGCCATGCAGCATATAAAATATTAGGCATTGAAGAGATAAAAACAGAAGAAAAGTCAGGATGTAGCTGTAATTGTAATAATTGTTGCTAACACAAAATCAATATTCTATATAAGAAAATTACACAATAGAAATATATTACGAATTAGAGGGCGGTTGAATAGTGAAAAATAATGTAAAAGCACTACTATTACATTTAGTTATTGTAGGAGTCTCTTTTATCATTTTAATAATATTTGTTGGAACTGCACCTACGCTTGGCAAATATACTACTAATATAGTAATGAGAGTCCCTTTAGCAATAGTGTTGATAAGCCCTTATGTATATGTGGGGACGCTTTTAGACACTAATATAGATAAAAAATATGATTTTCTTACTGGAAGTATTATTGTGATTATTGGAGCTGGGTTATGGGCATATGCTTTTTTAGCGACTGGTAAAATTTCACATAATCTACCTGAAGAATTAAGTATATATTGGATACTATTCAATGCTTATCATACTCCATTTACTATGATTTATTTTCTTTTAGGTATTCCTAAGACACCTTTACTAGGACTGCTTACAAATTTGTTTCCCTCTTTGCTTATAGGTACGGGATTATCATATAAAAGGTTGCGAATGTAGCGAAAATATATATAAGGTTAGAGTCGCAATTTTTTTATGTCGCACAATAGTAATATTATTGTGCAACTCATTGCAGAAAAACTCAAAACAAGATGAATGAAGTATTAGAAGTTGCGCTAGAAAATGAAAAGCTGGCGATGATAATCCACTGCAAGCTTACATAAGGCATAAATCAGAAAGACAGAGCGGTAAGTGGCCAGAAATGCGAAAGGGAACTCAAAAGAATGTCTAAAATACTATAGGTGAAATAGCGAAGCCGGGGAATCCCCGGCTTTTTAAATACTTTTTGTTATAAATTATATACTATATAGACATTCTAAAACCTTGAAGGAACTTTGGATTTCCCGATTTCTAGTTTGCTCGGATAAGTAGCTACTAAATCTTCTATCCCTACTAATGATAAACTATTAAGATTACACGGACCAATTCCTATACTCTTAAAATATTCAGGGTTATTAAGTTTCAAGGATATATATGGAATTAAAGCACCATTAAAAACTCGATATTTTTGAATTTTATTCAATTTGAGAGGGTTACTCCCCGCCGGCTTTAACTGTATAAGAATCCTATACTCTTCTTCATTATGATAACTAGAATGCTTCATAAAAGGTATAAAGTCAACAAGCAAATCTAGCATCTGTTTTACATCTTTTCCATTTTCTATTAAAAAATTGATTTCTTCCAAGAGTAAATCAAATATTTTGATTTGTTTATCTTTGTCATAAAGTACATAGTTAGCTTTAATGATATGTTTAAAACTTACTTTTTCATGAGTATTTATTTCTACGCATTTTTTACCTTCGGATTCGGTAAAATTGCTATTTTTAAATGTTTTTTTCTTTATATATTCTAAATTTGCAAGATCAGCCACTAATTCAGGTGATACGCCTATATTATAACCATCATTTTTACCGTAATAATTCCACATAGGTAAAGAATCTTGATTACCCGATAAGCAGAACACATATATATTATCAAACAGCCCTTTATCTCTCGCGCTTTCGAAACTTTCTTTGAATTCTCGCCTATCTTCTTTATTCAATTTTGAGCATTCTAATCTTTCTAAAAATAATTTTGAAGCGTAATCAATTTCCGATAAATCGTTCATGAAGTTTGATTTTGTAACCCAAAAAGTTTGATTCTGCATGATACTTGCTAGAACATTAGCAGATGTATAATGATATAAATTTCCTTTTGGCAAACATATACAACGATTATTCAAGTTGCTGTTCCAAAACTCTCTAATTTCTTCATTTTTCATAAAATCTTCATATCTAGTCATATGCCCCTCCTATATTTTGAAAAATTAGTAATATACACTACATTCGATAATACCACTTTCCCGAACCCCTTACAATAAAATGCCATTTTTACTATATTTATCTTTCTAGGGCGTGAATTGAATGTCAAAAACAATGTATGGAGAAATGTCGACATGGAGCAAAACTATGAGCACTGGAACTATAAGAACTGCTATGGAAAGAGCTAGTGCGGAAATATATCTTAAGGATATTTACATAAAAGGCGAAATATACGATTTTCCCATTACTCGGATATGAGCAATATGGAGTTACTGATATATATCTAATGATAAGTATAATTTTTTCATAATAATAAAGCGGAACTATGACATGGACTGATTTTTTTAAGCACCAGTCGATTCGAGATGAAATTAGAGAAGAGTATGAGGAAAAGTGGTCATTCTAGCTTGATTTTTTCGAAAAAAAGGTATATTATGTAGTCAAATGAAAACATATAATTAAGGTATTTAAATCTTGATGCAGCAGTCTCTTCGGATACCGCTGATATAGTTAAATGAGAACATATAAGGTATTTACATGAAAAATAAGACCGTGCTAAAAAACATGGTCTTATTTTTTTGAAATCTTTACTTTTTCCCGTCAAACACATGGGTAGAAAATCAAAAAAATTACCCATGTGTTTGACGGGAAAAAGTACCCATATAAATCATTTGATCCATCATATATCAATATTGCACTTGATTTTTACAACATTCTAAATACGCCGGATGTGTTCCGATTACATCGGTACGGGCATCATGGCACATAGCCTCGCGGCCCCATATATCCAACATCCTTTCTTTCAACTCCTTCCGGATGCCAAGATAATCAACGACATCTTTCAGTATAGGCCATTTATATCCGCTACGCGCCTGCGGAAGCTTAAGGATATTCGCGTAGTAAAGCATTGTGCAGAATAATTTCCGGTTAATTGCACCCCACAGTATATGTATATACACTATACCCTATCATTGTACTTCATAAAAAAGGACTTTCTTTGTTCTTCATTCATACCCTCGAGAAGTTCAGCTGCCTTCGCTAATCCTTTTGCCAAATTTTCAAACTGCATAGGAGTTGCAGTTAGAGATGTCTTAAGAAAAAAAGATTCATCCATTTTATCTATCTTATCTATAAGTTCCTTTCTTCTTTGCTCTCTTATTTCTTTTTCACTTTCGATATTTCCCAAAGCTTTTTTTGCTGGTTCGAGTTCTTTTTTTTCAATCAAAGCCAAAACCTTCGATAAATCTTCACTTTCTTTTTTATCTGCATCATTTTCTAGTTTGATTAACTCATGTTTTGTTGAATTCACTCTTATTAGTTCGTTTTCAATTCCCCGAATCATTGTTTCAAAACTTTTATTCTGAATATTTGATTGAGTAGATTGGTTAAATGCGTATATAATTGCTACTACTGCCAAAGCAATGGAAACACCGCTGCCTACGAGAGATATCAAATTGATTATTTCCCCGTTATCAGCTAATTTAATTGACAGACTTACAATCCAACCAAGTATTAATACTCCACATAACCAAAACCAATCTCGATTACTCCATTTCTTTAACACCCCTATTACCCCCTTTACTCTTACCAGTATACTCCAACTTCGAATTTCCGGGTACAATTTTTGGCACGAAAGGGTTTGTTTTTTTAACAGCGATAAAGCAACAATGTAATATGCTGTGTATTTAAGTATTAATAATCTAATAAATAAAGGCTAATAGTTAGCCTGCTCCTTACTATGTTTTCCGAATGATTATTTCGCCTTTATTTTTTTAAACTCGAAAAACAGTCAGCTCCTACAATCGATTTGGTGGTATTTGGACACTATCTATGTCCATGAGAAAAGACCAGCCTAAGCTGGTCGGGTATACATCTGTATACTATTTTAAAGACTTGATTGTTGTGATTTCTCAATTTCACCAATAGTAAATATATCCTTGTGGTATCTTTGTTCCAGCATTTTGGTTAATTTTTTTCTATTATCTAAAGACCGTGTGTTATTCGAACTCTTGCCCCAATACAATGTAATATCATGGATAGTGGCAAATAGGTTTTGATGTGCTTGGTCCCATTCTTTAATTTCTAGTGGTGCAATATCTAAATCTGTTGATTTGAAATACTCTTTATCAATCAACTCAAGAGATTTTTTTATTCGTTCACAGAATTTAAGTTCAGTATAAATTCCAGCATTAAACTTTTCAAAGTTGCTAAGAATTTTTTCGAATTCATTCACCATGTTTACTCTGATTTTTTTAATCTCATTCTTAACTTCTATCGCCGATCCAGTATTATTTTCAATAAATGATTTAAGGGATGAGTAAAATGTGCTAAAGCTAAAGTGTATGTCATCTTGAATCAGCGCTCCATCATTCAGTCTATACCAATGGTCTTTATCTTGGCCATCCTCCACCCAAGTTGCTCTGCATAAGAAATTACCATTTAGATCAACTTCGTCTCTAGCGAAATAAATCCATACGATTTCAGCTTTTTTCCCTTTTAGAATTCTTTTTGATTTGTCATTTGAATAGATTTCGAGGCCTCGAACACGACTAACAATGTCCTTTGTTATTCTAGACAGTTCTTTCAATTCGCATGCTTTTTTAAGTATTACTTTTACGGCATACCTTTTAGTTATCCCGAAATGCGAGGGCTCAACAGTTACAATGATATAGTCATCACATTCAAAGTTATAATCTCCTGGAATATACGGAGTGTACTCTGCAACCTTAAAGCGAATCGTTCCCCCGATATTCGACATGAATATAGGTTGTTGCTTGTATTTATTATTTGTCCTTGTCATCCAAGCATGGTGATAAAATAATGTTAATTCTTTGATGTCTCGGAGTGTTTTCACTCCCTCACGAATAATATACTTATCCATAATTGCATTTGAAATAAAATGAGTAAATAGGCTAATGTCCCCTTTCTCTGGATGGCCATATGAAACTTCATTCGATAAACTAGATGCAAATATTGCTATCCCGCTTCCGTTGAAATTTCTTACGGTGTCCTCGAATTTTAATTCTATCTGTCTGTTATTTTCTACACCACCTGCATAACAACAGTCTAGAATTACTATTTTTGATTTAGCCCTAGAATTTTCTAGAACTCTAATAATTAAATCTGTATCTATCAAACCATCTGAAAATAGCAACCTATGCTTTCCTTCGATTATGCCTCCATGGCCTGAAAAATATAGGATTAAATTTTCATCTTCGTTTGTTTCTTTGCAAAATTCTATAAAACCATCTTCAAATTTTCGTTGACTAACCCTACCTGTGCTACCCATTTTTTTTATTTGTGAAGCCTCAATATTCAATCCATTGCTAATTGCATATTCCATTGTATTAAGATCATTTATGCAAAATGGCAAAGGGCGTTGACCACAATCATTTTCACTAACCGTCACCAAAAAAGCTTTATTTTTATTCATCTTTTCGTCCTCCTAACCGAACTACTGACTGAATCCTACTTTTATTGAGTTATTCATTTACATGCTATTCCGCATAAACTCAAAGGGCTTATGATCAAGTATCTACATGCCTTCTTCCGAATGCACCCCTATTGCTTTAAATAAAATCCATTTGCCGCGCGGGATGCATCTTTCTTGCTCTAGCCCATTTCATAAGCATTATCGCTAATAATAGTATCCCATACTGGAATCATATTCCGGTTTTGGTATTTGGTATATTTACCATATAAGTATATCATAGGTTGCATTCGTATATTTAAAACCATCTGTAAATGTGATATATCGCGGATTAGAAAGTCCTTGAATTAGGCTTCAAAATTTTTTGTTACCATGCCCAAAAAAGGATAAAAATTGTATTAAAGGATTGACTTAGTATATAGTACTATATATACTAAATGTGACGATTCACCCTGACCTTAGGGCAAAATTTAAATAATTTTCTATATGAAATAATATTTCTGAAGAAGGGAGATTTTAAAATGTCAGAAAATAATAGTTATTCAAAAAAAACAATTTCCAACAGAGAAGATAAAGCTCTTAAGAGAAAAGTGGAAGTGAAAAAGCCCCCTCAAAATTCAAACCCGCCAAAAAATAATTAAACTTCGGAGGACTAAATGTCAGAAAACAACAACGAAAAAATGTCTAAACATGAGAAAATCGAGAAATTTTCATTGAAAAGGAAAAAAGAAAAGAAAAAACAAGACCAAAATACACGATCGGATGACAATAAAGAATAATGAGTTATAATTTCGACGCATATAAAAAAGGTGCCAAAGATACTAGCGGCCGAACAATCGAAGAAATCATTGATCATGTTGAAAATCGTTACATATTATATTTTGCAGAGGGCGACTATATAGATGCACAATTTCACGAAGGTGAAGATTCAGGAATAACCTTTTCACCTGAGTTCGAGCAACTCTTAGCTGATATTGATGCTTTGAATTTCGAAAATAAAAAAGAAAATAGCTTTATCCGGCAAAGGATTGCAGATGCAGTTGTAAAAGAAATTCGTGGATATGATGAAATAGCTTGCTCTATCTTGAAAAAAATTGCAAATCCACCCAAAAGCATATCCATAAAAAAAGATTCACTCAACTTTCTTACAAGCGCAGGATTATGTACAGGATTATTAACTATTTTTACCCTTTTAGCATATTTCGATAAACTTCCACTTGTCACACTATCAAAAGACGGTTCAATTTCTTTTAAATTTAATAATTTAGAAAGTCTTTTGAAAAACGGTTTATATTGTGTCGAATTTAGCGCTTTAGGAAGTCTTTTGTATCATTTGAGAAATATATACAAAAATGTTGATTTAACTACAGTTTATCCCATTCGCCAAGGTTTCATAGCTTTTATTCAATCTTCTTTAAGCGGAATTCTTATTTACACAATTATTCTATCCGATCTTATGCTAGGAGCATTTAAAGATAATGTTGCTGCCATGGTTGTTATAAGTTTTGTCTCAGGATTTAATGAAGATATCCCATTACAGCTAATTGCTAAAATATCTAAAACTATAAAATAAAAAGAACAAAAAGAGAATTAAAGGAACCTCTTCTGAACTGACCCTTGTCAAGTAGACAGATAATTAAATAAAAATTTATGCTATAAGTGCTTTGTTCCGATATTCTATCGGAGCTAAGCACTTTAGTCTTTTTTGAAATCGTCTTTCATTGTAAAATACTATGTATTCCTTGATTTTATCAACTAAATCATCAAGCGATTTAAAGATTTTCCCATAGAACATTTCAGACTTTAGAATGCCAAAGAATCCTTCCATAGGACCATTGTCGATGCATTTGCCAACACGTGACATACTTTGGATCATTCCTGCGTTTTTAATCTTGCTTTTAAAAGCATTATTGGTATACGAGAACCCTC